>NZ_JBAFVB010000011.1:0-181582 GCF_043193975.1 Xanthobacter versatilis | reverse complement strand
AGAGGGATTCGAACCCTCGATACGGTTTCCCGTATACACGCGTTCCAGGCGTGCGCCTTCAACCACTCGGCCACCTCTCCAGCCACGCGCGCCGAGGCACACGTAGACCCCTTTCGCGGAAGTCGGGCGCTGAAGGCAGACGGGCCGCCTTCATATGTTCGCCCGCTTCTCCGCACCGGGAGGGAACCCGGCTGCCGGACCCACGTCATCGCTTTCCAGGGGAACTCGAAGACCGGCAACACTTATGCAGCGCTGCATACCGGCGAGGCGGCGGAATATAGCGGCTTGCCGCCGTCTGGCAAGACGTTATCGCACCACTGCCCACAGGCCAGACCGCCGCACCCACGGCGACCACCCCGCCCCCATCTCACGGAGGCCGAAGCCCCCTCGCATCAATCGCGCAGCAGGTCGTTGATGGAGGTCTTGGAGCGGGTCTGAGCATCCACCCGCTTCACGATCACCGCGCAATACAGCGAAGGGCCGGGTTGGCCGTTGGGCAGGGGCTTGCCGGGCAGAGAACCGGGCACCACCACTGAATAGGCCGGCACCTCGCCCACGAAGACCTCGCCGGTCTCCCGGTCCACGATCTTGGTGGAGGCGCTGATGAAGACGCCCATGGAGAGCACCGAACCGGTGCGCACCACCACGCCCTCCACCACTTCCGAGCGGGCGCCGATGAAGCAGTCGTCCTCAATGATCACCGGGCCGGCCTGCAGCGGCTCCAGCACGCCGCCGATGCCCACGCCACCTGACAGGTGCACGTTCTTGCCGATCTGGGCGCAGGAGCCCACGGTGGCCCAGGTGTCCACCATGGTGCCCTCGCCCACATGGGCGCCGAGGTTCACGAAGGACGGCATCAGCACCACGTTGGGCGCGATGAAGGCCGAGCGGCGCACGATGGCACCCGGCACGGCGCGGAAGCCGGCGGAGCGGAAATCCGTCTCGCCCCAGGTGGCGAACTTGGAGGGAACCTTGTCCCACCAGTGGGCGCCGCCGGGGCCGCCGGCGATGGGCTCCATATCGTTGAGGCGGAAGGAGAGCAGCACCGCCTTCTTCAGCCACTGGTTCACGATCCAGGTGCCGTCGGCGTCCCGCTGCGCCACGCGGGCGGCGCCGCTGTCGAGGAGGGTGAGCGCCTCGTCAACGGCGAGACGCACCTCGCCCGTGGTGGAAAAGCCGATCTCGGCGCGCTTCTCGAAGGCGTCGTCGATGATGCGGGACAGATCGGCAAGGCGGGCGGCGTCGGCCATGGGGGTCCTCCAGATCGGCCGCGCCCCCGCGGCCGGGCATGTCAATTCAGGGTGGGATGAAAGGTCAGCCGCGTTCCTTCACGGCGACGAACTTGAGCTTGGGCCATTCCTCGATGGCGCGGTCCAGCACCCACTGGCTGCGGGCGAGATAGACCGGCGCCTCATCGCGGTCGCGGGCGGTGGAGGAGCGGTTCGCCTCCATGAAGCGGTCCACCTCGGCGCGCTCGCCCACGATCCAGCGGGCGGTGACGAAGGACACCGTCTCGTAGCGGATGGGCACGCCGTATTCCTTCTCCAGCCGGGCGGCGAGCACGTCGAGCTGCAGAGTGCCCACCACGCCCACGATAGGAGAGGGATCAGAGACGGGCTTGATGACCTGCACCACGCCCTCCTCCGCCATGTCCTGCAGCGCCTTCTGCAGCTGCTTGGCCTTCATGGGGTCGGACAGCAGCACCCGGCGCAGGATTTCCGGCGCGAAGTCCGGCAGGCCCTCGAACTTGATGGTCTCGCCCTCGGAGAGGGTATCGCCCACCCGCAGCATGCCGTGGTTGGGAATGCCGATGATGTCGCCAGCCACGGCCTCGTCCACCGTCTCGCGCTCCTGGGCGAAGAAGAAGATGGGGTTGGCGATGGCCATCTGGCGCTTCTCGCGCGGGTTGAACAGCTTCATGCCGCGCTTGAAGCGGCCCGAGCACAGACGCACGAAGGCCACGCGGTCCCGGTGGTTGGGGTCCATGTTGGCCTGCACCTTGAAGACGAAGCCGGAGACGAGGTCCTCCGCCGGCTCGACGGTGCGATCCCCGGCGGCGGAGCGCGGCAGCGGGCTCGGGCCGACCGAGCCGAGGCCGAACAGCAGCTCGGCGACCCCCGCCTCCTTCAGCGCCGACCCGAAATAGACCGGGGAGAGATGCCCCTCGCGGAACGAGGCCAGCTCGAACGGCGGCAGCACGCCCAGCGCCAGCGTCAGGCTCTCCACCGCCTCGTTGATGATGCGCTCCTCCACCCCTTCGAGGTCGATGAGGTCCTCCGGCGTCTCGAACGGCACCTCGCGCACCAGCGGCCCGCCGCGCTCGGTGGCGAGCAGGGCCTTCTTATTGGCGATGTCGATGAGGCCACGGAAATCCACGCCCATGCCGATGGGCCAGGTCAGCGGGGTGAGGTCGAGGGCGAGGGTGGAGGACACCTCGTCCATCAGGGCGATGGGGTCGAGGCTCTCGCGGTCCACCTTGTTGACGAAGGTGAAGATGGGAATGTCGCGCAGGCGGCAGACCTCGAACAGCTTGCGGGTCTGGCTCTCGATGCCCTTGGCGGCGTCGATCACCATCACCGCCGCGTCCACCGCCGAGAGGGTGCGATAGGTGTCCTCGGAGAAGTCCGAGTGGCCGGGGGTGTCGAGCAGGTTGAAGACGATGCCGTCGCGCTCGAAGGTCATCACCGAGGAGGTGACCGAGATGCCGCGCTGCTGCTCGATCTCCATCCAGTCGGAGCGGGTGCGGCGGCGCTCGCCGCGCGCCTTCACGTGGCCGGCCATGCGGATGGCGCCGGAGGCAAGCAGCAGCTTTTCCGTCAGCGTCGTCTTGCCGGCGTCCGGATGGGAGATGATGGCGAAGGTGCGCCGGCGGGCGAAATCCGGCAGGTCCGCGAGGGCGGCGTTGGGCGTCTGGTCGAGCATGGCGCCTTATAATGACAAATCGCGGACCATGGAATGGCGTTGGGCCGCGGCGCCGCCCGCCGCACCCCAGCCCACGTCCGCCTCGACGGAAACGTCGCGGAAGATACGATCCGCGACGCTTCCGGCCGGCTTCAGAACTTGTAGGCGATGCCGCCGTTCACGTAGGCGCTCGACACCTGGTCCTGGCCGAGCAGTTCACCCAGGGTGAAATTGCACGTCAGGCCGTTGGCCGCCTCCACCGCGAGCCCGACGGCAAGGTTGGTCCAGGAGCGGCCCGGCTGGTAGACCGGCATGGCGAAGGTGACGGGGGCCGTCAGCAGGCCGGCGGTGACGGAGCGGTCCTGGTTCAGGAAGTCGTAATTGTAGGTCGCCTGCACGTTCGGCCGCACGGTGACACCCGACAGCACGAAGGCGTAGCTCGCCTGCCCGCCGACGGTCGCATAGAACAGCTCGCGCAGCTGGTTGCCGAACAGCATGGAGCTGGAATTGCCGGCGGTTTCCGCATAGCCGTCCACCGTCGCCTGCTGGTAGGTGAGCTGCGCCAGCGGAGTGACGGTAGCCTGGCCCATGGTGAAGTCGTAGCCGGTGGCGAGGCGGGCGCCGTAATAGGTGCCGCTGGTGTCGCCCATGTTGGTGCGAACCGCGGCGCCGAGCAGGAACTGGCGCTTGATCGAATTGTAGTCGATCGAGCCCACGGTCCCCGAGAGCTGGGCGAAGGCCCCGCCGAAGCGGGCGTTGGCGTAGATGGTGCCGTTGAACATGTCGGCGTCGTAGCCGCCGTTCTGCGCGCTGAAATTGTAGCTGCCGCTGCCATAGCTCAAGAGGGCGCCGACGCTGATGCCGTTGCCGAAGCCGTATTCGAGGCCCACATAGCCGGCGGCGGCGCTGCCGTCCGAGCCGGAATGGTCGCGGGTCGGGTCGAGGGTGTAGGTGCTGTAATCGATGTTGGTATAGAGCTGGAAGCCCTTGGGCGTGCCCGTGCCAATGCGGGTATCGAGAGTGCGGTAGATGCCGCGCCCCACATAGATGGGGCTTTCCGCCAGCAAGCCGATGAGGCCGGGCGCTTCGATGATGGATTCGATGTATTGCGCCAGCAGCTCATGGCCGGCGGGCGTGGGATGAACGACGTCGGCGAACAGATAATCGTTCTGCGCGTTGGGCGCGACCAAAGTGTTGGTGGTGCAGGTGATGGCGAAATCCTGCTGGCACGCCTTGTCGGTCACGTTGGTGAAGCCGTACAGGGTCGGGTTGGCGATGACCTCGTTCACCAGCGCATAGTCGTCCACGTAGATGATGTTCGAGCCGCCGAGGTGGCGCAGGTCGTTGTAGAGAGTCGCATTGTAGGCGTTGACGGAATCGCTGAAGAACTGCCCCTGGGGCAGGAGACTGGTGACCGGCGCCTTGGAGATGTCCGGCAGGTTCGGCACGATGATGTAGCGCGCGCCTGCCTTGGAGAGCGTGGCGATGTTCTCCACGTGCTGGTTGGCGGCCGCGACCACGTTTTCGATGGCCTTCTCCTCGCTGACCAGCTGGTAGCTGAGGTAGATCGCCTGGGTGAAGATGTCGTTGGCGCCCGCCCACATGGAATAGAGGGCATTGGGCTGGGCGACGCCGCCAGTTGACGCGAGATAGATCTCGAGCTGCTGGGTCTCACCCAGTGTATTGTCCGGATAGGCCACACACTTGGTATAGTTGAAGCCCGAATTCACACAGGCGCCGCCCTGGGCGTAGTTGTTTCCGCCCACGACAGTGCTGGTCTTGGTCACTGTGTCGATGGCGAGATAAGGCGAGACCCCAAGACCGTAATGTTCGCCTACCAGCATGTCCCACACCGGCGCCGGGTTCACCGTGAACCGGACCGACTGGAGCTGGCCGTCGATGACCACGTAATAGGTTCCCGCGTCGCTCAGACTGTCGCCGAAGACGTAGAAGTTCGAAAACTGCTGCGCATGCGCAGCGCCCGTGCCCGCGGCAATAGAGGTCCATAGAACTGCGGCACGAATGAAAGCTGAACGCCCGACCATGCGTTGATCCCCCCAGATTCAACCCTGGGAATGGGCCGCATGCTACCGCACACTAGCAAAGGATACCGCCCAATCCCCCCGTCGCGGAAGAGATCACAGCCTGTTAACCAATACCACCGGGCCGGCGCGCAGGACGCCGCAATTTCTCAAAATGCGACTTTTTCCGCACACCCGACCGGCTCCGGGACCCGACCTTGCGGCAGCCGTCGGGCCTCTCCATGCTGGCGCGGGTGCACCCGTCACAGGAAGACGCCGGATCAGCCGGCGCCTCCGGCACAGCGCCACTGTGACAGCGCCGGGACCGCACAGGGGGCCATTGATGAACAGGACCGATCTGGCCGCACCGAAGCGCCTGCGCTCGACCACCGTCGCCCTCGGCCTCGGCCTCGCGTGCCTGCTGGCGTGGACAGGCGCCGCCACCGCCCTGATGCCGCCCTATGTCTACGAGAACGCACGCAACGAAGCGAAGAGCGTGATCGTGATCGCGGTGGACGAGGTGGCGGTCACACCCCACCCGTTCGGCACCTGCACCGTGACCGGCACGGTGAAGAAGGTGGAGCGCGGCACCACCTACAGCACCGGGCAGAAGGTGGAGCTGGGGGTGCCCTGTGCCAAGCCCAACGCCTCTCCGCCGCTGGGCGGCACCATCTACCAGGACGTGGACAGGCTGAAAGCGTCCAGGTTCGGCCGCGCCTACCTCGATGCGGCGGGCCAGGTGGTGCTGTCCCAGTACGAGCAGCTCGTGACCGCGCCCTGAAGGCCAGCGCCGAGCGGGGCATGCTTTGTGCTTGGTAGGGGGCGTGAGGACCCTTGGGTGGAAACCCGCCAAACAGCCCGGCATCGCCTGCCGGGGCGGAGGACCGAAGACCAGCGATCCGTCCTCTGTGGCGCCACAAGGGCCACAACGCCCGGAGGAACACGACATGACCTCGCCTGCCCTGGAGGTCCGCGCCGACCCGACGGCCGACACCACCACTGATCTGGCTCCCCCTGATTTCGCCGCGCTGGACGCGGCCTATGTGTCGCCCACCTATCTCAGGACGCCGCTGCGCGAGGTCCTGCTCACCACCGATCGCGGGCTGTACTGGCTCCGGGGCCCCACCGGCATCGGCAAGACCCTGTTCGTGCGCGGCATCATCGCCCGGCGGCCGGGACGCTCGCCCGGCGTCCTCGAGGGCATCGACAGCACCATTTCCAGCGATATCCGCGCCATCGGCATCCATGTGCAGGGCGCCCTGACGCCCAACGCCCTGATGGCGGCGCTGAAGGATGCGGTGACGGCGGAATTCGGCGTCGCAGTGGCGGAAGGCTCCGGGGCGGAGCCGGCACAGGCGGATGTTCTCGCCCTGCTCGCCGCCGCGCGGGAGCACGTGACGACCACCGGCGGCAAGCGTCTGCTGGTGGCCATCGACGGACTGGAGCGGATCGGAGACGGGAACACCATCGCGATCCTGCCCGCAGCCGCCGAACTGCCGCCAGGCGTTGTCCTGCTCCTGACCTCACGCCCCGCCTCGGACTGGCCGCAAGGCCTGTTCGAGGCGACGACGGCGCGGGTGGCCGGCGGGATCGCGCGCGACATTGGATATGAGGACGCCGTCTACACCGACATGCTGCGCGGCTATTTCAAGAACCAGATCCGGCCGCTGATGCGCAGCCGCGCCATCGCGCACCTCACCCACCTGCTGGAGACCAAGGCCGCGTTCGAGCGCGGTGGCCGGGACAACCGGCTGACCAACGATCCGGTGCTGCGGGATGCCCTGAAGGACGACTGGAAGAAGCTTACCAACAAGCATCCGCGCTATTCCGGCATCCAGCTGCCGGTGGTGCCGCTGGTGGACATGCTGGACCAGTTCGACCAGCTGTGGGTGGATCTCCTCGACCGGGCGGACCGCCGCTTCGACGATCTCTCCGCGATCATCCGCGCCCTGACGGCGGGAACGCTACAGGTGGAGGAGGTGGCTGGATTGCCCAAGGGGCCGGAGCTGCGCGCCCGTCTCGGGGCATCGTAGGGCACGGCCTCAGTCATCTGCCGCGCCCCGATGCAGGCTTGCGCGCCCCCTCACTCCTTGGCGCGGGGGGCAGCCTCCAAGGTCGCGCGGCCGGCCGCGTCCAGCGCCGGCGCGACCGCTCCGGACTGCAGCCCGGCGCCTTGGGACGCACCCTGCCCGGCCACGAGGCGCCGGCCGAACCCGCGGCCGGGCTCTTCGATGAAGCGCCAGGTGAGGCTCGCGACGAGAACCACCAGCAGCGCCAGGGCCAGGGAGAGCAGCGTGCCCTGGAGCAGGGGCATCTGGAACCACGGCCTGCCGTCCGGCTGCTCGCCGATGACCCGCTTCAGCACGGTGTCCGTGGAGATCAGAATGAAGAAATGCACCATGTAGATGGAATATGAGATCTTCCCGAGCGCCTGCAGCGGCCGCGTATTCAGGACCGTGCAGGCGAAGCCACGGTCGGTGTGCAGCAGCAGCACGAGCACCGTCAGCGGCACCAGCACGGCGATGATGCTCGGCCCCCGACATACCGAAAGCAGCAGCAGGACGGCCAGCACCGTGCCTGCCTGCCACAGGCTCAGGGCACGGTCGGACGCCGCCGCGAATATCGCCTTCAGCCGCCCCGAGCGCACCGCCTCGTAGCACAG
Source organism: Xanthobacter versatilis (assembly GCF_043193975.1). Classification (NCBI taxonomy): domain Bacteria; kingdom Pseudomonadati; phylum Pseudomonadota; class Alphaproteobacteria; order Hyphomicrobiales; family Xanthobacteraceae; genus Xanthobacter; species Xanthobacter versatilis. The sequence continues at coordinate 173,998 of NZ_JBAFVB010000011.1, read as the reverse complement.
GGCGCCGACGAAAAAGCCGGACAGGCCGCGCAGCATAGCCGCCGGCCCATAGAAGGCCTGGGCAAGACCGTCATGGAGCGTGGCGGCATAGATGTAGGAACAGGTCGCGAATACGAGGATCGCGGGCGGCGCGAAGCGCCAGCGCAGGGGACGCAGCGGAGCCGTCAGGGCGAAGACCAGATAGGCCAGGGCCTCGCAGCTGATGCTCCAGCTGGGGCCGTTCCAGAAATTCCTGTCGAACACGCCCCAGGCCTGCACCAGGAACAAGGTGGCGAAGAACAGGACCAGCGACTGGTCTCCGGTGAACGGCGCACCATTATTGAGCGTGACGCCCTTGTGCCAGAGGTAGAGCTTGAAAAACTCCTGCGCCAGAAACACCATCAGGATGCAGAAATGGAGCGGGTAGACCCTGAAGAAACGCAGGGTAAGGAACCGCTTCATCGTATCGGGCGTGTCGATGCGATCGGCATAGGCTGACGAAATCACAAAACCTGACAGGATGAAAAAGACATCGACGGCAAGATCGCCATTGGTGACAATGGACAGGGACTTGAAAACGCTCGCAATCGTCATGTGATAAAAGACGACGAGCACAGCTGCCATGCCACGCAGGCCATCCAGCGCGCGATATCTCGCACTTTCCATGAGGTGACCTGCCAAAGATCTGAGCGGGGATCGCGACGGGCGGCATGCTGGGAAAAGACCCGTTGCGCAGGGACTCCGGACCCATCGACCGTGAGGATACGGACCGCAACAAGACGCTGGAACCTAGCTACAGTTCAAACAAGCGTCAACCTGTTACCATTCCAGGCAGCAAGCCGGAAGGTCTGCACGCCCGCCGTGCGTGCGTGCTCAAGCGTCTTTGACGAAAGGGAAAAAGGGCACGCAACGGTAGCGCCGTCGGTGAGCCTATCGCGGTCACCGCCGGCCATGTCAGCCGTGGAGAGTTGGAAAACGCCTTAACATGGTCCAGCCCGATCAGGTTGATGCAACCCGATCGGATCATGAACCGCATCGCGAAGCCTGAGAGCGCGGTGCGCGCCAGGCTCCCGATCAGTCGCCCTGGCCGGGCTCCGGGGAGAACAGTTCTTCCTTGCCCGGCTTGCCGTCCCACTCCTTGGCGTCGGCCGGCGGGTCGCGCTTGAGCGTGATATTGGGCCAAGCCTTGGCATATTCGGCGTTGAGCGCGAGCCACTTCTCGAGCCCCAGCTCGGCATCGGGCTTGATGGCCTCGGCCGGGCATTCCGGCTCGCAGACCCCGCAGTCGATGCACTCGTCGGGGTGGATGACGAGCATGTTCTCGCCCTCGTAGAAACAGTCCACCGGGCACACGGACACGCAATCCATGTACTTGCAGCGGATGCAGTTCTCGGTGACGACGTAAGTCATGGAAAATCCCTTTCGAGGGCTCGGTTAGCGCAGCCCGGCGCGCCGTTCAAGCGCACGCAAGGCCGCAGCCACCATTACCCGTCACTCTTCTGTTATTTCGTCGAAAAGCGCGCGTGCCGATGTAGCATCTCCCCGGCGCTGCGAAAAGCCAACGATTCGCAACACACGCACGTTCCGGTCGAGGGCGATGGTGAGCACCTGCCCGGCCCGCACCGATTGCGCCGGGCTCGTCACCCGCGCGCCGTCGAGCCGGACGTGGCCGGCGCGCACCAGATCGGCCGCGGCCTCCCGGGTGCGCACCACGCGAGCGTGCCAGATCCAGCGGTCGAGCCTCTGCCGCTCCGCCGGATCCGCCCCCTCGCCCGTCACCTCACTTGCCCTTCTTCTCCGCCTCCAGGCGCGCCTTCAGCGCGGCGAGGGCGGCAAACGGGCTGTCCGGATCCGCCGGCTTGTCGCGCCGGCGCTCCTGCTGCGGCGGGCGCTGGTCTGCGCGATGCTCGGGACGCGGGCCACGATTGCCCTCGCCCTCGCGCGGTCCACGGAACGGAGGACGGTCGCCCCGGGGCGGACGCGGGGCGCGCTCACCCTCGGCGCCGGGGGCGGCGGCGGGCCCCTCGACGGGACGACGATGAGGCGGACGGCCGTCGCGCCGCTCGCCGCGGCGCTCGTTGTCCTTACCGCCCTCGCGACGATCGCCGTCCTTACGCTCGCCACCGAAACGGCGGCCCTCGCCTTGAGGACGGTCACGGCGCGGCGCGCCCGGCGGACGGCCGGGACGCCACACCTCGATCATCTCGGGTTCGGCGGGAGCACCACCTTCCACCGCCTCGGGACCACCCGGAGCGGCGGGCGCGCTGACCTCGGCCGCCACTTCGGCGGCGGTGGGATCGCCGGTTTCCTCGACGGCCTCGACCGCGGCTTCAGCCTCGATCTCATCGGCGATGACGGCGTCCGCCTCTTCCGCCTCAGGGGCGGCAGGCTCGGCCTCGGGCGCGTCAGGCTCGGGCGTCTCGGCCACGGCCTCAACGGCGGTGCTATCGGCAGCGGGAGCCTCGACAGCCTCGACCTCGGCGCCCTCTACAGGCACAGCCTCGGCGGGCGGCGCGTCGAACAGGAGGTCGGCCTCGATGGCGCCTTCCGGCAATGGCGCGAATTCCACCGGCGCAGGTGCGGCGGCGGGAGCTTCGGCTTCCGGCGGGGGCGGCGGGCGGCGCTCCATGCGGTAGCCCAGCGACTTCAGGATGGAAGCGAAGTCCTCCCCCGAGCAGCCGGCCAACGACGTCATTCCCACGGTCACGGTGAAGCCGCGCCCATCCACCGCACCCGCGGGCTTGGGGCCGGCGGAACCGGGCCGCCAGGCCAGCGCCGGGCGGATGAGGTCGGCGAGCCGCTCCAGGATGTCCACGCGCACGGCGCGCTCGCCGCACACGCGGAAGCCCACGGCGCGGTAGAGGCCCTTCTGGATTTCGTGATCCACCGGGATGGAGGTGCGCCCGGAGGCGGCCAGATGCGGCAGCTCGTCGAGGCCCTTCTGGGCGAGGCCGCCGTGCTTCAGCGCATAAAGCTCGGCCGCCAGCGAGCGCGGAGCAGGCTTCAGCAGCGCCGGCAGGTAGATGTGATGGGCCCCGAAGCGCACGCCATAGCCGCGCAGGGTGGCGCGGGCGGCCTGGTCGAGCCCCTTCACCTCCTCTGCCACGCGGGCGCGCTCCAGCACACCGAGGCTCTCGACGATCTGGAAGGCGATGCCGCGGGCGATGCCGGTGATGTCTTCCGCCGTGCCGAGCTTGGTCAGCGCGCCGAGCAGTTTCTCGATATGAGCCGACAGCCACAGCGCGATGCGGGCTTCCACCTGGTCGCGGACCGGGCCGGTGAGGTGCTCGTCGGCGATGATCTTGAAGCGCGGCTTCAGCACCTCGTCGCCGGGGATGAGCTTGGCCACAGCCTCGCCCGTCCAGCGGACGGTGCCGTCGAACGTGAGCACGAAGGCCTCGTCCACGGCCTGGGCGACGCGGGCGGCGCGCTGCTCGATCTCGCCCGCCAGCGCCTTCTGGGCAGCGGCGCGCAGGGCCTTGGCTTCCTCCCCGCCCGCCGCCGGATCCGGGGCGAACTGGAAGCCATGGAGGTGGCCGATGACATGGCCTTCAACGGTAACGTCACCGGTCTTGCTGATTTCAGTTTCGAGCATCGTGTTCTCTCGCAGGCGCCGCATGAGCACGCTGGTTCGCCGGTCCACGAAACGCTGGGCCAGCCTTTCGTGCAGTGCGTCCGACAGCTTGTCTTCGACCCCTCTCGTGACGCCTTGCCAGTGCCCCGGATCCTTGAGCCAGTCGGGCCGGTTGGCCACGAAGGTAAGGGTTCTCACCTGCGCGATCCGGTTCGACAACGTGTCGATGTCGCCTTCTTGGCGATCGGTCAAGGCGATTTGACGCGCGAACCACGCATCGGGGATAAATCCACCCCCAGAAAGGTGCCCGAAAAGCGTTGCAACCAGCTCCGCATGGGCTCCGGGAGACACCTTGCGATAATCGGGTACCTGGCACGCGTCCCACAACCTTTCCACATCTGATGGCGAGGCGAGACGGGCCGTCACCTCCGTGTCCCGGCTCATGATTTCGAGCACGGCCACGTCGTCGGCGACCGGCGCGCGGGTCAGCCCCTCCTCGCGGGGAAGCTGGGACAGGCTGGCGAGAAGGGCGGCGGCGGAGCGGAAATCCGGGACGGCGTTGCGCCATTGCAACACCTTCGCGGTGTCGAACACATGCTCCTCCAGCCGGCCCACCAATTCCTCGTCGAAGGGCGGACAACGCCCCGTCGTACCGAACGTGCCGTCGCGCGTCGCCCGCCCGGCACGGCCGGCGATCTGCGCCATTTCGGAGGCATTGAGCTTGCGGAACTGCCAGCCATCGAACTTGCGGTCCGAGGCAAAAGCCACGTGGTCCACGTCCAGGTTGAGGCCCATGCCGATGGCGTCGGTGGCGACGAGATAATCCACGTCGCCCGACTGGTAGAGCTCCACCTGGGCATTGCGGGTGCGGGGCGAGAGCGCCCCCATCACCACCGCCGCCCCGCCGCGCTGGCGGCGGATGAACTCGGCGATGGAATAGACCTCCTCCGCCGAGAAGGCGACGATGGCCGAGCGCCGGGGCAGGCGGGAGATCTTCTTCTCGCCGGCGAAGGTGAGGGTGGAGAGGCGCGGGCGCACCACCACGTTGACGCCCGGCAACAGCTTCTCGATCAGCGGGCGCATGGTGGCGGAGCCGAGCAGCAGCGTCTCGTGCCGGCCGCGCCGGTTCAGCATGCGCTCGGTGAAGACATGGCCGCGATCAAGGTCGGTAGCGAGCTGGATCTCGTCGATGGCGACGAAGGACACGTCGAGGTCGCGCGGCATGGCCTCCACGGTGGAGACCCAATAGCGCGGGCTCTTGGGCTTGATCTTCTCCTCGCCGGTGATGAGGGCGACCTTGTCGGCCCCCACCCGCTCGACGATGCGCTGGTACACCTCGCGCGCCAGCAGGCGCAGCGGCAGGCCGATGATGCCACTGTCGTGGCCCAGCATGCGCTCGATGGCGAGATGGGTCTTGCCCGTATTGGTGGGGCCGAGGACCGCGCTCACCCCCCGCGCCCTCACGTTGCGCGGCAGCACGGCCCATTGGGTGACGTCATCCATCGGCTAAAATCAGGTCCGCTCACGTGTTGGGGGTTCTGTAGCATATCGGGACAGGCGGACCATGGCGAAAGGGGGGCCGTGAACATTTTGCGAACGCAAGGGGGGCGAATCAGCCGCGGCCGCCCGTTCCCGCCGCGTTCCGCACGGCTCCCCATCGCGACGCGGCAAGACGATAGGACGACGGGACGGAGCGATACGACACCATGCCCGGACACGGCCCGGTGTTCCGGATCGGGACGGCAAGCGTGGCGCATGAGAACAGAAAAGCAACAAAAGGCGCGCGAATCACAGCCTGTGGAAAAGTCCCTTTTGTTCCCCTCCCGGCTACGGACACGGCGGGACGCAGCCTCCCCTGCCCCGCTCCATCGCAACGCGAAGGCGGGCCATCACCTCCCGTCAGCCCCTTGACTTCATGCGCTTTTTCAGCCCCATGAAAAACGCCGCGGACGAGCGGCGACGCGTCAGGAGGCGGCTGGTGTTTCTCAAGTGGGCAGAACTTTCCTCCCCGGCCATCGCCGCCCTCGACAAGACGCGGCTCGTCGCCGTGCTGCCCGTCGCCGCCGTTGAGCAGCACGGCCCGCACCTGCCGCTGGGTACCGACCTGTTCATCGCCGAGGGCTATATCGAGCGCATCGCCTTCCAGGTGCCGCGCGATCTGGATGCCGTGTTCCTGCCGGTGCAGGCGGTGGGCAAGTCCGACGAGCACATCACCTTTGCCGGCACCCTCACCTTGTCGCCCGCCACCGCGCTCGCCACCTGGGTGGAACTGGGAGACTGCCTTGCCCGCGCCGGGGTGCGGCGGCTGGTGCTCATGAACACCCATGGCGGCAACGTGCCGGTCATCGACCTCGTGGCCCGCACCCTGCGCGTGAAGCACCGCATGCTGGCCGTCACCTGCTCCATGCACCGCTTCGGCTATCCGGTGGGCCTGTTCACGGATCATGAGCGCGCCCACGGCATCCACGGTGGGGAGATCGAGACCTCGCTCATGCTCGCCTTCCGCCCAGAGCTCGTGGACCTGACCCACGCCGGCGATTTCAGCCCCTACAGCGTGGCCATGGAAAGCGAATTCGCCCGGCTGCGGGCCAACCATCCGGTCGGCTTCGGCTGGCTCGCCGAGGATTTGAGCGCCGATGGCGCCATGGGCGACGCGCGTGGCGCCACCGCCCTCAAGGGCGAAGCGGCGACCGAATTCGGCGCCCGTGCCTTCATCGAGCTGCTAAGGGACGTAGCGAACTTCGACCTGGAGCGCTTCGACCACCACGTGTGATACCGGAAGGGTTTCGCTCAGGCGGCGCGTAAGCTCAATTCTGCTCCTCGTGCTCCGCCGCCGCGATCAGGTCCGGCAGGCGGGCGCGGTTGAGCGCCAGCCATTGCAGGGCCAGGATGAGGAAGCCATTGATGCAGCGCCCCTGCGCGATGGCAGCGAGCGCTTCGTCCACCGGCACCGCGAACGGCTGCGTCATCTCCGTCTCGTCCCGCGCCCCGGCCCGCGCGGGCAGCGCCCCGGCATCGAGGATGCCGAGGTACATCAGGGCGAATTCGTCGGTGACGCCCGGCGTCGGCGTGAACGTGAGCATGGGCAGGACGAGGCGCGGCTCAACGCCCGTCTCCTCGATGCATTCGCGCACGGCGGCGGCTTCCGGGTCCTCGCCCGCTTCCACCAGCCCGGCCACGATCTCCACCATCTCCCCCCGCCCCTGGGGGAGGAGATGGGCGGTGAGGCGGAACTGGCGGATCAGCACCACCATGTCGCGCCCGGGATCATAGCCGAGCACCCCCACCACGCGGCCGCCGCGCACGATGTCGCGCACCTGGGCGTCGGAGGTGCCGTCGTCATGGTGCAGCACCAGGCGATAGCGCTCATAGGGCCGGAAGCCCTTGGCCAGCAGCTCCGGCCCCTCCACGTCCACCCGCGCGGGGCGGTCTTCCATGACGTTCGGCTCTCGCCCCGTCATTGGCGGACCACGCCCTGGCCGGCGATCTCCAGATTGAAGGCGGCGGCGAACAGGGCCCGCGTATAGGCCTCCTTCGGCTGCTCGAACACGGCGCGCGCCTCGCCCTCCTCCACCATCTTGCCGTCGCGCATGACGAGGATGCGGCTCGCCAGCGCCGAGACCACCCGCAAATCGTGGGAGATGAACATGAAGGTGAGGTCGCGCTTGCGCTGGAGCGCGCGCAGCAGGTCGACGATCTGTGCCTGCACGATCATGTCGAGGGCGCTGGTGGGCTCGTCCAGCACCACGAAGGAGGGCTCCAAAGCCATGGCGCGGGCAATCGAGATGCGCTGGCGCTGGCCGCCGGAGAACTCGTGCGGGTACCGGTGCCGGCTCTCCGGATCGAGGCCCACGTCTTCCAGCGCCGCCACCACCCGTGCCTCCCGCGCCTCGGCGGACAGGCCGCGCTGGTGGACCAGCAGCCCCTCCCCCACGATATCGCTCACCGACATGCGCGGGGAGAGCGCCCCATAGGGGTCCTGGAACACGATCTGCATGTCAGACCGCAGCGGCCGCATGGCCTTGAAGGACAGGCCGTCGATGCGCTGGCCGAGGAAGGCCACCGGCCCCTGGCTGGAGATGAGGCGCAGCAGGGCAAGGCCCAGCGTGGTCTTGCCGGAGCCGGATTCCCCCACCACCCCCAGCGTCTCGCCCCGGCGGATGGCGACGGAAACGCCGTCCACCGCCTTCACGTAGCCCACGGTCTTGCGCAGGATGCCGCGCTTGATGGGGAAGTGCACCTTGAGGTCGGTGGTTTCCACCACGATGGGCGCGTCGGGGACGACGGGGGCAGGATCGGGCTTCGGCTCGGCCTTCAGCAGCGCCTGGGTGTAGGGGTGGCGCGGATGGAGGAAGGTTTCCTCCGCCCCGCCCTGCTCCACGATCTCGCCCCGCTGCATCACGCACACCCGATCGGCGATCTTGCGCACGATGTTGAGGTCGTGGGTGATGAACAGCATGGCCATGCCTAGGCGGGCCTGAAGCTCCTTCAAGAGCTTCAGGATCTGCGCCTGCACGGTCACATCGAGGGCGGTGGTGGGCTCGTCGGCGATGAGCAGGTCCGGTTCGTTGGCGAGCGCCATGGCGATCATCACCCGCTGGCGCTGGCCGCCGGACAATTGGTGCGGATAGGCGGAAAGCCGCTCCTCCGGCTTGGGGATGCCCACCTCGCCCAGAAGCTCCAGCGTGCGGGCGCGCGCGGCGGCGGTGCCCATGCCGCGGTGGAGGGTCAGCATTTCCACCACCTGCTGCTCGATGGTGTGAAGCGGGTTCAGGGAACTCATGGGCTCCTGGAACACCATGGTGATCTTGTTGCCCCGCACCCCCCGCAGCTCGCGCTCGGGAACCGTGAGCAGGTCGCGCCCCTCGAACAGGATGCGGCCCGACGGGTGGCTGGCGGCCGGATAGTTCAGCAGCTTCAGGATGGAGAGCGCGGTGACCGACTTGCCGGAGCCGGATTCGCCCACCAGCGCCAGCGTCTCCCCCTTGGCGAGGTCGAACGACACATGCTTCACCGCCAGCGCCTGCCCGGTGCCGCTGGGATCATCGACCCGGCGGAAGGCGACGGAGAGGTCTTCGACGGAGAGGAGGGGCTGGGTCATGGGTCCGTCCCTCACGAGAAGGTCTTGCGCGGGTCGAAGGCGTCGCGCACCGCCTCGCCCACGAAGATGAGCAGGCTCAGCATCACCGCCACCGTGAAGAAGCCGGTGAGGCCCAGCCAGGGCGCCTGGATGTTGTTCTTGCCCTGGGACAGAAGCTCGCCCAGCGAGGGCGAGCCGGGGGGCAGGCCGAAGCCGAGGAAGTCCAGCGCCGTCAGCGTCATCACCGAGGAAGAGAGGATGAAGGGCAGCATGGTCAGCGTCGCCACCATGGCGTTGGGCAGCATGTGCCGCGTCATGATGGTGAGGTTGCCCACGCCCAGCGCGCGGGCCGCCTGCACATATTCGAAGTTGCGGGCGCGCAGGAATTCCGCCCGCACCAGCCCCACCAGCGACACCCACGAGAACAGCAGCAGGATGCCCAGCAGCACCCAGAAGCCCGGCACCAGCACCGAGGAGATGATGAGCAGCAGGTAGAGGGAGGGGATGGCTGTCCAGATCTCGATGAAGCGTTGGAACAGCAGGTCTATCCAGCCACCGAAATAGCCCTGCACCGCGCCGGCCGCCACCCCGATCACCGACGAGATGATGGTGAGCGCGAGCCCGAACAGCACCGAGATGCGGAAGCCGTAGATCAGGCGGGCCACCACGTCGCGGCCCTGGTCGTCGGTGCCGAGCCAATTGTATTCAAGGCCCGAGCAGCCGCTCACCCCCTTCTTGTCCGCAACCGCCTTGCACTGGGCTTCCGTGAGCATCCAGGTGGGCGGCGAGGGCGCGGGCGTGGGCAGGTCCAGATTGTGGGTCGAGTAGGAGAAGCGGATCGGCGGCCACACCATCCAGCCGCCCTTTTCGGCGATCAGCTTCTGCAGGAAAGGATCGCGATAGTCCGCATCGGTCTCAAAGTCGCCGCCGAAGGCGGTCTCCGGATAGGCGCGCACCACCGGGAAATAATAGCCCCCGTCGTAGGAGACGAGGATCGGCTTGTCGTTGGCGATGAATTCGGCGCACAGGCTGATGACGAACAGCACCATGAACACCATGAACGACCAGTAGCCCCGCCGGTTGGCGCGGAAATTGGCGAGCCGCCTGCGATTGAGGGGCGAAAGATCGAAGCGGCCGCGCGGCTTGGCCGCGCCCGGCGGCTGGAGCTGGCCGTGCGGCGCGTCGCGAGCGGCGGGCACGTCGGTGGGCTCGCCCGGCTGGAGCACGGGGACTGCGTCCATTCTCAGACCTCCCGCGTCTCGAAGTCGATGCGCGGATCGACCAGCATGTAGGTGAGGTCCGAGATCAGGCCGACGATGAGCCCCGCCAGCGAGAAGATGTAGAGGGTGGCGAACACCACCGGGTAGTCGCGGTTGAGCACGCTCTCGAACCCCAGCAGGCCCAGGCCGTCCAGGGAGAAGATGGTCTCGATCAGCAGCGAGCCGGAGAAGAAGGCGGCGATGAAGGCGCTGGGAAAGCCGGCGATCACGATCAGCATGGCGTTCCTGAACACATGGCCGTAGAGCACCCGCCGCTCGCTCAACCCCTTCATCCGCGCGGTGGTGACATACTGCTTGCGGATCTCCTCCAGGAACGAATTCTTGGTGAGCAGGGTCATGGTGGCGAAGGCGCCGAGCACCATGGAGGTCAGCGGCAGCACAAGGTGCCAGGCATAGTCGGCGATCCGCTCCGGCCAGCTCATCTGCCAGAAGTTCTCCGATGTCAGCCCGCGCAGCGGGAACAGGTCGAGGAACGAGCCGCCGGCGAACAGGATGATCAGCAGGATGGCGAACAGGAAGGAGGGAATGGCATAGCCGACGATGATCACCGCCGAGGTCCACATGTCGAAGCGCGAGCCGTCGCGCATGGCCTTGGAGATGCCGAGCGGAATGGAGATGAGATAGGTGAGCAGCGTCATCCAAAGGCCGAGCGAGATGGAGACGGGCATCTTCTCCCCGATCAGCTGCAGCACCGTGATGTCGCGGAAATAGGAGCGGCCGAAATCGAAAGTGGCGTAATCCGTAATCATCTTCCAGAAGCGCTCGTGAGCCGGCTTGTCGAAGCCGAACTGCTTTTCGAGCTGCTTGACGAAGGCTGGGTCCAGCCCCTGCGCGCCGCGATATTTCGAGCCGGCTGCATCCATGGCCGCGCCGGCCTGCGCAGCTGCCCCGGCGCCCGAGAAGTCGCCGCCGCCGCCGGAAACGCGGGAGGTGGCGGACACGTCGTCGCCGGTGAGCTGGGCGATCACCCGCTCCACCGGGCCGCCGGGGGCGAACTGGATGACCACGAACGACACCAGCATGATGCCGAGAATGGTCGGCACCATCAGGGCTATGCGGCGGATGATATAAGCGAGCATCACGTCTCCCGATCCGGCCGGACGGTGCAGCCAAGCCGGCGCACCGTCAACCGTCGATCCTCAAGCGCGGACTTCACCCGCCTCTGGCCGGCTCCGTGCCGGTGCTCCACCAGGTGTCGAGCGCGCCCAGGTCGTAGCGCGGCTTGGTGGCAGGGCGTGCGAACTGGTTCCAGTAGGCGATGCGGTGCTGGCCGGAATACCACTGGGGGATCCAGTAGCGCCCGGCACGGAGCACCCGGTCCAGCGCCTGGCAGGCGACGACTAGGGCGGCAGCGTCCGGGGCGGCCAGCGCCGCGTTGATGAGCCCGTCCACCGCCGGGTCGGCGATGCCGGCCACGTTGTAGGAGCCGCGGGTGCGCGCCGCCTCGGTGGAGAAATAGGCGCGCAGCTCGTCCCCCGGATAGGGCGCGAAGGAATAGCGGCGCACCACCATGTCGAAGTCGAAGCCCTGCAGGCGCAGCTGGAACTGGGCCGGGTCCACGATGCGGAAGGTGGCGTCGATGCCCACTTTCTTCAGGTGGCCGATGAAGCGCGCCGTGTGGCGCTCCATGCCGCCGTCATCATCCAGGAACTCGATGGTGAAGGCCTCGCCCTTGGCGTCCACGAGCTTGCCCTGCTGCACGCTCCAGCCGGCATCCTTCAGCAGGTTCAGCGCCTGCCGGCGCAGGTTGCGGTCCTCCCCCGTGCCGTCGGAGACCGGCGGCACATAGGGCTCGCCGAACACCTCTTCCGGCAGGCGGTCGCTGAACGGCTCCAAGAGCTTCAGTTCGGCGGGCGAGGGCAGCCCCTGCGCCATCATCTCCGAATTCTGGAAGAAGGAGACGGTGCGGGTGTAGCTGTCGTACATCAGGTTCTTGCGGGTCCAGTCGAAGTCGAACAGGATCCCGATGGCCTCGCGGACGCGCCGGTCGAAGAACTTGGGGCGGCGGGTGTTGAAGAACCAGCCCTGCACGCCGGAGAAGGAATTGTCCGGCAGGGTCTCCACCTTCACCCGCCCCTCGCGCACGGCGGCGAAATCATAGGCGGTGGCCCATTCGCGAGCGGTGAACTCCTCGCGGAACAGATAGGCCCTAGCCTTGAAGCCTTCCAGGCCCGCCACCCGGTCGCGGAAATATTCGTAGCGCACCGTGTCGAAGTTGAAGCGGCCCTTCATCACCGGCAGGTCGCGGCCCCAATAGTCGGGCACCCGCTCATATTCGATGAAGCGGCCCTGCTCGAACTTCTTCACCCGATATGGCCCCGAGCCCAGCGGTACTTCCAGCGAGGACTGGTTGAACGGGTGCTTCGCCAGGAAGGCGCGAGAGAAGATCGGCAGTCCGGCGGCGGTGAGCGGGACGTCGCGGGCGCGGCCGGGGCGGAAGCGCATCACCACCTCGCCCGGCCCATCCGCCTCCACGGCGGTGAGATCACGCAGGGCCATGCGGATGGTCTCGTAGGCGTCGGCCTTGAAGGCCTCGAAGGTGGCCACCACGTCGGCCGCCATCACCGGCGTGCCGTCATGGAAGCGCGCCTGCGGGCGCAGCTTGAAGCGGTAGGTGAGCCCCTCGTCCGCGATCACCACCGAGCTGGCGAGGCGGCCGTACATGGCGCTCTTCTCGTCGCCCGCGGCGGTCATGAGCGTATCGTAGATCAGCTCGATGCCCTGGGCGCCGTTGCCGCGCTGGTTGTAGGGGTTCAGCGTGTCGAAGGTGTTGAGCGACTGGTTGTAGAAGGTCGCCCGGCCCATCTGGGAGAAGGGACCGCCCTTGGGCGCGTCCGGGTCCACATAGTCGAAATGGGTGAAGCCGGCCGGATACCGCAGGTCGCCGAAGAAGGACAGGCCGTGCCGCTCCACCGCGGCGGAGGCGGCCGCCCCCTCGTTCGCCGCAGCGTCCTGCGGCGCCGCCTGCCCGCGCGCCATGGCCGGCAAAAGGGTGACGGCGGAGGCGGCGGACAGAAGCAGCGTGCGGCGCGACAGGCTCATTTGCTGGTCCCGCTGTTGGTTCCGCTCGCCGGGCCGACCGCATTCACCTTGGCCGCCTTGGCCGGATCGAACCACCAGATGTCGGGGAAGGCGAAGGAAAAGGTGGGCAGGGTCGGCGGATGGGCGAAGCGGTCCCATCGCGCTGTGCGCGTATAGTTCAACGTCCAGGCGGGGACGACATATTCGTTCCACAGCAGCACCCGGTCGAGGGCGTGGGTGGCGGCCACAAGGTCGGCCCGGTCGGTGGCGTAGATCACCTTCTCGATCAGGGTGTCCACCGCCTTGTCGCGGATGCCGGCGAGGTTCCGCGAACCCTCCCGGTCGGCGGCTTCCGTGCCCCAGAACTCACGCTGCTCGTTGCCCGGCGACAGCGACTGGCCCCAGCCGGAGACGATCATGTCGAAGTCCCGCGCCCGCACCCGGTTGATGTACTGGGAGGAATCCACGAGGCGGATGGTGACGGTGATACCGAGGCGCTCCAGCGCCGGCTTGTAGAACACCGCCACCCGCTCCATGGCCGGGCTGGAGATGAGCAGTTCAAGCGTGAAGGCCTCGCCCTTGGCGTCCACCAGCTTGCGGTTCTTGATCTCGTAGCCGGCATCCTTCAGCAGGCGGGAGGCCTCGCGCAGATTGTTCCGCCGCAAGTCCTCCGTTCCGCTCTCGGGATTGGTGTAGGCGGTGGTGAACACCTGCGGAGGCACCAGGTCCTTCACGCCCTTCAGGATTTCCAGCTCGCGGCCCTGCGGCAGGCCGGAGGATGCCAGCTCCGTGCCGGAGAAGAAGGAATTGATGCGCTTGTACTGCCCGAAGAAGAGGGTGTGGTTCATGCCCTCGAAATCCAGCGCATAGTTCAGCGCGCGGCGCACCCGCGGGTCCTTGAACTTGTCGCGCCGCAGGTTGGGGATGAAGGCCTGCATGATGCCGGACGCGCGGTTCTCGAACATTTCGAGCACCACCCGCCCGTCCGCCCGCGCCGGGAAATCATAGGCCGTGGCCCAGTTCTTGGCGGAGGATTCGGTGCGGAAATCATAGGTGTCGGCCTTGAAGGCCTCCAGCATCACCGTGTCGTCGCGGAAATACTCGTACCGGATCTCGTCGAAATTATCCTTGCCCACATTCACGTTGAGGTCTTTGGCCCAATAATCCTTCACCCGCTCGTAGGTGATGGAGCGACTGGGCACGAAGCTCTTGATCCTGTACGCGCCGGAGCCCAGCGGCACCTCCAGCGAGCCCTGGGTGATGTCGCGCGGCTTGCCGGCGGCATCGGTGCCCGTCCACCAGTGCTTGGGCAGGATGGTGAGCTGGCCCACGATCTGCGGCAGCTCGCGGTTGCCGGCCTGGTCGAAGGTGAAGGTCACGTCCCGCTCGCCGGTCTTCTCCGCCTTCGCCACGTGGCTGTAATAGAAGCGCTGGTTGGGGTTGTTCTTCGTCAGCGCCTCGAAGGAGAACACCACGTCGTCAGGGGTGATCGGGGTGCCGTCATGCCATTTGGCATCGGCCCGCAGCCGGTAGGTGACGGAGGAGAAATCAGCCGGATGGCTCGCGCCCTCGGCGATGAGGCCATATTCGGTCGACACCTCGTCATAGGCGGCGGTCATGAGGGTGTCGTAGATGAGATTGATGCCCGCCGCCGGCGTGCCTCTCGGCACCACGAAGTTGAAGGTATCGAAGGTGCCGTCTTCGGCCAGGCGCAGCAGGCCGCCCTTGGGCGCCGCCGGATTCACATAATCGAAATGGGGAAAGCCGGCGGGATATTTCGGCTGTCCCATGAGGGAGAGGCCGTGGCGGAAGACCGGCGCGGCGGCCGGTGCGGGGCTTTCCCCGGCAGCGGGAGCCACCTGCGCCTGCGCGAGGCCACCCGGGGCGGCCGCGGCCCACGCCACGGCTGCGAGGACGGCGAGGCGGCGAACGGACGGCAGGCGCATCGGTTTCTCCAGGTCGGGTCTCAGGTCGCAAATCAGGGCGGGACTTCAGCGCTCTCGGCAATAGCTGATTATGGCACCGCGAGCGACGGCAGAAACATGGCGGCCGCGCAACCGGCGCATCCCCTTCAGGCACCCGCCGCAGGCGGCCTCAAGGGCCCAGACATGCAAAAAGGCCGATCCCGCGAAGGATCGGCCTTGGCATTTCGGCACCCGGCAGCCCGGATGACAATGGCGTGAAAGAGAATGACGCCCGCCCCTGGGGGCGGCGCAGCCCCGATCCTACTTCGCGGCGGTCGGCAGCGGCTTGGGATCGTGGGAGAGGCTGTTGAGATAGGCGATGAGGTCCGCCCGCTCGGCTTCCTTCGGGATGCCTGCGAAGGCCATGGCGGTGCCGGGCACCGCGGTCTTCGGGCTGGTCAGGAAGGTGTTGAGGGCAAGGGCCGTCCAGTCGCCACCCTTCGCCTTCATGGCGGCCGAATAGGCAAAGCCCGCAGCGGAAGCCACCGGGCGGCCCACGACGCCATACAGGTCCGGACCCACCTTGGCGCCGGCGCCTTCCTGGAAGTTGTGGCAGGCGGCGCACTTCTTGGCGACGGCCGCGCCCTTCTCGACGGAGGCGGTGGCGAACAGCTGCTCGATCGGCACTTCCGCGGCCTTGGCCGGGGCGGCACCGCCGGCGGCGCCTTCCTGCACGACGATATCGAAGCCGGGCTTGGCGGGCGCCTCAGGCGTGAACAGGATCTGCGACGCGATCCCCAGCCCGAGGGTGAGCGCCAGGGTGCCCAGAACCGCACCTGCAATCTTGTTCAATTCAAAAAAGTCCATCGGCGCTTCGCCCCTCGGAGCCCTTAGATCCTCGCTGCCGCGGCGCATGGGATGAAAGATCCGGCCGGGCGTGCAAGCATGTCGATGAGCGGCGCGCGAAGAACCCCCGCGCACCGCCGGCGACACTAACCACTTTGATGTGAGCGAGGCAACCCGTATAAGGCGCGCCCCAATGCCACTCCCCGCGCCCGCATCGGACGCGGCCCGAAGGGAGCCGCCGGCCGCCATGTTCCCCGCTCTTTCCAGCGAACGCGTGCTCGTGCTGATCCCCGCGCGGATGGCGGCCACTCGCCTGCCGGGCAAGCCGCTGGCCGACGTGGGCGGGCGCCCCATGATCGTGGAGGTGGCGCGGCGCGCCGCCGCAGCCGCCATCGGGCAGGTGGCCGTGGCCACCGATTCCGAGGAGATCGCCGCCGCCGTGCGGGCCGCCGGCGTCACGGCGGTGCTGACCCGCGCCGACCATCCCTCCGGCTCCGACCGGATCTTCGAGGCACTGGGCGCGCTGGACCCCGACGGCGCCGTGGACGTGGTGGTGAACGTGCAGGGCGACCTGCCCACCATCGCCCCGCAGACCATCCGCAGCGCGCTCGCGCCCCTCGCTGAGCCGGCTGTGGACATCGCCACGCTCTGCGCCGAGATCGTGGTGGAGGACGAGCGCACCGACCCCAACGTGGTCAAGGTGGTCGGCTCGCCCCTGGGCGACAACCTGTTGCGCGCGCTCTATTTCACCCGCGCTACCGCGCCTTTTGGCGCCGGACCTCTCTACCACCACATCGGCCTCTATGCCTATCGCCGGCCGGCGCTTGCCCGATTCGTCGCCCTCGCCCCCTCGATGCTGGAGCAGCGCGAGAAGCTGGAGCAGCTGCGCGCGCTGGAAGCCGGCATGCGCATCGACGTGGCGGTGGTGGACGCGGTGCCGCTGGGGGTGGACACACAGGCCCATCTCGACCGCGCCCGCGCGATTCTCGCGCTCGAAGCCGCCGAACAAAAATGAGGACATCATGATCCGCCGCATCACCTTCCAGGGCGAGCCGGGCGCCAATTCGCACATCGCCTGCCGCGAGGTGTTTCCGGATTTCGAGGCGGTGCCCTGCGCTACCTTCGAGGACGCCTTCGCCGGGGTCGAGAGCGGCGCGGCCACCTATGCCATGATTCCCATCGAGAATTCGGTGGCGGGCCGGGTTGCGGACATCCACCACCTGATGCCCCAGTCGTCGCTCTCGATCATCGGCGAGCACTTCCTGCCGCTGTCGCACCAGCTCATGGCGGTGAAGGGGGCGAGCCTCTCCACCCTGAAGAGCGTGCAGAGCCACGTGATGGCGCTGGGCCAGTGCCGCAAGGCCATCCGCACCCTCAACCTGACCGCCGTCATCGGCGCCGATACCGCAGGCTCCGCCCGCGAGATCGCGGAAGCCGGCGACGTGAGCCGCGCCGCCATCGCCTCGCGCCTCGCGGCCGACATCTACGGGCTCGACATCCTCGCCGAGAACATCGAGGACGAGGCCCACAACACCACGCGCTTCATCATCCTGTCGCGGGGCGGCGAATGGACTCCGGCGGGCAACGGGCCGGTGGTCACCACCTTCGTATTCCGGGTGCGCAACGTGCCGGCGGCGCTCTACAAGGCGCTGGGGGGCTTTGCCACCAACGGGGTGAACATGACCAAGCTGGAATCCTACCAGCTCGACGGCCGCTTCACCGCCACCCAGTTCTATGCCGACGTGGACGGCCACCCGGACGACCGGCCGGTGAAGCTGGCGCTGGAGGAACTCGCCTTCTTCTCCCGCGAGATGCGCATTCTCGGCGTCTACCCCGCCCATCCCTACCGGGCGCAGTTCGCGACGGAGCAGGAAACGTTCTGAGGAGACGGTCTGATCCGGACGTTCTGAACGGGCGGAGCGCCGCTCCGTTCAGTGATCGAAGCGCAGGGCGATGCGCGCCTTGCCGCCGCCGGTGCGGCCGAAATGCACGTGGTCGGACAGGCGCTTGAGCATCCAGGCGGCGAACGAGGCGTGTTCCTTCGCGTCGCCCAGCAGCGCCTCGGGCGAGGGCCGCTCCTTGGGCGCCTCCACCACCTCGCCGTCATAGATCAGATAGACATCGAGATGGGTCTCGTCGAAGCGCGCGCGCAGCTCGATGGGCCCCTCGGCGATGTCGGCGTCGATGACGAGTTCCAGCGCCTGCGCCACCGTGGGGATGGCGGCGGCGATCACGTCGCGCCGGGCGCCCCACACATCGCCCTGCCGCTCCAGGAAGTCGCGGGCGAATGGGAAGGCATGCGCCCCGTCCGGTACGATCTCCCCGGTCTCGCGGGCGATGCCGATGCGGAACAGCAGGTTCAGCAGGATGGCGCTGAGCGCCCCCACCGTCAGCGGCGTGGAGAACAGGGGCTGGAGCGCCAGCGGCAGTTGGTCTCGCAACGGCAGGAGGGCCACCGACAGCCCCGCCAGCACCGACAGCCCCACCACGAACACCCGCCGCTCGCTGAGGCGGCGCGAGGTGACGAGATCCATGCCCGCAACCACCAGATAGGACGAGGTGTAGAGCAGGATGCCGCCGATCACCGGCGAGGGGATGAGGGTGAGCGCCACGATGGCCTTCGGCAGGAAGGCGATGGCGAAGATCATCGCACCGGCGAGGATGCCGATGATGCGCGCCGTGGACTGGGTGGCGAAGGCCAGCCCCACCGACGAGGAGGACAGCCCCGACTGGAAGCCGGAGGTCAGCCCGTTGAGGATGTTGCCGATGCCGCAGGCAGTCACCGCCCTCTGGGCCGCCTGCATGTCGGCGCGGCGCCAGTCGGCATCGTTCATCTTCTCCAGCGAGACGGTGACCGAGAGCACGTCCACGAGATTCATCATAACCAGCAGCGCCATCAACGGAAACAGCGCCGGGGCGAACTGGAGGCTGGGCAGCGTCAGCGTCGGCCAGGCGACCAGGGGCGCGGCGGCGATGGCCGCGTTCGCCTCCGGATGCCCCGCGCCGAGCAGCAGCGCCAGCACCCAGCCGATGCCAGCGCCGGCAAACACCGCGAACAGCTTCAGCCGACGGGGGGCGAACACGGTGATGGCGACGATGATGCCCACGGTGGCGAGGCTGGAGAAGGTGGCGTTCTGCACCACCAGCGGCCCGTGGTCGAGCCCCAGCGCCCGGCGCAGGGCTGGCCCCGCCAGCGACACACCGAGCATGCTCACCGCCACGCCGCACACTTCCGGCGGCAGCAGCACCCGCAGCGGCCGCACCAGGCGCGCCATGAACAATTGGCAGATGCCCACCAGCAGCGTGGTCATGGCCATCAGCCCGAGCCCGCCGAGCATCAGCGCCTGGGCGGCCAGCGGAATGGCCCCCGGCGCCGGGATGTGCACGGCGAGATAGCCCGAGCCGAAGCGCGTGCGCAGGCACTGGATGATGGTGGCGACGCCGATGCTCATGGCGCAGGCCGAGAGCATGGCGGACATCTGGTCCGCCGGCAGCCGCGCCTCGGTGGCCGCCAGCACCGGATAGATCAGGAAGGTGACCGCCAGCATGGCGTGCTGGGCGGCAAGCGGCACCAGCGCGACCGGGGGCACCTTGTCGTCGAGCCCGTAGACCAGGGAGGCCGGGCGACGCAGGGTGCGGCTGCCGCGTCTCGGATCAGGAAAGAGGCGCTCGATCGCGCGTCGGATATGGGACCGCGGCGACCGTGACCGCGCTTTGGCGTCAAGCATCGATACCTTCGACGAAGGCCCGGACGAGGTGATGGGCGATGGCGATGGGCGGCGGCACGAACAGGCCATCGGGATGAGTGCGCGCAAGCATCAGGGCGGCCTCGTCCCGGTCGAACCAGCGGGCGTCCTCCAGCTCGTTGCGGTCGATGACGATGTCATGGCTCGTCGCCTGCGCCAGGCACCCGATCATCAGCGACATGGGGAAGGGCCAGGGCTGGCAGGAGCGGTAGGTGACGCGGCCGGTGGCGATGCCCGCCTCTTCCAGCGTCTCACGGCGCACCGCCTCCTCGATGGTCTCGCCCGGCTCCACGAAGCCGGCAAGGCAGGACCACATGCCCGGCGCGAAATGCGGCTGGCGGCCCATGAGGCATTTGTCGCCCGCCGCCGTCAGCATGATCACCACCGGATCAGTGCGCGGGAAATGCTGGGCGCCGCAGGACGGGCAATCGCGCCGCCAGCCGCCGTCCAGGATGCGCGAGGCGGTGCCGCAATTGGCGCAGAAACCGTGCCGGCCGTGCCAGCCGAACAGCGCCTTGCCGCAGGCGACGGGAGGAAGGTGACGCGGCAGCACCAGCCCGCCCACGGCGATGGAGCGCAGGTCCGTGACCTTCAGCCCCTGCCCTTCCAGCTCTTCCCTCCGGCCGGGATCGAAAGCCAGCGCAAAGCGCGGCGCGCCCGCCTCAAGCCCGAGGAAGAGCGGCTCGCCCCGTCCCTGAGCCTGCGCCTCGGCGCGGGAAAACAGCGGATCGAAGACCGGTCCATCGCCCTTGAGCGCAACCAGTTCGCCACCCAGCAGGTAGAAGCCGGCGGCGGGATCGGACAGCAGGTCGCCGGACGGATCGCAGGCATGGGGGCGCAGGTGCGCGGCGCGGTCGAGCACGCTTCCAACATAGCCGAGGTCCGGCCAGGCGCCGAGATCAGGACGGGAAAGGACGGACATTGGTGGGCGACGGATTCCGGGTGGGCGACACAGTCCGGCAGGGCTGCCGCCGACCTTGAGGGACCGTCGCATGGGCACGGCCCGGAGGCAAGGTCGCACCACTCATGGCCCCCCAGATGGGAACACCCCGTCGATGCAGACCCACCGGACGGGCTGGCACGGAGCGCTCTACAGGATGGCGAGACAGGTGCGCAGGGCCGCGAGGCGCTTGTCCCGCTCCGCCGCCGCAAGCGGCTCGCGGGTGCCAGCGCCGAACACCGGCCCCGGCCAGGCGGCATCGTCCGGTTCGCGGCCGACCACGTGCAGATGAAGCTGCGACACCACGTTGCCGAGCGCCGCCACGTTCAGCTTGGCACAGTCGGAGCTGGCCTTGACCGCCGACGACACGACCGCGATCTCCTCAATGAGATGCAGCCGGTCGGCAAATGGCAGGTCAATGATCTCCACCATGTCGGCCCGGCGCGGCACCATCACCACCCAGAAGAAGCGAGCATCGTCGACGAGACGAACATGACACAAGGGAAGGTCGCCGACTGCCGGTCCGTCGGCCTCCAGGCGAGGGTCGAGGCGAAAGGCGTGGTTCTGGCTCATGAAATGACTCCACAGGGTTCAAGCTTGATGACGCGAGACGTGGAGCCGCACAACCACGACCTTTACCTGCAGCTACCTGTAGCGCACGCCAAGGCGGACCAGAGGTCACGGCCCTGCTGACGCCCCCGGGCTCGGTGCCGGACGGCGAGGGCCGTTGGCGCTGACGGCCCTCGTGGCGATCAGGGATGGTTGCCCCCGCCCGCACTTGCCGCTATGGAGGCGCGCAATCACACCGCGCGCCTCAAGATCGAACCCGCGCGGGAGGACTTTCGGGATGTTTCGCTCGGCCCACTTGATCCGCCTCGACCCGCGCGCCCCAGGGCGCCTCGGTGCGGCGCGCCGGCGAAAATGACGCGTCCCTGACCCCGGCCCACCTCAGCGGGCCACCAGAGACGTTTCCCATCCGTTTTCCAGGCGAAGAAAGGCACGAGCGATGGCTCGGCTGGTGATGAAGTTCGGCGGCACCTCGGTCGCCAATATCGAGCGCATCCGCAATGTGGCGCGTCATGTGAAGCGCGAAGTCGAGGCCGGCTACCAGGTCGCGGTGGTGGTCTCCGCCATGTCGGGCAAGACCAACGAACTGGTCGGCTGGTGCAAGGATGCCTCCGCCCTCTACGACCCGCGCGAATATGACGCGGTGGTGGCTTCGGGCGAGCAGGTGACGAGCGGGCTCCTGGCCATCGTGCTCCAGGAAATGGGCCTCTCCGCCCGCTCCTGGCAGGGCTGGCAGCTGCCCATTTCCACCGACGATGCCCACGGCTCCGCCCGCATCCTCGACATCGACAGCGAGAAGCTCGGCGCCGCCATCGACGGCGGCCAGGTGGCGGTGATCGCCGGCTTCCAGGGCATTCACCTGCCCACCGGCCGCCTGACCACCCTCGGCCGGGGCGGCTCGGACACCTCGGCGGTGGCGGTGGCGGCGGCGTTGAAGGCCGAGCGCTGCGACATCTACACCGACGTGGACGGGGTCTACACCACCGACCCGCGCGTGGTGCCCAAGGCTCGCCGCCTCGACCGCATCGCCTTCGAGGAGATGCTGGAAATGGCGTCTCTCGGTGCCAAGGTGCTGCAGGTGCGCTCGGTGGAGCTTGCCATGGTGCATAATGTGCGCACCTTCGTGCGCTCGAGCCTTGTGGATCCCGACGCCCCCGAGACGGCGAACGTGGAAAAGGCCGGTACGCTCATCTGCGACGAGGAGGAGATCGTGGCAAACCAGATGGAATCGCAGGTGGTCACCGGCATCGCCTTCTCCAAGGACGAAGCCCAGGTCTCCATCCGCCGGGTCGCCGACAAGCCGGGCATCGCCGCCGCGGTGTTCGGGCCTTTGGCCGATGCCCACATCAATGTGGACATGATCGTTCAGAACGTGTCGGCGGATGGCTTCACCGACATCACCTTCACCGTTCCCACCGCCGATTTCGAGCGCGCCAAGGCGGTGATCGAGAAGGCGCGGGACACCATCGCCCACCAGGTGGTGGAAGGCGCCACCGACGTGACGAAGGTGTCGGTCATCGGCATCGGCATGCGCTCCCACGCCGGCGTTGCGGCGCAGGCGTTCCAGGCGCTGGCAGGCAAGGGAATCAACATCCGGGCCATCACCACGTCGGAGATCAAGATCTCGTTCCTGATCGATGCGGCATATACCGAACTTGCGGTTCGGACTCTCCATTCGCTATACGGGCTGGACAGCTGATGGGCGAACCTGCGGGCGCGCGCCGTTCGACGAAGAGCCCCGCGGGCACCTGAAACCCGCCCACATTTAAGGATGCGGCCGATGCGTGGCGCGCTCGGCGGTCCGCGCGTATTGCTCCGCCGCCTCCGCGAGGTGATGGCGGAACAGGTCAGCGCGCAGGACCGCCTCGACAAGATCGTGGTGCTGATCGCCGCCAACATGGTGGCCGAAGTCTGCTCGGTCTATGTGCTGCGCGTCGACCAGACGCTCGAACTCTATGCCACGGAAGGCCTGAACCGGGACGCGGTTCATCTCACCGTCATGCGCGTGGATGAGGGCCTGGTCGGCCATGTGGCGCGCGAGGCGGAATCCCTCGCCCTTTCGGACGCCCACGCCCATCCGGAATTCTCCTACCGCCCGGAAACCGGCGAGGAGGTCTACAACTCCTTCCTCGGCGTGCCGATCCTGCGGGCCGGCAACACGCTGGGCGTGCTGGTGGTGCAGAACCGCGCCCGCCGGACCTATACGGAAGAGGAGATCGAGGCGCTCCAGACCACCGCCATGGTGCTGGCGGAGATGATCGCCTCCGGGGAACTCACCGCGCTGGCCAAGCCCGGCGCCGAGCCGGCGGTGCGCCGGCCGCTGCATCTGAAGGGCGTGGCGCTGGCCGATGGCCTCGGCCTCGGCCACGTGGTGCTGCACGAGCCGCGCATCAAGGTCACCAACGTCATCGCCGACGACGTTGTGAAGGAGACCGCCCGCCTCGATGCCGCCATCGGCAAGCTTCGGCACTCCATCGACCTGATGCTGGAGGACGACGGCCTCGCCAAGGCCGGCGAGCATCGCGACATCCTGGAAGCCTACCGCATGTTCGCCCACGACCGGGGCTGGATGCACAAGATGCGTGAGGCGGTGCTCTCCGGCCTCACCGCCGAAGGCGCGGTCGAGCGGGTGCAGTCGGATACCCGCGCCCGCATGATGCGCGCCTCCGACCCCTATCTGCGCGAGCGCCTGCACGACCTCGACGACCTCGCCAACCGCCTGCTGCGCGAGCTAACCGGCCGCAATCGCGGCTCGGAGCGCGAGGCGCTGCCGGAAAACGCCATCCTCGTCGCCCGCAACATGAGCCCGGCGGCGCTGCTCGACTATGACCGGACGCGCATCCGCGGCCTCGTGCTGGAGGAAGGTGGCACCACCAGCCATGTCACCATCGTCGCCCGCGCGCTCGGCATCGCCGCCGTGGGCCAGGTGGAGAATGCGGCCGGCCTCGCCGATCCCGGCGACCCGGTCATCGTGGACGGGCAGGCCGGCGAGGTGCACCTGCGCCCGCCCGGTGACGTTGAGGAAGCCTATGCGGAGAAGGTGCGCTTCCGCGCCCGCCGCCAGGCCCAGTATGCGGCGCTACGCACCCGCCCATCGGTCACCAAGGACGGCGTGCACATCGAACTGCACCTGAATGCCGGCCTGCTGGTGGACCTGCCCCATGTGTCCGAGACCGGCGCGGCCGGCATCGGCCTGTTCCGCACCGAGCTGCAATTCATGATCGCCTCGGCTTTCCCGCGCATCTCGGAGCAGCTGAAGCTCTATCGCGCGGTGCTGGATGCCGCCGGCGAAAAGCCCGTCACCTTCCGCACCCTCGACATCGGCGGCGACAAGGTGCTGCCCTATATGCGCACCGTCGAGGAGGAGAACCCGGCGCTGGGCTGGCGCGCCATCCGCCTCGGGCTGGACCGGCCGGGCCTGCTGCGCAGCCAGCTGCGGGCGCTGCTGCGGGCCGGCGCGGGGCGCGATCTGCGCATCATGTTCCCCATGGTGGCGGCGGTGGAGGAATTCGACCGCGCCCGCGCCATCGTCGAGCGCGAGCTGACCCATCTGCGCAAGCACGGCCACGGCCTGCCCGAGAAGGTCTATGTGGGCGCCATGGTGGAGGTGCCCTCCCTGCTGTTCCAGCTGGACGAGATCCTCTCGCGCGCCGACTTCCTCTCGGTGGGCTCCAATGATCTGGTCCAGTTCCTCTATGCGGCGGACCGCTCCAACGTGCGCGTGGCGGACCGCTTCGACCCGCTGTCCCCGCCGGCCCTTCGGGCGTTCCGCATGGTGGCGGAGGCGGGCCAGCGCCATGGCAAGCCGGTGACCCTGTGCGGCGAACTGGCATCGCGGCCGCTTGAGGCGGTGGCCCTCGCTGCGCTGGGATACCGGGCACTGTCGGTGTCGCCGGCCTCCATTGGCCCGGTGAAGGCCATGATGCTGGAGCTGGATGTCTCCGCCGCCCGCAAGGTGCTGCTGCCCCTGCTGGAGGACAAGACCGGCACGGCCGACCCGCGCGCCGCGCTCGCAGCTTTCGCCAAGGCGAGCGGGCTGCCCATTTAGGGCGCGCCCAAATGGCCGCCCCCACCCGCGTTTTCTGGACGCAAACCGGCTTCACCCTTGCGGAAAACGCCCGAGACCCATGACCGCCCTGCCCACCGCCAAGCTCGACCAGTTGGTCGCGCGCCACGCCGAGATCGAGGCCGCCCTGTCCCGCGGCGCGGAGGGCGAGGAATATGTGCGCCTCGGCCGCGAGTTTTCTGACCTGTCGCCGGTGGTGGAGCAGGTGCGCGCCCTGAAGGATGCCGAGCGCGACCTGGAAGGCGCCAATGAGCTTCTGGCCGAATCCGCCGCCGACCCCGAGATGCGGGAAATGGCCGAGGCGGAGGTGGAGCGCCTTCAGGACCGGATTGAGGCCCTTGCCACCGCCGTGCGCCTCGCGCTGCTGCCCAAGGACGCCATGGACGAGCGCGGCATCATCCTGGAGGTGCGCGCCGGCACCGGCGGCGACGAGGCCGCCCTGTTCGCGGGCGACCTCTACCGGATGTACACGCGCTACGCCGCCGAGAAGGGCTGGAGCGTGGAAATCCTCTCCGAGAGCGAGGGGACCATGGGCGGCTACAAGGAAATCGTCGCCGCCCTTCACGGCCGCGGCGCCTATGCGCGCCTGAAGTTCGAGAGCGGCGTCCACCGGGTCCAGCGCGTGCCGGCCACCGAGACCAGCGGGCGCATCCACACCTCCGCCGCCACCGTCGCCGTGCTGCCCGAGGCGGAGGACGTGGACGTGGACATCAACGAGGCGGACCTGCGCATCGACGTGTATCGCGCCCAGGGCGCCGGCGGCCAGCATGTGAACAAGACCGAGAGCGCGGTGCGCATCACCCACCTTCCCACCAACACGGTGGTGGCGGTGCAGGACGAGCGCTCCCAGCACCGTAACAAGGCCCGCGCCATGGCGCTGCTGCGCGCGCGCCTGCTCGACGACGAGCGCCAGAAGAAGGAGGCCGGCCGCGCCGCCGAGCGCAAGGGCCAGGTGGGCTCCGGCGACCGCTCCGAGCGCATCCGCACCTATAATTTCCCGCAAGGCCGCGTCACCGACCACCGCATCAACCTCACCCTCTACAAGCTGGACGAGGTGATCGCGGGCACGGCGCTGGACGAGATCATCGATCCGCTGCTCACCGAGCATCAGGCCGCTTTGCTCGCCGCGGCCGAGGACGCCTGAGCCGTGGGCAAGGGCCCTGCTTTGGCTGAAGCCCTGACCATCGGCACTCTGCGCCGGCAGATGGCGGCATCCCTCGCTGCGGCGGGCGTGGAGACGCCGGACCTCGACGCCCGCCTGCTGCTGGCGCAGGCGCTCGACTGCGCGCCGGGCGACCTGCTGTTGCGGGCCGAGGCGCCCGTTCCTCCCGAAGCCGAGGCGACGGCCCGCGCCTTCACGAAACGGCGGGCGGGCGGCGAGCCGGTGGCGCGCATTCGTGGCCGGCGGGAATTCTGGAGTCTCGACCTTCACCTCTCCCCGGACACCTTGGTGCCCCGCCCCGACACCGAGACCCTGGTGGAGGCGGCCCTCGCCGCGCTGCCCGACCGAAGCGCACCCCTCTCCATCCTCGATCTGGGCACGGGCACGGGCGCGATCCTCGCCGCCTTGCTGGTGGAGTGTCCCAACGCCACCGGCATCGCCGTGGACCGCTCAGAGGGCGCGGCCTTGACCGCGCGCGCCAATCTCGCCCGCAACGGCCTCACCGCGCGCGCCCATGTACTGGTGGGCGACTGGGGAACGGCGCTGGCCGGCGGCTTCGACCTCGTGGTCTCCAATCCGCCCTACATCACCTCTTCGGCCATGCTGGACCTGCCCGCCGAAGTCCGCCTGCACGACCCTCATCTCGCGCTGGAGGCCGGGGCGGACGGCCTCCTCGCCTATGAAGCCATCGCCGCCGACCTGCCGCGCCTCGTGCGCCGAGGCGGCATCGCCGTGCTGGAGCTGGGCGAGGGACAGGAAGCGGCCGTGGCGGCGCTGGTCGCGGCGGCGGGACTTGAGGTGGCAGGTCCGGCGCGGCGCGATCTTTCGGGCATCCCCAGGGCCCTCCTCGCCCGCCGCGGGTAGGGCCCGGTAGCGGCAAATGGCGGCGCCCCAAGGCAAGCAGCACGCAAGCTGAGAAAAAACCGCTTGGAACCTGGGAGGGAAATGGCTAGTGTCTTTTTCAGGAATCGAACCGATGTGTTGGCCCAAGGGGCTGATGCGGGCTTCCGAAATCTCAGGCAGATGTTTCGGGCGCTATGGATGCGGTGGGATGATGCGCGCGCATGCTGCGCACATTCCAGCATCCGGCGGTGAGATCGTTTCACGGTGTTGAGCGCGCGCGGGTCCGATGGCTCGGCAGCGTATCGTGTAACGGCGGCCGTGCTGGGGGGCACGGGACGGGGCTCGATGATCGGACAGATCCTGACTTAACGAACGATCGCACTTTCAGACCAGCGCGAATGCCGGCGCAGGCGGCTCGCGAAGCTGACGTTCTTGGCCTGCGAAAGCGGAACAGCGCGCATCCTGGCGTGCGCCGCCCGGACCAACCATCGGGCGTGTTGCGGAGTTCACCGGCGCATGGCGACCGGGCGCAGACGGCGGCGTGAACGCCGGGCGAGTAGAGATTGATCCACATGAGAAATGGTCAGCAGAAGCAGCGCATGCGCGGCCGCAACAACAACAACGGCAACCGGCGCAGCTCGAACCCTCTGACACGGGTCTACGAATCGAACGGCCCGGACACGAAGGTGCGTGGAACGGCGCACCACATCGCGGAGAAATACCAGCAGCTCGCCCGCGACGCCCAGTCGTCCGGAGATCACGTGGCCGCTGAGAATTATTTCCAGCACGCCGAGCATTATCTGCGCCTCATCGCCTCGCTCCAGGGCCAGTTCGCCCCCCCGCCCGGCTTCGGCCGCGACGACGAGATGGATGACGAGGATACCGACGACGTGGGCGCCCTCGATGCGCCCCAGCCGGCCTTCAACCGCGGCGAGCAGCCCTACCAGCCCCGCGAGGCGCGTGAGAACCGGGACAACCGGGACAACAATCGCGACAACCGGGGCGATGACCGCGGCCAGCGCGACAACCGCCAGGGCAATTACCGCCGCAACCGCGACGACGACGAAGGCTACCAGCCCCGGGAGCAGCGCGAGGCCCGCGAGCAGCGCGAACCGCGTGACCAGCGTGCCCCCCGCGAGCAGCGCGACTTCCGTGAGCAGCGCGAACCGCGCGATGATCGCGCTCCCCTTGAACAGCGGGAGGCCCGCGAGCCCCGCGAAGATCGCGCCCCCCGTGAGGATCGGGCGCCCCGTGAGGATCGCGCTCCTCGCGAAGATCGTGCGCCGCGTGAGTTCCGCCGCCGCAACCGCGACGAGAGCGGCGAGGGCTTCACGCCGCGCGCCGCCCGCGTCCCCCGCAGCGAGGAGGCCGAGGCGCCTCGCGCGCCCCGCGCCCCGCGGGAGGAGGAGCAGGATCTCGGCTTGCCGTCCTTCATCACCGGCTCCCCCGCCATCGCCAAGGAGCGCGCGGAACCCCGCGCCGAAGCGCCCCGAGTTGAGGCGCCCAAGGTCGAGGCGCCCCGCGTAGAGACGCCGAAGGCCGAAGCCCCCCGGGCGGAAGTCGCCCGCGCCGAGCCGGCCCGCCCTGAGCCGGTCCGCGCCGAGCCCGCGCGGGTCGAGCCGCCCCGCGAGGAAGCCGTGGAAGCCCCTGAGGCTGCCGAGGCGACCGAGGGCACGGATGCCCGTCGCGGCCGTCGCCGCCGCTTCCGCACCCGTGCTGAGGGCACGACCGAGCAGGCCGCAGGCGAGGCCCCGGCCCCCGAGCAGACCGCGCTCTTCAACGATTGAAGCTGCCAGTGCAGCTTGCGTGAAACGAAAAACCCCGCCGGGTCGCCCGGCGGGGTTTTTCGTTTGTCATAGCGGCATCGGCAATGGGCCGGAGGCGCCCGCCGCCTCAGCTTTCCTTGAAGCCGTAGTCGGGGATGCCCTGCTCGTTGCCATAGTATTTGTAGGGCAGGAACTTGCCGGACATGGTGATCTGCACGCGGTCGCCCTTGGGATTGGGCTCGCGCACCATCTCCATGTTGAAGTCGATGGCGGACATGATGCCGTCGCCGAACTCCTCCTCGATGAGCGCCTTCCAGGCCGGGCCGTTCACCATCACCAGCTCGTAGAAGCGGTAGATGAGCGGGTCGGTGGGCGGCATGGGCGTGCCGGCGCCGCGCATGGGCACCTCGTTCAGCATGCGCTCTTCCACCTCGGAAAGGCCGAACAGCTCGGCGGCCTTCTTCGCCAGCGGCTTCACCAGCTTCATCTGGCCCAGCAGCGCGCCCACCACTAGGACAGGCGACATGCCGCCGATCTCCTCGCAGATGTATTTCCAGGTCCAGCCCTTCTCGCGCTTGATGTCGAGGATCTTCTCGGTGAGTTGCTCGCGCTTCATGGGTCTTGCTCTCCACTCTTGGTTCTGTCGGGCCAGCCCCGCGCGATCAGTCGCGGGCCTTGGCAACGGCGGGAAAGGGGATGGTGTTGGCGGGGGGCGACGTGACCGGCGCGCCAGGGCGCACCAGGGGCGGATGGCGCGGGTCATAGCCTGCCGGCTTGTCGTCCCTGAAGGTGCGGCTGCGCGACACCAGGAAATCCACCAGGTGGTTGCGCACCGTGTAGAAATCCGGCTCGTGGTGGATGGTGTCGCGGCGGCGGTCGGCCGGCAGCGGGTTCTCCACGACCTCCGCCACCATGGCCTCCGGGCCGTTGGTCATGAGCACGATCCTGTCGGCGAGGTAGATGGCCTCGTCCACGTCGTGGGTGATCATCACCACCGTCTGCCCGGTGGACTTGCAGATGCGACGTACCTCGTCCTGCAGCGTGCCGCGGGTGAGCGCGTCCAGCGCCGAGAACGGCTCGTCCATGAGCATGATCTTGGGCTCGATGGAGAGCGCCCGGGCGATGCCCACGCGCTGGCGCATGCCGCCGGACAGCTCCGCCGGCTTCTTCGCCTCGTTGCCCTTGAGGCCCACGAGGTCGATGAAGCGCTTCGCCCGCTCCTCCACCTCGGCCCGGCCCGCCTTGCGCCAGCGGGAGGAGACCGCATAGGCCACGTTGCCGAGCACGCTCTTCCACGGCAGCAGGGCATGGCCCTGGAAGATGACGGCCCGGTCGAGACTCGGCCCGGCGATGGCCTGCCCGTCCACCACCACCACCCCGTCGGAGGGATTTTCCAACCCGGCGAGGATGTTCAGCACGCTCGTCTTGCCGCATCCCGAATGGCCGATGATGCAGACGAATTCGCCCCGCGGCACCTGCAGCCACAGGTCCTCGAAGATGGTTGTGAAGCCGCCCCCCGCCGCCGGATAGCGCCGGGCGATGCCTTCGATGGAGATGAATTTGGGATCGCTCACCGCCACGGCGCTCACTCCGGAAAGGTCACGCGCCGCTGCAGGCGCGCCAGGATCAGGTCGAGCACCATGCCCACGACGCCGATGAACAGGATGCCCACGATGACATTGGCGATGGAGAGGTTGTTCCACTCGTTCCACACGAAGTAGCCGATGCCGGTGCCGCCCACGAGCATCTCCGCCGCCACGATGACGAGCCAGGCGATGCCGATGGAAATGCGCATGCCAGTGAGGATGGTGGGCGCCGCCGCTGGCAGGATCACCGTGAAAGCCCGCCGCCATGGCCCCACTTCCAGGGTGCGGGCGACGTTCAGCCACTCCTTGCGCACCGCCCCCACCCCGAAGGCGGTGTTGAGCAGCATCGGCCACACCGAGCAGATGAAGATGACGAAGATGGCCGAGAGGGTGGAATCCTTTATGGTGTAGAGCGCGAGCGGCATCCAGGCCAAGGGCGAGATGGGTTTCAGCACCTGGATGAAGGGGTCGAGCGCGCGGTAGGCGAGCGGCGACATGCCGATGAGAAAGCCGATGGGGACCGCCACCAGCACGGCGAGCACATAGCCCAGCGCCACCCGGCCGATGGAATAGAGCAGCTGGAGGCCCAGCCCCTTGTCATTCGGCCCGTTGTCGTAGAACGGCCGCTTCAGGTTGTCCCAGAGCTTGGCCGCCACGTCGAGCGGCCCCGGCATGGCCGACTTCGCCCCCACGGTGGAGATGCCCATGAGCTTGGCATATTCCGGATCCAGCGCCGGCCCCGTGCTTGCGCTCGGGGTGACGGCGACCTGCCAGAGCACGCAGAAGGCGATGAACAGCAGCACCGAAAGCAGGCCGGCGCGCACGCCGAGGCTCTTCATCGCTCAGCTCCGCTTGATGGCGAAGGAGGCGACATATTCGGCGGGCTTTGCCGGGTCGAACACCTTGCCCATCACCGAGAACGACTTGGAGGTGGTGGCAGGCGGGGTGAGCCCCATCTCCTTCATCACCCTGGCGGCGTCGGTGGCGAGGAACACCTGGTTGGCCACCGAGGCATAGTCCACCTCGCCCTTGATCTGGCCCCAGCGCTTCATCTGGGTCAGCATCCAAACCGCGAAGCTCTCCCACGGGAACGGATCGAAATCGATGCGCTTGGGGTCGTCCTTGATGTTGCCCAGGCCGTCCGCGTACTTGCCCACCAGCACCTGCTCCAGCACCGTCACCGGCGCGTTGAGATAGGCCGGCGGGGCGATGGCCTCGGCGATGGCCTTGCGGTTCTCGGTCTTCGAGGCGTAGCCGGTGGCATCGACAATGGCCCGCAGTAGCGCCGCATAGGTGTTGGGCATGGTGGTGATGAACTCCCGGCTCGCCGCGAAGGCGCAGCAGGGGTGGCCGTCCCACATGGTCTTGGACAGGGAGTGGATGAAGCCCACCCCATCGAACACCGCGCGCTGGGCAACGTTGTCGGGGGCGAGGAAGCCGTCGATGTTCTCGGCACGCAGGTTCGCCACCATCTCCGGCGGCGGCACCACGCGCAGCTGCACGTCGGAGTCGGGATCGATGCCGTTCTCCGCCAGCAGATAGCGCAGCAGGTAATTGTGCATGGAGAAGTCGTAGGGAATGGCGAACTTCAGCCCCTTCCACGACTTCACGTCCATCTTGTCCTTATGCTTGATGCCAAGCGTGAAGGACTGGCCGTTGATGTTCTCGATGGCGGCCGTGACAAAGGGGATCGGGTTGGAACCGAGGCCCTGGGAGATGGCCAGCGGCATAGGCGCCAGCATGTGGGCGGCGTCATATTCCTTGTTGATGGTCTTGTCGCGGACCACCGCCCAGCCGGCGGTCTTCACCACCTCCACGTTCAGGCCCTGCTTGGCGTAGAAGCCCATGGGGTGCGCCATGATGATAGGGGTGGCGCAGGTGATGGGGATGAAGCCCACCTTCAGGTCGGTCTTCTCCGGCTTGCCGGTGGCGGCGAACGCCTCGGTCGCGGCGTCCAGCGGGAAGAAGGTGGCGAGCGCCGCCGCGGCGGTGGAGGCGCCCACCGCCTTGAGGAAGGCGCGGCGCTTCATATCGTTGGGAAACAGCGCTCGCATGAGGCCGGAGGCCACCACATCGCGGTAGCGCGCCTCGTCGCCCAGCCCCGCCGCCCGTTCCGATGCCGCGTGCTCCTCCTGCGTCGCATGGCGCCCGCACAGGCAGCGGCCGAGCTTGGACTTCAGCGAGAACGGGTTCGAGAACATCGACATAAGGGCGCTCCGGAAGACGAGTGCGAGGATTCGGCGGGCAGGTGACGCTTGGTGATGGCAATGCCCGTGCCACCCCTAGCCGGGGGCAGGCACCGGTGGCGGCGTGGCGAGGGCCTTGCGGGCGAGCATGTGGCTCTTGGGATCGTTGACCGAGCAGACCGCCAGCAGCCGATCCCCCGCGAAATACCGCACGCAGAAGCGTCCGGCGGCCACGTCACCCTCGGTTTCGGTGCGCTCGCAGCCGTCGAGGAGCCCCGCGATCTGGAGCTTCACATCGTATTGATCGGACCAGAACCAGGGGATGGGATCGTATACAACGCCACCACCCGTGATCGCTTTTGCGGCAGCCTTGGCCTGATCGATGGCATTCTGCACGGATTCAAGGCGAACCCGCCGGCCGTAGAGCCTGCTCGGAAAAGAGGCGACATCGCCGGCGGCATAGATGTCGGGCGCGCTGGTACGGGTGGCCTCGTCCACCCTTATGCCGTTCTCCAGCACCAGCCCCGCCTCGGAGGCCAGCTCCGCATTGGGCATCGCGCCCACGGCGGACAGAACGAGATCGGCCGGCAGCACCCGCCCATCCGCAAGTTCCACCCCCGTCACCCGCTCCGTGCCCACCAGCCGGGCCACGCCCATGCCGGTGAGGATGGTGACGCCATTGCCCTGATGCAGGGTGCGGGCGAAATCGGAGATGGTGGCGCAGGCGACGCGGGCGAGCAGGCGCGGCTGGCCTTCCACCACAGTCACTTCGAGGCCGAGCTTCTTCGCCTTGGCCGCCACCTCAAGGCCGATATAGCCGCCGCCGATGATGACGAGCTTCGCCCCCGGCACGGCTGAGGCACGGAAGTGCTTCACGTCATCGATGGAGCGGATGGAGAAGAGGCCCGCCAGTTCCGCTCCCGGCACCGGCAAGGCGCGGGCGCGAGTGCCGGTGGCGATCAGCAGCGCGCCGTAGGCGAGACGGGAGCCGTCCGCCAGCTCCACCGCCTTCTCGGCCGGCAGCAGGCGGGCGACGCGGGTGGCAAGGCGCAGCTCCGCCCCGGCATCCGCATAGAATTTGGGCGCCTTCAATTCGAGCCGGTCCTCGGTCATCTCGTCGCCGAGATAGGCCTTGGAGAGTGGCGGACGCTGGTAGGGCAGATAGGGCTCATCGCCGATGACGATGATATCGCCGGCATACCCTTCCGCCTTCAGGGAGGTGACGGCCTGCGCCGCCGCCTGCCCCGCCCCGACGATGACGACGGGGGCGCTCACAGCGCCGCCCCCGGCTCGCCGGCTGCGAGCGCGGCGGCGACAAAGTCCAGCCGGTCCTGGCCGAAATAGAGCTCGCCATTCAGCACATAGGAGGGCGAGCCGAACACCCCGGCCTCGATGGCAGCCACGGTGTTGCGCTGGACCTGCTCGGCGGCGGCCACGCTGTCGGACAGCTCCACCAGGCGCGCGCCATCAAGCCCCACCTCGTCGGCGAGGCGGATAAGGTTGGCTCGGTCGGAAATCTGGATGTCCCGCGCCCACACCGCGCTGAGGCAGGCGAAGATGAGGGCTTCGGGGTCGATCCCCTCGCCTTGCGCGGCGGCGATCAGTCGGCAGGCGGGCAGCGTGTCCGTGGGCCAGAAGGCCGGCTCGGTGGTGATGGGAATGCCGCGCAGCTTCGCCCAGCGCACGATATCCTTCTTGCGATAGGCGTTGCGCACGGGGGACTGCTTGGCCGGGGCGGTGGAGCCGCCCTCGGCGAAGACCTTCAGGATATCCACGGGCCGCCAGAGAATGCTGGCGCCGTGCTCGCGCGCGATGGCGACGAGGCGGGGGTGCCCCAGATAGGCATAGCCCGATTGCGGGCTGAAATAGCAGGTGATCTCGGGCACGTCGGAGGCTCCTTCGGTTCAGGCCGTGGCCGCCGCCGGATGCCCCTCCTCGATGGGGAGCGCCGGATCGCGCGACCACTCGTTCCAGGAGCCAAAATACATCTTCACGTCCTTCACCCCCGCTTCTTTCAGCGCGAGGAAGGTGTTGGAGGCCCGCGCCCCTTTGAAGCAGTAGAGATAGACCGGGGTTTCAGGTGAAATGCCCACCGTGGCGCACTCCGCCAGTATCTCGGGGGCGGACTTGAAGCGCGGGCCCTCGGCCGTGGGCTTCATCATGCGGTACCATTCGATCCACTTGGCGCCGGGGATGCGACCCTTGCGCGGGCAGAAGTCCTTGCCATAGGGCGAGGAGCTTTCGCCGATCCACTCGTCCACGTCGCGCACGTCGAGCTTGGCGACGGCGGGGTCGTCCACCGCCGAGAGCATGGCGGCGGCATCGATGATCACCGCGCCTGCGGCCTCGTCGACCGGGAACGTCACGGCCTTGGGCTCGGGCACCGCGGTGGTGACGGGCAGGCCGGCGGCCTCCCAGGCGGCAAAGCCGCCGTGCAGCACCTTGATCTTGGGATAGCCGAGGAAGGTGAGCAGGAAATAGCCGCGGCAGGACTGGCCGAAGCCCGAATTCATGGACTGCTCGTAGATGACCGCCGTCTCCTTGCCGGAGAGGCCGGCCTTGCCGAAGGCATCGGCGAACTTGGCGCGCAGCTCCGCATAGCCCTCGGGGGTCGAGGTGGCGAGGAAGGTGAAAATCTCATGGAGGTTGACCGCTCCGGGAATATGCCCGGCCGCGTAGCTCTCGGGATTGCGCGTATCGATGACGACCGTGGGCTCGGACAGGATCAGCGCGGACAGGTCGGGCGGCGAAATCAGAATGGTGCTCATGGTGATCCCCTCTCGCAGGGTGAATAACGAGGCAACCGGAAGATCTCGGGAGCTTTTCGCCCCTCGCTTGTTGTGAAGTGCAGTTCCGGCGCCGGTCTTGCGCGGCTTCATCACGCAAACCGGCGGCCGGTTTGACGAATGGGTTATGCCGGCATCTGGTCCAGCATCAGCTTCAACTGCTTGGTGGCCGGCGTGACGATGGCGACGAAATAGGCCTCGCGCAGGCGGCGCTGGCAGCGGCTGGCCCGCACATAGCCCCGCGCGCCGCAATGGAGCATGGCGTTGTGCGCGGCCTCCACGCTCTTCTCGCCGGCGAGCAGGCGGGCCGCCACCACCCGGCGCCAATAGTCGGGGCTGGTGTCGAAGGGTGTCTGCGCCAGCGCATTCACCTCGCTCTCCATGGCGGCGAGGGTCTCGGCCATGGCATCCGGCTGCACGTCGAGGAAGCGGTTGACGTGGCCGAGGGGTCCCTCCACCTCGCGCATCATGGCGATACAGTCGCGGATGAGGCCGATGGCCATGCCCGCCTGCAACAGGATGAAGCCGGCGCGCATGGTCTTCACGAAGGGCATGGCCTCGTGTGCCAGCACCATGTCGTCGGGCACGAACAGGTCGCGGACCTGCACCCCATAGGTGCCGGTGCCGTCCATGGACAGGAAGGGCTCGCAGGGCTTCAGCGTCACCGCCGGATCGGCGCAGTCGATGAGCGCCATCACCGGCTCGCCGCCCTCCAGTGCGAAGATGGCACCGAAGAAATGGTCGGGACCAAGGTTCGACACCCACGGCAGGATGCCCTTCACCCTGTAGCCGCCGTCCACGCGGGTGCCCTTCAGCTTGAGCGTCTCGATGCCGAAGAAGGACTTCATGGGATTGGAGAGCGCCGTGCCACCCAGCACATGGCCTGTCGCGGCAGCAGCGAGATACTTCGCCTTGGCCGCCGCGTTCTCGGAGTTGATAAGGTACCAGACCAGCGTGTTCTGGCACCAGGCCATGAAGGCGGATGAGGTGCACACCTCGGAGATTCGGCTCATGCCCTCGATGGCGGCATCGAGCCTGTGGCCCTCGCCAAGATGGAGTCGGAAGGCGCCGGCATCGGCGAAGCGATGCAGCAGGGTGGCCGGATAGGTCCCCTCGTCGATGGCGCGGGCCCAGGCGGAAAGGTCCGTCACCGCGATCTTGCCGATCTCGGCGAGGGCCGCTCCGGGATCAAGGTCGGACGCAGACAGATCATGCGGCGACAAGGCGGTCACGGCGGTCAACGACATGGCAATCCTCTGGTCCCGGAAGGCGGAAGGCGCGGAAGGCGGGGCACGCCCGCAGGAAGCGGGCATGCCGTGGAGCGGGTGGAAGGCCGGATCAGGCCAGCGCCACCTCAAGGTTGACCGGGCGCACGAAGGTGTTGGCCACCGGCGACCACTTGGTGACGTGGGAGATGAGGGCGTCCACCTCTTCCTTCGGCACGCCGTCGCATTCCATCTCCACCTTCACGCGCACGTCGGTGAAGCCCACCGGCTTCTCGCTGACATCGCCCGTGCCCCACACAGCGGTGATGTTGAGATCGCCTTCGAGCTGGAGTTCCAGCTTGCGCACGGTCCAGCCGCGATGCACCGCATTGGCATGCAGACCCACCGCGAGGCAGGAGCCCAGCGCCGCGAGGGAGGCCTCGGAGGGGTTGGGGGCGGTGTCGTCGCCGAGCAGGCCCGGGGGCTCGTCCACGATGTAGGGGGCAAGGTTGCGGATATAATTGGCATGGCGGAAGCGCCCCTCGGCCACCGTCTTGCACTTCAGCGTCTTGATGACCTTGGGGTCGGCCTTGCCGGCGGCGATGAGCTTCTCGAGCCCGTCCTTGTCGATGGGGGCAAGGCAGCCCGTAGTGGCCTCGGGCAGCAGGCAGCCGGTCAGGACGGTGTTGGATTGAGACATCCGGATCTCCTCGGCGGATATAGACAGACCGGTCTGTCTTATGCACGGCCTGTGCCACATCCAGAACCCGGGCGCCGAGCGGCGTGGAAAATCTGCTTCTTCAAGAGAAGAAAGGATTTTGCCCTGTCCATCGACAGGATTGCACGGCATGATTCCTGCCTGTAATTGACAGACAGGTCTGTCTTTGTGCCCGCCAAAGCGGCACGATGGTGAGAAGCGATGCAGCAGGCGAAGACGGCGCGGGCTCCGACGGCGAAAGCCCAGACAGCAAAGGCCCAGGCAGCAAAGGCCGAGCGCGCCAATCCCCACGCCCCGGATCCGGCTCCCGAGGCGGAACCCAACGCGCGTGAGCGCATCATCGCGGCGGCAACGCGCCTGTTCTGCCAATACGGCATCACCGCCGTGGGCGTGGACGCGGTGGTGGCGGAGGCGGCCACCGCCAAGGCGACGCTCTACAAGGCGTTCGGCTCAAAGGAACGCCTGGTGGAAGCGGTGCTGGAGCGCGAGGGCTCGGCCTGGCGCGACTGGTTCCTCGGCGAACTGCTCAAGGGCGAGGCAGCGCCGCTTGCCCGCCTGCGCCGAATCTTTCCGGTATTGCGCGAGTGGTTTGGCGACGAGCGCTTCTTCGGCTGCCCGTTCATCAATGCCGTGGCCGAGCACGACAAGCGGGACGACCGCATGCGCCAGATCGCCCTCGCTCACAAGAAGGTGGTGCTCGCGACCCTCTCGCGCCTCGCCGCCGAGGCCGGCGCGCGGGACCCCGAGGGCGCCGCCCACCAGCTGGGGCTGCTGATCGACGGGGCCATCGTCGCCGCCATGATCACGCAGGACCAGAACGTCGCCGTCCTGGCAGGAGAGGCAGCCGACCTTCTGCTGGCCCGCATGACCGCCGCCGAGGCCGCCTGAGGCCGGCCTTCAGGACGACTTGAGCCCGCGCTCCGGGCCGCACCCTCACGGGTTCAAGGCGGCTTTGGTCCGAGCCCGTCCCAGGGCTCCGAATTTCCGTCCGCGAGACTGAAATTCACCCCTCCCAAATGCGCAGTCCGACACGCTTGACGCTACGCCCCGGCGCCCTCAATACGGTCGGCAAAGAGGCTCGGGAGGAAATATCATGCGTATTCGCGCCGCCGTGCTCCGTGCGTCCCCTGTGAGCAAGCCCTACGGGCAGACGCGCCCGCTCTCCATTGAAACGGTTGAGCTCGCCCCGCCCCAGGCCGGCGAGGTGCTGATCAAGATCGCGGCGGCCGGCCTGTGCCATTCCGACCTGTCGGTGATCAACGGCGACCGTCCCCGCCAGCTGCCCATGGTGTTGGGCCACGAGGCATCCGGCGTGGTGGTGGAGCCCGGCCCCGGCGTCACCGACCTTGCCCCCGGCGACCATGTGGTGATGAGTTTCGTGCCCACCTGCGGCACCTGCCCCTCCTGTCTCGACGGGCGCGCCCAGATGTGCGGCCCCGGCCAGGCCGCCAACGGCGCGGGCACCCTGCTCGGCGGCGGCCGGCGGCTGACCTGCGACGACGGCACCGATGCCTATCATCTGTGCGGCATTTCCGGCTTCGGCGAATATGCGGTGATCTCGCGCCGCTCCATCATCAAGATCGACCCCGAGATGTCGCTGGTGGACGCCGCGCTGTTCGGCTGCGCGGTGATGACCGGCGTCGGTGCCATCGTGAACACCTGCGGGGTACGGCCCGGCCAGTCCGTCGCGGTGGTGGGCCTCGGCGGCGTCGGCCTCTCGGCGGTAATGGGCGCGGTGGCGGCGGGTGCGGAGCAGATTGTCGCCCTCGACCTGTCGCCGGCCAAGCTCGACATCGCCCGCTCGCTGGGCGCCACCGACACCTTCCTCGCCAACGATCCCGATGTGGTGGATGCGGTGAAGGCGGCAACCAAGGGCGGAGTAGACCACGCGGTGGAGATGGCAGGCTCGGCTCCCGCCTTCGAGCTGGCCTACAAGATCACCAGGCGCGGCGGCACCACCGCCACCGGCGGCCTCGCCAATCCCAACGCCCGGGTCTCGCTGCCCCCGGTGCATCTCGTGGCGGAGGAACGCACCATCAAGGGCAGCTACATGGGCAGCTGCGTGCCCCCGCGCGACATTCCCCGCTTCATGGCGCTCTACCAGCGCGGCAAGCTGCCGGTGAACCGCCTGCTCTCCTCCACCGGTCCGCTGGACGAGATCAACGAGGGCTTCGACCGCCTCGACCGCGGCGAGGTGGTGCGACACGTCATCGTCTATTGAGCGGGACGCGGCGGGAGAGGGTTCCCTTCCCCGCCGCATCGCAAGAGCCATTTGGCTGACGCGTTTTCTTCACGCGAACCGGTATCCACATCGCGTGAAAACGCTCTAAAGTCGCGCCGCATCGAACAGGAGAAGTCATGCGCGCCGTCATCCGTCTCGCCGTGGTCGCGGCGCTCGCCCTCGGCCTCGGCGGCTGCGACAAATGCGGCAACTGGTTCGGCCAGGGCAAGCCGAACGCCTGCCAGTCCGGCACGCCCAAATAGGCTGCCGGGCACCCAACGGCTTCACTGCACGTTGGGATTGGGCACGCGGCCCTTGTCCGCCTTCAGCCGCGCGATCTCGGCGCGGATGGGGCCGAACGGGCCATATTTGTGCTGTGCCTGCGAGAAGCCATCCGCATAGGGGCCGTATGGGGTGTCCACGGGCTTGTCGAGCAGGTCCGGGAAATCCCGGTCGAGCCCGTCGCGATGGGGCCGGTTCTGACTTACCACATAGGCCGCCACGTCCCAGGCCTCCTCCGGCGCAAGCACCGGCATCACCCAGCTGACGCCGTTCGGCATGTTGTCGTGGACGAAATTGGCGATGGTGACGAGCCGGTTCATGCCCGCGCCATCATTGAAGCTGTCCGGCCCCCAGAGCGGCGGCACCCCATAGCCGAAGCTCGCATCCGCCGCGTTGCGGCGCAGCCCCTCGCCGCCCGCCCGGTGGCAGGCGACGCAGGTCTGCGCATAGACCACCGCCCCGCGCACAGGATCCGCCGGCCTCTCCAGCGGCGGGATGGCACCTGCCCCCGCTCCCTCGATCTTCGCATCCTTCGGCAGGGCCGAGGACAAGAGGGTGAGATAGGCGAGCAGGGCGCGCATGGGCCGAGCGTCCCGCGGCATGGCACGTCCGTTCATGGAGCGCGTCATGCAGCTGTCGATGCGGTCCGCGAGGTCCGCCATTTCGCCGGAACGGGTGGAATAGCGCGGATAGTCCGCCGCCGCGGCCACCAGCGGCAGGCCGAACTTCTTGCGCCCGGCATCAAGATGGCAGTTCACGCAGGCGAGGTTGTTACCGGCGAAACGCTGGGCCGGGTCCGCCGCGTCCGGGCCCATGTGGCGCGCGCTCGCCTCCAGCACCGAGCGGCCGTAGCGCACCAGGCGCCCCTCCTCATCGTCCGGCAAAAGATCGATATCGGGAATGTCCCACACCGCGATGCGGGCGTTGGCGCTGGCGAGACTGGCCGCGAGCCCGGCGGCGCTTCCGCCCGCAGGCGGGGTAGGCGTGGCCTGCTGCCCCAGCGCCGCCCCCGAGGTGAAGGCCCCCACCAGGATAAGGCCTGCCAGCAGGCTCCCCGCCGCCACGCGCCGCCCCGTGCCCTGCTGCATCTCTTCCCCCGGATTGTTTCTGCGGTACCCGAAAAGGCCCGTCTTTGTTGCATCGCCGGCATGGCGCGGCTATAAGCGCGCCTTCGTTCGCGGCATGCGCCCCCCTGGAGGCGTGCTTGCGGCCGAAGACGCGTGCCCGCATCGCGACATGCGTCGTTGTAGAATCTTATCAATGTTAGGACGAGTGCCATGACTGCCATCAAGGAACTGAAGGCTGTGGCGCGCCCGCGGGCCGGCAAGGGGGCCGCCCGTGCCGAGCGCCGCGCCGGGCGCGTGCCCGCCGTGATCTACGGCGAGAAGCAGGAGCCGGTGACGATTTCGCTGAACTTCCGCGAAATCAACAAGACCATCTATGCCGGCCACTTCCTCACCACGCTGTTCGAGATCGACGTGGACGGGACCAAGCACCGCGTGATCCCCCGCGACTACCAGCTGGACGTGGTGAAGGACTTCCCCCTGCACGTGGACTTCCTGCGCGTCTCGCAGGGCGCGACCGTGACGGTCGAGGTGCCGGTGCACTTCCTCAATCAGGAAGCCTCCCCCGCCCTCAAGGCCGGCGGCACCCTGAATGTGGTGGCCCACGCCGTGGAGCTGGAATGCCCGGCCGAGTCGATCCCCGCCTCCGTCGAGGTGGACCTGACCGGCGCCGCCTATGGCGACACCTTCCACCTGTCCGGTATCAAGCTGCCCGCGGGCGTGACCTGGGCCGGCCATGGCGATGACACGCTGGCCACCGTCGTCGCCCCGTCGGGCCAGGCGGATGCCGCCGCCGAGGACGCCGCCGAAGCCGCCAAGGCCTGAGTTCGCAATCTCCATCCTGCTGTCACACCGACAGCAGGATGGTCCAGAACGTTCGGGCCGGAGGCGCCACATGTTCCTGTTCGCAGGGCTCGGCAATCCCGGCCCGAAATATGCCGGCAACCGGCATAATATCGGCTTCATGGCGCTCGAGGCGATCTGCCGCCGCCACCGCCTCGGCCCGCTGCGCCGCCGCTTCCAGTCCTTGGCGGCAGAAGGCGAGATCGCCGGCGAGAAGGTGATCGCGCTGTTCCCCGAGACCTACATGAACGAGAGCGGGCGCGCCGTTTCCGAGGCGCAGCGCTTCTACAAGATCCCCCTCGACCACATCTTCGTCTTCCACGACGAGTTGGACCTGCCTCCGGCCAAGCTGCGCATCAAGAAGGGTGGCGGCAACGCCGGCCACAACGGCCTGCGGTCCATCACCGCCCAGTGTGGCAACGACTATTTCCGCGTCCGTCTCGGCATCGGCCATCCCGGCGACAAGGCGCTGGTGCATGCCTACGTGCTCAACGACTTCGCCAAGAGCGAGAAGCCGTGGCTCGACGCCGTCTGCGACGCCTGCGCCGATTTTGCCGACCTGCTCGCTCAGAAGCGGCCGGAGGAGTTCCAGAACCGCGCGCACCTGTTCCTCGACGCCCAGGGCTTCGGCGAGCAGAAGCGGGTGGGCGAGAAGGGCTGAGGCGCAGGCCTTCGCGGACCGATGCGGCCCGGCGTGATGGTCCGGCGGGTTGCGGAGCCACGCCGTGAGGGGATATGCGGAGGGCAAGAGCTGTCCCCGCGACATCCCTCGCCAATCTGACACTGCTGCCCCGATACCGGCCGGCGGCCAAACCTGAGCGTTCCATGGGCTTCAAATGCGGCATCGTCGGGCTTCCCAACGTGGGCAAGTCCACCCTCTTCAACGCGCTCACCCAGACCGCGGCGGCGCAGGCGGCGAACTATCCGTTCTGCACCATCGAGCCCAATGTGGGTGACGTGGCGGTGCCGGACCCGCGGCTCGACACGCTGGCCGAGATCGCCGGCTCGGGGGCCATCATCCCCACCCGCCTCACCTTCGTGGACATCGCCGGCCTGGTGCGCGGCGCCTCCAAGGGCGAGGGGCTCGGCAACCAGTTCCTCGCCAACATCCGCGAGTGCGACGCCATCGCCCATGTGGTGCGCTGCTTCGAGGACGGCGACGTGACCCATGTGGAGGGCAAGATCTCCCCCGTGGACGACATCGAGACCATCGAGACCGAGCTGATGCTGGCCGATCTCGAAAGCCTCGAGAAGCGCGCCGCCGCGCTGGAGAAGAAGGCCAAGGGTGCCGACAAGGAGGCCAAGGAAACCCTCGACCTCATGAACCGGGCCCTCGTCCTGCTGCGAGAGGGCAAGCCGGCCCGCCTCGCTCAGGTGAAGCCGGAGGAAGAGAAGCTGTTCTCCCAGCTCGGCCTCATGACCGCCAAGCCGGTGCTCTATGTGTGCAACGTGGAGGAGGCCTCGGCCAAGGAGGGCAATTCCCTCTCCGCGCAGGTGTTCGAGCGGGCCAAGCTCGAAGGCGCCAAGGCGGTGGTGGTTTCGGCCAAGATCGAGAGCGAGATCGCCGTCCTGCCCCCCGAGGAGCAGAAGGACTATCTGGAGGCCATCGACCTGGACGAGCCCGGCCTCAACCGGGTGATCCGCGCCGGCTATGACCTGCTCCAGCTTCTCACCTATTTCACGGTGGGGCCGAAGGAAGCGCGGGCCTGGACCATCACGGCCGGCACCAAGGCGCCGGCGGCGGCGGGCGTGATCCATTCGGATTTCGAGAAGGGCTTCATCCGCGCCGAGACCGTCGCCTACGACGATTATGTGAAGTTCAAGGGCGAGGGCGGCGCCCGCGAGGCCGGGCGCTTCCGCCTCGAAGGCAAGGAATATGTGGTCGCCGACGGCGATGTGCTGCACTTCCGCTTCGCCAACTGAAGCCACGAGGGCGATGGGAATGGCCGGCCGCGAGGGGCCGCAGGAGATCGG
Source organism: Xanthobacter versatilis (assembly GCF_043193975.1). NCBI lineage: Bacteria > Pseudomonadati > Pseudomonadota > Alphaproteobacteria > Hyphomicrobiales > Xanthobacteraceae > Xanthobacter > Xanthobacter versatilis. Next base: position 130,359 of record NZ_JBAFVB010000011.1, on the reverse strand, counting down.
CCGCTTCACCTTCACGCAGGAGGAGATCGCGCGCTTCGCCGGGGCTTTCGATCCCCAGCCCTTCCATGTGGACGCGGCGGCGGCCGCCGCCTCCCCGTTCGGCGGGCTGGTCGCCTCCGGCTGGCACACGGCCTGCGTCTGGATGGGCCTGTTCGTGCGCGCGAACGGCGCCGTGGACGGACTGCCGGCCGATCACCCGGCCGTGCTCTCGCCGGTGGGCGTGGGCTTCGGCATGAGCGACCTGAAATGGCTCGCCCCCGTGCGCGCGGGCGACACCCTCACCTTCTTCACCGAGGTCCTGGAGGCCCGCCCCAGCGGCAGCCGGCCGGGCTGGACCATCTTTCACCGCCGCAACAGCGCCCGGCGGGAGGATGGGACGGAGGTCCTCACCTTCGAGCTGAAGCACATGGCGCCGGATGGGCCGCTGTGAGCCCAGGCTGAGCAAACTACTCACGCGACTCTTGATTAGGATTAAAATCCCTTCATCCACTGGATGGAGAGAGGGACGCCGTGTCACCACCACCTGCCAAACCGTCACCTGCCAAACCGTCACTTGCCAAACCGTCACCTGCCGAGCCGGGCGCACTCGACGACCTGCGCCGCATCACCCTCGGTCTGCGGCTCGATCTTGCGGCTTGGCAGCTCCGCCTCGCCCTGAAGGGCGGCTATGATCCCAGCCAGCCACGCATTCCCAGCGGCGAGCCGGGTGGCGGGCGATGGGCTGGAGGAGGTACTGGCGATGTATACACACCAACGAAGCCGACCCGGACTGATCGCCCGGTTTCAATGGCGGCGCGCGCCATTTCCCGCGCGAGGGAAGCGGAATGTAATCTCTTGAATAAAATCGATACGGCCTACTGTAATACATTGAAAAATCCCGCATGCCATGGTCAGGCGTCGGAACGTTACTCTGCTTGCTTGAGGGGCAAGCCAATTCCTCCACCCCCTTTTTGAGAGAATAAATATGATCATGCTCACACACACACTTTTTCTAAACCGTCCCGAAGGCGAGATCCGTATCGAGATCCGTATTCACAAGCCTGCCCCGAAAGACGGCTGCTGGGCATGCGCATTTGAAATCGATTGGCCGGAAGAAACCAAGACCATGTCGGGAGCCGGAGTAGATGCGTTGCAGGCGCTGGTGGTGTCCTTGCAGATGATCGGCGTCCAAATTTACACGAGCTCCTATCACCACGATGGAGCACTGCGCGCTTACGAGGGTCAAGAAGGCTACGGCTTCCCCGTATCCCGGAATGTCCGGGATATGCTGATCGGGGTGGACAAGATCTATTTGTAACGCGAAGCCCGATCATGCCTTCCATAAGATGCGATATTCGGCCGGCGAGCCATTTGGGAGCCGAACTGATGCTCATCCTCACCCACACCCTCTATCTGCGAACCCCGGCAGGACCGCCACTCGCCATCCCCATCCGGCTCTACAAGCCGGCCATCGACGATGAGTTCGGCTGCTGGGGCTGCCGCTTCGAGATCGATTGGCCCCACCGGCGCAAGGCCATGTCGGGCTATGGCCAAGACGCCAAGATGACGTTCTGATCGCCCGCGCGCGCCTCGTTCCCTGCCACCTTATCCCCAGCCCACCTTGACGTTTGCGGCATCCTCGCCTTCCATCGCACTCCAACGACAGGAGGGGCGCCTTGCCCGACATCTTCTTCGAAGATTTCATCATCGGTGAGGTGAAAACGTTCGGCTCCCACCAGTTCGGCGAGGAGGAGATCGTCGCGTTCGCACGCGAGTTCGATCCTCAGCCCATGCATCTGGACAAGGAGGCGGGCAAGGCGTCCCTGCTCGGCGGCATGGCGGCGTCCGGCTGGCACACCTGCGCGGTCCTCATGCGGCTTATCTGCGACGGCTTCCTGCTGCGCACCGCCAGCATGGGCTCCCCCGGCGTCACCGAGAACAAGTGGCTCGCCCCGGTCTTCCCCGGCGACGTGCTGACCCTGCGCCGCACGGTGCTGGAAAGCCGCACCTCCAAAAGCAAGCCGGACATGGGCCTCGTCACCTTCCGCTTCGAGCTGGTGAAGCCGGACAAGACCGTTGCCATGTCGCAGGTCTGCGTCATCATGATCGGCCGCCGCAATCCGGGAGCCCGCCTCGCATGACCTATTTCGAGGAACTGGAAATCGGCGACCACGAGGTTCTGGGCCGCCACACCTTCACCGAAGCCGAGATGATCGCCTTCGCCAAGCTCTATGATCCCCAGCCGTTCCATGTAGATCCCGAGGCGGCCAAGCGCAGCCATTTCGGCGCGCTGGTGGCCTCCGGCTGGCACACAGCCTCCATGTGGATGAAGTTCTTCATCGCCTTCAACACCGGATCGACCAAGGCCCTGGAGGCCGAGGGCGGGCGCATGCTGGCGGTGGGTCCGTCCCCCGGCTTCACCAACCTGCGCTGGCTCAAGCCGGTCTATGCGGGCGACACCATCACCTACGCCACCGAGGCGCGGGAGAAGATCGCCACCCGCGGGCGACCCCAGTGGGGCCTGCTGAAGGCCTATAATTCCGGCACCAATCAGCACGGCGACCTGGTGATCGATTTCGAGAGCGCGGTGCTGGTAGCGCGCAAGGGCGGCTGAGCCGAGGGGCCCCGCCGCCGCTCAGCCTTCCAGCTCTTCCTTCAGGATTTCCAGCCGCAGCCACTCCTCTTCCGCCGCATCCAGCTCCCCTTGTGCCGCGGTGAGCGCGGCGGAGGTCTTCTGGAAGCGGGCGGGGTCGCGGGCGTAGAGGGCCGGATCCGCCAGCTCGGCGGCGAGCTTCTCTACCTTGGTCTTGAGCGTCGCCATGGTCTTGGGCAGGGTTTTCAGCGCGTGCTGCTCGTGGAAGGAGAGCTTGCGCTTGTCCTTGCCCGGCGCCGCGGCTGCAGGAGCCGCAGGCACGGGCTTGCCTTCCGGCGCGCCGCCCTTGGCCTTCGCTACCGGAGCGCCCTTGTCCCGCGCCTCCACGCCTCGGCCACGCTGGGTCACCATGTCCGAATAGCCGCCGGGATATTCCCGGAACACACCGTCGCCCTCGGCCACGATGACGCTGGAGACGGTGCGGTCGAGGAAGTCACGGTCGTGGCTCACCAGGATCACCGTGCCGGGATAATCAGCCACCATCTCCTGCAGCAGGTCGAGGGTTTCCAGATCCAGGTCGTTGGTGGGCTCGTCCAGCACCAGCATGTTGGAGGGCAGCGCCAGGGAGCGCGCCAGCATCAGTCGCCCGCGCTCGCCGCCGGATAGCACCGATAGCGGTGCGTTGGCCTGGTCGGGCGAGAACAGGAAGTCCTTCAGGTAGCCGATGACGTGCTTGGGCTGGCCGCCCACCATCACCTGGTCGGAGCCGCCACCGGTGAGCGCATCGCGCAGGGTGGTGGTGGGATCGAGCGCCGCGCGCTTCTGGTCGAGGCTCGCGATTTCCAGGTTGGTGCCGAGCTTCACCGTGCCGCTGTCGGGGGCAAGCTCCCCGGTCAGGAGCTTGATGAGGGTGGTCTTGCCCGCGCCATTGGGGCCGATGATGCCGATGCGGTCGCCGCGCAGGATGCGGGTGGAGAAATCCTTCACCACGGTGCGGTCGCCGTAGGACTTTGAAATGCCCTTGGCCTCGATGACCAGCTTGCCCGAGGTCTCCGCCTCGCTCACCGTGAGCTTGACGTTGCCGACGGCGCGGCGCTCCTCGCGGCGATCCTTGCGCATGGAATGCAGCAGGCCGAGGCGCCGCACGTTGCGCTTGCGCCGGGCGGTGACGCCGTATCGCAGCCAGTCCAGTTCGGCGACGATCTTGCGGTCGAGCTTGTGGCGCTCGGTCTCCTCCTGCTCCAGCACCTCGTCGCGCCAGGCCTCGAAAGCGGAAAAGCCCTGTTCGAGCCGCCGGGTCTGGCCCCGGTCGAGCCACACGGTGGCGCGTGACAGGGTTTCCAGGAACCGCCGGTCATGGCTGATGAGGACGATGGCCGAGCGCAGGCTCTTCAGCTCGCTTTCCAGCCATTCGATGGCCGGCAGGTCGAGATGGTTGGTGGGCTCGTCGAGGAGCAGCACGTCCGGCTCCGGCGCGATGACGCGGGCGAGCGCAGCCCGCCGCGCCTCGCCGCCGGAGAGATTGGAGGGGTCTTCCCGGCCGCTCAGGCCAAGTTCGTCGAGCAGGTACTGGGCGCGATACTCCTGATCCCCCGGCCCCATCCCCGCCTCCACATAGGCCAAGGTCGTGGCGTAGCCGGAGAAATCGGGCTCCTGCGGCAGGTAGCGCACGGTGGTGCCGGGCTGGAAGAAACGGGTGCCGGAATCCGGCGCCACCATGCCCGCCGCCACTTTCAGCAGCGTCGACTTGCCGGAGCCGTTGCGCCCGACAAGGCACACGCGCTCGGAGGCGGAAACAGAAAGTTCCGCCCCGTCGAGCAGGGGGGTCGCGCCGAAGCGCAGATGGATGTCCTGGAGGAGAACGAGGGGAGGAGCCATGGCGCCGGATTAAAGCCCCCGGCGCCGGAACGCAAAGGGTTGCTGCGACGCCCGCCGCTCAGCTCGATCCAGGGACGCGCGAAACGCACCGTCCGGACGCAACCGCCCGGTCGGTGACGTTCGCTTGAACCATCAATGTAGGGTGGAAGATCCGTTGATCTTGGTCATTTGGTCCTTGAGGACCAGTTTCTTGCGCTTCAACTCGGCAATGCGAACGGGATCGGAAGCCGGATGTGCAAGTTCGCGATTGAGTTCCTGCTCAATGGCCTGGTGGCGCCGCTTCAACTCCTGAAGGTGCGACTGGATGGACATTCTAAGCCACTCCCTGTCTGCAACACGACATCAGTCTGTCACGGAGCCGACGAAGAGTCGATTGCCTTTCTTGCTCTTCCGGCAAGCTCCTATCTTGCAGCGCGGCAAGCGCGTGCCATAGTCAGTACGAAATTCGGGGAAAGGGCGGCGTCCCTGTTTCAACTTTGGGAAGCGACGGTTTTTCCAGGGCCTCGGCGATGCGGCAGCGGGGTCGCGTATTTGTGTCCACGGGGATCTGCCGGCGCCGCCCGGCGCCATGTCCCCGCGAAGACGAATGGCGAGCCTGCCGGTGACGGATGTGGGAATGACGAGCGACGACGAACGGGATCTCAGGATCCATCTGGAGCGGCTGAAGCAGGAGCATCGCGACCTTGACACAGCCATTGACGCGCTGATGGCGGTGTCCGGCTCGGACGTGCTGCAGATCCAGCGGCTGAAGAAGCGCAAGCTCCAGCTGAAAGACCGCATCAGCCAGGTGGAGGACCAGTTGTTCCCGGACATCATCGCCTGAGCCTGCGGCCGGGCGCACGGTGCCGGCCCGAGGCCGGCATCGCCTGAAAAAAGCCCCCCGGCCAGGCCGGAGGGTCAATGCGGCGCGGAAATGCTCAGAGCTGCGCCAAAAGGGCGGGCGCGCCGGAGATGTCGGCCTTCGAGGGCACGTCCTCCACATTCAGGCTGGTCACCACGCCGTCCTCCACCACCATGGAATAGCGCTTGGAGCGCACGCCGAGGCCGGCGGCCGAGCCGTCGAAGGTGAGGTCGAGGGCGGTGGAAAAGGCGGCGTCCGGATCTGCCAGGAACACGATCTTGCCATCCGCGCCGGAAGCCTTCTCCCAGGCGCCCATGACGAAGGGATCGTTCACAGAGACCACGGCGATGGCATCCACGCCCTTGGCCTTGATGGCGTCCGCCTCGTGCACGTAGCCCGGCAGGTGGTTCTTGTGGCAGGTGGGCGTGAAGGCGCCCGGCACCGCGAACAGCACCACCTTCTTGCCCTTGAAGATCTCGTCGGTGGTCTTCGGCACCGGGCCGTCTTCGGTGGGAACGCGGAAGGTGGCGTTGGGCAGTTTATCGCCGACCGAAATGGGCATCGTTTTCTCCGACAGTCGCGGGCCGTTCCGGCCCGCGCCGACAATACGGGGTTTTACGGAGGAGAAAAGCGCACCGGGAGGCCCGGGCGGCAGGCCGGACAGCCGCGACCATTCGCCTCCTCAGGGGGCCGGCACAGGCACCGTTGTCGTGACGGACTTCGGCCCGTCCACCAGCGTGAAGGTGATGAGCGCGCCCGTCGGATCCACGCCCGAAGGCACGCCTTCCAGCGGCACCATGAAGCGGGCCGCCCCGTCAGGCAGCGCGGTCTTCTGCGGCAGCGGAAGGGCCCAGTGCGCGTCGGGGCCTTCGGCGAACAGGTCGGCCTTGGGGTTCATCGCCTTGACCTCGACCACAAGCCGATGCGGCGTCGCCGTCGTGTCGAGGGCGACGGACCGCACCGCCGGCGTCTCCGCCGCCCCCAGCGCCTGCGGCGCCGGCAACGCGGTGCGGGCGGCCGCGATGCGCGCCGCATCCACCCCGCGTGCCGCATCCGCCCCGCCGCCAGCATCGATAGCCAGGGAAAGGTCCACCTTGGCCGGCATGCACAGGGCCTCGCACACGGCGAAATCGAACGCGAGCTGGAGCCGCGCCGGCTTGGCGGGATCGGCCAGTTCCACCTTCAGCGGGAACAGCACCGCGCCCTTGTAGCCGATGGAAAACCCGCCGCCGCCGTCGGCAAAGCGCTTCGGTGCCGGCCACGCGATGGTGACACCGGCCACGTTCTGCGAGCCCTCGAACGACAGGTCCGGCGGCACGCCACTGTCGCCGGGATAGCGCCAATAGGTCTTCCAGCCGGGCGCGAGGCGCACCTCGATGCCGGCCTCCGCCTGTGCGCCCGACACCGCCCCGGCCAGAAGCTCCACCTCCGCCCCGGGAACCTTGGCGACGGCTTCCGCCGAGGCCGGCGAGGCGGCAAGCCAGAGGCCCGACAGGGACAGGGCTACAAGCCCCAGGCGGCCGCTTTCGGCAAACATGCGCAGCAAGATCATGCCCCAGCGGGTAGCCTCTCCGCGGCGGCGCGCAAAGCCCCCAGCGCGCACAAGCGTGTGAGAGGCAGGGGGCAGGCAAAGCGGTTTCGCATCGACAGCCGGCGACCATTCTCTCAATTCGCATTTCCAAAAGCCCGGATGCGCGGTACCCTTCTAAGATGATTGCGAGCCACAAACCCAACGTCCCAAGCGGGGGTTCGAGCTTCCTCGACGGGCAGTTGCTCATTGCCATGCCGACCATGCGCGACGAGCAGTTCGCACGCACCCTCGTCTATCTGTGCGCCCACTCGGCAGAGGGGGCCATGGGCATCGTGGTGAACCAGCCGGCGAGCCACATCGACTTCACCGACCTCCTGGTCCAGCTCGACGTGATCCCCTCCTCCGAGCGCATCCTGCTGCCCAAGAGCGCCGGGGCGGTCAAAGTCCTGCGCGGCGGGCCGGTGGAGACCGGCCGCGGCTTCGTGCTGCACTCGGCCGATTATTTCGTCGAGAATTCCACCCTGCCCATCGATGACGGCATCTGCCTGACGGCGACGCTAGACATCCTGAAGGCCATTGCCGGCGGTCGCGGGCCGCGCAGCGCCGTGCTGGCGCTGGGCTATGCCGGATGGGCGCCCGGCCAGCTGGAGACCGAGATCCAGGCCAACGGCTGGCTGAACTGCCCGGCTGATTCGGATCTCATCTTCGGTGAGGGGGTGGATACCAAGTACAACCACGCCTTGCGCAAGCTCGGGGTCGATCCCGGCATGCTCTCGAGCGAAGCCGGCCACGCCTGACGGGGGCAGCTTTTGCCGACAGCGCCGGTCTGCGACCGGCGCTGAGACGGCGACGCTCAGCGCCGCGCGGGCTTGGAGGTTATGCCGACAGCGCCGGTCTGCGACCGGCGCCGGGAGGGCCTAGCCAAAGGTGTCAGCCCTCGCCCCAGCGGCGGGGGCGATAGAAGGTATGTACGCCGATGCGGTCGAGCTTGCGCATCTCCTTCACCCAGCTCGGGTGCACCCAATAGGCATGGTAGTGGGTGGCCCGGCCCACGCTGGTGAGCCACAATTTGCCGTCCAGCATATCGGCGGCGATGTCCTTGGCCTGCACCCACATGTCCGGCTCGCGCACCACGTCGCGCACATCGTCGCAGGCGAAGGTGAACTGGCAGGCCAGGTGCCGGTGGGCGTTCTGGTAGACGGTGCCGCACACATCATTGGGGTAGTAGCCGGAGAACACCCGGTTGACGATGACCTGCGCCACCGCCACCTGCCCCCGCTTCGGTTCGCCCCGGCTTTCGAAATAGATGGCTTCCGCCAGGCACTTCTGGGCCCGCGCCAGTTGCTCGCCAGCAAGGCTGAGGCGCTGGGCGGGCGAGGGCCAGATGCCGTCGCGCTCGCCATCCTCGGCCGCTTCCACCGCCTCGGCGCCGGCGCTGGTGGCGATCTCAGCCGCGCCGGTGGGGCGCGGCGCGGGCAGCGGCACGAAGCCCTGCTCGGCCAGGGCGTGATATTCGAACGCCAATGCCGGGAAAACGTTGGGATCGCGGCTGAACACCGCCACCGGATCGTGATGGAGCGCCGGCTGCGCCTCGGCCTGGTCGATGGGCGCGGCGGGCGGCTCCTCCCCGGCGGATGCGGCCTCGGGCGCGGCCCCGAAATCGGGGCCGAAGGCGGCATCCTCGGCGATGGGGCCGGAATTGTCCTGGATCAGCGGCAGTTCCAGCAGCAGATCGAGGGCGAGTTCGAGGTGGGGCTGGCTCGGCCCGGTGCGGACGGGCACATCCTCGGCGTCGAGAACCAGCGGCGGGGGATAGGCGAAGGCGTCGTCGTCCGATGCCGAGGCCATTGCAACGGCGGGCGACGGGGTCAGGTCATCTGCCACCGGCGCGCCGGCGATGGCGGCGGCCCTGAAGGCCTCAGGCGGAACCGACACATCGGTAAGCGAGGCGGTGACGATGGGCGCCCCGGGCCGGATCACCCGCGGGGCGTCGTTGAATGCCGCCCGCGGCTCGGGCAGGCCGGTGCCGATGGGCTGGGGCAGGTCCAGCGTGCTGACCTTGAGCGCCCGCGCCGGCGCGGCCAGCATGACGAGCCCATTGGCGGATGAACGGTAATCGGCGCCATCCGCCCCGGCGATTGCGGGCGGCACGGCGGCGAAAGCGGCGGCAAGCAGGACAGGCGAAGCGAACCGCCTGATGCGTGTCCCTCGGTCTCGGCGAAACTCCATGGCTCCTGCCCTTGACGTGTCATCGTGTCCCTAATGGGGCGCCGGAGCGTTGCCCGACGGTGACACGCAAGAGCATTGTCCGATCAGCCTTGCCCGGTGGTTAACAGCGTCGCAAGTTCCGCCTCGCGGGCGAACGGTGTCTTGGCACCAAGCGCGAGGCGGCGGGCGCGGGCGAGCCCATGGGTGCCGAAGCGCACGCGCACGGCCTCCTCCACCCATTTTTCCTCCTGCGCGGCCCGATGCGCGGCACGCCGCCCGTCCTTGTCCATGAAGGCCAGGTGCTGCGAGACGGCGTCGTCGAATGCCTCGAGCCCCTCCCCCGTCGCCGCCGACAGGCGGATGACAGGCACCGTCCAGCCCGCCGCGCCGGAGCCGGAAAGTGAAAGCGCGCCAGCCACTTCCGAGGCCGCCCGCCGTGCCACCTCCGTCATGTCGGCCTTGGTGACGACGATGATGTCGGGCAGTTCCATGACGCCTGCCTTCATGAATTGCAGGCTGTCGCCGGAGGCCGGCTGGATGCACAGCACCACCGTGTCGGCCACGAGGGAAATGTCCGCCTCCGACTGGCCGACGCCCACGGTTTCCACGATCACCAGATCGTAGATGGCGCGCAGCAGCACCACCGCCGCCACCGAATCATCCGACAGGCCGCCGAGGCGGTCACGTGCGGCCATCGACCGCACGAACACGCCGCGGTCTTCCGGGTCGGTCTTCATGCGGGCACGGTCGCCGAGAAGAGCACCGCCGGTGCGCCGCGAGGAGGGATCCACCGCCAGCACCGCCACGGTGCGGCCGGCGGCGCGGGCGCGTTGCACCAAGGCATTGGTGAGGGTGGACTTGCCCACGCCGGGCGGCCCCGTCAGCCCCAGCACATGGGCCTTGCCGGCCTCAGCCGCCTGATCGAGAAGGGCGACGAGGCCCGGTGCGCCGCGCGCGGTCTCCACCAACGCAAGGGCCTGGGCCACCACGCGTTTTCCGCCCGTGCGCAGGCTGTCGAGATCAAGCATGGGCGGCTGGGCGGCGGTGGCGGGAGCAGACGGCATGGCACAAGTCTAGAGCACGCGCCGATCCGCTTGCAATGTAACCGGGGCCGCGGGATAGCGCCGTGCAACGGAAAAAGGCGCCGGCCAGAGCCGGCGCCTCTCCCACTGATCGGATCCGTGCGGGGGAACGGAACCGATCAACAGCCGGGAAACCTAATATATCAGCAGTTGCCGCGGGACACCCGCACCACCGCGCCATTGCTTTGGCGCAGATAGCAGCGGCCGTCATTTCCCCAGAAGTAGTAGGCGCGGTTGCGGTCCTGCTGGCTGCCGATGATGGCGCCGGTGGTGCCGCCGATGATGGCACCCGCCGCGACACCGCCCGCCGAGCCGGTGGCGGCGCCACCGATAAGCGCGCCTGCCGTGCCGCCGATGAGCGCGCCGCCCACCGTGCTGTTCTGCGCCGCGGCCGGTGCCACGGTGCCGGCGAAAGTGGCCACTGCGAGGGCCAGGGCGAGGCCGGAACGGATGGTCATTGTCTTCCTTTCCGCAGCCACCGGATGGTGCCGATGGCGTGCTGCGATGGACGCTGATCTAGCAAAGCCAACATGAACGCCAGATGAGCGGGACGTTCGGCCGTCATGCAGCTTCGCAACCGTTCTGCATCCCCCGCCTGTCGCCGTAAAGGGTCACGCGTCGCTTGGGGTTGTGATGTATTTCGATACCACCCAGATGGCATTGGCTGCAGAGGAGCGGAACACCATTCGTTCAGGAACGGCTCTTGCTTCGCAAGGCCGGTTCGGTGCAGGCTCCGGCACCCTCGTTCCAGGACAATCATTCATGAGCGAACGCAACCCCTTCGGCGGGACCATCACGCATCTATCGCCGGCCGAGGTCCGCCAGGGCCTCGCCGACGGCACCATCCTCCTCGTGGACGTGCGCGAGGCGAACGAGATCCAGGCCGAGCGCATCCCGGGCGCGACACCGTTTCCGCTGAGCAAGTTCGACCCCTCCGCCCTGCCCGATCCGGCAGGCAAGCGCCTGGTGTTCTCCTGCCGCTCGGGCCAGCGCTCGCAGCAGGCCGCAGCCTACGCCCAGAAGGCGGGCCTGCCTTATGAAGAGCACATGAAGGGCGGCATCATCGGCTGGCGCGAAGCCGGCTTCGAGGTCGAGCGCGGCTGAGCCACGCAGGCCTCCGGATCCGAATCGTCAGACCCGAAACGAAAACGCGCCGCCCGGACCCCGGACGGCGCGTTTTCGTTGAGTAAAGCCAACGGCCCCGGTCCTTGACCGGTGCCGAGAAGATATGGCTCAAGCCCTGCGCGGGCTTGTTCGCACCTGATCAGGCGGTGGCAGCATCCAGCTCGGCGATGATGGCCTTGCCCATGTCCTGGGTGCCGATGGTCTCGGTGCCCGGGCCGGCGATATCGCCAGTGCGCTTGCCGGAGGCCAGCACGCCGGCGATGGCCTGGTCGATGCGGTCCGCCACCTCGCCCTGGTTGAACGAATAGCGCAGGGCCATGGCCAGCGAGCCGATCATGGCGATGGGATTGGCGATGCCCTTGCCGGCAATGTCGGGGGCCGAGCCGTGCACCGGCTCGTACAGCGCCGCGCGCTTGCCGGTGACCGGATCGGCCGCGCCCAGCGAGGCGGAGGGCAGCATGCCCAGCGAGCCGGTGAGCATGGCAGCGATGTCGGAAAGGATGTCGCCGAACAGATTGTCGGTGACGATCACGTCATACTGCTTGGGCCAGCGCACGAGCTGCATGGCGAGCGAATCGGCGAGGTTGTGCTCCAGCTCCACGTCCTTGTAGGCGCGCTCGTGGAGGGCGGTGACCACCTCCTTCCAGAGCACGCCGGACTTCATCACGTTGTGCTTTTCGGAAGAGGTCACCTTGTTGCGGCGGGTGCGGGCCAGCTCGAAGGCCACGGCAGCGATGCGCTCGATCTCGTAGGTGTCGTAGACCTGCGTGTCGATGGCGCGCTTCTGGCCGTTGCCGAGGTCCATGATGGTCTTGGGCTCGCCGAAATAGACGCCGCCGGTCAGCTCGCGCACGATGAGGATGTCGAGCCCCTCCACCACCTCGCGCTTGAGGGAGGAGGCATCGGCCAGCGCCGGATAGCAAATGGCGGGGCGCAGATTGGCGAACAGCTGCAGGTCCTTGCGCAGGCGCAGCAGGCCCGCCTCGGGGCGCGCCTCATAGGGCACGCTCGCCCACTTGGGGCCGCCCACGGCGCCGAGCAGCACCGCGTCCGCCGCCTTGGCGCGGACCATGGCGTCCTCGGAGATGGCGGCGCCGTGCGCGTCATAGGCGCAGCCGCCCACCAGATCCTCTTCGATGGCGAAGGAGGCGAGGCCCGCCTGGTCGAGCCATGCGGCCACCCGTTTCACCTCGGCCATGACTTCGGGACCGATGCCGTCGCCGGCGAGGAGGAGCAGCTTGTGGGTGGCCATGGGTGGTGTCCTTGGAGTTCTCTTGTGCGTTCTTCTGGGCCTGCGGCGTCGAGCAATCTTGGCGTCGAACCGACCTGGCGCTGTCGCCACCCTGAAGGCGGCGGTTCCGGCGCGGAGTGCTACGGCCTCGCCTCTTCAAGTGCAAGGCCACCGGTGCAAGATCGTTGCTGCAATGCGGCGTCAGTCGCCCTTCACAAAGGCGGCGAAGGCGGCCGCGTAGTCCTTGTGCCAGCGCGACAATGGCGGCCGATTGGCAATGATGTCCCCCGCCGCCCAGGCGATCCGCTTCTGGTCGAGGGAGCGGGTCACGTCATTGTCCGGGCACAGGATGTAAAAATCGCCGGCCTCAAGACGCTCCAGCATGAAATCCACGGTCTGTTCCGCCGTCCAGGCTCCGGCCGGCTTCTCCGTGCGCCCGCCGGCCGCCAGCGGCGTGAAGACGAAGCCGGGAATGAACAGGTGGGCAGTGACCGCGCAGCCCTCGATGTTGCGCAATTCGTGGGCGAGAGCCTCGGTGAACACCTTCACCCCGGCCTTGGAGACATTGTAGGCCGGGTCGCCCGGCGGGGTGGTGATGCCCTGCTTGGACCCGGTATTGACGATGAGCCCCGGCTTGCCGCGGGCGATCATTTTCGGCCCGAACACGCGGGAGCCGAGGATGATGCCCCACAGGTTCACGGCGATCACCTTCTCCCAGTTTTCCAGCGGGCCGAACAGGGCGCTGCCGGGCTGGATGCCGGCATTGTTCAGCAGCACGTCGGTGCCGCCGAAGCGCTCCGCCACCTCGGCTTCCAGCCGCTCGATATCGGACAGTTCACTCACGTCGGTGGCAACGGCAAGCACATCGGCCGTCCCGCCGGGCGCGATGCCCGCAAGGTGCGCGGCGGCGGCCTCCAGCTTTCCCCCCGGCAGGTCGGCGATGGCGACCTTCAGGCCCCGCGCGGCGAAGCGGGCGGCGGCGGCAAGGCCGATGCCGGAGGCGCCGCCGGTCACGACCGCCACGGCACCGGAAGCAAGGGCGGGATGGGCAGGCACGGGATCAGCCATGGCTTTTCTCCTTCAGGGGGACGCCGTTTCAACGCCGCGTGGCGACGAAGGCTCCCCCGACGATGAGGGCGCAGGCCAGTGCCAGCGACCAGGACGGCGCGGCAAAGCCTGTCGCCACAAGCAGCAGCGTGGACAGGACCGGCGCGGCATAAGAGGCGACGCCCAGAAGGCGCACGTCGCCGCGCTTCATGCCGATGTCCCAGGTGTAGAAGGCCAGCCCCACCGGGCCAATGCCCAGCAGCGCCACCGCCGCCCATTCCAGCGCGCCGGACGGCCACACGGTGCGTTCCAGCGCCAGGTGGCACAGGCCGGCCAGCACCGCCGTGGCGAGGCAGAAGCCCGCCACCGCCTGGGTGGGCACATCCGCGAAATGGCGCGAGGCCACCGAATAGGACGACCAGATGAAGGCGCAGGCGAAGGCGGCGAGATAGCCCGGAGCGAAACGCGCCTCCACGCCGGTGAAGCCGCCCTTCCCCAACAGCAGCACCACGGTTCCCGCAAAGCCCATGAGCGCGCCGATCACATGGACACGGCGCAGCCCGCCGCCGGGCAGGAAGGCAGACAGCAGCACGATGAGCAGGGGCCACAGATAGGCGATCAGCCCGGCTTCCGCCGCCGGTGCCCATTTCAGCGCGGTGAAATAGAGGAAGTGGTAGCCGAACAGCCCACCCACCCCATGCAGGTAGGCCAGCGGCCGCTGCTTCAGCACGCCCAACCCCGGCCCGGCCAGCGCCGCCCCCACGCCCACCGCCCCGCCAATGGCGAAGGTCAGCGCTGTGAGGAGAAATGGAGGCACCTGCCCCGTCGCCGCCGTAAGCACGGCAAGGGTCGCCCACAACAGGATGGCGAGCAGGCCGATGCGGGTGGCGGCAGCGGAGGTCATGACGCGCCGCTCAGGGGCCCAGCAGATCAATGAGGGCGGGGATCAGCGGCTCGTCGGCGGGCGGCATGGGGATGTCGCGCAGGCGCGCCGGGCGCAGCCATTGCAGCGCCTGATGCTCCTTGCGCTGGATGCTGCCCTCCCAGCGGCGGCAGATCCACAGCGGCATCAGCAGGTGGAAGGTCTCGTAGCCGTGGCTCGCGAAGGTGAGCGGGGCAAGGCACGCCTCCTTCACGGCGATGCCCAGTTCCTCGTCCAGCTCGCGGATCAGCGTCGCCTCGGGCCGCTCCCCCGGCTCCACCTTGCCGCCGGGGAATTCCCACAGGCCCGCGAGAGCCTTGCCTTCCGGCCGCTGGGCCACAAGCACGCGGCCGTCTGCGTCCACGAGGGCGCAGGCGGCGACGAGGGTGATCTTCACGAGCGATAATCCCCGTTGATCGCCACATAGTCCTTGGTGAGGTCGCACGTGAGTACCCGGTCGGAGCCGCGGCCGAGACCGAGGTCCACGAACAGGTCGATCACGTCGTTCTTCATGTAGTGGGAGACCACGGCCTCGTCGTAATCGGGATCGCGGGCACCTTCGTGGGCGACGCGATAGTCGCCGAAGGAGATGGTGAGGCGGTCGCGGTCGGCCGGCTCGCCGGCCTTGCCCACCGCCATCACCACGCGGCCCCAGTTGGCGTCCTCGCCGGCCACGGCGGTCTTCACCAGCGGCGAGTTGGCGATGGACATGGCGATGCGCCGCGCCGACTTCTTCGATACCGCGCCGGTCACCTGGATGCGCAGCAGCTTGCGGGCGCCCTCGCCGTCGCGGGCCACCTGCTCGGCAAGGTCGGCGAGCAGGTCCACCAGCGCGTGGCGGAAGGCGCGCAGGGCCGGATCGTCCACGCTCTTCACCGTCTTCGCGCCCCGCGCCTTGGCGGCGCCGGTGGCGAACAGCAGCAGGGTGTCGGAGGTCGACGTATCGCCATCGATGGTAACGGCGTTGAAGGTGTTCTTCACCCCCTTGGAGAGCAGGTCCTGCAGCACCCCGGCGGCGATGGGCGCATCGGTGAAGACGAAGGAGAGCATGGTCGCCATGTCAGGGGCGATCATGCCGGCGCCCTTGGCGATGCCGTTGATGGTCACCGGCACGTCGCCCAGCAGCACCTGCGCGGTGGCAAGCTTGGGGAAGGTGTCCGTGGTCATGATGGCGCGGGCGGCGTCGAGCCACGGCCAGTCCACCAGGCGGCCGGCGGCCTCGGTCAGCGCGCCCTCGAACTTGGTGGCGTCCAGCGGCTCGCCGATGACGCCGGTGGAGGCGAGGAACACCTCCGAGGTCTTGCAGCCCAGCGCCACGGCGGCGATCTCGGCGGTGAGCTGGGTCGCCTCGCGGCCCTTCAGGCCAGTAAAGGCGTTGGCATTGCCGGAATTCACCACCAGCGCGCGGGCCTTGCCCTTCTTCAGCAGCTCGCGGCACCACTCCACCGGAGCGGACGGGCACAGGGATCTGGTGGTGACGCCGGCCACCGTGGTGCCGGGCGCGAACGACATGACCAGGACATCGGTGCGCCCGTGATAGCGGATGCCGGCGGCGGCGGTGGTGAAGTTCACCCCGGGCACCGGCAGCAATTCGGGCACGAACTTGGGCGCGAGGGGAGAGATGGTCGACGACATGGCTGTTCCCCAGGTGATGGCGCCTCTCGTGTGCCGCAGCTTCAGGGGCAAGGCAAGCGCGCCGATGGCGCCGGTTGCCGCAGCCCCGCGGCAGACCTTCGCGCCCGCTCAGTCTGCCTGCTCCTTGGCCCTGCCTAAACTTCCGCCCCGATGGCCGCCAAAGCCGCCTTCGCCACCTCCACGTCCTCCGACCCCTTGCCCGAGCCGACGCCGATGCCGCCCACGCACACCCCGTCGAGAATGATGGGGAAGCCACCCTCCAGGTTGGTCAGGCGCCCGCCGGCGGCGATGGCGAGCTTCAGCTCCAGAGCGGGATCGAGCCGGCTGGTGGGCTGGCGGTGGGAGGCGGCGCTGATGGCCTTCGACATGGAGGTCTCCCGCGACAGCAGCTTGGCCCCGTCCATGCGCACGAAGGCGAGGAGATTGCCGCCCTCGTCCACGATGGAGATGTTCTGCGGCACGCCCATGGCCTCCGCCTTCGCCACCGCCGCAGTGAGCGCGACCAGCGCGCCGGCATGGGTAAGGCGGGCGGCCGGACGGGTGAAGGCGGCTTTCTCTGTCGACATGAACGGCCTCTCAGTCTTGCGTCCCGGCTCAGGTGCGGCGCGGTTGGTCATTGATCCAGTCGGCCGCCGGACGGCGGATGATATCAGCGAGTCTCGCCAGCATGGCATCGCACTGGGCCAGCTCGTCGCGGCCGATCCATTCGTCCGCCTTGTGGGCGCGGGCGATGTCGCCGGGGCCGCAGACGAGGGTGGGGATGCCGGCCTGCGCATAGAGCCCGGCCTCGGTGCCGAAGGCGATGGTGCCCGGCACGCCATTGTCGCCGGTGAGCCGCGCCACGGCAGCGGCCTCCGGCGCGTCGGAGGCAGTGGCGAGGGCGGGATAGGTGGACAGCTCCTCCAGTAGCAGATCGGCCTCGGGCGCTTGCGCCTTCAGGACCGCGCGCGCCTCCTGCACCAGCGCCTCGATGCGGCGGAACAGGGTGTTGGTGTCGCTGCCGGGAATGGTGCGCAGCTCGAATTCCATCACCGCCCGGTCCGGCACCACGTTGAGCGCCCCGCCGCCATGGAGGGAGCCGATGTGGAGCGTGGCATAGGGCGGATCGAAGGCGCGGTCCTGCGCGCCGGTCTTCAACTCGTCCGCCAGATCCGCGAGCCGGGCGGCGAGGCGGGCCAGCGCCGTCACCGCGTTCGCCGCCTGGTGCGGCAGGGCCGAATGGCCGGTACGGCCCAGCGCCGTGGCGCGCCAGCCGGTCTTGCCCTTGTGGGCGCGCTTCACCTTCATGGCCGTAGGCTCGCCGACGATGCACATGAGCGGGCGCGCCGGCAGGGCCGCCACCGCCGCCACGAGATCGCCCGCGCCCTTGCAGCCGATCTCCTCGTCATAGGAGAGGGCCACATGCACGGGAGTCTTCGGATCGGCGGCGGCGAAGGCGGGTAGCGCCGCGAGGACGCAGGCGACGAAGCCCTTCATGTCGGACGTGCCGCGCCCGTAAAGCCGGCCATCGCGCGCGTCGAGGCGGAAGGGATTGCTGGTCCAAGGCTGCCCCTCCACCGCCACCACATCGGTGTGGGCGGAGAGCACGATGCCGGGGCGGTCCTCCGGCCCGATGGAAATCAGCAGCGCGGTTTTCTCCCCGCCGGCGTTGGGCAGGCGGCGCACGCGGGCGAAGGGGGCGGCGATGGCCGCGATGGCGGCGACCACCTCCTCATTGGGCGTATCTGTAATTGAAGAAATTGAGATGAGTTTTTCAAGTATTTCTTCGGATGATACTTGCCTGCTCATGGCCGCCTCGCTAGAAAATTACTGAAAAGGAGACGGGAATGACCTATTCCATCGCCGCGCGCTGCCCGCAAACCGGGGCCTTCGGCATCGCCATCACCTCGTCCAGCATCTGCGTCGCCAGCCGCTGCGCCTGGGTGAGCCCGCTCGGGCTCGTGACCACCCAGAACGTCACCGACCCGGCGCTGGGGCCTGCGGGCCTCGCGCTGCTGCGGCAGGGCCTCGGCGCCGGCGGCGTGCTTACGACCCTGCTGGCCGGAACGCCGGAGCCCGCCTTCCGGCAGGCCAGCGTCATCGACCGCTACGGGCAGGTGGCGTGGCATTCGGGGGCCGAGGCCCTGCCCATCGCCGGGGTGGCGGAAGGGCCCGGCTGCATCGCGCTCGGCAATCTCCTCACCCATGACGGCGTGCCGGCGGCCATGCGCGATGCCTTCCTCGCCGACCCCGCCCTGCCGCTGGCCGAGCGGCTGCTGCGGGGCCTGGAAGCCGGGCTCGAAGCCGGCGGCGAGACCGGGGACGAGCATTCGGCGGGCCTTCACGTGGCGCGCACCTATGACTGGCCGGTGGTGGACCTGCGGGTGGACTGGGACGAGGCCCCCATCGGCGCCCTGCGCGCCCTGTGGGATCGCTACGCTCCCGAGCAGGCCGCCTTCGAGAGCCGCGCCCGAGCGCCGGCCACGGCGCCCGCCTTCTAGGATCTTGCGTTCCATCAACCCGCTTGAAGGTTCGTGCGGATCAGCTGTTGAGGTCCATTTCGTTTCTTCGGAACCGTCATGGCCGGGCTTGTCCCGGCCATCCACGCGGCAAGGCCGGGAACGGCTTTCGCACAGCGCCGCAAGCGGGTCGGCGTGGATGCCCGGGACAAGCCCGGCCATGACGGGGGTGGTTGCAACAGCGCCGCCTTTGAATTGCGGCACGAGTTCCAGCCCCCCACCGTACACGTCACTTCGCATCGGAGGCGAAGGCCACGGCGTCGCCCGCGGCGAAATCGAGGGTGACGCGGGCGCCCGCCGGCCAGCGGCCCGGGGCCTCATGGCCGGGCACGCGCACGATGACGCGTCCGCCCTTCGCAGCCGGCACATCCACCAGCACGTCCACGTGGGAGCCCTGGTAGACATGGGTCGCCACCGTGCCGGACAGCACGCCCTCGGCTTCGGCAAACCGCATGGCGTCCGGCCGCACGAACAGGTCCACGGCAGCGCCCGGCGCAAGGCCGTCCAGGGTCTGCGCGCGCACCTGCACCCGGGCCTCGCCCAGGACGACGGTGGCCATGTCCCCGAGCCGGCGTTCAAGCCGCGCCGGCAGCACGTTCACATCGCCCACGAAGGCGGCGACGAAGGGGTCGAGCGGCCGGCGATAGATTTCGTCCGGCGTGCCCACCTGGCGGATGCGCCCGTCCGACATCACCGCGATGCGGTCCGACATGGACAGCGCCTCGCTCTGGTCGTGGGTGACGAAGATGGTGGTGACCCCGAGCGTCCTCTGGATCTCCTTCAGCTCCACCTGCATGGAGCCGCGCAAATTCTTGTCGAGGGCCGAGAACGGCTCGTCCAGCAGCAGCACCTTGGGGCGGATGACGAGGGCGCGGGCGAGCGCCACGCGCTGCTGCTGGCCGCCGGAGAGCTGCCGCGGCTTGCGGTCGCCGAAGGCGGCAAGCTTCACCAGCGCCAGCGCCTCGGCCACCCGCTGCTCGATTTCCCGTTTCGGCACGCCGCGCATGCGCAGGCCATAGCCCACGTTCTTCGCCACGCTCATATGCGGGAACAGCGCGTAGTTCTGGAACACCACGCCGATCTCGCGATCATAGGGCGGCGTCTCGGTCATCAGGCTGCCGGAGACGAAGATCTCGCCGCCGTCCGCCTCCAGGAAGCCGGCGATGAGGTTCAAAAGGGTGGTCTTGCCGCAGCCGGACGGGCCGAGCAGCGTCATGAACTCGCCCTGGCCGATCTTCAGCCACGCCTCATGCAGCGCGGTGGCGTCGCCGAAGCGCTTGGTGACACCGTCGATCTGGACGCCCACCGGGCGGGTCCGGGACGCCGCGTCAGGCGGAATTGAGGACATAAAGGCGCGCTCCTGCGGATCGCGGCGTTCAGCGGGCATGCTCAACGTTCAGCACCTTTCCGAGGCCGAGAAACTGGTTGGCGAGGGTGAGGAGGCCCGCCGTCACCACGATGTAGATGACGGAGAGCGCCGCGAGCGTCGGGTCGGCATATTCGCGG
The DNA here is from genome assembly GCF_043193975.1 of Xanthobacter versatilis. Taxonomy (NCBI): domain Bacteria; kingdom Pseudomonadati; phylum Pseudomonadota; class Alphaproteobacteria; order Hyphomicrobiales; family Xanthobacteraceae; genus Xanthobacter; species Xanthobacter versatilis. The sequence goes on along the minus strand of NZ_JBAFVB010000011.1, from coordinate 110,283 downwards.
ACATAATTATACATGGCCACCGGCAGGGTCTGGGTCGCCTGGGCGGTGACGAACAGCGAGGCGGTGAATTCGTTGAAGGACAGGATGGCCGCGAACAGCCAGCCCGAGAACAGGCCGGGGATGAGGAGCGGCAGCGTCACCGTCCACAATGCCATGCCGGGCCTGGCACCGAGGCTCGCGGCGGCCAGTTCCAGCCGTCCGTCGAGATTGCGCAGGGACACATAGACCGAGCGCATGACAAAGGGCAGCACCAGCACCACGTGGCACACGATGACGAGGGCGAAGGTGCGCGTGGCATGCACCTGCGCGGCGAGGATGAGGAAGCCGAGGCCGATGGTGAAATGGGGGATCACCAGCGGCGAGGTCAGCATGGCCTCCAGCGTCCTCTTGCCGCGAAAGCTGTAGCGGTCGATGGCGAAGGCGAAGCCCGCCCCCACCACCAGCGCGATGGAGGAGGCGAACGCGGTGATGATGAGACCGTTCTGGAAGCCCACGGCGAAATCGCGATAGGTGAAGGCGCGCCGGAACCAGCGCAGCGACCACGACTGCGGCGGGAAGGTAAGGATGGCGCGGTCGTTGAAGGCCGAGATGGCCACCACCACCGCCGGCAGGATGATGAAGGCGACGATGAGCGCCACCACGCTCCAGCCGGCGACCTTCAGGATGCGCTCGCCCACGCGCGCGGGGATCAGACGGCGGCGCATCAGTGGGCTCCGATCTTTTCCAGCGGGCGGATGGCCTGCTTCGCCATGGCCAGCACCGCGAAGGTGAGCGCGATGCCGGTGATGGACAGCGCCGCCGCGAACGGGAAATTGAAGGAGGCAAAGCCCAGCTGATAGACGAGGGTCGAGATCATGCTCACCCGTCCGCCGCCGATCATCTGCGGCGTTGCGAAGGCGGAAAAGGTCCAGGCGAAGGCGGTGGAGACGCCCGCCACCACGCCCGGCATGGAGAGCGGCAGCGTCACCGTGAGGAACGCCTTCACCGGCCCGGCGCCGAGCGAGGTGGCCGCCTTCTCGTAGTCCACGTCGATGTGGGAGAGCGCGGCGGCGAGCATGATGACCATCACCGGCAGGGTCACGTGCACCAGCGCCACCACCACGCCGAAGGTGGTGAACATCATCTGCACCGGCCGTTCCACGAGGCCGAGGCCCATGAGGATGGAATTGATGAAGCCGGTGTTCCCCAGAACGATGATCCAGGAATAAGTCCGCACCACTTCGCCGAGGAACAGCGGCGTCACCGCCGTGATGAGCAGGAACGACTTCAGCGCCACGTTGCGCGTGCGCACCAGCGCGAAGGCCAGCGGATAGGCCACCACAAGGGTGATGAAGGCGGTGAGCAGGCAGATCCACACGGTCTGCACGAACACCTGCGCATAGAGCGGGCGCAGCAGCGCCTCGAAATTCGCCAGCGAGAAGCCGCCCGGATCGAGCGATCCCGGCACGTAGGCGCGGAACGCGTACTGCAGGATCGCCGCCAGCGCCGCCGCCGAGGCGAGGGCCGCCAGCACGGCGGGGGTGACGAACAGGGCAAGGAAAGGGCGCTTGTTCATGCCATTCGACCATTCTTGAGCCGTCCCGGCGTCCCGGCCGGGGCGGAGGGGAGAGTGGGCAGGGGACCCACCCTCCCCTCCGCGGTGATGCGATGCCCGACCACCGGTCAGGGCAGTCTGGGGGCCAGGCGTCCGCCTCACATCGCGGGCGGACGCCGAACCGCGCCCGCCATGACCGGAAAATGTCGACGACGACTTGGTGACCCCGCTCTACTTGGCGATCATGTTCTCGGAGAACCACTTGCGCCACTCGGCGGTCTTCTCCGCGCGCAGCTTGTGGTCGATGATGATGGTCTCCTTCTCCCACTGCTCGGCGGTGGTGAAGACGCCGGGAAGCTTGGCCGTCTCGGCGCTCACCTTGGCCCCCAGCACGGTGGGCGAGCCCTTCTTCAGCTCGGCGATCTGGCCCTGCACCTCGGGATCAAGCGCCGTGTTGATGAATTTCTGCGCCAGCTCCTGCTTCCTGGAGCCCTTCATGATGGCCATGGTGTCGATGCCGAGCACGCCGCCTTCCTTCGGGATCACCAGCTTGATCGGAACGCCCTGCGCGATCATGTAATAGGCATTCATCGACAGCATGATCTGGACCGGCGTTTCACCGGTGGCGATGAGCTGCTGGGAATTGGCGTCGTTGGTGTAGAAGGCCTTGAAATTCGGCTTCAGCGCCAAGAGCTTCTGCTCGCCCTTCTGCCAGTCGGCAGGCGAGCCGCCGGCCAGCAGCGCGGACACCGCGATGATGTGGCTGGGGTCGAAATCGGGGGCCGCGATCATGCCCTTCAGCTCGGGGTTCCACAGGTCGGCCCAGGACGAGAAGGTGATGTTCTTCGGCGTCAGGTCGGGCCGGTAGCCGATGGTGTAGACATAGGCCCAGGCGCCGATGTGATAGGGGCTCACCTTGGCCTGCGGCACCAGCTTCGACGCATTGGGGATCTTGGCCAGATCCAGCGTCTCGAACAGGTCGTCGGTGGCATAGAGCCAGCCCACGTGCGCCGTGGTGAAAGTGACGTCGCTTTCGGGCGCCCCCTTGGCGAGCTTCGCCTTGTTCAGCCGGTCGATGGTGCCGCCGGTGATGTATTCCACCTCCACGCCGGTTTCGGCGGTGAACTTCTTGGCGATGGTGTCGGCGATGAGGTCACGGAAGCTGCCGCCCCACGTGCTCACCACCAGCTTTTCCGCGGCGCTCGCCGGACCCGCCGCGAGGGCGGCCAGCGCGAGGCCGAGGGCAAGGAACTTGCCTTTCATCCGTGTTCTCCTCTGGATCCGCCTTTGCGGCGGTTGATTTTAGGAACCCGCCCTGCGCCATCCGGCGCGAGACATTTACGTAAATGTACGTAGAGAGGCGCAGGAAAGAAACAGGAAAATTGCCGTTTTGAAGTATTTTAGAGGCGCTTGAACGCATAAATACTTCATTTAACGCAGTCATCCCCCGCACCGATGCCGGGGCGAGGATGCGAAACCCGATCTTTCACCACGCCCTGCCCCGGCTGGTCCGGAGCCGCGACCCGGCCGCGGAAGGAATTCCCTCCGCCAAGCCGGGGGATGACGTCATTCGGAGCGCGTCATCCACATGCCGCAGCGCGCCGCCACGACGGGCCGCGCGCGTGGCCGGTACCCCTGCGCCGTCACGCCCGCTCGGCGGGGATCTCGGCGATGATGTCGATCTCCATCAGATATTCCGGCTTGGCGAGGCCCTGCACGATGAGGCCGGTGGAGACCGGATAGACCCCCTTCAGCCAGGCGCCCACCACGCGGTAGACCGGTTCGCGATAGGCCCGGTCGGTGATGTAGATGACGATCTTCACCACGTCCTCGAGCCTGGAGCCGGCCTCTTCCAGCAACACCTTGGCGCAGGCCATGGCGTTCTCGGCCTGGGCCGCGGCGTCGCCCACGCCGATGATGTTGCCGTCGAGATCCATCGCGGTCTGGCCGCGCAAATAGACCGTGTTGCCGGCGCGCACGGCCATGCATACGTCATTGTCGAGCTTCTGCTCGGGATAGGCCTGCTTGGTGTTGAACGGGCGGATGCGGGTGTGGGTGGGCACGATCAAACCCTTATGCAGCGGAGAGGCGCCGGTAGGCGCGGTTGGCATAGAGCAGCGGCTCGGCTTCGGCCTCGATGCCGTGGACCGCGGTCACCTCACCCACCACGATGCGGTGGGTGCCATAGGCATGGTGGGCGGCGAGCCGGCAATCGAAGCTCATGAGCGCGTCGGCGAGCACCGGCGCGCCGCTCGCCGCCACGTCCCAGCGGGCGGCAGCGAAGCGGTCCTCGCGCAGCTCGGGGATCTGGCCGGCAAAGGCGTCGGCGACCCGCGACTGGTGATGGGCGAGCACGTTGGCGACGAACACGCCGTTGGCCTCGATGGTCGCCAGCGCCGCGCTCTTCTCATGGATGCAAAGGATGACCGAGGGTGGCTCCATGCACAAAGAGGCCAGCGAGGAGACGGTGAGGCCCGCCCGCCCCGCCGGCCCGTCGGTGACGATCACCGCCACGCCCGACGCCATGCGCCGCATGGCCTCGCGGAACAGGGCCGGATCGATGGTGGCCGGGGCGCCGCTCATTTCAGCGAGCCCTTCACCTGGTCGGAGAGGCCGGCGGTCTTGCGCACGAAGTCCAGCGGTCCCTCGAAATCGAAGCTCTTGTAGACGGCAGCCAGGTGGTTGAAGTGCGGCGCCTGCGCGAACTGCACGAAGGCGAGGCGGTGGCCGGCATAATCGGAGGAGACGAGATCGCGGGCGAAGGCGAGCAGCTTGCGGCGGTCCTCCGATTCCCAATTGTCGTTGAGGGTGTAGAACTTCTTCAGCCAATCCGAGGTGCCCTCGGCCTCGAACGCCGCCACGTTCGGCGTCACGCAGATCTGCCCGCCGATCAGCTCGCGGGTGGCGTGCATCATGGCCGGAAGCTGCGAGCAGGCGAGCACGCGGCCGGCATAGAGGATGGACTGGTTGGGCATGAGCAGCCCCGCCGGGCTCTTCTCGGCCAGCGCGATGGAGGCGGTGAGGTGGGCGTTGATGCCCTCGCGATACACCGCAAGGTCCGCCAGCTTTTCCTGCACTGACTGCAGCTTGTCGAGGCCGGTCTGCTTGGCGTTCCACAGCGCCGCGCCGATCATCATGTCGGCCACGTAGAGCAGGCGCAGCACGTAAGGATAGGCCGAGTAGCGGTGCAGCGTGCCGCGCACGAACTGGGCCGCCTTGGTGTAGCGATAGAAGAACACGTCCTCCCAGGGGATGAGAACGTCGTCGAAGATCACCAGCGTATCCACCTCGTCATAGCGATTGGCGAGAGGATAGTCGGCCGGGTTGGTACGGCCGGCGAAGCCCGAACGGCAGATGTGCTTCACCCCCGGCGCGCCCATCTTCACGATGCAGCCGAGCGCGTAGTCGCTTTCCTTCTCGTCGGTCCAGGCGCCCACGGTGGGCTTGAGATAGGCCTGGTCCGCATAGGCGGCGGCAGTCTCGTACTTGGCGCCGCGGATGATGATGCCGGCATCCGTCTCCTTGGTGACATGCACCATCATGTCCGGGTCGCGCTCGGAGATGTGGCGGGAACGGTCGCCCTTGGGATCGGTGTTGGCGGAGACGTGGAAGGGGTCTTCCTCCACCACGCGCTTGATGTGGTTGTCGATGTTGGCGGCAAAGCGCGGGTCGATGGCCGCCAGCATGTCGCGGCCGTCCTGCAGCGACCACATCTCGCCGATGGTCTCGTCGCCGACGCGGGTGACCACCCCGCCCACGTCCTTCAAAAGGATGTCCACGCCCTGCCGCTTGGCGTGCCAGTGGTCCTGCGTGGTGGGCGGCTGGTGGAAGATGGAATGCACCGCATTGTCTTCCACATAGGTCAGGGCCGGGGCGGTGGCCTCCTCGTGGTGGAGGTCGTACATGCGCGCCTTGATGTCCACGATGGGCTTGAAGGCGGCGTGCGTGGTGACATCCTTCACCCGCTCGCCGTCGATCCAGATCTCGCGCCCGTCGCGCAGGCCGTCCTTGTAGGCGGCTCCGGTCCTGATCATCTCGCGCCTGCTCCCGAATTGGTCATGCCTAGGATTGGTGCAGAGTGTGGGGCCGGCGCCGGGATCGATAAAATATTTTCTCTGAGGCGAAAAGATCGGCTTTTATGATCCAGATCAATGCGTCAGAGTGGGGTCATCATTGGAGCCCTGTCGACGTGGTCGTGTCCGCCCCCTGCCCGCCTTCGAAATTGTCGTTTCTGTCCAGCGCTCTGGCTCGGCCGGAAGCCCGCCGGCCATGAACGTGTCCCTGCGCGCCCTGCGCTACGTGGTGGCCGCGGCCGATTGCGGCAACGTCACCGAGGCGGCACGCCAGCTCAACGTGTCCCAGCCCTCCATCTCCGCCGCCATCGCCCAGACCGAAGCGGACCTCAAGCTGCAACTGTTCGTCCGCCACCATGCGCGAGGCATCTCGCTCACCTCCGCCGGGCAGCGCTATGTGAACGAGGCGCGCCATCTTCTCGCCCACGCCCGCGACTTCGCCCAGACCGCCGAGGCGCTGGGGGACAGCCTAAGGGGGGAAATCGCGCTCGGCTGCTTCCTCACCATCGCCCCTCGCTTCATGCCGGCGCTGCTGGCGCGCTTCGCCGAGGTCCAGCCGGGCATCACGGTGAAGCTGGAGGAAGGTGACCAGCGGGAGATTCTCGACGGCCTGCTCTCCGGCCGGCTGGAGATCGCCGTGTCCTACGGCTACGCGGTGCCCGAGGAATTGTCAGGTGAACTGCTCATCGACCTGCCGCCGCTGCTGGTGGTGGCGGCCGATCATCCTTTGGCGGGCAAGAGCGTGGTCTCGCTGCAGGACGTGGCGGACGAGCCCTTCCTGCTCTACGACCTGCCCCACACCCGCGACTATTTCTTCTCCCTGTTCGATGCCGCCGGCATCACCCCGCGCATCGCCTATCGCTCGCGCTCCTATGAGCTGATCCGGGGTCTGGTGGGGCAGAAGCGCGGCTACACGCTGCACAATGCCTCGCCGCGCACCACCATGGCCTATGACGGCAGCCGGGTGGCGGTGCGGCCGCTAAAGGAGCGCCTGCCGCCGGTGAAGGTGATGCGCCTCACCCTGCGCCGCCAGCCCATGCGCCCGGCGGTGGAGGTCTTCGCCCGCTTTCTTTCGGATGCCTTCTCCCCCGGCGGCATGTTCGCCCCCGGCTCCATCGCGCCGGACATGGATGAGCGGAGCCGCGACCACCTGGCGTAAATGTCCCAAGGGATGTCGGAACGCCCGCCGGCATTCGTCCTTGGGGGGATGCCGGCCGCCACGGCCAGCGCAAACCAGGGAGAGCGATATGCGCGTGATGGTGATCGTGAAGGCGACGGCCGACAGCGAGGCGGGCCTCATGCCCTCGTCCGAATTGCTGGAGGCCATGGGCCGGTTTAACGAGGAGTTGGCCAATGCGGGCATCATGCTGTCCGGCGACGGCCTGAAGCCGTCGTCCCATGGCAAGCGCATCGCCTTCGACGGCCCGGGCCGCATGGTCATGGACGGCCCCTTCGCCGCGACCAAGGAGCTGATCGCCGGCTTTTGGCTATGGGAGGTCAAGGACATGGAGGAGGCGGTGGCCTGGGTGAAGCGCTGCCCCAACCCCATGCCCGGCCCCAGCGAGATCGAGATCCGCCCGCTCTACGAGATGGACGATTTCGGCGATGCCGTGACCCCCGAGGCGGTGGCGCCCCACGAGCGCGCCGCAGAGGTCATCGCCAAGCGCTGAGTGGACCGCCGGCAGCGCGAGGGGACGCCTCCCCTCGCGCCTTCAATACCCGCGTCTGGGGTCCACCTGGTTCAGGACGGGCTCGCCCGCCTCGATGCGGCGGATATTCTCCACGATCTGGGGCGCGGCGGTGCGCGGGATGGCGATGGAGGCGAGGTGCGGCGTCACCAGCACGTTGTCCATGGCCCAGAGCGGGCTTCCGACAGGCAGCGGCTCCACCTCGAACACGTCGAGGGTGGCCTCAGCGATGTGGCCTGAGCGCAGCGCCGCGATCAGCGCCGCCTCGTCCACCACCGGCCCCCTGGCCACATTGATGAACTTGGCGCCCCTGGGCAGATGCGCGAGGCGCTCGGCGTTCATGAGCCCGCGCGTCTCAGGCGTCAGCGGCAGCATCACCACCACGATTTCGCTGCCTGCGAGAAAGCCGGGCAGTGCTTCAAGGCCGTGGAAGCACGAAACGCCCTCCAGCGCCTTGGGAGTGCGCGACCATCCCCGCACGTCAAAGCCGTGCCGTGCCAGTTCCAGCGCAGCCGCCGCGCCCAGGTCCCCGAGGCCCAGCACGCCCACGCGGATCTCGGCCGCCGTGCGCGGATGCACATAGTGCCAGCGCCCCTCGCGCTGCGCCCGCTCGAAGGTGGGGATGTCGCGGGCGTGGCGCAGCACGCAGAACAGCACGAACGACGCCATCATCTGCGACATGTTGGGGTCGCTGAGACGGGTGACCGGCACGTCCGGCAGGTCATCCCGCGCCACCAGGGCATCCACCCCGGCGCCGAGATTGATGACGAGCTTCAGGTTGGGGAAGCGCGCGAAGAAGCCGTGGGGCGGCTTCCAAACCAGCGCATAGCGCACCTCCTCCGGATCGCCCTCCACATGGCCGTCCCCCGCCCGCGCGATCCGCACGTCGAGGCCGGGATGGGCGGCCTGAAGGGCGCTCTTCCAGTCCTGGCCGATGTCCACGGCGCTGTAGAACACCAGCGCCCCGCTCGCCTGCTCGTTCACTTCTGCGCCCCTTCCGCCTGCGCCAGCTTCGCCGCCGCGCTGATGGCGAGTTCGTAGCCCAGCGCGCCGAGCCCCGCCACGATCCCCGTCGCCGCCTTGGAGACGAATGAATGGTGCCGGAACGGCTCGCGCCGGTACACATTGCTCATGTGCGCCTCGATGATGGGTTTGGGGAAGGCCAGCAGCGCGTCGAGGATGGCGATGGACGTATAGGTGAGACCCGCCGCGTTGATGACGATGGCGTCCGCCTTCGCCCGCGCCTCCTGGATCCAGTCCACCATCACGCCCTCATGGTTGGACTGGCGGAAATCGAGGGTGACACCCAGTCCTGCCGCATGGGCCTGGCAGCGCGCCTCGATGGCCGGGAAGCTCTCGCTGCCATAGGTGCCGGACGGGTCGAGGCCATAGAGGTTCGCGTTCGGCCCGTTGATGAAGAAGATCGTGGTTGCCACCGCTGGTGTCCTGTTTTCTGAAAGGCGAGTTTGGCGAGCGAATTTGGACCATCTGGCGCACTGTCACCGGCCCGACGGCCCCCGGCCAATCGAAAGTTGGGATGGCGGGCATCGGCTTTCCTGATTTTGTGCGCCGCGCGTCGACGGCCGGCGGAACCAGAGCGCAACCGTGGCGTTCTCAGATTCGAAGCCGCGCCGGAAGAATAATCGGATCATGTCAGCTGAACGTCTCGCGCCAAGTACGGTCGCAGCCGCACGAACGGTGTTGCTGGTCGAGGACGATGCCCTCGTCAGGCTGGTCACAGCGGGCGAGTTGCGGGATGCCGGCCTCACCGTCATCGAGGCGGCCTCGGCGCAAGAGGCCTATGATGCCATCGTCGCCGGCCTGCATGTAGACGTTGTGTTCACCGACGTGCGCACCGAAGGCACGCTGGATGGCTACGAGCTGGCCCGCATGCTGAAGGCGGAGCGCCCCGGCCTGGCGGTCATCCTCACCTCCGGACATCTGGACGGTTCGGTCGCGGCCCTGGTCGCGCCCTTCCTCGCCAAGCCCTACAGCGTGGAAACCGTGATCCAGCTCATCCAAGCCCAGTTCGCCAACGAGGCCTCCTGATGCCGCAAGCCGAAGCACGTCAGCCCGCCCCGACAATCCTGGTGGTGGAGACCGACATCCTCGTGCGCCACGTCATTGCCGACTACCTGCGCGGCTGCGGCTACCGGGTGCTGGAGGCGGCAACCGGCGAGGAAGCCGGCCTGATCCTGGATGTGGAAGCCGAGGGCATCGACATTGTGCTCGCTGATGCTGCCGCGACCGGTGACCGGGAAGGCTTCGCGCTGGCGCGCTGGCTGCGGGAGACCTATCCCCACATAGACGTGGTGCTGGCCGGCTCGCCCGCCATGGCCGCCGCCCAGGCCACCGACCTGTGCGAGGACGGCCCGGCCGTCGACAAGCCGTACCAGCCCCAGCAACTGGCCGACCGCATCCGCTGGCTCATGGCGCGCCGCGGACGCAACCGCTGACGGCGCAGCCCGTTCGGGGCGATCGGGGCCGTCACTTCAGCATGTAGCGCACACCGAAGCGCAACTGGTGGGCAATGGCATCGCTCACCGCGAACACCCCCGCAGACGACGGCGAACCGAGGTCCAGGTAGCGGTAGCTCACATCCAGGCTGAGGTCGGAGCTGAGCGCGTAGGACACCCCCGCCCCCGCCGACCACACAAACTGCCAGTCGTTCACCGCCGGGCCAAAGGCCGCCGGGGCCACATCGAGCGAATTGATGGAAAAGCCGGCGCCGGCGCTGAGATAGGGCGTGAAGCCGGCGACGGTGATCACGTCCCAGTACAGGCTCGCCAGCGCCACCGTCGCGTTGGACGACATATGGGCGATGCCGTTCCGGGCCGTGCCGAGATCGAGATAGTCGAGGCTCACCTCGCCGCGCAGCACCGGCAGGAAGCGGTATCCAATTCCACCGCCCACCGACCAGCCCGAGCCAGAAAGATCACCCACCGCAGGGACACCGGCACTGGTGACGCGGCCACCAGTGGAGGCCACATAGCCGGCATCCGCCCGCATGTACCAGCCGGAGGGGGCATCGTCGGACACCTCGGGCGGGGCGAGGGAGAAATCGCCGGGGCGGCCGAGCTTGGCCAGCATGTCGGCGGCCTCCGGATCAGCCGCCTGCGCCACCGTTCCGGCTGACAGGAAGACCATCGCCGCCGCGCCGGCGAAACCACAACGCCCCGCACTCCAAAACCGCACCATCGCTTGAACCCGTGCCAAGATCTGCTTTCGCAGACCCTCGCACGGCAAGCTTTAAGGCCGGATTAACCCTGACGAACGGTTAAGCCGCGCTCAGGCGGCGACCTTCTGGAGCACGTCGATGACGTCGTCGACCACGTTCTCCACCAGGTCGCGATCGTCGCCCTCACCCATCACGCGAATGACCGGCTCGGTGCCCGAGGGGCGGATGAGCAGGCGGCCGTGATTGGCGAGGCGGCGCTCCGCATCGGCGATCACGATCTTCACCTTCTCGTCCTCCAGCGGCCGGCCGCTGGCATAGCGCACGTTCTTGAGGATCTGCGGCAGCGGATCGAAGCGATGGCACACCTCGGACACCGGCTTGCCCCGGCGCGCCACCACGGCGAGAACCTGCAGCGCGGCCACGAGGCCGTCCCCGGTGGTGGAATAGTCCGACAGGATGATGTGGCCGGACTGCTCGCCGCCCACATTGTAGCCGTCCGCGCGCATGCGCTCGAGCACATAGCGGTCGCCCACGGCGGTGCGGGCGAGCGAGATGCCCTCCCCCGCCAGATGCCGCTCCAGGCCCAGATTGGACATGACGGTGGCCACCAGACCGCTGCGGGCGAGGCGGCCGTCTTCCTTGAAGCTCTCGGCCACCACCGCCATCAGCTGGTCGCCGTCCACCACGTGGCCCTTCTCGTCCACGATGATCACCCGGTCGGCGTCGCCGTCGAGGGCGATGCCGATATCCGCGCGCACTTCCCGCACCTTGGCGGAGAGCGCGGCGGGCGAGGTGGAGCCCACGTCGCGGTTGATGTTCATGCCATCGGGCTCGACGCCGATGGAGACCACGTCCGCCCCCAGCTCCCACAGAGCTTCGGGGGCGACCTTGTAGCCGGCGCCATTGGCGCAATCCACCACCACGCGGATACCGTCGAAGGTCTGGTCCCGCGGCAGGGTGCGCTTGGCATATTCGATATAGCGGGCGTGCACGCCTTCCAGCCGCTTGGCCCGGCCGATCTCGGCGGGCTTGGCGAGGCGCTTGGCCATGTCCTCGTCGATCAGCTCCTCGATCTCCCGCTCCACCTCGTCGGAGAGCTTGAAGCCGTCGGGGCCGAACAGCTTGATGCCATTGTCGTCGAATGGATTATGCGAGGCGGAGATCATCACGCCGAGGTCGGCGCGCATGGAGCGGGTGAGCATGCCCACCGCCGGGGTCGGCACCGGGCCGAGCAGCAGCACGTCCATGCCCACCGACGTGAAGCCGGCCACCAGGGCATTCTCGATCATGTAGCCGGACAGGCGGGTGTCCTTGCCGATGACCACGCGGTGGCGATATTCGCCCCGCTGGAAGATCAGCCCCGCCGCCATGCCGACCCGAAGCGCCAGATCGGCCGTCAGCGTTGCGTTGGCGCGCCCGCGCACACCGTCCGTTCCGAAATATCTGCGCGACATGTTCCCTCTTGCTCCACGCTGGCGCGAGCACTGATTCCACAGGGGTTTACCTGCCATAGCATCCTTGGGGCGGGCCGCATCATCACTTCTGGTGACGCGCGCGTAACGAAGCCCGGCTTCGCCGCCCCCGGGATAACTGCCCCCGATCCGGTGTTCTCTACGGCTACAAAAGTGTCAAAAACAAAGCCTTGGCCGCAACGGGAAGATACGCCGCCTTATACAGCCTAGCCGCCAGGGACGAACACAGGGTTAAGGCGAAGATTGCGCCGGCCCCTCGCCCAATGCTACGGCTCCGCCGATTCTTTGCGGAGATTGCCCCTCGTGACCTCAAGCGCCCTCGACGTTCTCGCCATCGGCAACGCCATCGTCGATGTCCTCTCCCGCGCCGAGGAGGATGTCCTGGCCCGCCACGGCATGGTCAAGGGCGGCATGGCCCTCATCGACGAGGCGCGGGCGGAACAGGTCTACGCCGCCATGGGGCCGGGCACCGAAGCCTCCGGCGGCTCGGCGGCCAATACGGCGGCGGGCATCGCCTCCCTCGGCGGGCGCGCCGGCTTCGTCGGCCGGGTGAAGGCGGACACGCTGGGCACCGTCTTTGGCCACGATATCCGCGCGGCCGGGGTCGCCTATGCCACGACGGCCGCCACCGACGGCCCCGCCACCGCGCGCTGCCTGATCCTGGTGACGCCGGACGGCGAGCGCACCATGAACACCTATCTCGGTGCCGCCCAGCACCTCACCACCGCCGACATCCACGCGGGCGAGGTGGAAAGCGCCGCCGTCACCTATCTGGAAGGCTATCTGTGGGACCCGCCGCCCGCCAAGAACGCCTTCCTTGCCGCCGCCCAGATCGCCCACGGCGCCGGGCGCAAGGTGGCCCTCACCCTTTCCGACGCCTTCTGCGTGGACCGCTATCGCGCCGAGTTCCGGGACCTCATCCAGGGCGGCACGGTCGACCTCGTCTTCTGCAACGAGGGCGAGCTGAAGTCGCTCTACGAGACCGCCGATTTTGATGCCGCCATCGTGGCCCTGCGCCGCGACGCGAAGGAAGCGGTGGTGACGCGCTCGGAGAAGGGCGCCTCCTTCGTCACCTCCGGCGCGGTGGTGAGCGTGCCGGCCCATCCGGTGGCAAAGGTGGTGGACACCACGGGTGCCGGCGATCTCTTCGCCGCCGGCTTCCTCACCGGCTATACGCGCGGGCTGGACCCGGCTACCTCGCTTCGCCTCGGCGCGCTGGCGGCGGGGGAGATCATCGGCCAGATGGGCGCACGGCCCCAGCGTCCCCTCCTCGACCTCGCCCGCGAGGCCGGCCTCCTGTCGTGAGCGATTTGCCGGCCGCGCCCGACGCGACGGATGCGGCCGGCCGGGCGCTCGCCGCCATCGACAGCCGCGCCCCGCTCCTCATGGTGCTGGGCGGCGCCGGCACCGGAAAGACCACCTTCCTGCACGCCTTGCGCAAGACCCCGCGCGGGCGGCAGGTGTTCCTGGCCCCCACCGGCGTCGCGGCGCTCCAGGCCGGCGGGCAGACCATCCATTCCTTCTTCGGCATCCCGCCGCGCCTGCTCAACCCCGACGAGGTGAAGCCGCGGGTGCAGGTGCGCCGCCTGCTCAAGAAACTCGACCGGGTGGTGATCGACGAAGTGTCCATGGTCCGCGCCGACCTCATGGACGCCATCGACATTTCGCTGCGCATCGCCCGCGACACCTCCGAGCCGTTCGGCGGGGTGCAGATGGTGCTGGTGGGCGATTTCCTGCAACTGCCCCCGGTGGTGCCCATGGCCGAGCAGGAGATGCTGGGCCGGATGGGCTATGAAGGCCCCTTCGCCTTCAATGCCAAGGCCCTGGCCGACCGCGAGCCGGTCGGCGTGCCGTTCACCCATGTGCACAGGCAGACCGACCGCGCCTTTATCGCCATGCTGGACGCCATCCGGCGCGGGCGCGGCGCGCGGGAGGCGGCGGAGGCCCTGAACGCGGCCTGCGTGCGCCCCCATCGCGACGGCGCCCTTCCCGTTCTGCTCACCCCCACCAATGCCCGCGCCGATGCCTACAACGCCCGTGGCCTTGCCACCCTGTCGGACGCAGGCCGCGAATTCTCCGGCCTTTTGAAGGGCGAGTTCGGGCTGGAGGGCGACCGCCTGCCGGTGGCGGAGCGGCTGGTGCTGAAGCGCGGCGCGCGGGTGATGGCCCTGCGCAACGATCCGGCCCGGCGCTGGGTCAACGGCTCGGTGGGCACGGTGGTGGGGCTGGGCGAGAATTCCGCCATGGTGAAGCTGGACGCCGGGCCGGTGGTGGAGATCGAATCCTTCACCTGGGAGCGCATCCGCTACGGCTGGGACGAGCCGGGCGGCCGCATCGAGGCGCAGGTGGTGGGCACCTACACCCAGCTTCCCCTCGCCCCCGCCTGGGCGCTGACCATGCACAAGGCGCAGGGCCTGACACTGGAAGACGTGCGCATCGATTTCGGCGACGGCGCCTTCGCCCCGGGCCAGGCCTATGTGGCCCTCTCGCGGGCGCGGTCTTTGGAGGGCCTGTCGCTGGTGCGGCCGATCCGCGGGCAGGACGTGCGGGTGGACCGGCGCGTGGTGGGTTTCATGGAGCGGTTTGAGGGGTGAGCGGGACGGCTATCGTCACAACAACAGCTTGACCGCGTGGGATCATACACTTTGTAATCTGATAATGAGTCGCGCAAATCATGACGGCAGGTCAGCACGCAGCTGTTCGGGCCGCCGAGGAGAACGCAGTGCAGGACAGCGAAGAAAAATTGAATCGAGACCAATCACTGATGTGCCTCGGCCGCCACGATGCAGTCGCCTTATTTTTATTGTATTTTGTCACACTTTGCCTCGGTCTATATTATTTAATTACCTTAATGGTAAAAATAAATGAAATAAATATTCCAGACGAATATCATATTGTTTCAATTTTAATAACATCATCCTTGTGCGGCTCTTCTATTTTTTACGCAAGGAAACTATATAAAGCTGGCATTAATAACGATTACAATTTTTATCCATCGGAATTCAACGTCAGCAGAATATCTACTATTGCATTTTTCATAATTAGAATACCGACAGCTTGCATTTTTTCAATTGTTATTTATTCGCTATGGAGACTGACGCTATCTATATCAATTAATGAGCCTTTTAAAGCATCTAGTTCGTCAATGTATTTGTTTGTTTCGATGGGTTTTTTTTCTGGATTCTCTGCCGGTAAGATTGTTTCATACTTTGAGAGAGATGGAATTCATCTCATTCAAACGGGAGGTCGGTCCGATGGCTAGAGCTGAAACCACCCGCCTTATTATTGAACTAGAACGTCTTGCGGGTAAAATATTGGAGCTTAAACGAAGAGTCCGACCGCGAAGGCCGATTGTAATTGAGTTTTCAGGATCCCCGAAAGCAGGAAAAACATCGGCGCTAAATTCGCTCGACATCTTCCTACGCCGCAACGGATTCAGAACGCGCATCTTAACTGAAAGAGCAAGCGTATGCCCGATTCCGAATAAATTTGATCCCGTTTTTAACGTATGGACAGGCTGCGCCGCACTCAATCAACTTCTAGACACAATATCAAATAGCGCGCTTAAAATAGATGTAATAATAATGGACAGAGGATTTTTTGATGCACTATGTTGGTTTGAGTGGCAAAATCAACATGGCCTACTTCGATCGGAAGATTACAAAAGTTTTACAAACTTTTTTCTGTCTCCGCGCTTTCGAATGATGATCGACCTAGTCGTTGCATTTGACGCATCTCCAGAGACCTCTATCGAGCGGGAATACCGTAACTTGCTGACTCGCAAGGAAGGAAGTGTAATGCGCAAAGATGTGCTAGCCTCCTATCGAACTACGGTCCGTGATTGCCTCTCGAAATATGGAATGATGTTCCGACAAGTCACCACATCGAGTACCGACAAAAAAACACAAGATGAAGTTGGATACGAAATAACAAAATTAACACTCGACAAATTAAGAGCTCTAGCCGACGAAAAGGTCGGATACATACCAATTGAAAAAATGCCAAAATCGCTCGAAACAGTATTCGAATATAAATCAATCAACAATACCATACAATCACATTTATCGTTCAGCGATAGGGACTCTGTCGAAACAGATAAATCATTACTTCAGATAATTCCGATTGCCGTTATAAAACAAAAGTCGGAACTGAGATTTATAGTTGGAAGAAAATCTGAAAAAGCTGTTTCTGCAAAATCTCCCGAGAGAAAGCGAATTCTAGGCTGGTTTGGTGGGCACATTCGCGAAGAGGACTCCAATTTTTTGGTCAGCGATCAAAAAATGGATATACTTAAGCAATGCCTATATCGGGAAGTTAAAGAGGAAATCGGGATAGATATAAATCCAGCAGGCAATAATCCAAAATGTATTTGGGTCCGCGATGGCACAAGATCAGAAAATCATCTTGCCGTTGTTTTCGTTATAGAGTGCGACCTCAATAATACTCAAGTCACAGTTGATGGGGAGGAGTTGGTTCGATACGAAAAGAAACGAGTCACCGGAACTGGCGCAATACTGTCCGCGAGAGAGATATTGAACAATGAACAACCAGACAGTTGGACTGAAATTATATTAAAGAATATATTTAGCTATGATACGCAAGACGAAACAAGCCAAGCTAAACTGATCTAAGCTGATACGCTATGCTCTCAGACGGAGTCCGCACAGCCGCACCCCTCAAGCCTCCGCCCAGCGCTCCGACCGGAACGCCACGGCAATCGCCTGCGCCCGCGCCGTCGCCAGGTCGTCGCCCTCAAGCCCCTCCGCGTCCACCGCCGCGCAGGCGGTGCGGGCGGCGAGGAGGAGGTCGACCTTGGGGTGGGTGTCGCCCACCTTGTCGCCGTAGCCGAAGTAATCGCAGGTGGAGACCAGCAACAGCTTGGCGAACAGCTCCGGATCGCGGAAGGCGCCGGTGCGCTCCAGCATGGCGGCCACCGGACCGGCGCGGATGGGCGAGACGCGCCCCACCCGCTCGCATTCCTGAAGCGCCAGCAGGGCAAGGTCGCGGCACACGTCCGGCAGGGCGAAGCGGTCGCAGATGACGTGGATGCGGGGCAGGCCGCGCTCCATGTGGCGGTAATGCACCGGCAGGTGCTCGCGCGGGGAATCCGACTTGCCCGCATGCATCACCAGAAGCGCGAACCGCACCTCCAGCGGCGCGTTGCGCCGGGCCGCCTCGGTCAGGGAATTGAGGATCAGCACGCCGAGGTCGATCTCGTCCGCCGTATCGGTGATGTGCGGCACGCCGAACAGGGAGGACACCTCCGGCAGCACGATCTCCAGCACCCCGCATTCGCGCAGGGCCTTCACCATGGCGGCGGGGGCCGGGGCCATCAGCCCGCGCTCCAGCTCCGGCCACATGCGGACGGGGTCGAGAGCGTCGAGCGCGCCCACCTCCATCTGCTCGAACATGAGGTCGAGGGTGTCCTCATCCGCCCGCGCGTCCTGGGGGCTGCCCTCGGCGATGAGGGCGGCAAGGCGCAGCAGCGCGAGACCGGGATGGGTCTCGATCATGTCCTCGATGCGGAAGGGGGGCGTCTCGTCCATCCGGGAATAGGACCACCACCCCCGGCGCGATGGCAAGCCCATGAATAAGGCATGCCTAATACTTGAGCGATCAAGGCCGGTCCGGCCTCACACCGGGATGCGCACAGTGGCCCGCAGCCCGCCCATGGGACTGTCGGCGAGGATCACCTCCCCGCCGTGGGCGCGGGCGATGTCGCGGGCGATGGAGAGGCCGAGGCCCGAGCCGCCGTCATCCTGATTGCGCGCATCGTCGAGCCGCAGGAAGGGGCGGAACACCTCCTCGCGCTTTTCTTCCGGAATGCCCGGCCCGTCGTCGTCCACGCTCACCATCAGCCAGCGGGCGTCGCGGGTGCCGGTGATGGCGACGCGGGAGGCGTGGCGCACCGCATTGTTCACGAGATTGCCCACGCAGCGCTTAAGCTGGTCGCCCTTCACCTCCACCAAAGGCGGGCCCATGAAGCTGGCTTCGGCGATGGCGCCGTCGCGTTCGGCATTGAGGCGCAGGTCCTCCACCAGCGCCGCCATGTCGGTGAGCACGGCCTGCTCGCCGGGATCGCCACGGGCGAAGGCGAGATAGGCCTCCAGCATGCCCTGGAGCTCGTCCACGTCCTTCTTCAGCGCCTCGGTCTCCGGCCCCTCCCCCAGGAAGGCCAGCTCCAGCTTGAAGCGGGTGAGGATGGTGCGCATGTCGTGGGAAACGCCGGCGAGCATGGTGGTGCGCTGCTCGATCTGCCGCTCGATGCGCCGCTTCATCTCCAGGAAGGCGATGGCCGCGCGCCGCACCTCGCGGGCGCCGCGCGGGCGGAAATTCTCCACGTCCCGCCCCTTGCCGAAGGCCTCGGCGGCATCGGCCAGGTTCTCGATGGGGCGGATCTGGTTGCGCAGGAACAGGATGGCCACCGTCAACAAAACCAGAGATGTCCCCACCATCCACAGGATGAAGATGTGCGAGTTGGAGGCATAGGCGGCGTTGCGCGGGGCGAAGATGCGCAAAACCGCGTCGTCCATCTTGATGCGCACCTCGATGAGGTTGGAGCGCCCCACCGTGTCGATCCACACCGGCTGCTGGATACGGCGGCCGATCTCCCGCGACAGGGAACTGTCGAGCACCGAGAAGAAGGGCTTAGGCCCCGGCGGCGGCAGCGGGTCCGGCGGCAGCACGGTGACGTTCAGGGCAAGGTTGCGCCAGGCGACGCGGCGCAGCTCGGTGAAGTCCCGGTCTTTGGGCAAAAGGTCGTAGAGCGCCACCACCGCCGAGATATCCTGGCTGACGGCTGCGGACAGGCGGCGCGTGACGGTATTGTAGTGGCGCTCCATGAAGACGAAGGCCACCACCGACTGCAGGATCACCATGGGGGTGACGATGATGAGCAGCGAGCGCGGATAAAGCCCCTTTGGCGTCACCCGGTTGAACCAGGCGGCAAAGCGCGTGTTGGCGTCCCTCAGCCAGCCGCCGAGCAGGCGCAGTCCCGACGGCCCGCTTTCGGCCACGCTCAAGGCGTCACCACCAGGCGATAGCCGATGCCGCGCACCGTCTGCAGGAACACCGGATTGGCCGGGTCCCGCTCCAGCTTGCGGCGCAGGCGGTTCACCTGCACGTCCACCGCTCGCTCGCTCGCCGCCCCGCCGCCGGCGAGCGCCAGGCGCGGCACGGTCTCGCCCGGCGCTTCCGCGAGCGCGCGCAGCATGTCGCGCTCGCGCTCGGTAATGCGCACGATCTCGGTGTTGCGGGTCAGTTCGCCCCGCTCCAAGTGGAAGGCGAACTCGCCGAAGCGCACGCTCTCGATGGCCTTCTGCGCCGGCGGCAGCGCCCGCTTCAGAATGGAGCCGATGCGCAGCAGCAGCTCGCGCGGCTCGAACGGCTTGGCGAGATAATCGTCCACGCCCGCTTCCAGCCCGGTGATGCGGTCTGAGGTCTCCGAGCGGGCGGTGAGCATCAGGATCGGCACGGCGGACGAGCGCCGCAGGTCGCGGGCAAGATCGAGCCCGCTCTCCCCCGGCATCATCACGTCGAGCACCAAAAGGTCGAAGGCGAGCCCGTCCAGCCGCCCGCGCGCCTCGGCGGCATTGGCGGCGGTGGTCACCCGGTAGCCGTGCTCGGTGAGGAAGCGCGACAGCAAGGTGCGGATCCGGTTGTCGTCGTCCACCACAAGAAGATGCGGCGCGTCGTCGGCGAGGGGCATGGGGGCGGGCGCAGCAGCGGCATCAGACATGGGGGCGCTCGCAGGTCACAATCCAGATCACGGTCACGGTGTCGGCAGGGTTCTCCGCTCGGGCGTCCGGCGGAACCACCCGGCGCGCCGTCACGCCGGCCGGGCCCGTGCCGCACGGTCGGCGCGTTCGATGAGGCGCTCCACCGCGGCGCGATCCTCGGGGTCGATCATGGCGAGAAGAAAGCGCTGCACCGCCTCCCGGCCGTCCGGCCCGCTCGCCTCCAGCGCCGTGGCCATGCGCCGGCTCTGGAGGCCGACGAACTGGCGGGCCAGGGCCTCTCCCTTGGCGGTGGGAAACAGGAGGCGCTGGCGGCGGTCGGACGACCCCGCCCGGCTTTCCACGAACCCTTCGTCCACCAGCTCGCGCAGCACCCGGCCAAGGCTCTGCTTGGTGATGCGCAGGATATCGAGCAGGTCGGTCACCCGCATGCCGGGGTGCCGGTTCACGAAATGGACAACGCGATGATGCGCCCGGCCGAAGCCGATGGGCGCCAGGATCTGGTCCGGATCGCCGACAAAGTCCCTGTAGGCGAAGAACAAAAGCTCGATGAAATCCACCAGCGGCAGGGCCGCCGCGCCATCCTCCACCGCCGTGGCAGCGTGAGCAGGTGCGGGGTCCATGAGAGAATTTATGTCAGCCATGTTGACTTTTTCGTTCTGTTCGTTACTTAAAGAGCCAGTTCTACGAAATGATCGGTCGCCCACCCTCTACACAAGGTTCGATCATTTCGTGGCTTTGCCGGCTTCTTGAGCAGGCGTAAAGATATCCCCATGCGGCATCGCTGAAAAGCGGCGGTTGTAGCGGGGAGAAGCCGCGCGGACGACGCGGTTGGAAAAAGGAGTTCGAGATCATGAGCGCGCAGGGTGTCCCCTTCGACCAACGTGACGGCTGGATCTGGTACGACGGCGTGTTCGTGCCGTGGGCCGATGCCAAGCTGCACGTGCTGTCCCATGGCCTGCACTACGGCAGCACCGTGTTCGAGGGCGAGCGCGCCTACGGCGGCACGATCTTCAAGAGCGCAGAGCATTCCGAGCGCCTGCGCCTGTCCGCCGAGATGCTGGACTTCACCATCCCCTACACCATCGGCGAGATCGACGCGGCCAAGAAGGCGACCCTCGAGAAGAACAACCTCGTGGATGCCTACGTCCGCCCCGTCGCCTGGCGTGGCAGCGAGATGATGGGCGTCGCCGCCCAGAAGAACACCATCCACCTCGCCATCGGCGTGTGGGAGTGGCCGAGCTATTTCGATCCCGAGCAGCGCCAGAAGGGCCTCAGGCTCGACCTCTCGGAATGGCGCCGGCCCGATCCCGCCACCATCCCCTGCAAGGCGAAGGCGGCCGGTCTCTACATGATCTGCACCATCTCCAAGCACCGAGCCGAGCGCCGCGGCTTCGCCGACGCGCTGATGCTCGACTATCGCGGCTATGTGGCCGAGTGCACCGGCGCCAACGTCTTCTTCGTGAAGGACGGCGTCATCCACACGCCCACGCCGGACTGCTTCCTCGACGGCCTTACCCGCCGCACGGTGATCGACATCGCCCGCCGCCACGGCATGGAGGTGGTGGAGCGCCACATCAAGCCGGAGGAGCTGTCTGCCTTCACCGAATGCTTCATCACCGGCACCGCCGCTGAGGTGACCCCGGTGGGCTCCATCGCCGACTGGCACTTCGCTCCCTCGGGCATCACCCATCAGCTGATGGATTCCTACACCGCCGAGGTGCGCCCGAAGCAGCAGGCCGCCTGACACGGCCTTCGCATCGAAATGAAAAAGGGCGTCGCTTGCGCGGCGCCCTTTTTCTTTGCGCCGGGGGCTGGAACGCCCGCAGCGAAGCCTTCCCGTCACTGAAACGTCATCCCCCGCCACAAGGTGTTGACGCTCCAGCCGAAGCACGCCACACCTTGCGCGTGAACGCGCACCCCAGAAACTCCCTCCTCCACGCCGGCCTGCGCCGTCTCGAAAGCGTGCCCGTCATCGGGCCCCTGCTCGCCTCGGTGAGCGGCATGGAACGGGCGACCCTGGCCATTCTCGGCTTCGTCGCCACCGCCTTCTATGTCTTCGTGAAAGTGGCCGACGAGGTGCTGGAAGGCGCCACCGGCCAGTTGGACCGGGGCATCCTCCTCGCCCTGCGCAACCCCACCGACCCGTCCGACCCCATCGGTCCGCCGTGGCTTGAGGAGGCCATGCGGGACTTCACGGCGCTCGGCGGAACCAGCGTGCTCACCCTGCTCACCATCCTGGTGGCCGTCTTCCTCATCATGACGCGCAAGCGCCATGCGGCCTGGCTGGTGCTGCTTTCGGTGGCGGGCGGCACCGCGCTGTCGCAGATCCTGAAATGGGGATTCGACCGCCCCCGGCCGGACCTCGTGCCCCACGGCATGGCGGTCTACAGCCAGAGCTTTCCCTCCGGCCATGCCATGCTCTCGGCGGTGGTCTACCTGACGCTCGGAGCGCTTCTGGCGCGCACCCAGGCGCGGACGCGCGTGAAGGTATTCTTCCTGGGCTCGGCGGCGGCGCTCACCGTCATCGTCGGCATCAGCCGCATCTATCTCGGCGTGCACTGGCCCACCGACGTGCTCGGCGGCTGGGCCCTGGGCGCGGCCTGGGCCTGCTCCTGCTGGCTGCTGATGCTATGGCTGCAGCGCCGTGGCGAGGTGGAAGGCGAGAGCGAGGGCAATGGGATGGATGCCCGCGCCCGTGCCGACCGGATTGCATCGCAAGCCGATCGGTAAGACGCGCTCTTCCAGATTTGGTCAGAGTTTGGCCTTGGCCTCAGTCGAACAGGCTGGAGACCGATTCTTCGTGGGCCGTGCGGGCGATGGCCTCGCCGATGAGGGTGGCGATGGAGAGCACGCGGATGTTGCGGGCCACCCGCACCGCCTCGGTGGGCTGGATCGAATCGGTGATCACCAGTTCCTTGAGCTTGGACGCGGTGATGCGCGCCACCGCCCCGCCCGACAGCACACCATGGGTGATGTAGGCGTGCACTTCCTTGGCGCCGCGGGCCAGCAGCGCCTCGGCCGCGTTCACCAGTGTGCCACCCGAATCGACGATGTCGTCCACCAGGATGCAGGAGCGGCCTTCCACATTGCCGATGACGTTCATCACCTCGCTCTCGCCGGGGCGCTCGCGGCGCTTGTCGACGATGGCGAGCTGGGCGTCGATGCGCTTGGCCAGCGCCCGGGCGCGGACCACGCCGCCCACGTCCGGCGAAACCACCATGACGTTGGAGAGGTCGAACCGCTCCTTGATGTCGCGCACCATCACCGGGGCCGAATAGAGATTGTCGGTGGGGATGTCGAAGAAGCCCTGGATCTGGCCTGCATGCAGGTCCAGCGTCATCACCCGGTCGGCGCCGGCATGGGTGATGAGGTTGGCCACCAGCTTGGCGGAGATCGGCGTGCGCGGGCCGGGCTTGCGGTCCTGCCGGGCGTAGCCGAAATAGGGCAGCACCGCCGTGATGCGCTTGGACGAGGCCCGCCGCAGCGCATCGATGATGATGAGCAGCTCCATCAGGTGGTCGTTCGCCGGAAAGGCCGTGGACTGCACCACGAACACATCCTGCCCGCGCACGTTTTCCTGGATCTCGACGAAGATTTCCATGTCCGCGAAGCGTCGCACCACCGCCTTGGTCAGCGGGGTGGCGAGATAAGCGGCGATGGCTTCAGCGAGCGCGCGGTTTGAGTTGCCCGCGACGAGCTTCATGGGACCGTTCTCCGCTGACATGGGTCGCTCCGCCCCGGTCCGGCCGGGAGCTGATCGAAAGCTTGAGGCGTTCTGATAGGCGGGCCGTCACAATCTTGTAAAGGCCCCAAGGCATCGGCGAATGCGCCGGTACCGTGCCGGATCGGCAGGAATCCGCCGCGCGAGGGCGGGGGCAGGCCTGCGCAGCCTTGGAGGAAAAGGATTTCCGGGCGATGTGGCCGCCTGTGGCGCGCCGGTGTCAGTTGCCGGCGTATGCCAGGGCTGCGGAAGGCGCAGAGAGCGCGGCGACGGGCACACCCGTGGGATCGCGCGGGGCCGGCTCGGCGGCGGGAGACTCGGCAGCCGGAGCCTCGGCGGGAGCGGAAGCCGCGACAGCCGTCGCCGGTTGGGACACCGCCTGCGGCGCGCCGCCGACCCCGAGGGTCTCGGCGAGGCTCGCCATGGAGCGGTTGGCGACGCGGGAAAGCACCGCGTCGTCGCAGGCCGCCCAGCCGTTGGTGAGGCCGCCCTTCACCCTGCCGGCAGGCTCCTCGCCGGCGACGCGGGCGACGCGGGTCTGGTTCTGGTCGTACACGTCCCAGGCGTAGGAGACGGTGGCCTTGCCCTTGTCCACGTGCAGGGCGAGGTAACCCTTCACGCGATAAGCCGCACTGGTGCTGCGGGAGACTACGGCGACCTTGCGGTCCTGCGCCTCGCTGGAGAGCTGGCCCACCAGCTTGTCGAAGGTGGCGGGGGGCGGGCCGTCGATGGTGTCGAAGGCGAGGGCGCGATTGCCTGAGGAGGCCATGCCGGAGCCGTCGGTCTGGCAGGCGCCCAGCGCGATGCACAGGGAGAGGCCGGCAACGCGTGCCAGGGTCCGGGACCGGCTGGCGGAAAAGACGAACGGCCGGTGCGCACGCACCTCCGGAACGGCTTCTGCCTCGTATCCCCGCATGGTGGCTCCCGGTGCTTGTCGCGTCACCGAAGGCGTAGCGGGAAACGGGGGCCGGGTCCAGAAAAACGGTTAAGCCGCGGTTAACGGAAGCGCGAAATCCAGCAAACTCAAGGGAAGGCGCCCCCCGGACGGGCCCCGTCCAGGCACCGAGAAAGTTCTAAGCTTTGGTAAAGATCGCCGCCCCGCCCTTATTTCAGCGACTGGAGCAGGCCGAGCAGGCGCATGGAGCCTTCCGGCCATGGCCCGTAGCCGGCGTCCGCATTGATATGGCCGGCATCGCCCGCATCGACGAGGGCGGAGCCCCAGTCGAGGGCGAACCCCTCCGCCCGCGCGTAGCTGCAATAGGGGTCGGTGCGGCTCGCCACCAGCACGGAGGGAAAGGGTAGCGGCGCCGTCGGCATGGGGCCGAAGTTCGCCACCATCGGGTCGAGTTCGGCCACATCAAGATCGGGAGGCGCCACCAGGAAGGCGCCCCTCACCTTCCCCACCGGCAGAAGCGGCGCGGCATGGAGCAGGGTCGGCACGCCGAGGGAATGGGCGACCACCACCACCGGCTTGTCAGCCGCCGCAACCGCCGCGGCGAGGCGGCGCGGCCAGTCCTCCCGGTCGGGCCGGTCCCAGTTCGCCTGCTCCACCCGGCGGGCGGAGGACAGGCTGCGCTCCCACCGGCTCTGCCAGTGGTCGGGGCCCGAGCCCTGCCAGCCGGGCACGATGAGAAGGGTGGCATCGGTGGAGCGCATGCGGTCAGTCCGGGCAGGGTCAGGCGGCGGTTTCAGGCGGCGGTTTCAGGCCAGGGAGATGGCGGCGATCAGCCGGCCGTAATCGGCTTCCCTGCGGTGGGTGGTGCGGCGATAGGAGAAGAAGCGGGCCTCGTCCGCATAGGTATCAAGGCCCAGGTCCTCGATGAAGCCCACCCCCGCCTGCTCCAGCCGCAGGCGGATGAAGCCCGGTAGGTCGAACAGGGCATGGTGGGCCCGGTCCGCCGGCGCGAAGAAACGGGCGAAGCCCTTGTCCTCGGCAAGGAGGCGGGCAACGAAATCCTCCCCCACCTCGTAGCTCGGCTGGCGGATGAGCGGGCCGATGACGGCGCGGATGTTGCCCCGCTTCGCCCCCTGCTGCTCCATCAGCGCCACCGTGGCGCCGATGATGCCCGAGACCGCGCCCTTCCAGCCGGAATGGGCGGCGGCCACCACGCGGGCATCGGGATCGGCGAACAGGATCGGGCCACAATCGGCCACCGCCACCGCCGCGCCGAGGCCCGCCGTGGTGGTGACTATGGCGTCTGCCTTGGGCGCGTCCTCGCGGGTCCAGGGCTGGGTGGCCAGCACCGGATCGGCCGAATGCACCTGCCACAGGGCCAGCAGCGCTTCCGGCGCGATGCCGATCTCCTGCGCCATGCGAGCGCGGTTCTGCGCCACGGCGGCCGGATCGTCATTGGAGCCCATGCCGCCGTTGAGGCTCGCATAAAGGCCGGTCGAGACCCCGCCCTGCCGGGTGAAGAAGGCGTGGCGGATGCCGGGCAGGGCCTTGAGCGAGGGGGCCTCGATCTTCATGACGCACACCTCATCGCACCCATTCCTCGGTCGAATCGAACGCGGGCGGCAGCCCGATTTCAGGATGGGCGAGGACGAGCACCTTGAACAGACGCCCCATCTCCCCTGCCCCGTCCCCCGCCAGCCGGCGCGCGGCCGCATCCACGCCGGCGCGGAGCTCGTCCGTCGCATCGCGCTTCAGCCGCTCGGCGCGCTGGGCCAGACCCAGGCGGGCCAGGAACGCCCCCTGCTCCAGCGGCCCGAAGGCGCGCAGCCCCGCCGCGCGGCCGATGCGGGCCAGCGCCGAAAAATCCACATGGGCGGTGAGGTCGGCGTTCCCCGGCGCCGCCAGGGGATCGGCGAAGCGATGCTGCTCCAGCGCCTGGAAGGTGTCGCCATAGCCGCCGGCATGGCCGTAATCGATGATGAGCGCCGCCCCGCCCTGCGTCTTCAGCCGCTCGGACAGCGCCCGCGCCGGGCCGCTCTCCAGATGCTCCAGCACCACCCCCTCGGCGGGCGGCGGCAGATGGGCGGCGAAGGCGGGAGCGGCCCGCGACGGGGCGGGATCAAGGCCGAGGACGAGCCGGCCTCCATCATCAAGGCCCACCCGCCGCTCATGCCAATGGCCGGCGTGGAAGACATATTGGTCGATGGGCAGGGCGTCGAAGAACTCATTCGCAAGCACCAGCGCCGGGCCGTCCGGCACCTCCTCTACGCGGTCGTGCCAGGACACACGGTCCGCATGGGCGACCAGCGTGCGCGCCTGCGCCGCCCGCAGCACCGGGCTCGTCTCCACCAGATGGATGCGCGCCGCCGCGCCGAAATCCGGCACCAGCCGGGCCGCGCGCAGGGCATCGGCCATCAGGGTGCCGCGTCCGGGGCCAAGCTCCACCAGAGCGAACCCGCCGGGCGATCCCATCTGCTGCCACTGGGCCACCGCCCACAGGCCCAGCAATTCCCCGAACATCTGGCTGATCTCGGGGGCGGTGGTGAAATCGCCCCGCGCGCCCAGGGGATCGCGCGTCATGTAATAGCCGTAGCGGGGATGGCCGAGGCACAGGGCCATGTAGCGGCTAAGCGGCATCGGCCCCTCGGCGGCGATGAGGGCGGCGATCTCCTTGGAAAGGGGCGAGCTCACGCGGCCGGCTTGCGCTTCAGGGCGTAGAGCAGAAGGCCGGCGCCGGCGACGACCAGCGGCACCGACAGCCACATGCCCATGGTGGTGCCGAAGGCGAGGTAGCCGAGCTGCACGTCCGGCTCGCGGAAGAACTCACCGATGATGCGGGAAACACCGTAGCCGATACCGAAGATGCCGGCGGCCACCCCCGGCCGCTTCAGCCCGCCGAGGCGCACCACGAGAAGCATGATGAGGAACAGCACGATGCCTTCCAGCGCCGCCTCGTAAAGCTGGCTGGGATGGCGCGGTTCGGGCCCGCCATGGGGGAAGACGATGGCCCACGGCACGTCCGCCGGCCGGCCCCACAGCTCGCCATTGATGAAATTGGCAAGCCTGCCGAAAAACAGGCCGAGGGGCGCCACCACGCCGGACACGTCCAGCAGCGACATGACCCGGATGCCGCGTGACCGGGCGAACAGGACGAGGGCCACCAGCGTGCCGGCCAGCCCGCCGTGAAAGGACATACCGCCCTTCCACACCGCCACGATGTCCTGCGGGTTCGCGGCGAAATAGGCCGGGTTGTAGAACAGCACATAGCCGAGCCGCCCGCCCAGGATGACGCCCAGCGTCGCCCAGAACAAAGCGTCGTCGAGGTCCTGCGGCGTCATGGGCGAGGTGCCGCCCCACAAGGCAGGGCGCGCCACCAGCGCCCGCGCCAGCAGCCAGCCGAGGACGAGGCCGGCGATATAGGCAAGGGCATACCAGCGGATGGCGAGCGGGCCGAGCTGGACCAGGACCGGGTCTATGGCCGGGAAAGGCAGGGCGAAGGTCGGCATCTGATCCCCGGAATGCACTACCGCAGCGAGCGCCGTCATGTGCCGCGCCGGGGGCTGCGCCGTCAAGCCGGCCCACGCATGGGGCCGACGCCGCCGAACCCATCCGCCCCGGAACGGCAAAAAGACGGCGGCCGCGCCGCTTTCGGGTGCGGCGCCGCCGCGCACCCACCCCGCCGACCTGCTCCGCACTTGCACCCGCGCGCGCACCTCGCCATGTTCGCCGTTGAGCGCGACGCACGCGAGGAGGCATTCATGACCCAGACCACCGGCCGCATTTTCGACGAGATGGCGCGTCTCGTGAACGACGCCGCGGGGGTCGCCCAGGGCGTGCGCCGCGAGGCCGAGACCGCCATGAAGGCCCAGATGGAGCGCTTTCTGCGCGACATGGACCTCGTCAAGCGCGAGGAATTCGACGCGGTGAAGGACCTCGCCGCCGCCGCCCGCGCCGAGAGCGAGGCCCTCGCTGCCCGCGTGCTGCGGCTGGAGGCTGCCCTGCTGGCCCACACCCATCCCACGCCCGCCGGCCACAGCGGCCCCGCCGCCCCGCCCGACAGCACGGTATCGGGAAACCCGGCCTGACCGGCGGCGAAACGTCTCGGCCTGCCGCACCGCAAAAAAGCCGTGGTCTCGGGCCAGACGGGATACAATCTGTCGTAGCGGGGAAATCTTTACCCGCGATATACTGATTTTCATGGCGATTCGGAGCCGGTTCGTCGTATCAGGCGTACGACGGGGCGCAGCTCGCCAGGAGGTCCGATTTGGGGAATGACCCGTCTTGGGGTATCACCTCAGTGGGCCTCCGCCCGGCACGCCGTGACGCGCATGCCACGTGGCCTCGTTCGCCAAATGGCCTGATTGCGCCAAGTGCCGCGTTCGACCCTATCCGCGTTCCTCACACCGCGAGGTCGAGGCCATGTCTCTCATCGACATCGAAGCCGATGCACCGGCGAACCCCGTAGATCTTGTGGAGCAGCTCGCTGCCCTCAATGACTGGTCGTTCGAGCGTTCCGACGAGGACGAGATCACCCTCTCGCTCACCAGCCGCTGGACCGACTGCCACGTCTCGTTCCAGTGGATGGACGAGCTGGAATCCCTGCACATCGCCTGTGCCTTCGACTTCAAGGTGCCCGACGGCCGCCGCGCCGAGGTGCTGAAGCTGCTGTCCCTGGTCAACGAGCAGATGTGGCTTGGCCATTTCGACATCTGGTCGCAGGAAAACGTCATCATGTTCCGCTACGCTCTGGTGCTGGCGGGCGGTGCTACCGCCTCGGACCGGCAGTGCGCGGCCATCCTGGACGCCGCCCTCGACGCGGTGGAGCGGTATTATCCCGCGTTCCAGTTCGTGGTCTGGGCCGGCAAGACCGCCAAGGAAGCCATGGAAACCGCCCTGTTCGACACCGTGGGCGAGGCTTGATCTGGGGCGAGGCTTGATCTGGGACGAAGCCTGATCCCGATAGCCGGCGCGGACCTCCCGCCGGCTATCGCCCGATCTTTACGTTACGGAATAGAAGGCCACTCAGGCCCGGAGCAGCCCACCCCGCGCGCAATCCGCGACGGGGGTTTCTGCGTGGGATGACCCCTTGCGCAGGGTCAATCGGCGTAGGGATTGCCCTTCTCCCGCAGCGTCAGGCGGATCGGCACGCCCGGCAGGTCGAAGGTCTCGCGCAGGCCGTTCACCAGATAGCGGATATAGCTCTCCGGCACTGCATCGGTGCGCGAGCAGAACAGCACGAAGGACGGCGGCCGCGCCTTGGGCTGGGTCATGTAGCGCAGCTTGATGCGCCGGCCCGACACCGCCGGCGGCGGATGGTTGTCGGTCACCTGCTGCAGGAAGCGGTTCAGCGGATTGGTGGCGACGCGCTTGTTCCACACCTTGTGGGCGGAGGATATGGCGGCCACCAGCTTGTCCAGCCCGTGGCCCATGAGCCCCGACACCGGCACGATGGGCACGCCCTTCACCTGCGGCAGCAGCCGGTCCACATCCTCGCGCAGGCGGGTGATGAGGCCGCCGCGGGCGACGAGATCCGACTTGTTGTAGCCGATGACGAGGGCCCGCCCCTCCCGCGCCACCAGGTCGGCGATGCGCAGGTCCTGCTCCTCGAAGGGGTGGGTGGCATCCACCAGCAGCACCACCACCTCGGCGAATTTCATGGCGCGCAGGGCATCGGCGGCGGAGAGCTTCTCCAGCTTGTCCTCGATGCGCGCGCGCTTGCGCAGGCCGGCGGTGTCGAACACCTCCAGCTTGGTGCCCGCATAGGTGACTTCCACGGAGATGGAATCGCGGGTGATGCCGGCTTCCGGACCGGTGAGCAGCCGGTCCTCGCCCAGAAGGCGGTTGATGAGGGTGGACTTGCCGGCATTGGGCCGGCCCAGCACCGTCACCTTGATGGGACGGCGCGGCTTGTCGTCGGCCTCTTCCTCCACAAAGTCGGTGTCGGCGTCCTCGTCTTCCTCCGGCTCGGGCCGGGTCTGCTCGGGCAGGGCGTCGCAGATGGCGTCGTAGAGGTCGGAGAGGCCCTCGCCATGCTCGGCGGAGAACGGCAGCGGCGTGCCGAGGCCGAGGGCGAACGCTTCCAGGGTCCCCGCCTCGCCGCCGCGCCCCTCGCTCTTGTTGGCGAGCAGGATCACCGGCTTGCCGCACTTGCGCACGAGGTCCGCAAAGGCGCGGTCGGTGGGGGTGAGGCCGATGCGCGCGTCGATCATGAACAGGATGGCGTCGGCATGGCCGATGGCCGCCTCGGTCTGGGCGCGCATGCGGCCTTCCAGGCTCGCGGCATCCGCCTCCTCGAGGCCGGCGGTGTCGACGATGCGGAAGGAAAGGTCGCCGAGGCGCGCATCCCCTTCCCGCCGGTCGCGGGTGACGCCGGGGCGATCGTCCACCAGCGCGAGCTTCTTGCCCACGAGGCGGTTGAAGAGGGTGGACTTGCCGACGTTCGGACGCCCGACGATGGCCAGGGAAAAGGTCATGAAATGGGCTCTTTGGCCAGGCTTGCGAACGTCCGGCCGGTCAGGTCGAGAAAGGGGTCAGCGCTATTGCTGGCCGCTCTTGGGCGGCGGCGGAAGCTGGTCGACAGACACGTTGGCATTGCTCGGCTGGCCGAGGGGCGTGCCATAGTCCACGCCGGGAACGCCGGTGGGGAACACCGGCTGGCGGGTGCCGGAGAGCGGCTTCTTCGGCTGGTCGAACGGGTTGAACTTGTCGAGGGCCTCGCAGCCGGTGGCAGCGAGCGCCAGACCGAGGCCCAGCGCCAGCTTCACCGACCTGAAAACGCGACTGTCTTTCGTCATCGGCTGGTCCTCATTGAGTGGCCGCGCCGCCGGGAGCGGCGGGGGCGGGCGCAGCCGATTCGGGCGCGGCGGGCTCGGATGCGGCGCCGGCGGTGAGGCGGCGGATCAGCTCCGCACGCGAGCGCACGCCGGGCGGGGTCTCGCTGTCGGAGGTGATTTCGGTGGCGGTCTTGTTGGCGGCGGCGGCATCGCCGGCCTTCAATTCCGCCAGCGCCAGCGCCTCGCGGGCGGCATTGCGCAGCGGCCCGGTGCCGGCGGCGATGGCGGCCACCCGCTGCTTCACCTCGGCAAGGCCGGCCGTATCCACCAGAATCAGCGCGGCGCGCAGCTGCGCCAGCTCGCGCACCAGCGACGGCAGACCGGCATCGGCGGCGATGGCGTCGAAGGCGGCGACGCCCGCTGCCTTGTCCCGCGCGGCGGCGGCGGCCGCGCCCCGGAACAGGGCCAGCGTGCGGTAGCCGGCCGGGCCGTCTTTGGCGACGGCCGCAAAGGCGGCCTCCGCCTCCGGGAACTTGCCGGCGTCGAAGAGGCTTATGGCGGACTGGAAGGCGGCGCTGGCGGTCACCGCCTGCTGGTGGCGCCAATATTTGTAGCCGCTCCACCCGGCCGCGCCGACGACCACCAGCACGATGGCAGCGATGATGAGCCCGCCGAAGCGGTCCCACAGCTTGCGCAGGCGCTCGCGCCGGAGGTCTTCCTCGATCTCGTGAAAAATATCGGTCATGGGGTCCGGGACTTGCGATGGGCCGGCGCACCGGCAAAAGGGCGCGTAAAGTATCCATGCGGCTTCATCGTGGCAAACGCGGCGTTTTAAGGGCGTTTTGGCCGGCCGATGCGCCGGGACGGGTCAGGGGCGATCTATCACCGACGGCCGGCGCATCGGCCGGTCGACCATCGGAAGCGTTGGTCAAGCCCGCGCGGCGCCTGAGCGGACCTACTCGGCATCGGTCAAAGACCCATGCCGATGGTATAAGCTGCCGGTGCCCCGATGCGGGCAGGGAACAGCCGACCATGGCCGACACACCAGCCGCCCGCGCGCCCGCGCCGGCCGGCCAATCGTTCGAATATCGCCTCCAGCGCACCCCCGTAGGCGTGGTGCTGCTCGATGCCGATCTCACCATCCGCTCGGTGAACCCGGTGGCCATGCGCCTCCTGGCCCCGCCGGGGCAGAGACTGGCGGGCGTGGACATCCTCTCCCTCCACCCCGACGAGGCGCGGGAGAAGGTCGCCTTCCTCATCGAGCGGGCGCGGACCTCGGCGGACGGCACCTCGTCGCTGGTGGTCACCACGGCCATGGGCAGCCTGATTGCCAAGATCAGCCGGCTGGAGGAGACCCCGGACGGACCGGTGGAAGGCTTCTGCATGATGATCCATGCGCTCGCGGAAGCCCCGGTGATGGGACGCTCGCAGGCGGACGATGCCGACGTTCAGGTGGACGGCCTCGCAGTCGCCGGGGAAGCGGCCATGAAGGCCCTGTGCCCGCTCATGAAGCTGCCGCTGGTGCAGGGCAAGGGCGACCTCATCAGCCTCATCGATGTCAACGAGGTGGTGTGCCTGGTGGCCCAGGGGCATTATGCGGAGGCGCGCACCCTCGGCTTCTCCGCCTTCTGCCCGCGCCCGCTGGCGGACCTGGAGCGGCGGCTGGACCCGGCGCTGTTCGTGCGCGTCCATCGGCGCTACCTGGTCAACATCCGCCATGTGCGCGCCGCCACCCGCGAGGACGGCGCCTGGCATCTGGTGATGGCCGACACCGCCCGGACCCGCGTGCCGGTGAGCCGCGGCAAGGTGGAGGCAATCCGCCGGCTTCTGGCGGTTTGACGCGCCCATTTAGCGCCCCTGTGCGAGCCGGCGCATGCCGTTCGTGCAGCCGGGATGCCGTTCATGCAGGACCCCCGTGGGTCGCGCCTTGGCCGTTGAAGGGCGCCCCTGCGCCGCGCACCGTCCCCTCAAGACGCCCTCCGGCGCTGAACAAGGGGACACACATGGACCATCCCACCGCCGGCTTCCCGGCCCTGCATTTCGAGCTTGAACAGCCCGACCGCTACCTGACCTTCCAGGGCATCGATTTCGAGGGCAACATGCGCCGGGTGCTGGCGCACCTCTACCGCTATATCGACGATCCGGCCCACGGCAACGCCTTCTGGGACCGCTTCAAGGCGCGCCTTCAGGCCGCCGAAGCGGGCGCGGCCACCATCTGCGACAAGCTGCTACTGCTTCACTCCCACGTCTATTACATGGTCGACCTGTTCGAGGAGCAGGAAGACGAGATCGCCCTCGCCGACCTCAAGACGCTGGAAGAGGAGTGTTTCTGAAGGCCAGTTTGGAAATTCAAACAGGCGGCCCCGCAATCACCCCGGCGTTCCGCTGGCAAAGCCCGCCCGCTTCAGCCGCACGATGGCGAGATCCAGGGCCGAGAGGAAGGCCGAGCGGTCGCGGGGGCCGAAGGGCTTCGGCCCGCCGGTGACCGCGCCGGCCGAGCGCAGGTCCTCCATGAGGTTGCGGGTGGCCAGCGCCATGCCGATGGAATCGCGGGTGAAGGGCCGGCCGTTGGGGGCGATCACATCCGCCCCGGCGGCGACGCAGCGGGCGGCGAGCGGCACGTCGGTGGTCACCACCACGTCGCCGCGGATCGCCCGGCCGGCGATGAAGTCGTCGGCCGCGTCCGGCCCCGACGGCACGGTCACCCGCTCCACCAGCGGGTGGCGCGGGACCGCGATGGGGGTGTTGGCGACTACGAACACCTTCAGGCTGTGGCGGAAGGCGACCTTGTAGGCCTCCTCCTTCACCGGACAGGCGTCGGCGTCGATATAGAGCGCGATGGGGGCATCCCTTACCGAAACTTGGCTCATGTCAGGCCGCCGGCTCGCCTGCGGCGGGCGCGGCCTCAGGCGCGGTCTCGCGGGATTCCGCCGAGCCCCGGCGCTTGCGCCAAGGGACGGCGATAGAGGCCACATCGTCCAGCATGCCGAGCAGCTTGGCCCCTCTTGCCAATTCCTGGTCGAGGGCGGCCATGGTGCGGGCAAGGCCGGGATCCTCGTCCTCCAGCCACACTCCCAGCACGCGGGCGAACAGCACGGCGAGGCCCTTGGCCCGGATGCTGCCGGCAAGGCCGGTGCAGTCGATGCCAGCCGACGCCAGCATCCAGCGCTGGGAGCCTTCCGACAGGCGCAGCAGGTGCAGGGCCAGCAGCGGATCGAGCCGGGCGGAGCGGTTGAGCGAGCGCACCGCCTCCTTGTGGGGCTCCAGCGCGTCGAGCCGGCGCATCAGCACCTCGAACAGGCGCTCCTTGGGTCCCTCCCCCGCCAACTCCTCCGCATCCGGCCCACCTTCCGACAAGACGTGCCGGTCGGTGGCGCGGAAGAAGGCGGCGAGCAGGTCCAGGGGCGAGGCAAAGGAGGCGCGCATCTGCGCCAGCGACACGCCGCAGCGCTCCGCCACGTCGCCGAGGGCGATGCGCGCGAACGGCCGCTCGGCCAGAAGGGCGAGGAAGCTGCGCAGGCAGGCGTCGCGGGTGGTCTCGGAGGTCATGTCTTTTCCTCGCAATGGGGAACGGCGCGCCTTGGACCTTAAGAAGAAGAATGCGTCATCCAATCCGCTTGCTTCGCAATCTGCTTGGCGCGTGCTCTAGCCCGCCAATTCTTTGCCCCTTCTGGTGGCGGCGGCGACCGCTTCCACCATCAGCGGGCCGAAACCGGCGGTCTCGTTCATCAGAACCCCAAGGGCCGCCGCGGTGGTGCCGCCCGGCGAGGTGACGTTCTGGCGCAGGGTGGCGGCGGGAAGGTCCGACTGGTCCATGAGCGCCCCGGCCCCGGCCACGGTGGCGCGGGCGATGCGGGCGGCAAGCGCCGGCGGCAGGCCGGCGGCGGCGCCGGCTTCAGCCATCACCTCCGCCAGCAGGAACGCATAGGCGGGGCCGGAGCCGGAAACGGCGGTGGCGGCATCCATGAGCGCCTCGTCGTCGATCCATTCCACGATGCCGATAGCACCGAGCAGGGCGCTGGCAAGGTCCCGCTGGGCCGAGGACACGTTCGCCCCGGGCACGCAGACGCTCACCCCTCGCCCGATGGCGGCCGGGGTGTTGGGAATGGAGCGGACGATGGCCGCCCCCTCACCGAAGATGGCGGACATGAAGGCCAGCGTGCGCCCGGCCATGATGGAGACCACCAGCGTCCCCGCCCCCACCAGCGGCGCCAGCGGCGGCAGCGCATCGGGCGCCACCTGCGGCTTCACCGCCAGCAGCAGCACGGACGGCGCCGGAATGTCGGCGAGAGCGGGATTGACGGCGACGCCCCGCGCGGCCAGGGCGGCGGCGGCATCCGCCGGCAGGTTCGGATCGAGCACCACGGCCTTGCCGGCGGGCAGGCCCAGCTTCAGCCAGCCCTCCAGCATGGCCCCGCCCATCTTTCCGGCGCCCAGCAGCACCACGGGACCGGACAGGGATTTCAGCACGCTCTCGCTCATTTCCGCCTCGTTGGACCGGCGCGCCGCATGGCAAACGCGCCTTGATACCGGACAGCCTTATAACGCCGGGACCCCGCAGGCGTGAACCGCGCCGGCCTCACTGCGCCAGTTGCGCGATCACTGCATTGAGCACCGGGAAGCCGGCGGGCGTCACCGCCAGCCGGTCACCGGTGCGGGTCACGAACCCCGCCGCCGCCAAAGCAGCGATGCGCGCCTCATCCACCCGGCCGCCGAGGCGGACATGGCGGGCAAGATCCACGCCCTCCTTCAGGCGCAGGCCCATGAGCAGCATCTCGTCCGCCTGCTCCGCCGCCGACAGGGCCTCGTCGGAGACGATGCCGTGCCCGTGCGCCTCCACCCGCGTCAGCCAGTCTTCCGGCGCACGCTCGGTGAAGAGGGCGCGGCGGGTGCCGTCCACCACCAGCCGGCCGTGGGCGCCGGCGCCGATGCCGGCATAGGTGCCGTAGCGCCAATAGATCTGGTTGTGCCGCGCCTCCGCGCCGGGACGGGCGTGGTTGGAGACCTCGTAGGCGGGCAGGCCGGCCTGAGCCGTCACCTCCTGCGTCACGTCCCACAGGGCGCGGGAGATGTCGTCGTCCGGCAGGATCAGCTTGCCGGCGCCATAGAGCCGCTCGAACGGCGTGCCGGGCTCGATGGTGAGCTGGTAGAGGGAGAGATGCTCGCAGCCCTCGGCCAGGGCGCGCCTCAGCTCCGCCGCCCAGCCCTCGGGGGTCTGGCGCGGGCGGGCATAGATGAGGTCGAAGGAGACCCGCCTGAACGCCCGGCGGGCGATGGCCACCGCCGCCAGCGCCTCGGCCACCGAATGCATGCGGCCGAGGCCCTGCAAATCGGCGTCATGCAGCGCCTGCACCCCCAGCGACACCCGGTTCACCCCCGCCGCGCCATAGCCGGCGAAGCGTTCCGCCTCCACCGAGGTGGGGTTGGCCTCCAGCGTCACCTCGGCGTCGGAGGTCAGCGGCCAGGCGGCATCGATGGCCTCCAGAATGGCGGCAACCGTGCCCGGCGCCATGAGCGAGGGCGTGCCGCCGCCGAAGAACACCGTCTGCGCCTGCTTCGGGCCGGACAAAGCACGCATGTGCGCGATCTCCCGGCGGAAGGCGGCGATGAAGCGCGCCTCATCCGGCGGGGCGTGCCGCACGTGGCTGTTGAAGTCGCAATAGGGGCACTTGGCCTTGCAGAACGGCCAATGGACATAGACGCCGAAGCCTGCGGGGTCGGGTACGGGCGAGGCTCCCTCTCCCGCCCAAACTCGGCTGTTGCCAAGTTCGGTTGCCACGGCCTGAGGCCGAACAGATTCGGCCTCAGGCGGGAGAGGGTTCACGTTGGTCCTATCGGAGGAAGCCTGATCCAAGTCTTCGCTCACCCCTCCAGACACGCCTGCGACAGCTTCAGGAAGGCCCGCGCCCGGTGCGACAGGCCGAAGCCCTTGGGCGGCATGGAATGCTTCTCGTCCGCTGTCATCTCCGCGAAGGTCTTGGGATAGTCCTCCGGGACGAACATGGGGTCGTAGCCGAAGCCCTTGGCGCCGCGCGGCGGCCACACCAAGGTGCCCTCCACGACGCCCTCGAACTCCTCCACGTGCCCGTCGGGCCACGCCAGGCACAAAGCGGAGACGAAGCGGGCGCGGCGCTGCTCGGGGGCGATGGCGCCCACCTTCTTCAGCTCAGCCTCGACCTTCTCCATGGCCATCTCGAAGTCCCGGTCAGGCCCCGCCCAGCGGGCGGTGTGGATGCCCGGCGCGCCGCCCAGCGCATCGATGACGAGGCCCGAATCGTCGGCGAAGGCCGGCAGGTTCGCCGCCTGAGCCGCCGCCTGCGCCTTCAGCCGGGCGTTACCGGAGAAGGTTTCTTCCGTCTCCTCCGGCTCGGTGAGGCCCAATTCCCCGGCCGAGACCGCCTCCACCCCGTGAGGGGCGAGCAGCATGCGCATCTCGATGAGCTTGCCGGGATTGTGGGTGGCCACCACGAGCCGGCCCTTGAGGATGCGATGGTCCATCAGCCCACCGCCAGCTTCTGCAGCCCCACCAGCTTCTCCACGCCGGAACGGGCGAGGGACAAAAGGCCCAGCAGTTCGTCCTGCGAGAACGGGGTCTTTTCCGCCGTGCCCTGGATCTCGACGATGCCGCCGGTGCCGGTCATGACGAAATTGGCGTCAGTCTCGGCCACCGAATCCTCGGCATAGTCAAGGTCGAGCACCGGCGTGCCGTTGTAGATGCCGCAGGACACCGCCGCCACGTGGTCCTTGAGCGGGATCTCCTTGACCATGGAGCGCTGACGCATCCAGCTCAGGCAGTCGTAAAGCGCGATCCAGGCGCCGGTGATGGCGGCGGTGCGGGTGCCGCCATCGGCCTGCAGCACGTCGCAGTCGAGGGTGATCTGCTTCTCGCCCAGGGCCACGAGATCGGTGACCGAGCGCAGCGACCGGCCGATCAGGCGCTGGATTTCCTGGGTGCGGCCGGACTGCTTGCCGGTGGTGGATTCGCGCCGCGTGCGATCGTGGGTGGCACGGGGCAGCATGGAATATTCCGCCGTCACCCAGCCCCGGCCCTGGCCCTTCAGCCACGGCGGCAGGCGCTCTTCCAGCGTGGCGGAGACGAGCACATGGGTGTCGCCGAACTTCACGAGGCAGGAGCCTTCCGCGTGGCGCATCACGCCCCGTTCAAAGGAGACCGCGCGCATCTCGTCGGCGGCGCGCTTGCTGGGGCGCATGGGACTTACCTCTTGTCTGGTCATCGGGCGCCCCTTTTAGAGCATTTTCGAGCGAAGTGGAGACCGGTTCGCGTGAAGGAAATGCGGCAGACGCCGAAGAGCGAACAGCTCCCGTGTACGGGGCCCGTTCCTGCGAGGGACGGCGCGAGGGAAGCAAAGCCCTTCCCGATGCGCGACGGCGCTTGTGCAGTGCCCCCGTGATGGACACATAATACGTGTCCCGGGGCAGTCCCGGTTCAGTGGAAAGCGGTGATCCAGTGGCGCTCGATCCGTTCCAGCCCCTGTCGACCGGCGGCCTCGCGCAGATCGATCAGCGCGCGCGGGAGATCTTCCGCCAGATCGTGGAAAGCTACCTGGCCACCGGCGAGCCGGTGGGCTCGCGCAATCTGTCGCGCCTCATCCCCATGACCCTGTCGCCGGCCTCCGTTCGCAACGTGATGGCGGATTTGGAGACGGCGGGCCTCATCTATGCCCCCCACACCAGCGCCGGCCGCCTGCCCACCGAGCGCGGCCTGCGCTTCTTCGTGGACGCGCTGATGGAAATCGGCGACGTGAACGAGCGCGACCGCACCAATATCGAGACCCAGGTGATGGCCGCCGCCAAGACCACCACGGTGGAAGGCGTGCTGCAGGAAGCCTCCGCCATGCTCTCGGGCCTCGCCCGTGGCGCCGGCGTGGTGACCGCCACCAAGACCGACCCGCGTCTCAAGCATGTGGAATTCGTGCCGCTGGAGCCGGGCCGCGCCCTCGTCATCCTCGTCTCCGAGGATGGGCAGGTGGAAAACCGCGTGCTGCCCTTGCCGCCGGGCCTGCCCACCTCGGCGCTGACCGAGGCCACCAATTTCCTCAATGCCCGCATCCGCGGCCGCACCCTCGGCGATGCGCGGGCCGAGATGGAGAACCTGCTCGCCGAGCTGCGGCTCGACCTCGACGCCCTCACCGCGCGGGTGGTGGAGGACGGCCTCGCCTCCTGGTCCGGCGAGGAGCCGGGCGACCGCAAGCTCATCGTGCGCGGACAAGCCAAGCTGCTGGAGGACCTGCGGGCGCTGGAGGACCTGGAGCGC
Organism: Xanthobacter versatilis; assembly: GCF_043193975.1. Lineage (NCBI taxonomy): Bacteria > Pseudomonadati > Pseudomonadota > Alphaproteobacteria > Hyphomicrobiales > Xanthobacteraceae > Xanthobacter > Xanthobacter versatilis. The sequence continues at coordinate 70,935 of NZ_JBAFVB010000011.1, read as the reverse complement.
ATCCGCCTGCTGTTCGACGACCTGGAGACCAAGCGCGAGGTGGTGGACCTCTTGGGCCGGGCCGAGGAGGCGCAGGCCCTGCGCATCTTCATCGGCTCGGAGAACCGGCTGTTCTCGCTGTCCGGCTCCTCCACCATCGTGGCGCCCTATCGCGATGGCCAGGGCCGGGTGGTGGGGGTGCTCGGGGTCATCGGCCCGACCCGGCTCAATTACGGGCGCATCGTGCCCATGGTGGATTTCACCGCCCGGCTGGTCAGCCGCGTGCTCGGCGCGCCGGGGGTGGACGCCGCCTGAGCCGATCGGCCCGGCGGGCGAAACTGTCGGGGGCAGTCCGGCGCCGGTTCTCGCGCAGTCTTGATTTTTGGCGCCGTGGCCCCGATATCCGCGTTGACATTAGGCATTTGCCCCTGCGGGGGCGACATTCATGGCAGGGGATAACCGGATGAGCGAGCAGAAGCGCGCGCCCGAGACCGGCGGCGACGCAAGCGAAAACGGTGTGAACGCGGGCGTCAACGAAGCGACCGCCGAGGCCGAAGCCCTCGCGACCGCCGACCAGGAGATCGGGGGCGACTTCGCTGCGGAAAAGCAGCGCCTGGAAGCCGAGATCGCGAGCCTGAAGGACAAGTTCCTGCGCGCCTTCGCCGAGGCGGAGAACATCCGTCGCCGCGCCGAGAAGGAAGTGGTGGACGCCAAGACCTACGGCATCGCCTCCTTCGCCCGCGACGTGCTGAACGTGGCCGACGACCTCGCCCGCGCCCTCGGCACGGTGGACGAGGAAGCCAAGGCCACCGCCGACGGCGCCGTGAAGGGCCTTTTGGAAGGGCTGGAGCTGACCGAGCGCGGCCTCGTCAAGGCGCTGGAAAAGCACGGCATCCGCAAGATCGAGCCCAAGGGCCAGAAGTTCGACCCCAACCTGCACCAGGCCATGTTCGAGGTTCCCGACCCGAGCGTGCCGTCGGGCACGGTGGTGCAGGTGGTGCAGTCCGGCTACGTCATCGGCGAGCGGGTGCTGCGTCCGGCCATGGTGGGCGTCGCCCGCGGTGGACCTAAGGCAGAGGCCACATCCGGCAAGGACAAGGAAGCCGGGGCGGCCTGACCCTCTGGGCCTGTCGCCGTTATTGTCGCCTACACGAAGGGCCGGAGCACCTTGATCGACGGCCTTTGGTCCAGCCCGATTGGCCAAGCCTTAGTCGGAAGATCCCGGCCGCGCATCCTGCGCGGCCGTTACATCTCGCTGGCGGCGTTTGCCGGGCCGTGCAGGATGGTTTCTCCGGACGGGCCGCTGGACAGGAGGTCCGACAGTGCCTCTGCGATGGCCCGGCTGGTATAGGGCTTGGCGACGCGCGGCGCGTCGGCGAATTCCGTCGGCATGCGCACGCTGCCGGTGTAGCCCGAGCAGAAGATGAAGGGGATGCCCCGGTCGGCGAGGATGGATGCGGCGGGATATACCGCCTCCCCCGCCAGATTGACGTCGAGGATGGCAGCATCGACCCGTTCATGGGCGGCGACTTCCATGGCGCCCGCGAGGCTCGCGATGGGGCCCACCACGGTGCAGCCCAGCGACCTCAGATTGTCTTCCAGCCCTAAGGCGACGAGAAACTCGTCTTCCACGACGAGAACCCGCTTTCCCGAAAAGATCATAACGATACGCCCTGACTGACACCCGTTTCCGCGACAACGGATGGACTTGGCGAAAAGTTCCATTCCTTCCGCAGGATGCTGCGGCCGCGAAACGACGCACCAGAGCGACGAGGCGGGAGCGCGAGAGGCCGCCAAGCGGGCGGGACCCGAGCAGGACGGCCCCAGCGGGACCGTCCCGGGTCGGCCTGCCGGTCAGTCCTTGGCCCGCTCCACATAGGAGTTGTCGGCGGTCATGATCACCACGCGGGTGCCGGCGGAGATGTGCGGCGGCACCATGGTGCGCACGCCGTTGGAAAGCTTGGCCGGCTTGTAGGAGGACGAGGCGGTCTGGCCCTTCACGGTGGGCTCGGTGTCCACGATCTCCAGCGTCACGCGCGCCGGCAGCTCGATGGCGATGGGAACGCCGTTATGGGTGGAGAGCATGCATTCCATGCCCTCCTGCAGATACACCGCCGAGTCGCCCATCACGTCCTTGGTCACGATCACCTGATCGAAATTCTCAGGGTTCATGAAGGTGTAGCCGTCCGAATCCTCGTAGAGGAAAGTGTGCGGGCGGTCTTCCACGAAGGCGCGCTCCACCTGCTCGGTGGTGCGGTAGCGCTCGGAGATCTTCACCCCGTCGGAGATGCGGCGCATGTCGAGCTGGGTGACCGGCGTGCCCTTGCCGGGATGAATATTTTCAGCGGTGAGCACCACATAGAGCTTGTCGTCGATATCGACCACGTTGCCTTTGCGCAGAGAGCTGGCGATGACCTTGACCACGTCGCGTGTTCCTCGAACTTTGTGCGGCGGCGTGCCGCTCCTGATCTATCGGCGCGCAACATAGCGATCTTGGCGCACAAAACCAGTCTCGTGCCCGTCTTTCTGCCTCCGGCTCCCTGCCGCAACAAGGATTTCGCGCCCCATGGCGGTATCAACGCCCGGCACGCCCCCGAGTCCGGTCCCCAATCCCAGTCCATGGTGGAGCCCGTCCGTCCACGCCGACCGGCGCCCCTTCCTGCTGGCGCGCGGGCGCATGATGGCGGCGATCCGCGCCCGCCTCGCCGGCGAAGGCTTCATGGAGGTGGAGACGCCGGCGCTCCAGGTCTCCCCCGGCAACGAGGCGCACCTGCACGCCTTCGCCACCGACCTCATCGGCCCGGACGGTGCCCGGCGCACGCTCTATCTGCGCACGTCGCCGGAATTCGCCGCCAAGAAGCTGCTGGCGGCGGGGGAAGAGCAGATCTTCGAGTTCGCCCGTGTGTTCCGCAACCGGGAGCGCGGCATGGCCCACCATCCCGAGTTCACCCTGCTGGAATGGTATCGGGCCGGTGCGCCCTATACCCGGCTCATGGACGACTGTGCCGGCCTTCTCGCCTGTGCAGCCGAGGCCGGCGGGGTGTCGACCTTCGCCTGGCGGGGACACACCTGCGACCCCTTCGCCGCGCCGGAGCGGCTGACGCTGGAAGAGGCGTTCGCGCGCCACGCCGGCATGGCTCTGGCCACGGTGCTGCCCGCCCCCGGCGAGCGGCCCGATCCGAGGCCGTTTGCCGAGCTGGCGGCGGCGCACGGCATCCGCACCGCGCCGGACGACACCTGGGCGGACATCTTCTCGCGGGTGCTGGTGGAAAAGATCGAGCCCCGGCTCGGCATGGGCCGGCCCACGGTGCTGTGCGACTATCCGGTGAGCGAGGCGGCGCTGGCCCGGCCCAAGCCGGAGGATCCGCGCTTCGCCGAGCGCTTCGAGCTTTATGCCTGCGGGCTGGAACTGGCCAATGCGTTCGGCGAACTGACCGACGCCGACGAGCAGCGCCGGCGCTTCGAGGAGGAGATGGACGAGAAAGAACGGCTCTATGGCGAGCGCTATCCCATCGATGCCGATTTCCTGGCCGCTCTGGCGGCGATGCCGCCCGCGAGCGGCTGCGCCCTGGGCTTCGACCGCCTCGCCGTTCTGGCCAGCGGCGCGCGTCGCATCGAGGACGTGCTGTGGGCACCGGTGGGCTGATGCCAGCTCAGGCGCCGCGCGGGCTAGCTCAGGCCACGCTCAGGCGCCGCGCGGGCTCAGGTGATCTCGAACAGGGTCGAGAAGCCGGAAATGTCGAACACTTCCCGGATCTGCGGCTGGAGCGAGGACAAGGTGAGCTTGCGCTTGGCGGTGCGCATGGCCTTGCCGGCCACCAGCAGGGCCCGAAGGCCCGAGGAGGAGACATAGTCCACGCCGGCGAGGTTCACGAGGAGCCCGCCATCGGTGGTGGTCACCACTTCCATGAGGCTCGCCTCGAACGGCTTCGCGTTGGGCGTATCGAGCCGTCCCGCCACCTTCAGCACCACCTCGGACCCGAGCTGCTCACGTTCGATGTGCATCGGCCTCTTCTCGCTTGCGCGCCTCGCCGGAGGCCGCGTTGACCACGGGATTAGCCTCATTCTCGGGAGCACGCAACGCCACTGCGCCGCGCCGCACCAGCCAGACGCCGCGCTCGAACAGGCTGGTGGCAAGCAGGAGCTGGCGCGCGTCCTCCCCCGTGCCCAGCGCCGAGGCCGCGAGCTGGCGGCGGATGCGGCTCAAGAGGTCGCTGCGGTCGCCCGCCAGCGTGATGATGAGATCGAGGTCCTCCGCATCGCCGTCGGTGGCGTCGGCCAGCGACAGGATGATGGTGCGCAGGGATTCGGACAGGTTGAAGCCGAGGGGCGGCAGGTCGGCAAAGCCCTCCACCACCTCGGTGAAGGCGTGCAGCGTGTCCTGCAGGGTGCGCACGGTTTCCACCAGCGCCTGCAGATGCAGGGCGGTCTCAAGGCTGCCCCTCGGCACGCCACGGGCGATGAGATCGGACAGGAACTGTTCGATGGCGACGCCGATGGCGTTGGCGCCCCGCCACAGGGCCAGCCGCTCCGCCGGCCCGCTTTGGTCCTGCTGGTCGAGGTCCGGCAGCAGGGTGGGCAAGAGCTTCACCAGCCGCATGATCTCCTGTTCGGCCAGATCGAGGGCGGTGGCGAAATCGCCCAGCGCTCGCTCGTGGATGAAGCGGGGTTTGGAGGCGCCGTCCTCCATGGTGGGCGGGCTCAGCCGCGCTGCGATGGCCTCGGTCACCCCGCGGGCGAAGGAAACCGGCACGGCGCCGGCCACCTGCAGCGCCAGGAACAGCAGGGACAAGGAGGCCGAGGCCTTGCCCCCGCCCATCTGCGACAGCAGGGCCACCGGCTCGGCCCCGAGCCACCCGGCGGCCAGAAAACCCGCGCCGACGAGGAGGCAGCCCACCGCCTTCACCAGCACGTGCACGTAGCACAGCTGCCGCCCGGTGCCCTCCAGCTCCCCGGCGGTGAGCACGGCGGAGATGCCCGAGCCGATATTGGCGCCCATCACGATAACGATGGAATCATCAAGGCCGAGCACCTGGGACTGCATCAGCGCCACCACCAGGATGGTGGGCGTGGACGAGGACTGGCTGACGGCGGCGGCGATGAGCCCCAGCAGGAAGCCGACCCACGGCGAGATGCCGGTGTCGAGGAATGCCGCCAGCGCGCTCACGTCGAGGGCGCGCGGCCCCTGCTTGATATAGTCGAGCCCCAGCAGCACCAGGGCGAGGCCGAGGGCGACGCCCATCCATTCCTTGAAAGCCGGGCGGCGGTCGAGCTTGAACTGGAAGCCGAAGCCCACCATCGCCACCAGGTAGAGCACCAGCAGGCGGAAATCGATGGCGGCCACGAACACCAGGGCGGCGGTGCCCACGTTGCCGCCGGCCACGATGGGGATGGCGTCACGGGTGGCGAGCACCCCGCCGCGCACCAGATTGCCGCTGATGACCGCCACCGCGTTGGATGACTGGGTCGCCGCACCGGCCAGCGTGCCGCACAGCAGCCCCGCGAACGGCGAGCGGGTGGCGGTGCGCAGCAGGTGCCGCACCCGCCGGCCCGTGGCCTGCTGCAGGTGCGTCGACATGATTTTCAGTCCGACGAAGAGCAGGCCCAGCCCGGCGAGAATTTGCGCAATGATCGCCATGGCTGTTTTGCAGCGCCCTCCGTCCAGATGCGGGATGACCGCACATTCTGGGGCAGGTCTGTATCATTATGACGACGATCACATGACGGCACCCGCGATGCCGGCCCGGCGCCCCCGTCGCCGCAGGCCGGGGGGCGGCGGCCAAGTCGCGGCTGGTTGAGTCGCGGCTAGAAAAGACGAGGCGGGAAAGGGTGGGGCTGGAACAGTCTCGCGCGCAAAGGCGCCGCGCGGCGCCCGGCCGGGAGCCATCGCCCGTCCTGTGCCCTTCCGGGGCGCGGACTCAGTCCGGCTTGCCGGCGATGAGGGTCAGGTGGTTTTCCCCGCCCTCGCGGGCATAGGCGAGGGTTTCGAGGAAGTTGCGCATGAGCTGGACGCCATGTCCGCCGATCTTGGCGTCCTCGATGGAGGCAGGCACCTCCGGCTCGGCGATGGTGGTGGGATCGAACGCGACGCCGTTGTCGATCAGGCGCACCGCCACCCGTCCCTCCGGCAGACGGTAGCATTCGATGCGGATATGCGGGACCACAGTGCTGTCCTGGAAGCCGTAGGACACCACATTGGTCAGCGCCTCTTCCAGCGACAATTCCAGCGCGAACTGGGTCGCCTGCGACCAGCCCTCATCCTCGGCGAGGGCGCCGAGCCAGCCGGTCGCCTTGGTGATGTCGTCGATGCGGGCCTCCACATCGAGGGAGGAGATCAGGCTCTCGGCGAGCAGCGCGGGCATGGGCGCCCCGTCACGTGCCGCTGGAGGAGCTCGCCGCGGCGAGCGCCTCATCCCGCGTGGCGTGGATCGCCACCAGCTGGTGCACGCCGGTTGCGACCAGCACCTTCTCCACCTGCGGGTCGCAGGCGCACAGGTGCAGGCTGCCGCCCTTGCGCCGCAGCCCCTTGGCGCCGGTGAGCAGCAGCCGGATGCCGATGGAGGCCATGAACGGCGTGCGGGAGAGGTCCACCAGCACCACGTTGGCCGCGTCGCAGGCGGCCCTGAACTGCGGCTCCACCTGGGCGGCGCCAGAAATGTCGAGACGCCCGTCGAGGCTGACGAGGACGACGCCGGGTCGCAGCGGCTGACTCTCGATCTTCATGCGCGCGTGTCTCTCACGATCCAGGGCGGGCGGAACCTGGCACAGGGTGGTCCGCCACTGCGACAGTCCCGCCACGCCGACAGTCTAGTGAAAACGGCCGGAAGCGGAAACAGCGGCCGTCCACGCCCGGGGCTTCACCCCCGGACTTTTCCGGCGCGCTTCAGCCCTCGGCCCGTATCGGCCGCGCGAACAGGACGCCGGCGGCGCCGCATTCCAGCCGGCTGCGCTCGTAGCCGTGCCAGCCTTCGGCGAACAGGGCCTTCTGCCGGGCGGTGTCGAGGGGATCCACCAGCACCGCTTCCGCCGGATCATAGGTGCTGCCGTCGCGCACCAGGACATAGCGGGCATAGCCGCCGAAGAAGAGCTGGATGTCGTGGATGGGGAAGCCCTCGGCGAGCAGGCTCGACCAGCTCGGCGTGTTCACCGGCGCGGCGGTGGAGAACAGCACCATGTCGGGCGGCGCAGCCTTCACCCGTGCCGCGATCAGCACCCGCTGGAGCCCCCGCCCGCGATAGGCCGGGTGCACGGACGCGCCGGCCAGCCGGCCCACCTTCGTCTCCGGCGGCAGGCCGAGCAGGCGGTGCGGCCCATCCTTGGGGGTATGGTCGTGCTGGAGAATGCCGTAGGCCACCAGCATGGGGCCGTCATAGAGCCCGGCCGTCCAGCCGCGTCCGCCCAGGATGCCCTCGAAATACGAGCGGTTCTCCGGCTTCACCACCTCCGGCCGCACCAGCGGGCCGATGGCGAGGTGGTGCAGCGCGTCGACCGCATCAAGATCGTCCGGGCCGAGCTCGCGAGGGGTGAGCGGTTCGGTCTGTGCGAACTCGCGCAGGGCGTTCATCAGGTGATCACTTCCGCATAGTTGAGCATGGCGATGGGCGGATACACCCCAAGCTGCTTGGCAATGTTCATGTTGATGATGAGCGCGAAGCGCCTCAGCGTCTCTATGGGAATATCCCGAGGGGGCACGCGCTGCACCAGCACCTCCACCGCCTTCGACGCGGCCAGCTGGCCCACCGAATAGTACCGGCTCACCAGGCCCACGAGGCCGAGACCCTCGCGCAGGAAGAATTCAGTGGCGCCGAAGGTGGGCAGGCCCGCCGCCAGCGCCGCCGGCCCCACCCGGTCGAAGATGGTGGCGAGGAAGGTATCCGCGGGCAGATAGAGCCAGTCGGCGCCCTGTGCCTTCAGGTTGCGCACGAAGTCCTCCACCCCGTCGCCGGTGGGCCGGCTGCCCACCATGGTGAGGGGCTGGGCGATGACGCTCGCGTTGATGCCGGCGCAGAAGGCCTGCATCTCCTCGATGATGGCCACCGAGTTGCGCTCGTTCGGCGAGTAGATGACGCCCACCTTGTGGAACGCCTTGTAGCTCTGCATGGCGCGCATTTGCACGTCGGTTGGCACCACGTGCACCGCCCCGGTGACGTTGCGTCCGGACGAGGCCAGCGAGGGCGCGATCTTCACCTGCACCGGCGCCGCCACCAGCGCGAACACCACCGGGATGTCGCGCACGAACGGCGCGTCCGGCGGCGCATCGTAGGGGCCGGCGACGGCGAGGGTGTTGGGGGTGCCGTAGGTATAGATGAGGTCCGGCTTGAAGCTGGGCAGCACCTCCGCGAGGATCGGCTTCACCCGGCCCGCGTCGCGCTCCACGTCGCGGGTGAGGAACTCCACCTTGATCTCGTTGGCGGCGAAATAGTCGCGGAACCCGCGCTCCACGTCGGTGTCGCCCCGGAAGGTGAGCATCAGGACGCGGAACGGCTCGGCCCGCGGCGCGGCGGCAGATCCCGAGGCCGCCGGCCCGGTGGGGGCCGGCTGGCCGTGGGCGCCGGGCAACCGGCCGGCGAGCCCTGCGGCGCCGGCACCGAGGCCCAGGGCAAGGAGGGAGCGGCGGTCCATCAGGCGGAGCTTCCTTCCGATGCGGCCGCGGACGAGGCGCGGCGGGGGTGATGCGCGGTTCTAAGCCCGGATAGCGCAAACAGGGCTGCTCCGGCTACTACCACAGCGCCGATAAGCGTGGTCGCGGCCGCAAATCCGATGGTCGCCATGAGAAAACCGGCACTTGCGGGTCCCGCGGCGTTGCCGCTCCGCTCCACCAGCCGGAACAGGCCAAGAACACCGGCCGCCCGCCCGCCGCCGAGCGCGGAGGCCGTGTCGGCCACCAGCGCCGACTGGGAGGCGATGGACAGGGCCTGCCCGTAGCCGAGCGCCACCAGCGCCACCACGATGAAGGCGATGGACGGATTGAGCACCATGGCCATGGCGCCGAGCCCCGACACCAGCGCGCCGGCCACCACGAAGCCGCCGCGGGCGTCGAACCGGTCGGCCATGGCGGCGAAGAACGGCACCGCCAGCACCATGATGATGGGATAGATCATCTGGAAGCGGCCGATGGCGGCGGAGGTGTAGCCGAGGCGCTGCAACTCCAGCGGCACCAGCAGGAAGCACAGGGCCGCGAACAGGAACTTGGCCGGGAATGCGCAGCCGAACAGCAGTGCCATGAGCCCCGGCGCCCGCGCCGCGTCCTTGAGATCGGCAAGGCCCACGCCCGCCGCCGCGCCCGCGCGCCGGACCGTCTTCGGCAGGGTCAGCAACGCCACCACGAGGGCCACGAGGGCAAGGCCTGCTGAGGCCATGAAAGCGGCCGGCGCCCCCAGCCGGTCGGCGATGACGCCGCCGATGGGCGGTCCGCACAGGCTCGCCACCATGATGGCCCGCACGAACACCGCGAGCGCCGCGCTGCGCGCCGCCCCGGCGGAAAAATCCACCACATGGCCCTGGGACGAGACGAAGACCAGCGCATAGCCCACCGCCGTGGCGACGCGCGCGCCCACGAACAGGCCATAGGACGGGCTGACCGCCGAAAGCGCATAGCCGGTGGCCGCCAGCAGGGCGCCGAAGACGAACCCCGGCCGCCGGCCGAGCCGTTCCGAGATGCCGGCGAACGGCACCTGGCACAGGGCCACCACCGCCATGAAGGCGACGATGGGCAGGCTGGCCGCGAAATCCGGCGAGAGGGCGCTGCCGCCGGCGATGGACTGGGCGAATCGCGGCAGGAACGGCCGCGTCAGCTCCTCCGCCAGCATGAACAGGAACAGGGCGGGTCGCACCGCGATGGCGGCCTCGCTCTCCGCCGCCTGGACCCGGCCGAGGCCGGTCCGGGTTTCCAGGTCGGCGAGGCGCGCGAGCGCCGCGGCGTCGCCCCGCGCTTCCGCCGCCGCCCGGATCGCCGCGTGGCGCTCGGCGAGGGCATCCACCTGGCGGTCGATGGGCCCGACAAGGCTGCCGGCGGCGCCCGGATCGCCCTCGTGCCGCGCCAGCATGCCCCGCCCCAGCGCCTTCAGGCGCCGCTCCACCGCCATCAGCGCGCCGATGCCGCGCGAGCCGACCACGAGGGCCACCAGCTCCAGCGCCACCAGCAGGGAAACGACACCGATAAAGGCCACGTCCACCAGCACCGCGCCCACCTGCGCCGTCACCGCCGTCGGATCCACCAGGATCACCACGTCGCCGAGCCGCCGCCCGGACGGGTCCGCCACCGGAACGCGGGCCTGCGGCGCGCCCTCGAAGCCCGTCGCGTCGCCGGCGCTGGCCAGCTCCGCGCCCGCAGCGGACACGAGGCTGATCTGGGCGAAATCGGGATTTGCGGCGCGCAGGCTGTCGAAATAGTCGCTCACGCCCACCAGCCGGTCGAACGGCACCCCGACCGTGCCGGCGCGGCCCAGCAGGTCGGCGGCGGACCGCGCCACCGTATTGGCCTTGGCCAGGATCTCGGGGGCGATGGTGCGGTGGGCCGCCCGCTCGGCCCCCCAGCCGATGAAGGCGAGGGCCGAACACAGGATGAGCACGATGGCGATGGTGATGCCGCCACGCAGCCCGATCATGCCCGCCTCCGCGATTCGGCAGGCCCGGAAGGGGGTTTTCCGGACGGGGATTTGCCCGAAGGGGATTTGCCTGAAGTCGATTTACCCAAGGACAGGTTGCCGCCGCGGGACCCTCCCGCCGCGTCGCGATGGATGCTATCGGCCGCCGCCAGGGCGGCCCGCGCCGCCGGCGGCCAGCCGCGCGGATCGGAGGCGCGCCGCACGGCCCGGCGCAGCAGGGCGGCCAGCAGCAGCCCGATGACGACGGTGGCGACGCCCGCGCCGATGAGCGCCGGCAGGGCGATCACCTTGAGGTCCTCGCCCAGCGCCGCCGCGCCGGCGGCGAGGATCTGGGGGTCGTACCGCACCACCACGTGCCCGATGACCTCGTTAAGGTCGTTGCGCACCGGCCGGGTGAGGCCGCGCCCGCCATCCTGGGCTTCGGCAATGCCGACGCGCGCCGGATCGCTGGAGAACAGCACGATGCCATGCTCGTCGGCCAGGTCCATGGAGCGGATGGCGGGCTCCACCCGCGCTTCGCGGTCGAGCAGGCTGGTCAGGGTGCTCTGCGCCGGCAGGGCGATGCCCAGCGAGGCGGCCTGCTCGGCCACGTCGGCGGCCCGCTCGGCGGCAATGCCGAATCGCGCCTCGATGACCGAGCGGTGGGCATTGAGCAGGGTGACATAGGAGAAGTAGGCGCCGAACGCGACGCATGCCGCCGCGATCAGTGCGAACACAGCGATCAGCCCGAGAGTGGTCCGCGCCATGTGTTGGATCCGCGTGTCTCTGGTCCGTAAGAACAGGCCGAAGCGTCTTACCCGAATCGTCTTACCGGAATCGTTTTGCCGGAACCGTCTTGCCCGAATCGTCTCGCCGCTGACGGCAATTTGCGACAGAGGCAACCTCCTACCCTGCCGGCAGGGTTCTTCATGCCACGAAAAGGGATCTGAGATTGAAGGTTTTTTTGGTCATCGATGAGTTTTTTGTCTGGTTTGGCTTGAAGCTGGCGGTTAACGTCCGGCCGGCCCTTCCACCGAAGCTCACTGCATGACTTTCGTAAGCCGGCTCATCCTGGTCGCCGTCCTTTCCGTGAGCGCCGCGGTGATCGCGGTGGCCGCTATTGCCTTCACGGCGAGCGACAAGGTGGGCGAGGAGATCGAGCGCGCCCGCGTCGCCAACCTGCTCGGCACCCTGCGCGCCTCCACCGAGGCCAACCTCTCCATCGGCCTGCTGCTCGACCAGATTTCGCTGCTGCAGCCGCGCATCGAGCGCGAGAAGGCGGGCGACCCCTCCATCCTCGCCATCGACATCTTCAATGCCGCCGGCCGCGCCATCTATTCCACCGATCGCAGCGTGATCGGCGAGGAAGTGACCCCGGGCTGGGTCCGGAACCTGGCATCCGAAGAGGTGTGGACCGAGGCGGAGCGCGGCGACACGGTGTTCGGCACCCGATTCGAGAACGACCTCGGCGTCGCCGGCGGCATTTCGGTGACGGTCTCGGACGAGGCGCGCAGTTCCCGCGCCAGCCGGCTCGGCCTCGACCTCGTCTCCCGCACCGCGATCCTCACCCTCGCCGCGGCGCTGGCCGCCAGCCTTGCCGCGGTGACCTTCGCCTATGTCCTGACCCGGCCGTTCGACCGGGTCGCCCGCATCCTCAGTGGCGAAGGAGCGACCTCCAACGACGACGGCCCCCTCACGCAACTCGCCGATGAAACGGTGAAGAGCTGGCGCGACGCCGAGGATCGCGTGGATCGCGGCCTCGGCCAGCTGGGAGCGCTCGACGATGCCGCATGAGCTTCCGGAGGGGGGACGCGCCCGCCTGCTGACCGGCCTGTTCGCCCTTTTCGTCACCTTCATCCTCGGCTCCCTCGCCGCGGCGGTGCTCCTCAACGGCTACCGCGCGCGGGTGGAGGAGAGCGCGCGGCGCGACGCGCTCGTCATCGGCACCTCGGTGGCGCGCACCCTGGCGCAGCAGTTCGAGAAGGCGGCGCGCTTCGGCATTCCGCTGAAGCTGCTGCCGGGAGTTGAGACCCACCTCTCCGAAACCCTGACGCGCACGCCCGGCCTGACCCAGATCGTCCTGCGCGGCGCCGACGGCCGCGAGATCCGCAGCGCCATCGGCGAGCATCCGGGCGCTGATTCGGTGTCCGCGCCGGTGACGGTGGACGGCAATACCGTGGCCTCGGTGGAGGTCACCACCAATCCTGCGGCCCTCGCCACCTCGTTCGCCGACATCGGCGTCAAGGCCGCCGTGGTCGTCGCGGTCTGCGCCGCGCTCGCCGCCCTTGCCGCCGGCCTCCTGGTGGGCGGCGCCCTGGAACGCAACCGTCATCGACTGGCCGAGGGCCTGCTGGCGGCGGTGGACGGGCATTACGGCACCTCTGACGACCCGTTGCGATACAGCCGCCGGTCCGGACCGCACGGCGCGGTCGGCCGCGCCTTGCGGGCGCTGGAACGGGGCAACCGGCGGGTGGCCGATCGCCGCGCCGTGTTCGAGGCCTATGCGGAGGAATTGCTGGCGGTGGATTTCGACGGCGGGCTGCGGCCGGACGTGGAACGAGTGCGGCGCGAGGTGATGGCCCCACCCGGCGCGGCTGAGACGGAACGAGGGGTCTGATGCTGCTGCGTACCCGCATCACCCTGATCGTCGCCATCGGCTTCGCCGTCCTCATGCTGGGCATCTGGGGCGCCACCCTGCTGCGCGACCGCGTGGCCGAGACCCAAGAGGCGGAGCTGGCCATCGAGGGCCAGACCGTGCTCTGGCGCGAGATCGTCGCGTTCCAGACCTCGAACCTCGCCCGTATCCTCGAGCGGGTGGACAGCTCCGCCGCCTTCCGCATCGCGCTCGGCTTCTCCGACCGGCCGGGCGTTGCCGCCGCCATCCGCGAGCTCGGCGTCAACATCAACGACGACGACACCTATTTCGAGGTGATGACCGCCGACCGCGAGGTGGTGTTCAGCGACGGCGGCACCGCCAACCGCTACATCCTCGACGCCGGCAGCCTCGACCGGGCGCTCAAGGGCGAGGTGCTCTCCGGCCTGCGGCAGGTGGGCGCCAACCAGGTGGTCGTGCTGACCACCCGCACCGTGGAGCTTCCCGGCAAGGGCACAGCCGTGCTGATCCTCGGCCGTGACGCCGCCCTCGGCATGGAGCGCTTCGCCCGCGGCCTCACCGCAACGACCACCCTCGTCACCCTGCGCGGCCGGGTGGTGGCTAGTACCGACTTCCGCTTGTGGGAACGGGCCAAGCTCTCCATCACGCCGCGCCGGCCCACCTCCGAGCGCATGGTGCTGGACGGGCGCAACTACAACGTCACCAGCATCCCCATTTCAGACATCAGCGCCAGCACCGTGGGTGCGCTGGTGAGTTTCGAGGACACCACCGAGACCGTCCAGGCGACCGCCTTCATCCGCCAGTCGGCGGTGACCGGCGCCATCGGCCTGGTGCTGATCGGCGTGATCGGGCTCAACGTGTTCCTCTGGTACAGCTTCCGGCCGCTGGAATCGGCCATCGACGTGCTGCAGGCGCTGGCGCGGGGCGACACCTCCGTCACCGTCGGCCACGTGGGGAACGACGAGATCGGCCGCATCGCCTCCGCCGTGCTCGCCTTGCGCGGCAATGTGCAGGCCCTCGCCGAGACCCGGCGCCAGCGCGAGCGCGTGCGCCGCCGGCAGGAGGCGGTCATCTCCGCCGAGCTGCAGGCGCTGGCCGACGCCATCGACCCCACCGACCGCGAGGAAGTGCTCGCGCTGCTCGCCAAGGGTTCCGAGGGCGAGCAGGACGACGAGCTGCGGCGCGTCGCCCGCGTGCTGCACGACCTGTCGCGGCGCATCGTGGAGCAGCACACCCGGCTGTCCTCCATGGTGGTGGAACTGCGCGAAGCCCTCATCACCAAGACCAAGCTCGCCGGCCTGCAGCAGGAGCTGGAGATCGCCCGGCAGGTGCAGCTCGCCATCCTGCCCAAGGAATTCCCGCCGGACGCCCGCGTCGCCATCCACGGCCAGATGACGCCGGCCCGCGAGGTGGGCGGCGACTTCTACGACTACTTCATGATCGACGACACCAACCTGGGCTTCGTGGTGGCGGATGTCTCCGGCAAGGGCGTGCCGGCGGCCCTGTTCATGGCCATCGCCCGCACACTGCTGCGCTCCACCGCCCTGTTCGAGCGCTCGCCGGCCAGCTCCATCCGCCGCCTCAACGACCTGCTGGCGGTGGAGAACGAGCAGATGCTGTTCGTCACCGTGCTCTACGGTGTGATCGACCTGTCGTCCGGGCGCGTCACCTATGTGAATGCCGGCCACAACCTGCCCTATCGCATCACCCGCGCGGGTGAGGTCTCCACCGTGCCCTCCACCGGCGGCATGGCGGTGGCAGTGCTGGAGGGCTTCGTCTACGTGGAGCACGAGCTGCATCTCCAGCCGGGCGACACGCTCTTCCTCTACACCGACGGCGTCAACGAGGCGTTCGACGTGGACGAGAAGCCCTATGGCGAGGAACGGCTGGAAGACCTGCTCCGCAGCGGCGCCGCCGACTGGTCGGTGCCCGAACTGTCGGAGCGGGTGCTGGCCTCGGTCCATGTGTTCGAGCGCGGCGCGCCGCAGGCCGACGACATCACCTGCCTGACGCTGCGGTACTTCGGTGGCCACGGACCGCGCCGCACCAGGTAAGCGCCAGATGAGCACAAAGGCCGCAACGGACCGTGCGCAAACGTGAAGGCCCGCGCCCCGCTTCGAGGGTGACGGCGTCGGCGGCAACAGGGTAAGACACCCATGCTCGGCCTACGCCAGCGGGCACGGAAGCACAAGGGCAGGGATCAACCCCGCCGCGGACCAGACGAGGGGAGGCGCAATAACCGGCGGCAATCGCCGGAAGGGACGGCATCATGCCGGCCCGGGGAGGAGTGTCGATCGTGACCATGAATGCGCGAACGGCCGAATGGCCGGCCGGGGAAGTCTCCACCATCGGCGCCGTGGGCGTCGCCCATTTCTGCAGCCACCTGCTCCAGCTCGCCCTCGCCCCCCTGTTCCTGATGATGCGGGCGGACCTCGGCGTCTCCTTCGTCGCCCTGGGCGCGGTGCTCGCCGTGTTCTACCTGTTCTCCGGGGTTGGCCAGGTGACGGCCGGCATTCTGGTGGATCGCTTCGGCGCCCATCGCCTGCTCCTCGCCGGCGTGCTGCTGCAGGGCACCGCCACGGCGGCCATGGGCCTTGCGCCCCATTACCTGGTGCTGCTGCCGCTCGCCGCCCTCGCCGGCCTCGGCAACTCCGTCTACCACCCGGCGGATCTCTCCATCCTCAGCCACAAAGTGGCGCCGGCCCGGCTCGGGCGCGCCTTCGCCGCCCACGTGATCGCCGGCAGCATCGGCTTTGCGCTCTCCCCCCTCGTCTCCGCCGCCATCGCCACGGCCTATGGCTGGCGCACCGCGCTCGGCGCCATGGGGCTCGGCGTGGCGGTGCTCGGCCTCGTGCTGCTGGTCTGCCGCAAGGCCCTGAAGACCGATCCGGAGCAGGGTGCCGCGCACAGCGCCAAGGCCGCGCACGGCCCCGCCCCCACCTTCTTCCAGGTGCTGGCCATGCCGGTTGTGCTCACGGCCTTCCTGTATTTCCTCCTCACCTCCATCTCGCTCTCGGGCATCCAGAGCTTCTCCATCGTCGCCCTGAAGGAGGGCTTCGGCGCCACGGTGGCGCTGGCGACGCTGGCGGTCGCGCTCTACCAGTGCGGCAATGCGGCAGGCGTCGCCCTGGGCGGGGCGGTGGCGGACCGCACCGCCAACCATCACCTCATCGCCATGGGCGGGCTCGCCTGCGCCTGCGCGCTGGCGCTGCTCGCGGCCCTGCTGGTGGTGCCGCCGGAGGTGACCGTGGGCCTGGTGGCGCTGGTGGGCTTCGCCATGGGCATGACCACGCCGTCCCGCGACGTGCTGGTGCGCGGCGCCGCGCCGGCGGGGGCGACGGGCAAGGTGTTCGGCGTGGTCTATTCGGGCTACGATATCGGCGCGCTCTTGGGCCCGCTGATGTTCGGCCTCATGCTCGACCACCACCTGCCGCGCCTGGTGTTCGTGGGCGCGGCGATCCCCCTCGGCCTCGCGGTGCTGACCGCCTTCGCGGTGCGCCGCCGGCCGCAGTGAGCGGCGCGGCTGTTAGGCCATCGGCCTTATGTCTTCGACCGATGCCGAGAGGGTCCGCCAGGCGCCGCGGGGGCTTGGCCCGCGGCTTCAGGGCCTAGCCGCAATCACCCCGTCATGCCCGGGCTTGTCCCGGGCATGACGGAGAGAAAGCCCCATCGCGGGTTGCAGGCGTCCATCCAAGCGATTTTTCAAACGGGTCCTACCCGCCCGTCAGCACCTTGCCGGGATTGGCGAGGCCCTTGGGATCGATGGCGGCCTTGATGGCCGCCATCAGCTCCAGCGCCACCGGGTCCTTGTAGAGCGGCAGCTCCTCGCGCTTGAGCAGGCCGATGCCGTGCTCTGCCGAGATGGAGCCGCCGAGCCCGGCCACGATGTCGTGGACGATGCGGTTGAAGCCTTCCCAGCAAGCCAGATAGGCCGCCTTGTCCATGCCTACCGGCTGGCTCAGGTTGAAATGGATATTGCCGTCGCCCATGTGGCCGAAGGCGCACACCCGCACCCCCGGCATATGGGCCTCGCAGGCGCGGGCCGCCTCGGCGATGAAGTGCGGCACCCGCGACACCGGCACCGACACGTCGTGCTTGATGGAGCCGCCCTCGAACTTCTGGGCGTCGGACAGGGCCTCGCGCAGCTTCCACAGGGACTCGGCCTGGGCCTCGCTGGCGGCGATCACCGCATCCTCGATCTCCCCCGCCTCGAACGCCTCGCCGAACACCTCCAGCGCCAAGGCGGAGAGGTCGTCGTCGCGGCGGGTGGAGGTGAGTTCGGCGAGCGCATACCAGCCGTGGTCGCCGGCCAGCGCGCGGGTGGTGCCGGGAATATGCGTCAGCACCGTCTCCATGCCGAAGCGCGGCAGGATCTCGAAGCCGGTGAGCGCATCCCCTGCCACATTGCGCAGGCGCTGGAACAGCTTGAGGGCGGCCTCGGGGCTTGCGAGGCCGGTCAGCGTGGTGGCGCGGGCGCGTGGCGCCGGATAAAGCCGCAGCACGGCGGCGGTGATGATGCCGAGCGTGCCTTCCGCGCCGATGAACAGGTCCTTCAGGGCGTAGCCGGTATTGTCCTTGCGCAGGCGGCTGAGGCCGTTCCAGATCCGCCCGTCCGCCAGCACCACCTCCAGCCCGAAGGTCAGTTCCCTCATGTTGCCATAGCGCAGCACGGCGGTGCCGCCGGCATTGGTGGAGAGGTTGCCGCCGATGCGGCAGCTGCCTTCCGAGGCGATGGAGAGGGGGAACAGGCAGCCGGCCTCCGCCGCTGCCTGCTGTACCTGATGGAGCGTACAGCCGGCTTCCGCCACCACGGTGAGGTCGATGGGGTCAAGGTCGCGGATGCGGCTCATGCGCCGCAGCGAGAGGAGCAGGCCGCCGAACGGCACCTGCCCGCCCACAAGACCGGTATTGCCGCCCTGCGGCACCACGGGAACCCCCGCCTCGGCGCAGGCGGCGACGATGAAGGACACCTCGTCCGTGGTTGCCGGCTCCACCATGGCCGGGGTGGCGCCCTGGAACAGGCCACGGCCTTCCACCAGCCAGGGGGCCAGTTCCGCCGCGTCGGTAACCACGCGGGCGGGACCGATGCGCGCGGCGATGCGCTCCAGCAGCACAGCAAGGCGGGCGGCATCGAGAAGGACGGGGTGCGGGGCGTGGCTCGACATGGCCGGGAGGGTGCCGCACGGCCCCAGGCTCCGCAAGGGCCGGGTTGGGTGCGGTGCGGAATCGCATCCCGGACCAGCGACTGCGCAGTCGGAGCGTCGAGCCGGGATCCAGCGCAAGACGCCTGCACGGCAGGCCAGATCAATGCGGGCCGATGGGCTGGAAGCGCCTTCGCCGGTCCCGTGCGCTGGGCCCCGGCTGTCCTTGCGCTATCGCTTCAGTCGGCCGGGGCACCAATGCCAGGAAAATAAGGGCGAGGGGCAGACCCTCGCCCTCGACCTCCTCAGGCGGCGGCCTTCAGCCCCACGTCGGGCAGTTCCGGACGGGTCTTGAGAGCGGCCGCCATCAGCGCTTCCACCGCGGCCCGCTCGTGGTCCAGCAGCGCCAGGCGCGGCGGGCGGGTGAGGAAGGTGCCGCGGCCCATGATATGCTCGCACAGCTTGATGCACTGGACGAGGTCGGGGCGCGCATCGAGGTGCAGCAGCGGCATGAACCACTCATAGAGCTTCATGGCTTCCGCATAGCGGCCGGCGCGGGCGAGGCGGAACAGGGTCTCGCCCTCGCGCGGGAAGGCGTTGGACATGCCGGACACCCAGCCCTGCGCGCCCATGGCGATGCTCTCCACCACCACGTCGTCGAGGCCGGCGAACATGATGAAGCGGTCACCCACCTTGTTGCGCAGGTCGATGAAACGGCGGGTGTCGCCCGAGCTTTCCTTGAAGCAGACGATGGTCTCGCAATCCACGAGCGAAGCAACCACGTCCGGGGTCACGTCGTTCTTGTAGACCGGCGGGTTGTTGTAGATCATCACCGGCAGGTCGGTGGCCTTGGAGACGGTGCGGAAATGCGCCGCCGTCTCATGGGGCTTGGAGGAATACACCAGCGCCGGCATGAGCATGATGCCGTCCACGCCCACCTTGGCGGCTTCCTTGGCGGTGGCGATGGCGAATTCGCTGGTGAACTCGGCGATGCCGCAGATTACCGGCACCCGGCCGGCGGCCACCGCCTTGCCGGCCTCCATCACCTGGATCTTCTCGGCGGTGGTGAGCGAGCAGTTCTCGCCCACGGTGCCGCACACGATCATGCCGGACACGCCGTCGCGGATCAGGCCTTCCATCACTTTGGCGGTGGCGTCGATATCGAGCGAATAGTCGTCGCGGAACTGGGTGGTCACGGCCGGGAAGACGCCTTCCCAGCTGATTGCCGGCTTCATCTCATGTCATCCTTGTGTCGATAGGGGGAGCGGACAGGGCCCTGCCCCACCCGCGTGCGGGTTTCAGGGATCAGAGGGCGGCGCCGGCCTTGCGCAGGGCGGCGAGGATCGGGGCCTTGGGCAGCCAGATCTTGTCGTATTCGGCGATGATCTTCTCGCGGTCGGCCACTTCCGCCACCTTGATCGGGATCACCGCCTTGAACTTCTCCAGCAGCACCGGCTCGTTCACCACGGTCTCGTCCACCTGGGCGTCGAGGGCGCTCTTGGTGAGCTTGCTGATGAGCGCCTTGTCGGCGGGCGAAAGGGTCTGCCAGACGCGGCCCGAGACCAGCGCGATGACCGGCATGAAGATGGCGTCCATCTTCAGCATGGTCTTCGACACCTTGTCGAAGCGCTGGTTCCAGGAGAAGTCGAGGTCGGCCTCAAGGCCGTCCACCTGGCCGTTGGACATGGCGTCGAACACCGCCGGGGTGGGGATGGGCGTCGGGGCGGCGCCGAGCAGCTGGTAGAAGTCGCGATAGGCCGGCGTGGTGTTGATGCGCAGCTTCATGCCGTTGAGGTCCTTGATGCCCGTGATGGGCTTCGCGGAGAACACGACGCGCATGGTGGTGATGCCCCAGGCCAGGCCCACCGTCCCGGTCTCCTTGGGCAGCACGTCGAGCAGGCTCATGGCCACCGGGGTGCGCACCAGCTTGCCGGCTTTGGCGGTGGAATCCACCACCCACGGGGCATTGATGGCGGCGATGGCCGGCACCCGCGAGCCCAGTTCCGCGGTCATGATCCAGCCCATGTCGAGGGCGCCGGTCTGCATCTGCTGCAGCATGGCCGCCTCGTTGCCGAGCTGGCCCGAGGGGAAGACGGTGATGGAGAGGCGGCCCTTTGTCTCCTCCTTCAGCATGGCCCCCACCTTGTCGGCGGCCACGTTCCAGGGATGGCCGCCCGGGGTGATGATGCCGAGGCGGAATTCCCGCGCCTCCTGGGCCCGCACCACGTTGGGCATGGCAAGCGGAAGGGCGGCGCCGGCGGCGGCACTCATGAGGAAATGACGACGGGACAAAGTCATGGCAGGGCGGGACATGGCAGGGCTCCGGGAAGGTTGGTTTTATTTGACGAGGACGGTCGACAGCCACGGCACCAGCGACAGCAGCACCAGAAGCGCGCAGGCGGCGAAGAAGAACGGCAGGGTGACGTAGAACATCCGCCCCACCTTCGCCCCCGTAACTGCGGAGGCGACGAAGAAACACAGGCCTACCGGCGGGGAGAGGAAGCCGAGGACAAGGTTGATCACCACCACCACGCCGAAATGCACGGGATCGATGTGGTAGACATCCACGGCGATGGGCAGAAGGATCGGCACCGTCATGATGAGGCCGGGCGCGCCGTCGATCACCGTGCCGATGACCAGCAGGATCACGTTGACCAGCAGCATGAAGCTGATGGGGTCATGGGCCACGGTCTGCACCCAGGCCGCCACCGCCTGCGGGACCTTGCCGTAGACCAGCACCCAGGAGAACACCGCCGCCACCGCCACCAGGAACAGGATGACGGACGAATACAGCCCGGCCTTCAGCAGCATCTGCGGCAGCTGGGAGAAGGACAATTCCTTGGTCCAGTAGCGGCCGATGAGCAGCGCCGCGAGCGCGCCCACCGCCGCCGATTCCGTCGCATTGGCAAGGCCGGTGAGGATGGAGCCGACGATGACGATGGGGATGAGCAGGGTGGGGATGGCATTCAGCACGATGTCCGCCCGCTGGCGCCAGGTCATGCTTTCGCCGCGGGGGTAATTGTAGAAGAAGCCCATGATGTAGACGCACAGGCAGAACAGCCCGGTCAAAAGCACGCCGGGGATGATGCCGGCGATGAGCATGTCGCTCACCGAGACCTGCGCCAGCACTGAATACACCACGAACATGATGGACGGCGGGATGATGGGTCCCAGCATGCCCGCATAGGCGGTGAGGCCGGCGGCGAAGGTCTTGTCGTAGCCCTTCTTCTCCATCTCCGGCACCAGGATCTGCGCCATGATGGCCACCTGCGCCGTGGCCGAGCCGAGGATGGACGAGACCAGCATGTTGGCGATGAGGTTCACATAGGCGAGGCCGCCGCGCATGCGGCCCACCACCGCCATGGCCATGTCGATGAGCCGGCGGGTGATGCCGCCGCCGTTCATGATCTCGCCGATCAGCACGAACAGCGGGATGGCGATGAGGCCGTAGCTGTCCACGCCGCCGAACAGCTGGGTGGGAAAGGTCTGCAGCAGCAGCGGATTGCCGGTGGCGAGGATGAACGCCACCCCCGACAGGGCCAGGCACAGGCTGATGGGCACGCCCACCAGCATGGTGATGAGGAATGCGGCGGTGGTGACCATCAGCTTGCCGCCTCCGCATTGGCCATGGGGAAGCCGCGGTAGACGCGGCGCGGCACGAATTCCAGGTCTTCCACCAGGTTGGCGAGGCCGTGAATAGTGATGGAGACGCCAAACAGCGGGATGACGAGGCTGACAGCCCAGGTCGGCCAGTTCAGGGTCTGGGTATGCTCGGTATAGAGGAAGTTGAAGGTCTCCCCGGCGAAGGTCCTGGCATCGAACCCCGCCGCCGCGATGCCGACGGGATCCATCCACAGCCAGCACATGTAGGAGAGCATCAACCCGAACAGCACGGTGAAGGCCGTGGCGATGGCCCGCGCCACCTTCACCCCGGTGGGCGGCAGGCGTTCGGTGAGCATGCCCACCGAGAAGTCGAGGCGCAGGCGCGTCATGGCCGAGGCGCCGATGAAGGCCAGCCAGACCACGGCGTAGATGGCCGATTCATCGATCCAGTAGATGGGCGTCCCGGAATAGCGGGTCACCACATTCAGCAGGATGAGGCAGCCCACGAGCCCCATCAGCCCGATCACCGCCACCCGCTCGAAGGCGAGGAGGCCGGACGAGAGGGCGAGCAACAGCCCGCACGGCCCCGCTCCCGCGGCGCCTGTCTTGGTCGCATGGTTCATGTTTTCGTCGCTCTGGAAGGCGGACCCTTGTGGGCCTCGATTTGGCGCTTTCAATCAGAATGTAGATTTTATACAATCGACACGTCAATACCCCGCCAACGATTTTTAATGTAGCTCTGAACCTCATGAATTCCGGCAGCCCGACCGCCGCCCAGAAGGGCCTCAAGCACCGCACGCTCTCGGCGGCGATCCTCGACCAGTTGCGCCAGTCGATCCTCGACGGCACCCATCCCGCCGGCACCCAGCTGCGGCAGGATGCGCTGGCGGATGCCTATGGCGTCAGCCGCATCCCGGTGCGCGAGGCGCTGTTCCAGCTGGAGGCCGAGGGGCTGGTGCGCATGGTGCCGCAGAAGGGCGCCATCGTCTCCGAGCTGTCGGTGGAGGAGATCAACGACGTGTTCGAGCTGAGGCGCATCATGGAGCCGCGCCTGCTGGAACGCGCCATCCCGCTGTTCACCGACGCGGACTTCACCAAGCTCGACGCCATCCACGCCCGCTTCACCGCCGCCACCAAGGCCCATGACGTGAGCCAGTGGGGCATCCTGAATGCCGATTTCCACATGGCGCTCTACGATCGCGCGGCCCTGCCCCGCACCCGGCAGATCGTCGCCGCCTTGCTGCAGACCTCGGACCGCTACACCCGGCTCCAGCTCTCCACCACGGAAGCCATGGACCGGGCCAAGAGCGAGCACGCCCAGCTCATCGCTTTGTGCCGGGCCGGCGCGGTGGCGGAGGCCACCTCCTTCCTCGACGGTCATATCGGCAAGGTGCACGCCGACCTGCTGCGGGTGATCGAGCAGCGGGCGGCCCGCGCCAAGGCGGCAGATGGGCTACGGCAAGGCGCGGGCGAGACGACGACGCAAGAGGCCGGCGCGGACACCCGGCGCGGGACACGGTCCAAGTCCTTGGCAAAGGGCGAGGACCTGCGCTAGAGCACGCGCCGGTCAGCCAGCCTTGCTAGGCTGATCGCAGAACGCGTGCTCTTGTCCGATACTGAGCGCCGAGACCCGTCCGTTCCGGAGACTTCATGGCCGACCGCATCCTCGTCGCCCGCATCGGCGCCCCCCATGGCGTGAGGGGCGAGGTGCGCCTCTTCGTCTTCACCGAAGATCCCGGCGCGGTGCTGGACTACGACCCGCTCACTGACGCCACCGGCAAGAAGCGCTTCCGCATCGCCGCCCTGCGTGCGGCCAAGGACCATTTCGTCGCCCGCATCGAGGGCATCGCCGATCGCACCGCGGCCGAGGCGCTGACCAATGTGGACCTGTTCGTCCCGCGCGAGGCCTTGCCGCCGCCGGACGACGACGACACCTTCTACCACGCCGACCTCATCGGCCTCGATGTCGTGGACGAGGCCGGCGTTGTGATCGGCAAGGTGGTGGCGCTGCAGGATTTCGGCGCCGGCGACATCCTGGAATATGCCCCCACCCTGCCCGCCACCAAGGCCAAGACCCTGATGGTGCCGTTCTCAAAGGATGCGGTGCCGGTGGTGGACGTGCCCGGCCGGCGCGTGGTCGTCGCCGAAGCCTTCGTGGAACGCCGCCCGGCAGAGCCGGAAGAGGGCGAGGACACCGGGGGCGAGTGAGCGCTGCGCATTCCCACCTGATGCGCAGAGGGGCACCCGTTTGACTCGGACGCCCCCCTCCCCCATCACGCTGCCATGACCTCCCCGACCTTCCGCGCCAGCATCCTCACCCTTTATCCGGAAATGTTTCCCGGTCCTCTCGGCCATGCCCTGGCCGGCCGGGCGCTGGAGAAGGGGCTGTGGGCGCTGGAGGCAGTGCAGATCCGCGACCATGCCCTCGACAAGCATCGCTCGGTGGACGACACCCCCGCCGGCGGCGGCCCCGGCATGGTCATGCGCGCCGATGTGCTGGCCCGCGCCATCGATGCGGTGTCTCCGCCCGACGATCCCCGCCCGCGCCTGCTCATGACCCCGCGCGGCGCCCCGCTCACCCAGGCGCGGGTGCGCGCCTTGTCGGAGGGCCCCGGCGCGGTGATCCTGTGCGGGCGGTTCGAGGGGGTGGACGAGCGCATCGTCGGCGCCCGCAACCTTGAGGAAATCTGCGTCGGCGACGTGGTGCTGTCCGGCGGCGAGGCGGCGGCGCTGCTGCTGCTCGATGCCTGCGTGCGGCTCATTCCCGGCGTCATGGGCAAGGCGGAGAGCGGCACCGAGGAGAGCTTTTCCGCGGGCCTGCTGGAATATCCCCAATACACCCGCCCGCAGCTGTTCGAGGGCGAGCCCATCCCCGACGTGCTGACCTCAGGCGATCACGCCCGCGTCGCCCGCTGGCGCCATGCCCAATCCC
This sequence comes from Xanthobacter versatilis, assembly GCF_043193975.1. Taxonomy (NCBI): domain Bacteria; kingdom Pseudomonadati; phylum Pseudomonadota; class Alphaproteobacteria; order Hyphomicrobiales; family Xanthobacteraceae; genus Xanthobacter; species Xanthobacter versatilis. The sequence goes on along the minus strand of NZ_JBAFVB010000011.1, from coordinate 46,080 downwards.
TCGCCGTCACCCGCGCGCGGCGGCCGGATCTTCTCCCGCATGACGGGACCATGAAGGAAAGGGAATGACACGGCCCCATTTCTCGGCTATGGAGCCGCGTCCCTTAACTTAAAACGACACAACGTGGCACCGGGGCGTTTTGCCGAACCGGTGGCTGCACAAAGGTTGGCGACATGAACATTATCCAGACGCTCGAAGCCGAGCAGGCGGCGAAACTCGCCGAAAAGCGTGCCATCCCGGACTTCCAGCCCGGCGATACCATCATCGTGAACGTGAAGGTCGTGGAAGGCGAGCGCTCGCGCGTGCAGGCCTATGAAGGCGTGTGCATCGCGCGGTCCGGCGGCGGCCTCAACGAGAGCTTCACGGTTCGCAAGATTTCCTACGGCGAGGGCGTGGAGCGCGTGTTCCCGGTCTATGCGCCGCTGATCGATTCCATCAAGGTGGTCCGCCGCGGCAAGGTGCGCCGCGCCAAGCTCTATTACCTGCGCGATCGCCGCGGCAAGTCGGCCCGTATCGCCGAGCGCCAGGACCGCACCGCCGACGGCAAGATCAAGAAGGGTGGCAAGTCCGCCCCGGCTCCCACCGCCGCCGAGTGAACAGAGCCTCAAGGCCGGCATCCGCCGCCTGAAGCTTCGCGTATTCAACGCCTCCGGGACCACCCGGGGGCGTTTTTTCGTTTCGAGCCCGCGCGGCGCCCGAGCGAAGGCATCGGAGGCCGCTCAGGCCTCGGCCCCGTCGTCCCGCAGGCGGGCGAACAGGCCGTCCGGATCGGCATCGAAGGCGCGGCGGATCTCGGCCAGCGCGCTCTCGCCGCCGCGATAACTCGCGCCGCCCACATGCAGCCAGGCATCCAGCAGCATCTTCGGCTCGCTCCAGCTGCCATCGGGCGAGGGCACCCGCACCGAGCGCGCGTGCGGCCAGACAAAGCCCGTCACATCGAGCTTGCGGAACAGCACATGCCAGTTGCGCCCGCCGGTGTCGGTGCCCAGCAACCGGTCGGGGCCGAAATCAAGGGGCTTCGACACGAGGCTGCCATCGTAGATTGAAAAGCCCGGCCACAGATACCAGGCCTTCACCCGGCTGCTCCAGCGCTGGAGGCCGTAGACCGGCTGGCGCGCCACCAGTGTCGCAAGGTCGGTGGGCTTCAGCAGCACCAGGTCGTGGTCGAGCATGGCGAACACGCGCGGCTTCACCTTGCGCAGCACGTTGTGGAACACCCAGTTGGCGGCGGCGGCGTGGGAGCGCGCGGTGCGCACCCGCACGAAGGGGGCCGGCGGCAATGCGAGGTAATAGAGCCCCTTCTCGGCGGCGATGGCGGCAAGCGCCCGCCGCGCCTCAGGCTCCGTGGAATTGTCGCAAACGAGGAGCGGCGTGCCGGGGGCGAAGCGCGCCATGGAATCCGCCAGCAGCGCCACCGCCTCCGGCACATTGTAGGCGATGGTGAGGGCAACGGCGCCGTCGCGGCGGCGGCTGAGCGCCTCCACCACCTGCGCCTGTCCTTCGGCCGGACGGTTGCGATAGATGCGATCCATCAGCGCATAGCGCGCGTGGTTGAGCCAATGCAGGCCCGGCAGCGCGGCGACCATGCCGGAGAGGCCGGCCCGCTTGTGCCCGTCAGACCCGCTCATGTGGCTGCTCCCGATGCGGTGGTGGTGTCCGCGCCGGCGCGCAGTCGGGCAAGAAGGCCGTCCGGGTCCGCCGCGAAGGCGCGCGCCACCGTGTCGAAGGCCCGTCCGCGCGTGCCATGGCCGGCGCCGCCGGCGTGCAGCCATCCGTCCACCAGCAGGTGATCCTCCCCCGCCTCCGTGCCGGGATCGGCGACGAACACGGTGCGGGTTTCGGCAAACGCCAGGGCGTCCCGGTCGAGACGGCGGTAGAGGACGTTCCAGTTCTGCCCACCGGTGTCAAGGGTGAGCGGGGTGTCGGTGCCGAAGTCCAGCGGCAGGCCCTGCACCACCTTGTAATTGAACACGCTGAACCCCGGCCAAAGGTACCAGGCCCCATTGCCCTCGCCATGGCGCGCCATGCCGTAGCAGGGCTGATCGACGACGCGGGCCGGCAGGTCGTCGGCCTGAAGCGGGAGCAGATCGTGGTCGAGCAGGGCCACCACCGCCGGCGCCGCCGGGCGCACCAGATTGGCCCAGATCCAGTTCAGCGCCACCGCATGGGAGCGCGAGCCGTTGCGCCCGCCGCGATAGGGCGAGGGCGGCAGCGGGCAATAGGCGAGGTCCCGCTCCGCGCACAAAGCCGCGATGGCGGCGCGGGCGGCGGGATCGGTGGAATTGTCGCACACCACCAGCGGCGTGCCGGGCAGGAAGCGGGCCATGGCCTCTGAGAGCAAGGCGATGGCCTCGGGCATGTTGAAGGCGACGGTGAAAGCCAGCGCGGGGGCGCGCTCAGCCTTCAGCCGCGCCACCAGTGCTGCCTGTCCGTCCGCCTGCCGGCGGGCATAGATGAAATCCACCAGACGGTTGCGCGCGCGCCGCAGGCGATGGGCGAGCGGGGCGCCTCCCAGCCACTCCTTGAGCGAATAATCGGCGAGATCGCGCATGGGGCGGCTCAGGGCTGGGCCGGCGCCGAGAGGCGGCGCAGCACGGGGGCGGGGTCTAAAGGCGCGGGTGCGGCCCGGGACAGCACATAGAGCACCACCTCGCCCCGCCCGTCCGCCCGCGGGAAGGTACCGATGGCGCGGAACCGGTCCGGGAAGGCGAGAATTGTCGCCTGCGCCAGCCGGCTGGCGGGCATGGCGCCGGTCTCCCGCGTCTCTACGGCGAGGGCTGCCGCGCCCATGGCGTCAAGGGCGGCCAGAAGCTCTTCGGGTGTGGCGGCGGGCAGGCGGCTCGCATCCACCACGAAGCTGCGGCGGGTCCGGTCGCGCTGGGCGATGGCGGCCCCCAGCGCCGCCTCGCCCCGCGCATCGCCGGCGACAACGATCACCGGGGGCACCGCATCGCGGGCGAGGAAGGCTTCCGCCGCCGCATCCATGCCGATGGCGCCCTTGCGCACCTGTTGCAGCAGTCCCGGCATGGCGGCAAGCAGCAGCATGAGCGCCACCGCCAGCTCCCGCAGGGTGCCCCAGCCCGAAACCAGCACGCCCAGCAAGCGCATGGCGCCGAATGCCGCCAGCATGGCCACCGGCGCCAGCAGCACAATGGCATCCAGCGCCACGCCACGGCCGGCGCCCAGTCCGAAGGCAAGGGCGAAGGCCGGCACCAGCGCCGCCACCGGCGCCAGCGCGGCCGGGTCCACCGCATCTTCATCCCGCCGCCAGCCCTCGAAGACGGTGAAAGCGAGGCCCGCCGCCGCGCAGGCCAGCGGCAGGGTGCCGAAGACGGCACGCAGCGTCTGCCAGATGAAGGCCGGCCCCTCCGCGCTGACCACCGGCGGCAGCCGGCCGGCGGCGAAAGCCACCACGAGCGCCAGCAGGGCAAGACCCGCGAGCGGCACGAGGACACGCGCCCGCCCCATCACATCGAGCCGCCGGGCCATCAGCGCCGCCAGCGGCGGCAGCAGCACCACCACCGCCCCCGCAGGCGCCATCAGCACGCTCACCGCTCCGGCGGCGGCATACAGGACGGCGGACGCTTTGGTGCCCAGCCGCATATGGCGGCCGAAGGCCAAGGCGGACAACAGCGTGAACAAAGCCAGCGGCAGATCGAGGCCCAGAACGAAGCTCGCCTCCCGCAGCAACGGCAGGGCGGCGAGCACGAAGCCCACAGCCACCGCCGGTAGCACGCCCGCCGCCCGCGCCGTGGCCCAGCCAGCACTCACCACCAGCAGCGCGGCCAGCACCGCCGGCAGCAGCAGGGCCGCAGGCGTCGTCGGCATGAACAGCATGAGCCAGCCGCCCGCCAGCCCATGGAACAGGCTGAGCCGGGCGAGCGGAATCGCCTGCGGGGCGTGAAGGGCATAGTCGGCCGCGAAGGCGGCCGGGGCGGGAAAGCCGGCGGCGGCATGGTCCGCCACCATCAGGGCGGTGACGAAATGGCGCGCCTCGTCGGGATCGGTGGCGCCAAGCTCCGCCACATAGGCGCCGGCGCCCAATTGCTGGGCAACCATGACGGCGGTGCCGAGCAGCGCCACGATGAGGAAGATGAGGCATCGCAGCGCCACGGTGCTCCTTCGCCGCTCGCCCGCCTCCACGCTCACCATCATCCCAGGAACCTCGGCCCATGCACCCGACGCGCGGCGCGACGCCGCATTCGCCCGCGTTCTAGAGCGCGATTGCGCCAAGGTCCACGCCGGCGGCGTCCGGGAAGGCTTGACCTTGCCGGTCCCGGCGGGTGAGGTGAGGCGCGGCTCCGTCCCGCCGCACCTGCCAATGCCCCGGACCCTCATGGCGAATGATCTCTCGCTGCGGATCGTGATCGTGGACGAAAGCCCCGTGCGCGCCGCCATTCTGGAGGAAGGCCTGAAGGAGGCCGGCTTCCTCAATGTGCTGCGCATCACCGGGCGCACCAACCTGCTCGAGCGCATCTACGCCATCGACCCGGACGTGATCCTCATCGACCTCGAGGACCCCTCCCGCGACACCATCGAGCAGATGTTCCAGGTGAGCCGCGAGGTGAAGCGACCCATCGCCATGTTCGTGGACCAGACCGACTCGAAGACCATCGAGGATGCCATCGAGGCCGGCGTCGCCTCCTATGTGGTGGACGGCCTGCGCAAGGACCGGGTGAAGCCGATCCTCGAGACCACCATCTCCCGCTTCCGCGCCTTTGCAAGGCTCAAGGCGGAGCTGGAGGAGGCGAAAAGCCAGCTGGAGGAGCGCAAGGTGGTGGACCGGGCCAAGACGATCCTCATGAAGATGAAGGGCATCGACGAAGAGGCCGCCTACGGCCTGCTGCGCCGCACCGCCATGAACGAGAAGAAGCGCATCGCCGACATTGCCCAGTCCATCATCACCGCTGCGGAGCTCCTGCGATGAGACGGCTCGCCATGGGGTTCATCCCCCTCACCGACGCGGCGGTGCTGATCGCCGCCGCGGAGCGCGGCTTCGCCATGGCGGAGGGCATCGAGATCGAGCTGCACAAGGAGGTGTCCTGGGCCAACATCCGCGACAAGGTGAATGTGGGCCTGCTCGACGGCGCCCACATGCTGGGGCCGCTGGCCATCGCCTCCTCGCTGGGCCTCGGTCATGTGCGGGTGCCGCTGGTGGTGCCGTTCGCGCTTAATCTCAACGGCAGCGCCGTCACCATCGACAAGCACGTCTACGCCGCCATGGCCGAGGTGGGGGAAGACCTCGCAACCGCCCTCGGCGCGGCGCAGGCGCTCGGCAAGGTGGTGCGCCAGCGCAAGGCCGAAGGCCGCGACCCGCTCACCTTCGCCTCGGTCTATGCCTTCTCCACCCACACCTACCTGCTGCGCCACTTCCTGACCGGCGGCGGCATCGACCCGGACCGGGACGTGCGCTTCGTGGTGGTGCCGCCCCCGTTCATGGCCGAGAGCCTGCGCGGCGGGCTCATCCATGGCTTCTCCGTGGGCTCGCCCTGGAATTCGGTGGCGGTGGACGCCGACGTGGGGCGCATCGCGGTGCTGGGCGCCGAGATCTTCGGCTGGGTGCCGGAAAAGGTGCTGGGGGTGCACGCCCGCTTCGCCAATGCCGAGCCCGAGCTGCTGCACCGCCTGGTGCGCGCGCTTTACGCCGCCGCCCGCTGGTGCGAGGACCCGGCCAACCACGACGACCTCGCCCGGCTGCTGAGCGAGCCGCGCCATCTCAACCTGCCCGCCGACGTGCTGAAGCGCACCCTGGACGGCCGGCTGCATTCGGCCCCCGGCGGCCGGCTGCGCGCGCATCCCGATTATCTGGTGCTCAACCGCGACGGCGCCAACCGACCCGAGCGCGACCATGCCCTGTGGATGTATGCCCAGATCGTCGCCGCAGGCCAGGGCGAGTTCGCCGCCGACGCGGCGCGCGAAGCCATGGGCGTGTACCGGCCGGACATCTTCGATGCGGCGGTCGGCCCGGTGCCGGTGAAGCATCCGGAGCCGGATTGCGTCGCCACCCAGTTCGGCGCCGTGTTCGATGCGCGGGCATTCCTGGGCGATGGGAGTTAGGCGCGCAGCCAGGACCCGAAGACCGCTGCGAATGGGTTCGAAACAGCCCCTCCGCACCACCGCAGCGCACAATTTGAATGCAGGTGCATCGCATCATGCGCAGCCACAGAGCAGAATCTAAGCCTGCCTGAATTTTCATCACAAAATAAATAGTTCAATTTCAAATAGATAGCGTATTCTCCCAGTTGGCCCGCCGCTTGCATCGATGATCCCCAAGCGCGGTCAACGAGGATCGCGCCACCCATAACATTCGTCCCAATGACGGGACCCGCAGCAAAGCCGCTGACACCGATGGCCTCTGGGCCGGTCGTGATGTCCTGCGGCTTTTTTTGTTTCGGGTCCCCTCTGCGCCGTCCGCCGATCCAGAGGAACCAAGATGAGCGACGCTTCGAAGACCAAGTCTGATGCGAAGACCAAGTCTCCCGCCGCCGAAGGCATGTCCCGCCGCTCGCTGCTGAAGGGCACGGCGGCCACGCTGGGCACTGCCGCGCTGTTCGACGCCGTGCGCATGGCCTTCCCCGGCGGCGTGCCGTCCGCCCATGCGGCCGCGCCGGAAACCACCAAGGCGATCCTGGGCTATATCGCCCTGATGGACGCCTCGCCGCTGGTCATCGCCAAGGAGAAGGGCTTCTTCGCCAAGCACGGCGTGCCGGACGTGGAAGTCAACAAGCAGGCTTCCTGGGGCGCCACCCGCGACAACCTCGTGCTCGGCGGCGAGAAGAACGGCATCGACGGCGCCCACATCCTCTCGCCCATGCCCTACCTGATCTCCGCCGGCAAGGTGACGCAGAACAACGTGCCCACCCCCATGGTCATCCTGGCGCGGCTCAATCTCGACGCGCAGGGCATCTCGGTCTCCAACGAATACAAGGACCTCAAGGTCACCGCCGATGCGAGCGCGCTGAAGACTGCCTTCGCCAAGAAGAGGGCCGACGGCAAGGAAGTCAAAATCGCCATGACCTTCCCCGGTGGCACCCACGACCTGTGGATCCGCTACTGGCTGGCGAGCGCCGGCATCGACCCGGACAAGGATGTCTCCACCATCGTGGTGCCGCCGCCGCAGATGGTGGCCAACATGAAGGTGGGCACCATGGATGCCTTCTGCGTGGGCGAGCCGTGGAACGAGCAGCTGGTGAACCAGGGCATCGGCTTCACCGCCTGCACCACCGGCGAGATCTGGAAGAACCACCCCGAGAAGGCGCTCGGCATGCGCGCCGACTTCGTGGAGAAAAACCCCAACACCACCCGGGCCATCCTGATGGCGGTGATGGAAGCCCAGCAATGGTGCGACAAGATGGAGAACAAGCAGGAGCTGGCCGAGATCGTCGGCAAGCGCCAGTGGTTCAACGTTCCCGTCGCCGACATCATCGGCCGCCTGAAGGGCGACATCAATTACGGCAACGGCCGGGTTGAGAAGGGCACCGACCTCTACATGAAGTTCTGGAAGGAACACGCGTCCTATCCCTTCAAGAGCCACGATGCCTGGTTCATCACCGAGGACATCCGCTGGGGCAAGTTCGAGCCCTCGACGGACATCAACGCCCTCGTGAACAAGGTGAACCGCGAGGACATCTGGCGCGATGCCGCCAAGGCGCTGGGTGTCGCCGCCGCGGATATTCCCGCCGGCACCTCGCGCGGCAAGGAAACCTTCTTCGACGGCAAGGTCTTCGATCCCGCCGATCCGCAGGCTTACCTGAAGAGCCTTGGCATCAAGCGGGTCGAGGCCTGAGGCCCGGCGCACCATTCGAACGCTGTGCAAGCGGCACGGCGTGGATGCCCGGGACAAGCCCGGCCATGACGGCGGCGGGAAGAGACTGAGCCGCCCCCTCCCTGCCCTCCCCCGCAAGCGGGAGAGGGTGTCCGCCCCGAACATACGACACGCCCCGAACCGGAGCCTTGCCCCATGTCCGTCACCGCATTGAAAGAGCCGCCCAAAGAGGCCCGGCGCTCCGGGAGCGCCGCCGTGGTCCGCCTTGCCGCCCCCGCCACCCGGGCGCGCCCCTCGCGCTGGCCCGCCATCGCTCGCAACGTCGCCGTCAGCGTGCTGCCGCCGCTGGTGATGGTGGTGCTGCTGGGCCTGCTGTGGGAGCTGTTGTGCTCCGGCCCCGGCGCCACCCTGCCGCCGCCGAGCCGCATCTGGGCGGATTCGAAGGACCTGATCCTCGATCCCTTCTTCGTCGCCGGCCCGCAGGATATCGGCCTCGGCTGGCGCGTGCTGGTCTCGCTCCAGCGGGTGGCGGTAGGCTTCGGCCTCGCGGCGGTGGTGGGCATCCTGGTCGGCGCCGTGATCGGCCAGTCGGTATGGGCCATGCGCGGGCTCGATCCCATCTTCCAGGTGCTGCGCACGGTGCCGCCGCTGGCGTGGCTGCCCATCGCGCTGGCCGCGTTCCGCGACTCGAATCCCTCGGCCATCTTCGTGATCTTCATCACCGCCATCTGGCCGGTGATCATCAACACGGCGGTGGGCATCCGCAATATTCCGCAGGATTACCGCAACGTGGCCCTGGTGCTGCGGCTGAACCCGGTCGAATTCTTCTGGAAGATCATGCTGCCCTCGGCGGCGCCCTACATCTTCACCGGGCTTCGCATCGGCATCGGCCTGTCCTGGCTCGCCATCGTGGCCGCTGAAATGCTCACCGGCGGCGTCGGCATCGGCTTCTTCATCTGGGATGCGTGGAACTCCTCCCGCCTGCCCGACATCATCGTGGCCCTCGTCTACATCGGCGTGGTCGGCTTCGTGCTCGACCGCCTCGTGGCCGGCGTCGGCGCCTTCGTCACCCGCGGCACCAGCGCTGCCTGATCGCACTTTCGAGGAGCATCCCATGCCCGCCTATCTCGAGCTCAGCCAGATCGGAAAGAGCTTCACCCGCGGCGCCGCCACCACGGAAGTGCTGCGCGACGTTTCCCTCGACATCGCCAAGGGCGAATACATCTCCATCATCGGCCATTCCGGCTGCGGCAAGTCCACCTTGCTCAACATCGTCGCCGGCCTCACTCCGGTGACCACCGGCGGCGTGATCCTCGACGGCAAGGAGGTGAATGCCCCCGGCCCCGACCGCGCCGTGGTGTTCCAGAACCACTCCCTGCTGCCCTGGCTCACGGTCTACGACAATGTGCGCCTCGCGGTGGACAAGGTGTTCTCCGGCACCCGCTCGCGCGCCGAGCGGCACGACTGGACCATTCACAACCTCGACCTGGTGCAGATGGGCCATGCCAAGGACAAGCGCCCCTCGGAAGTGTCCGGCGGCATGAAGCAGCGCGTGGGCATCGCCCGGGCGCTGGCCATGGAGCCCAAGGTGCTGCTGCTGGACGAGCCCTTCGGCGCGCTGGATGCCCTCACCCGCGCCCACCTGCAGGACAGCGTCATGCAGATCCATGCTTCGCTCGGCAACACCATCATCATGATCACCCACGACGTGGACGAGGCGGTGCTGCTCTCCGACCGCATCGTGATGATGACCAACGGCCCCTCCGCCCGCATCGGCGAGGTGCTGGAGGTGAACCTGCCGCGTCCGCGCAAGCGGCTCGAGCTGGTCACCAACGCCACCTACCTCAAGGCCCGCGAGGCGGTGCTGAAATTCCTCCACGAGCGCCACCGCTACGTGGAAGCCGCCTGAGCCCTTTCGGAGCGGGCCGGCGCGCCCGCTCCCCTCACCTTTTTTTCAAAGCCGGGGATATTGCCATGACACCGACCCAGATTGACCTGGTCCAGGCCAGCTTCGCCAAGGTGGCGCCCATCGCCGATACGGCGGCGGGCCTGTTCTACGGCCGCCTGTTCGAGATCGCGCCGGAAGTGAAACCCCTGTTCAAGGGCGACATGACCACCCAGGGCCAGAAGCTGATGGCCACCCTCGGCGTGGTGGTCGCCGGCCTGAAGGACCTGCCGCGCATCGTGCCCGCCGCGCAGAACCTCGCCCGCAAGCATGTGGGCTACGGCGTCAAGACCGAGCACTACGCCCCCGTCGGCGCCGCTCTGCTGTGGACGCTGGAGCAGGGCCTCGGCGCCGATTTCACCCCCGAGGTGAAGGCCGCCTGGGCCGACGCCTACGGCCTGCTCTCCTCCGTCATGATCGCCGCCGCCGAAGCCCCCGAGCCGGTGGCCTGAGGATCGCGACATGAGCGAGCCCCTCCTCATCATCGGCAACGGCATGGCGGCGGCAAAGCTCTGCGAGGAGCTGAGCCAGCGCGCGCTCGGCCGCTATGCGGTCGCGGTGATCGGGGCGGAGCCGCACCTCGCCTACAACCGGGTGCTGCTGTCGGAGGTGCTCGCCGGCCACATGACCGCCGCGGACGCGCAGATGAAGCCCGCCTCCTGGTGGCGCGATCGCGGCGTGACCCTGCAATACGGCACCCCCGCCGTCGCCATCGACCGCACCGAGCGCGCGGTGGTGCTGGCGGACGGGCGGCGCCTGTCCTATGCGCGCCTCGTGCTCGCCACCGGCTCGCATCCCATCCGCCTGCCGTTGCCGGGGATGGACCTGAACGGGGTCCACACCTTCCGCGACCTGAAGGATGTGGAGGCGCTGCTCGCCGCCGCCGCCGTTCCCGGCACAAGGGCGGTGGTGATCGGCGGCGGGCTGCTGGGGCTTGAGGCCGCCGTGGGCCTTGCCGGGGCGGGAGTGAAAACAAGCCTCGTCCATCTCATGGACCGGCTGATGGAGCGCCAGCTCGATCCCGCCGCCGCCGGATTTCTGCGGCGGGCGGTGGAAGGCAAGGGCGTCGAGGTGCTGCTTCAGGCCGCCAGCGACGCCATCGAGGGGGATGAGCAAGGCCGCGTCACTGGCCTCAGACTCAAGGACGGGCGCGTGGTGGAGGCCGACCTCGTGGTGGTGGCCTGCGGCGTCATCCCCAATGCGGACCTTGCCCGCGCGGCGGGGCTGGAGGTCAAGCGCGGCATCGTGGTGGACGACACCCTTGCCACCTCCGATCCCGCCATCTGCGCCATCGGCGAATGCGCCGAGCATCGCGGCATCGCCTATGGCCTCGTGGCGCCGGCCTATGAGCAGGCCCGTGTACTCGCCCACCGCCTCGCGGGGGAGGAGGCGCGGTACGACGGCTCGGTGATGGCCACCAATCTGAAGGTTTCGGGCGTTCCCGTCTTCTCGGCGGGCGACGTCACCGGCGGCGAGGGCACGGAAGACATCGTGCTCACCGACCGGGGGCTGGGCGTTTATCGCCGGCTCATCGTGAAGGACGGGCTCCTCGTCGGCGCCGTGCTGTTCGGCGATACGGCGGATGGCCTGTTCTATCTCGACCTCATCACCCAACGCACCCCCATTACCGCCATGCGCGCCGATCTCGCCTTCGGGCGGGACGCCATCGCCGCGGCGGCATGAGGAGAGACCCCATGGGCAGCGACTTTACCATCGACCAGAAACGCTATCTGGAAGGCTTCGTCTCCGGCGCCAAGGCGGTGCAGATCACCCGGGGCGCTGCGCCCGCAGGCGCGCCTGCCGCTGCCGCCGAGCCCACCGGCCCCGACGCAGCGAGCCTGAAGGCCATGGCCCGCTTCGAGGCGGAGGGCAAAAAGCTCTCGCCGGAGGAGAAGGGCAAGCGCGAGGAACTGGGCCTTGATGCCTACCCCCGCATGAGGACCGCCGCCCACGAGGGCGTCTTTCCCAAGGGCCCGGACGTGCTCCGCTGGAAGTACCACGGCCTGTTCCATGTGGCGCCGGCGCAGGACAGCTTCATGTGCCGCCTGCGCATTCCCAACGGCATCCTCACCCACTGGCAGTTTCGCGGCGTCGCCGACATCGCGGCCGCCCACGGCGGCAACTATACCGACGTGACCACGCGGGCCAATCTCCAGATCCGCGAGATCCCGGCCACCGACGGCATCGCCGTGCTGGAAAAGCTGGTGGACCTCGGCCTCACCGCCAAGGGCTCTGGGGCGGACAATATCCGCAACGTGACCGGCACCCCCACCGCCGGCATCGACCCGCGGGAGTTGCTCGACACCCGGCCGCTGGCGAAGGCGTGGCACCACTACATCCTCAACAATCGCGACATGTACGGCCTGCCGCGCAAGTTCAACGTGGCATTCGACGGCGCCGGCACCATCGGCGCGCTGGAGGACACCAACGACATCGGCTTCCAGGCGGTGGAGGTGAAGGACGGGTTCGGCGTGGCGCCGGGCGTGTGGCTGCGGCTCGCGCTGGGCGGCATCACCGGCCACAAGGATTTCGCCCGCGACACCGGCATCGTGGTGCGCCCCGACGAGGCGAGCGAGGTCGCCGCCGCCATCGTGCGCGCCTTCATCGACACCGGCGACCGCACCGACCGCAAGAAGGCGCGGCTGAAATACGTGCTCGACGCCATCGGCTTCGACGGTTTCCTGACGCTGGTGGAAAAGAAGCTGGGCCGTCCCTTCACCCGCCTGCCGGCGGAAGCGGTGGCGCCCCGCGCCGACGCCGACCGCCTCGCCCATCTCGGCGTTCACGCCCAGAAGCAGCCGGGGCTGAATTACATCGGCGTCGGCCTGCCGGTGGGCCGCATGAGCGTGGAGCAGATGCACGGCCTCGCCGACATCGCCGCGCGCCTCGGCGACGGCGACATCCGCCTCACGGTCTGGCAGAACCTGCTCATCTCGGGCGTTGCCGACGCGGACGTGGCGCAGGCGTGCACCGCCATCACGGCGCTCGGGCTCTCCACCGAAGCGACGCCGCTCCAGGCCGGCCTTGTGGCCTGCACGGGATCCAAGGGCTGCCGCTTCGCCGCCGCCGACACCAAGGGCACGGCCCGCGCCATCCTCGCCCATTGCGAGGAACGCCTCGACCTCGACGGGCCGGTGAACATCCATGTCACCGGCTGCCACAATTCCTGCGCCCAGCATTATATCGGCGACATCGGCCTCATCGGCGCGCGGGTGGCCATCAATGACGATGGCGACACGGTGGACGGCTATCACCTGTTCGTCGGCGGCGGATTCGGCGCGGACGCCGCCATCGCCCGCGAACTCTATCGCGACGTGAAGGCGGAAGACGCCCCCGCGGTGGTGGAGCGCCTGCTGAAGAGCTGGCTCGCCCACCGCGAGGAGGGCGAGGCATTCGCGCACTTCACCCGCCGCATGGACCCCGACGCGCTGAAGGCGCTGGCGGAGGTGGCATGACGCCCAACCAGCCGGGCCGCACTGCGGCCTGACGCTCGATTTCGCGCCCAAGGCGCGCCACCCGACACCGAGACCACAGCCATGAGCCTCCAGACCCGCATTCCCGTTGTGCCCGTCCTGCCCGACAGCGCGCCCTTCACCGGCGAGCAGCGGGCGTGGCTGAACGGCTTCTTCGCCGCCATCCTCTCCGCCGATCAGGTCAGCGCCCCCACCGCCCTCTCGGCGGGCGACGCGGCGGCACTGATGCCGGGCATGCCCGTCCCCGCGGCAGCGCCGGAAGACGATGGCGCACCCTGGCACGACCCCGCCATGCCGCTGGCCGAGCGCATGGCGCTGGCAGAGGGCAGGGCCCTGCCCCGGCGCATGATGGCGGCCATGGCCCAGCAGGATTGCGGCCAGTGCGGCTATGTCTGCGAGACCTACGCCAAGGCACTGGCCGACGGCGCCGAAAGCAAGCTCAACCTCTGCGCCCCCGGCGGCAAGGAGACCCTGCGCATGCTGAAGCAGCTGGCGGAAGAGACCTCCGCCCCCGCCGCCAAGCCGGCCGCCACGCCCGCCGCCGCCGTCTCCTACGCCCACGAGCCCCACGCCCCGGCACCGCTGGGCACCCGCGAAAATCCCGGCGAGGTCACCTTCCTCGGCCGCACCCGCCTCAACAAGGACGGCTCCGAGAAGGAGACCTGGCACATCGAGTTCGATCTTGCCGGCTCGGGCATCGACTATGTGGCCGGCGACAGCTTCGGCGTGTTCCCGGTGAACGATCCCGACCTCGTGGCGGCGGTACTCGCCGCGCTCCACGCTCCGCCGGATTTCCCCATCGCCGACAAGACGCTGGGCGAGGTGCTCTCCCGCGAGGTGTGCCTGAAATCGGCCCCCGACGCCCTGTTCACCCTCATCTCCTACATCACCGGCGGCGATCGCAAGGCCAAGGCCCGGGCGCTGGCCTCCGGCGCTGATCCGGACGGCGATGCCGCCACCCTCGACGTGCTGGCGGCGCTGGAGAAGTTCCCCGGCATCCGTCCCGATCCGGAGGCTCTGGTGGAATGCCTGGAGCCGCTCCAGCCGCGGCTCTACTCCATCTCCTCCAGCCCCACCGCCACCCCCGGGAAGCTGACCCTGACGGTGGACGCGGTGCGCTACGAGCAGACCGGCCGCACCCGGCTCGGCGTTGCCTCCACCTTCCTCGGCGGCCGCATCGCGCCGGGCACGCGCATGAAGGCCTATATCCAGAAGGCCCACGGCTTCGCCCTGCCGGCAGACCTCTCCAAGGATGTGATCATGGTGGGGCCGGGCACCGGCATCGCCCCGTTCCGCTCGTTCCTGCACGAGCGCCTCGCCACCAAGGCCCCCGGCCGCAACTGGCTGTTCTTCGGCCACCAGAAGCGCGACACGGACTTCTTCTACGAGGACGAGCTGAACGGCCTCCAGGCCTGCGGCACCCTCACCCGGCTCGACACCGCATGGTCGCGGGACGGCGCCGCCAAGGTCTACGTGCAGGACAAGATCCGCGCGGCGGGGCCAGAGCTATGGGCGTGGCTTCAGGCCGGCGCGCATTTCTACATCTGCGGCGATGCCAAGCGCATGGCGAAGGACGTGGAAGCGGCGGTGACGGCGGTCGCCGCCGAGCATGGCGGCCTCTCGGCGGAGGCCGCGGCCCGCTTCGTGGCCGACCTGAAGACCGCCGGCCGCTACCAGGCCGACGTGTACTGACCCCCGAAACGCCTCAGGCAGGATCGGCCCCCCATGAACGCGCCTCTCGCCTCGCCCCCCTCGGTGAAGACCACCTGCCCCTATTGCGGCGTCGGCTGCGGGGTGAAGGCGACGCCGGACGGCCTGGGCGGCGCGCTGGTCGAAGGCGATGCCGCCCACCCGGCCAATCTCGGCCGCCTGTGCTCCAAGGGCGCCGCGCTGGGGGAGACGGTGGGGCTCGATACCCGCCTGCTCCACCCCCTGGTGCGCGGGACGGACGGGGCGCTCGCCCGCGCCTCGTGGGACACCGCCCTCGACCGCATCGCGGACGGGCTGAAGACGGTGCGCGACGCCCACGGGCCGGGAGCCATCGCCTTCTATCTCTCCGGCCAGTTGCTGACCGAGGATTATTACGCCGCCAACAAGCTGGCGAAGGGCTTCCTCGGCACCGCGCACGTGGACACCAATTCGCGCCTGTGCATGTCCTCCTCCGTGGCCGGGCACAAGCGCGGCTTCGGTTCGGACACGGTGCCGGGCTCCTATGAGGATTTGGAGGCGGCGGATCTCATCGTTCTGGTGGGCTCCAACACCGCCTGGTGCCATCCGGTGCTGTTCCGCCGCATGGAGGCGGCGCGCAAGGCGCGGGGCACGAAATTCGTGGTCATCGACCCCCGCCGCACCGAGACGGCGGCGGAAGCCGACCTGCACCTGCCGCTGGCCCACGGCGCCGACGCGCTGCTGTTTTCCGGCCTGCTCGCCCATCTGGCCCAGAGCCCGGCCTTCGACGCCGATTACGTGCGCGACCACACCACCGGCTTCGACGCCGCGCTCGCCCACGCCCGCGCCATGGCCCCCGATGCCGAGGCCACCGCCCGCGCCTGCGGCCTTGCGGTGGAAGACGTGGCGCGCTTCTTCGCCCTGTTCACGGACACCGCGCGCACCGTGACCTGCTATTCGCAGGGGGTGAACCAGTCGGTGGCGGGCACCGACAAGGTCAATGCCATCCTCAACTGCCATTTCGCCACCGGCCGCATGGGCCGCGAGGGCATGGGGCCGTTCTCCCTCACCGGCCAGCCCAATGCCATGGGCGGGCGCGAGGTGGGCGGGCTCGCCAACCAGCTGGCCGCCCACATGGGCTTTTCCCCGGAGGAGGTGGACCGGGTGCGCCGCTTCTGGGATGCGCCCCATATGGCCACCCGCGAGGGCCACAAGGCGGTGGACCTGTTCGCCGCCATCGGCCGTGGCGAGATCAAGGCGCTGTGGGTCATGGGCACCAACCCGGCCGTGAGCCTGCCCGAGGCGGACGGCGTGCGCGCGGCGCTGAAGGGCCTCGACCTGTTCGTGCTGTCCGAGAACGTGGTGCACAACGACACCGCCGCCTGCCATCCCCATGTGATGCTGCCCGCCGCCGCCTGGGGCGAGAAGGACGGCACCGTCACCAATTCCGAGCGGCGCATTTCCCGCCAGCGGCCCTTCCTCGCCCTGCCCGGTGCGGTGAAGCCCAATTGGTGGGCGCTGGCGCAGGTGGCGAGCCGCCTTGGCTTCGGCGCGGCCTTCGCGTGGCGCGGGCCGGCGGATATCTTCCGCGAGCATGCGGCGCTCTCCGGCTTCGAGAATGCCGGCAGCCGCGATTTCGACATCTCCGCCTTCGCCGACCTGTCGGACACGGCCTACCAGGATTTCACACCGGTACAGTGGCCGGCCCCGCGCGGGCGGCCGCAGGGCACAACACGGCTGTTCGCGGACGGCGGCTATTTCACCGCCGACCGGCGCGCCCGCTTCGTGTCGCCTGCGCCGGTGGCAGCGGCGCGGGCGAGCGAGGCCTACCCCTTCCTGCTCAACACCGGCCGCATCCGCGACCAGTGGCACACCATGACCCGCACCGGCCTGTCGCCGCGCCTCGGCTCGCACATCCTGGCGCCGTTCGTGGCCGTGCATCCGGACGATGCGGCGCCCCTCGGCCTTGCCGACGGCGCGCTGGCGCGGGTGTCCAGCGCCCATGGCGCGGCGGTGCTGGAGGTGAAGATCGATGCCGGGCAAAAGCGCGGCACCCTGTTCGCGCCCATCCACTGGAGCGAGGCGACCTCCTCCCACGGGCGGGTCGGGCCGCTGGTGCATGCGGTCACCGACCCCTTCTCCGGCCAGCCCGATTCCAAGGCGACACCGGCCACCCTCGCACCCTTTACCGCGCCGTTCGAAGGCTTCGTGCTGTCGCGGCGCCCACTTGCGATGCCGCAGGGCCTGTGGTGGGCGCGGGCGGCGCTGGAGGGCGGCTTCGGCTGGCGCATGGCCGGCAGCCTCGGCCCGGACGAGTGGGCGCAGTGGGTGAAGGCGGAAGGCCCGGCAGACGTGGCGGAACTGTTGGACGCCCCCTCCGGCCTCTACAGGGCTGCCGCCTTCGACGCCGACGGGCGGCTGGATTTCGCGGTGTTCGTGGGCACGGCCGGCCGGCGGGTGGCCTGGGACGCGCTCAAGGGCCTGCTTAAGGAAGACACCGTCTCCACCGCCGACCGGCGCACCCTGCTGGCGGGCCGGCGGGCGGGAGCTGCAGCCGCATGCGGTCCGCTGGTCTGCGCGTGCTTCGGCGTGCCGCGCGACGCCATCGTGGGCGCCATCCGCGCCGGCGCGCACGATGCGGCCATGGTAGGGGAAAAGCTCAAGGCCGGCACGAACTGCGGCTCATGCCTGCCCGAGATCCGCCGCCTCCTCGCGGAGACGACGGTACCGGCCTGAGGGGCGGGTGGTCCCGCCCCTTTCGAGCGTGTGCCGCTCGACTGGCTCACTAGAGCGTTTTCTTCACGCGAACCGGAAATCCACTTCGCTCGAAAACGCTCTAAGGGAACGCCTCAGCCTTCCTTGCCTTCGGCCTTGGCGCGCTCGATGCCTTCGAGGATGAGCTTGTGCGCTTCGGCGGCATCGCCCCAGCGCAGGATCTTCACCCACTTGTTGGGCTCGAGATCCTTGTAGTGCTCGAAGAAGTGCTCGATCTGCTTGAGCGTGATCTCCGGCAGGTCGGAATGGTTGGTGACCCGGTCGTAGCGCTTGGTGAGCTTGGAAGAGGGAACGGCGATGATCTTCTCATCGACGCCGGCCTCGTCCTCCATCAGCAGCACGCCCACGGGACGCACGCTGATCACCGCGCCGGCCATGATGGCGCGGGTATTCGCCACCAGAACGTCGCAGGGGTCGCCGTCGCCGGAAAGAGTGTGGGGAATGAAACCGTAGTTTCCGGGATACCGCATGGCGGTATAAAGGAAGCGATCGACGAAGAGCGTGCCGGCAGCCTTGTCGAGTTCGTATTTGATAGGCTCGCCGCCGATGGGCACCTCGATCACGACATTGACATCGTGGGGCGGGTTCTTGCCGATCGGGATCGCATCGATGCGCATGATACACTCGCTGGATAGCTACGGTCCACGCGGGCGGTTGCCCGCGCGGAGGTTACCGCTGCCAAGCGAAGGCGATCTTGTCCAGCGTTTTCGAGCCGAACTGCTCGGTGGAGGATGCGACCGGTTGCCCTCCTAAGGCCCGATAGAAGCCCACCGCATTCTCGTTTTCGGCCAGTGCCCAAACCACCATTCCGTCGAGCCGGGCGAGACTTAGGTCCCGGCGGGCCGCCGAAAACAGCCGCTGTCCGAAACCGAGGCCCTGATACAAAGGTTGTAGGTAGATCTCATAGATCTCGCCGCCATAGGGCAGGCTCTTGGCGCGGTTGCCACCGTAATTCACATAGCCGGCGAGATCATCGCCCACCAGCAGCACGGAGAGCCGGCTACCACGCCGGATCGCGGCATCCCACCAGCGCGGGCCACGCCGCTCCACCATGCGCTCAAGCTCGACGCCGGGAATGAGGCCACGATAGGCCGTGCGCCAAGCCGCGTCGTGAACCGCCGCGATCGCCTTGGCGTCGGCCGGCTTGGCCCTGCGGATTTCAATGAGGCCCGTGCTCATGACGTGATGGAAGCATTCCCCGCGCCCGGCTTCAAGGGGCAATGGTGCGCAGCAGCGACATACCGCCCGGCGGCCTGTGCATGGCGGGGCGGGCTGCGGGCTTGATTGCCGGAGCAAAGGGAGCTGCCCTCCCTCCCCAAGCCGCCGTAACTCCCTCAACGGCCCTCTCCCGCGAGGGGGAGAAGGGAGGGGCACTTTTCCACCCCGTCACCCTCCGGCGTGACCGGAGGGTCCATCTCGCCGCTTTGCAAGCCCCCGCCGCATTGTCCCGGCCGAGCCATGGGCCGTCCGGTCAAGCCGGACGGCGACGGCGCTCTATCGCCCCAAGGCGCCGCCCCCCGCACCGAGGGGCGTGCAATCTTGTGCGATCCCGCCTAAATGGGAATGGCCGGGCGCGCAGCCCGCAGATGCAAGGGAGCCAGGCGCCCACCCATGATCCGCTTCCTGTTCCGCTTCATCGGATTCTGGCTTGTGGCCGGCGGCTTTGTCTCCCTCATCGTGGATGGCACGCGCTCCATCGCGGCCTCCGCGCTTGTGTTCACCTCCACCGGAGATGCCTGGTTCGCGCTTTCGCCGGGCACCCTGGAACAGGCCGAACGCTCCGGCCGCGCCGGCCTGCCGCTGCTGTGGAGCACCGCCATCCTGCCGCTTTTGTCCCTGCCGGCCTTCCTGCTGCTGGTGGTGGTGGGGGTGATCCTGCTCGCCCTCGGCCGGGTGCGCGAGCGCTCGCGCTTCGAGGTTTCGCGCTAAAGCGTTCTCGAGCGAAGCGGGCACCGGTTCGCGTGACGAAAACGCATCAATCGAAATTGCTCGGCCGAAGGGCACCCCCTCGCGGAAATGCCGGGCACATCCCATATTGGGGATCCGGCCCGGCTTGCCGCCGGCGCTTTCCTTCAAGCCCCATTCGCGCGCGACGGGTCCGATGCCCGGCGCGGCGCCCCCGCGAGGAGCCCGCCATGTTCTGGCTGAAGAAGTCCCTCGACCTGCCCACCAAGGCCGACGCCCTGCCCGGCCGCAGCACGCCCGTGCCCACCGCCGAGACCCATTTCGTCAACGGCCATGCCCTCAAGGGCCCCTACCCCGCCGGGTTCGAGACCGCGGTGTTCGCCCTCGGCTGCTTCTGGGGCGCCGAGCGCAAGTTCTGGCAGACCCCCGGCGTGTGGGCCACCGCTGTCGGCTATGTGGCCGGCATCACCGAGAACCCCACTTACGAGGAGGTGTGCTCTGGCCGCACCGGGCATACCGAGGCGGTGCTGGTGGTCTATGATCCCAAGGCCGTGAGCTATGACGAGCTGGTGCGCCTGTTCTTCGAATCCCACGACCCCACCCAGGGCATGCGCCAGGGCAATGACGTGGGCACCCAGTACCGCTCCGGCATCTATGTGACCAATGCCAGCCAGCGGGTGGCGGCGGAAGCGGCCAAGGCCGCCTACGAGCCGGCGCTGAAGGCCAAGGGCTTTGGGCCGATCACCACCGAGATCGCGGAGCTGGGGCCGTTCTATTTCGCGGAAGGCTACCACCAGCAGTATCTGGCCAAGAACCCCGCCGGCTATTGCGGCCTCGGCGGCACCGGCGTCTCCTGCCCCATCGGCACCGGAGTCGCGGCGCAGTAGCCTCCCGGCACGACAGGAGCACACTTTTCAGGCAGGGCGCGGCGCAGGCTGCGCCCTGCTTCGTTTCGGCCCCCTGTTGCAAAGGCGGGCGCCGCGCGGTTCATTGGGCGCCCCTCTCCTTGATCGTGCCCAGGCTCGCCCCTCCTTGCCCGCTGCTCCCTCCCGCACCCTCCTTGCCCGTGGCCGCGCCCTCGCGCTCGGCCCGCGCACCCTCGTCATGGGCATCCTGAACGTGACGCCCGATTCCTTCTCCGACGGCGGCGCCAGCGCCGCGCCGGACAGCGCCCTCGCCAACGCCCGGAGGCTGGTGACCGAGGGCGCGGACCTGCTCGACGTGGGCGGCGAATCGACGCGGCCGGGCCACACCCCGGTGGAGGCGGAGGACGAATGGGCACGCCTCGCCCCGGTGCTCGCGCCGCTGGCCGCCGAGACCGGCGTGCCGATCTCGGTGGACACTTACAAGGCCTCGGTCGCGCGGCGGGCGCTGGAGGCGGGGGCGGTGATCGTCAACGACGTGTGGGGCTTTTCCCGCGATCCGGACATGGCCAAAGTGGTGGCGGAGTACGATGCCGCCGCCGTCATCATGCATAACCGAACCGAAGTCGATGAATCCCTCGATATCGTCGCCGATATGCTGGCCTTCTTCGCGAAAGCTCTCGATACGGCCGACAAGGCGGGCGTGAAGCGCGAGCGTCTGGTGCTCGACCCCGGCATCGGCTTCGGCAAGAGCTTCCCGCAGAACCTCTCCGCCATCCGCCGCCTCGGCGAGCTGCGCGTGCTGGGACTGCCGATCCTGCTCGGCGCGTCGCGCAAGTCCTTGATCGGAAAGGTGATCGATACCGTGCCGGCGGAACGCCTGCCGGGCACCATCGCCTCCAACGTCATCGCCATCATGGCCGGGGTAGAGATCATCCGGGTGCATGACGTAGCCGCCCATGTGCAGGCGGCGCGCGTCGCCGAGGCCATCCGGGACGCCTCGTGACCAGCCGCACCGCCTATCTGTGCCTGGGCTCCAACGTGGGCGACCGGGCCGCCACCATGGGCCTGGCGCTGGGTGTGCTGGCCCGCGCCGGCCTCACCATCGGCGCCCGCTCCTCGCTCTATGAGACGCCGCCCTGGGGGCCGATCCCGCAGGGGCCGTACCTCAACCAAGTGGTTGAAATCCAAAGCCCGGTGCCGCCCCGCAGCCTGCTGTTGCTGGCCCTTTCGGTGGAGCGCATGCTGGGGCGCGACCGGCCCCACGAGGTGCGCTTCGGGCCCCGCCGCATCGACATCGATATCCTGTTGTTCGCAAACGAGACGATCGCCGAGCCGGACCTGGAGATCCCGCATCCCCGCCTGCTTGAGCGCGCCTTCGCCCTGGTCCCCCTGACCGAGATCGCACCGGACATCGTGATCTCAGGGGTGCGCGCGGCGGATGCGCTGGCGGCGCTCGACAAGAGCGGCATCGTGAAGGTCGCAGTCGCTTGAAAACGCACAAAAAAGCCCCGCGCCGGGTGGCGCGGGGCGGGTCGGAGAGGTCCGCGATCACATGGTGCGGATGTTGGTGGACCAGGTATCCACCTGGCGCTTCACCTCATCCTTGGCATAGCCGTAGCGCTCCTGCAGCTTGCCTTCGAGGATCTCGCGGTTGCCGTTGATTTCGGTCATGTCGTCGTCAGTGAGCTTGCCCCACTGCGCCTTGAGATTGCCGGTCATCTGCTTCCAGTTGCCTTCAATGCGATCCCAGTTCATGCGTTCGTCCTCCGTTGGAGTGGAATTATGCTGGAAGAACGTTCACGCTGACACACAGGTTCCGGATTAAAACTTTTGCGGAACGGGGGAACCAAATTATGACGGCACGGCACGAGGACGACGAGAAGCTTGCGCAGGGCGTCGCCAAAGGTGAGCGGGCGGCGCTGGCGCGGGCCATCACCCTCGTCGAATCGCGCCGCACCGATCATCGCCGGCGGGCGCAGGCGCTGCTGCAATCCCTGCTGCCGCGCACCGGCGGCGCCTTCCGGGTCGGCATCACCGGGGTGCCGGGGGTGGGCAAGTCCACTACCATCGACGCGCTCGGAACCTATCTGACCCAGCAGGGCCACAAGGTGGCGGTGCTGGCGGTGGACCCCTCCTCCACCCGCACCGGCGGTTCCATCCTGGGCGACAAGACCCGCATGTCCCGCCTCGCGGTGGACCCCAACGCCTTCATCCGCCCCTCGCCCTCCAGCGGCACGCTCGGTGGCATCGCGGCCAAGACGCGGGAAACCATGCTCTTGTGCGAGGCCGCCGGCTTCGACGTGGTGCTGGTGGAGACGGTGGGCGTCGGCCAGTCCGAGACCGCCGTGGCCGATCTCACCGACACCTTCCTGGTGCTGATGCTGCCGGGGGCCGGCGACGAATTGCAGGGCATCAAGAAGGGCGTGCTGGAGCTGGCCGACATCGTGGCCGTGAACAAGG
The DNA here is from genome assembly GCF_043193975.1 of Xanthobacter versatilis. Taxonomy (NCBI): domain Bacteria; kingdom Pseudomonadati; phylum Pseudomonadota; class Alphaproteobacteria; order Hyphomicrobiales; family Xanthobacteraceae; genus Xanthobacter; species Xanthobacter versatilis. Next base: position 23,223 of record NZ_JBAFVB010000011.1, on the reverse strand, counting down.
CCGACGGCGACAACATCACCCGCGCCCGCGCCGCCGCCGGGGAATATCGCACCGCGCTCCACCTGCTGGGCGCCCGCCTGCCCCATTGGTCGCCGCCGGTGCTCACCTATTCGGCGCTGACCGGGGCCGGCATCCCCGAGGTGTGGGAGCAGGTGCGGCTGCATCGCACCAAGTGCGAGGCGGCGGGCACCTTCGCCGCGACCCGCCGGGCGCAGCAGGTGCGCTGGATGTGGACCCTGCTCAACGAGCGCCTCGCCGAGCGGGTCACCCACGACCCGGCGGTGAAGGCCCGCCTGCCCGCGCTGGAGCAGGAGGTGGCCGCCGGAACGCTCGCCCCGGCGCTGGCGGCGGCGGAGATCGCCGGCCTGATCGGGCTGTGAGGGACGGCCGTGGCGCACCCGCTCCGCATTCTGGTGACGGCGTTCGGACCGTTCCCGGGGGTGCCGTTGAACCCCTCCCAGCGCACCGCCAAGGACCTGCTGCGCTTGAAGCGCACGGCGCTCTGCGGCATGGAAATCACGCTCAGGATCCTGCCCACGCGCTGGGATGAGCTGCCGCGCTTCGACGCGCTGATGCGGGAGCAGGCGTTCGACGCCGTGCTGTTGCTCGGCGTCGCTGCCCGGCGCCGGCGTGTCTGCCTTGAGACCCGCGCGGTGAATGCGGCCCGCGCGTTCCCGGATGCGGCCGGCCGGCACCCGCCAGGGCGACGCCTCTCACGCCGGGGGCTCGATGCCATTGCCTCCACGGCCCCGGCGCTGGCGGGGGTGGCGGCCCTGCAGCGGGCGGGCATCGCCGCCTCGGCGTCCCGCGACGCCGGCCGCTATCTGTGCAACGCCGCCTATTTCCACGCGCTCGCAGCCACCCGCGGGCAGCGGCCGGAAACAGGCGCCGTGCCGCCGGTTCTCTTCGTTCACCTGCCGGGACGCTCGGGCGTTCCGCGCGGCGCCTCCCGCGCCGGGCTTGCCCGCGCGCTCTCCGGCCTGCTCGTCACGCTCGCGGCGGACGCGCGGAGACGGCATTCCAATGCACCCGCCCGGAAGGCACAGGGTCTCGACCCCGCCTGAGCCCGACCGAGGCCGTCAGGCCCGCTGGATTTCAATCCGGTCGCGACCGCGCTTCTTGGCCCGATACAGGGCCTCATCCGCATGCCGCATGGCCAAGTCGATATCCACCTCGCACGCCGACTTCACCGCGCAGATCCCCATGCTCACGGTGAGCCGGTTGAGATCGGGATGTACCTGGGTCCACGGCTCCACGCGCACAGAACGGCGGATGCCCTGGCCGATGGCGAGCGCTTCCTCGGCCGTGGCGTTGGGCAGAAGGATGGCGAATTCCTCGCCGCCATGGCGGGCGGCGAGATCATCGGCCCGGGTCACGGAACTGCGCACCGCGTCGGCGATGCGCCGCAGGCACTCGTCGCCGGCGGCGTGGCCGAACCGGTCGTTGATGGCCTTGAAGTGGTCGAGATCAATGATGATCACAGCCACCGGCGTGCCAGCCACGCCACATGCGTGCCAGGCGGCGGAGATCGCCTTTTCAAACCCCCGCCGGTTGGCAAGGCCGGTGAGCACATCGGTGGCGGCGATGGCCGAGAGTTCGGCCAGGGCCCGCTCCAGCGCGGCCTGCTGGCGCTTCAGCTCGGTAATGTCGGAGTGGGTGAAGTAGCCGATGCCGGACGCCGTGCGCCGGGCAATGACACGGCGCCAGCGCCCGGCCGGTAGCTCCACCTCGAACGGCGCGCCGGCGAAATGCAGGCTGTCCTGCACGAAGCCGTCGGTCCAGCGCTCCGGCTGATCGACCTTGGCCCAGGCGTCCCGCACCACGTCCTGGAGCGTGGCGCCGATCACCGAATGACCTTCGGGAACGTCGTAAAGAATGCGGAACTCATTGTTGGTGGCGATGATGCGGTCGTTCTGGTCGAGCACCATGGCGCCATCGGCGATATGGTCGAGCAGGTCGATGGGAAAGACATCCCAGCCGCCGGCACGCATCTGCTGCGGCTCCTCGTGCAGGTGCTGCCAGATGCGGATGCGCAGCCCCTCCGGCGTCGGCAGGGAGGCGACGCGCAGGCGGCGGTCGAGATGAGTGAAAACGAAGGGGCGCGACTGCGCCCGGTGGCGGGCAATGCCCTCCTCCACGTACCGATCGAGGTGTCGGCGCTCCTCGCCATCGAGCCGGCTGTCATAGAACCGGCGCAGATTCTCCCGGTAGGCCTCGCCCCGGTGCACACGGCCTGCGTGCTCGGGGAAAAAGCGCAGGAAGCAGTCGTTCCACACCAGTGTCCGATCGTCCGCATCGAACAGGCACAAGGCGATGTCGATGGAATCGAGAAGGCCGCCCATGAAACTGTAAGATCTTAGATTTGGCACCCGACCCGCCCTGTTGGTTGCCTCATGATCCTGCGCCCCAAATCCCGCGCCCGAACCGAACCTTCGGGAAGGGCGGTTTCGCCAAGGTACTATGGTGACCTAGACGTGCAACCCGCTGATTGACTGCACATCCATTTGCCCGATGCGTCCGCTTCAGCTTTCATCCGCCCTGCTCCAGCCGTATAGGCACGGACGCCGCGCGCCAGCGAAAGTTCCCCCGTGACCATCTACCTGCCCATCGCCGAGCTTCCGATCGCCATCTTCACCGTCTTCGCAATGGGGCTGGCGGTGGGGTTCATCTCCGGCATGTTCGGCGTCGGCGGCGGCTTCCTGATGACGCCGCTGCTCATTTTCACCGGCGTGCCGCCGGCGGTGGCGGTGGCGAGCGTGTCGCCCTACATGGCCGCCTCGTCCTTTTCCGGTGCCCTCTCCTACTGGCGCAAGGGCATGATGGACCTGACGCTCGCCGGCGTGCTGCTGAGCGGGGGCCTGGCTGGAACAGCGGCCGGGGTAATGCTGTTCCTGTGGCTGCGGGTGATCGGCCAGGTGGATCTCGCCATCCGCATCTCCTATGCGCTGCTGCTGGGCACAATCGGGACGCTCATGCTGGTGGAGAGCCTGAAGGCCCTGGCGCGGATGCGCGCCGGCCAGCCGCCCACGGTGCGCCGTCCCGGCACTCGGGCCTGGTTCATGCGGCTGCCGCTGAAGATGCGCTTCCGCCGCTCCCGCATCTATGTCTCGGCACTCCCGGTGATCGGCATCGGCTTCATCATCGGTCTGCTCGGCGCGGTGCTGGGCGTGGGCGGTGGCTTCATCCTGGTGCCCGCACTCATCTATCTGCTGCGGGTGCCGACCCAGACTTCGGTGGGCACCTCGCTGGTGCTGACCCTCGTGACCATGGCGGCGGCCACCGTGCTTCATGCCGAGGCCAACGGCACCGTGGATGCTGTCCTCGCCTTCGTGCTGATGATCGGCGGTACCATGGGTGCCCAGTTCGGCGCACGTACCGGACAGACCCTGAAGGCAGAGCACCTGCGCCTCCTCCTCGGTATCCTTGTCCTGTCCGTGGCGGTGCGCGTCGCCGTCGACCTCGTCAGCCGCCCGGCGGACACCTTCGCGGTCACCCGGGAGGCGCAGCCGTGAAGGAAGAGGTCGGCGCAGCCGTGAAGCAAAGCTTGGGCGCAGCCTTGAGGAGCCTGCGGATCGGCTCGGCGCTTCTCGCCGTCATGATCGGCCTCGCGGCGCTGCCCGTGCGGGCCGACCGCCTGGTGGTGTCCGTCTCCCAGCCCCAGGTGCGCATCACCTCGAGCTTCACCGGTGCGGAGCTGGTGGTCTTCGGCGTCGCCGAATCCCAGGACCAAGACGAAGGGCCAATCGACGTGGTGATGACGGTGCGCGGCCCCGGCGAGCGCTTCACCACCTGGCGCAAGTCCCGCGTGCTCGGCCTGTGGGTCAATTCGGACAGCCGCACTTTCGTGGAGGCGCCGGCCTTCCTCGCTGTCCTGTCCAACCGCCCCACCGACCAGATGGCCAGCCCGGAAACGTTGCGGGTGGAGCAGATCGGCCTCAACTACAACATCCTGGTCCAGAGGGTGGGGCCGGACTTCGCCGACGTGGTGCCGCGCGACCCGTTCCGCACCGCCTTCCTGCGCATCCAGGCGGCCCAGGGGGTCTATCGCGAGGACGCGCGCGGCGTAGCACTCCTCGCACCGCGGGTATTTCGCGCGGAGGTGAGCATTCCCGGCACCGCACCGCTGGGGCGCTATACGGTGGCGGTCAAGGTATTCCGAAACGGATCCCTTTCCGCCACTGAACTTTCGAGCTTCGATGTCAACAAGACGGGTTTTGAGCAAAAGATCGCAGAATTTTCCCAAAGAGACGGTTGGTTATACGGTCTCGTGGTTGCGCTGGGCAGTCTCGTGGTGGGCTTTATGGGCAACCTGCTGTTCCGGCGGGATTGAAGACCGCACAGGAATGCGGGAACGCACCCGGCCCCACAACCATTCATTTGCGTGATACGCGGACGCGGTTACCGATGGCGCGCTTTGTTGACCGCGATCTCACTTTTTTCTTGAAACTGCTTTTGTCCGCGGTCACAGAAGAGTGAGCGCCACATCACGAATGAGCTACCTCCAACCCGCTGGTTGAGACGGGCTGATCCGATGTCGCTTCGAGCCATCGAGCTTCGGGTGCCTAGCCCTGACCGGCGCCCGTTGGGGACGGGGTGGCGCTTCATGCGCCGCCCCGGAACCCGCCGCCCCGAAACCCCGCCGCCGAAGGCCTTGTGCGCTAAAAGTCGCGCCTTCTGCGCCGAAAGTCGTCCCCGGTTCCGGCGCATCCCTGCATGCGGCAACTTCCCTCCCCGTGCCGTTGCGCTTAGACACGACGGGACAGGGCCGGCCGGGCCTCTGTCGCCGGCCAAAAGCCGGGCAATCCAAGACAGGTTCGAGCACGACCGCTTCGAGAAGGCCTGGGGGGAGGGACGCGTGGCTGGCAGCATCGCCATTTCCGTCGAGGGCGGCATCGCCCGCCTTGTGCTGACCAATCCGGAACGGCGCAACGCCATTTCCAGCACCATGTGGCGGGGCCTGATCGCTTTCGCGCAGGATGCCACCCATCGCAGCGATATCCGGGTTGCGGTGCTGCGCGGCGAGGGCGACCTCGCCTTTTCCGGTGGCGCCGACATTTCGGATTTCGACACCGCCCGCTCCGATGCCTCGGGCGCGCAGAGCTATGACGACCTGGTGGAACAGGCCTGCTCGGCCATCGAGAACCTGGCCTGTCCCACCATCGCGCTGGTGAAAGGCGCGTGCGTGGGCGCCGGCGCGGCGCTGGCGGCGAGCTGCGACATGCGGATCGCCGCGGACGACGCCTTCTTCGCCATTCCCGCCGCCCGCCTCGGCCTCGGATACGATCCGCGAGGCATGGCGCGGGCGCTGCGGGTCTTCGGCAGCCAGGGCGCGCGGCACCTGTTCTTCACTGCCGAGCGGCTGACGGCGGCGCGGGCACATGCCATCGGCGCCGTGGATGTGCTCATCCCCGCCGCCGAGGCGGAAGCCACCACTGAGCGCACGCTCCAGCGCATCGCCGAGAATGCGCCACTGACTCTGAAGGCCGCCAAGCTCGCCATCCGCGCCGCCGAGACCGGCTCGCAGGCGCTGCTGGGCGAAGCGCGCCGCGCGACCGGTGCGGCCAATGCCAGCGCCGATTATCGCGAAGGCCGCCTTGCCTTCGCGGAGAAACGCGCGCCGCGCTTCTCCGGAAGCTGAGGGCGGCCGCCCGGATGCGGGCGGCTGACTTCCTGGCAGGACCTTGAGGCGCGTGCCTTCCGACCAGGCCCTTCGAGCACCGCCAGTCCGGCTATTTGCCCTGGGCCTTCAGGCGCTTGTTGCAGGCGCTCCAGAACTGGGGCCACTTCTGGCCGGCGGGCACCTTCCCGGCTTCCTTCGCCGCACGCCATTCCGCGCCACAGGCCGTCTGCCGCTGGTGCGCGGCAGTCTGGCCAGGGGTGGCGGGCTTGGAAGTGGCCGGCTTCGTGGCCGTGGGCGCCGCAGGGGTGGTCGCCGGCGTGGCCGTCGCCGGCTTTCCGGCCGGGGCGGTCTGGGTCGGCGGCGTTGCCGTGGTCTGGGCCAGAGCGGCGGATGCGGCGGGAACCGTTGCGGCAAGGGCAACGCAGAAGAACGCGATGCGCAAGGACATTGCGCGGCCTCCAGAGGTGCTGCGCCGGGACGCGCAGTCGGTTCGACGTGAAGTCGGAATCAGCTTCACGCTTAAGATGTAGCACGCCGCGCGCGGCGCAATAGCGCCTTCGTTGCCAAACCCGCGGCAACGCGTTGGACAGAAGCGCAGGGCGCGGCTATATGGTCCGCCGCCGCGTTGGGGCGTAGCCAAGTGGTAAGGCAGGGGATTTTGATTCCCCCATTCCCTGGTTCGAATCCAGGCGCCCCAGCCATTACGCACCCGCCTGTGCGGCGGCAGGATCAGCGGCCGAAGGAGCACGGGCGGCGGGCGGCGCGGGACCTTGCCGGCGTGCGCTGATATAAGCAGGCCATGCCCCGCCCCTACCATCAGGGCGCACCCTCGGACCATTTCGACGGGACGCGCTTCTTCAATCCCGATCACCCCTCCACCGACAAGACCGCGCGCGATCTGATGCGCTGGCGCAAGCGGCGCACGGACCGCGGCGCGTGGCCGGCCGTGCCGGCCCTGACCTCGGCCACCGACACGCCGCCCGCCGAGGTCACCTCCGGCATCCGGGTAAGCATGGTGGGGCATGCGAGCGTGCTGATTCAGGTGGCGGGCCTCAACATCCTCACCGATCCGGTCTGGTCGGAGCGTGCGAGCCCGCTGCCCTTCGTCGGGCCGAAGCGGTTCAACCCGCCGGGCATCCCGTTTGAGGCGCTGCCACAGATCCATGTGGTCCTGCTCAGCCACAATCATTACGACCATCTCGACCTGCCGACCCTCGGCCGGCTGGCGCGGGCGCACCGGCTCCGCCTTGTCGCCCCCCTGGGCAACGACGCCGTCATCCGCCGCAAGCTGCCGGACCTGGCCATGGTGACGGGCGACTGGGGAGATCGCTTCGCGTTGAGCGCGGACGTGGACGCGATCATCCATCCTGCCAACCACTGGTCGGCGCGCAGCCTGAAGGATCGCCGCTTCGCCCTGTGGGGCGGGTTCGTGCTGACGACACCGGAGGGCGTGATCTATTTCGCCGGCGACACCGGCTATGGCACCGGCGAGATCTTCCGCGCGGTGCGCCGCGCTTTTGGACCGCCGCGCCTCGCGTTCATCCCCATCGGCGCCTACGAGCCGCGTTGGTTCATGGCGCCCCAGCACACCAATCCGGAAGAGGCGGTGCGCATCCTGGAGGACACCGGCGCAGAACAGGGCCTCGGCATCCACTGGGGCACGTTCCGCCTCACCGACGAGGGCCAGGATGCGCCGAAGCACGCACTCGCCCAAGCACTGCGCGAGGCCGGCATCGCGCAAGAGCGCTTTTTGCCGTTCCATCCCGGCGAGGTCTGGCGCAGCTGAGACCTGCACCCGGTCGTCACCCCCCCAGCGCCGCCTCCAGCCGGTCCGCGACGGTCTTCAGCACCTTCACCCGGGCGAAGTGCTTGTCCTCCGCCTCCACCAGCGTCCACGGCGCCTCGCGGGTGGAGGTGCGGTCCACCATCTCCGTCACTGCCGCCTCGTAGAGCGGCCATTTCTCGCGGTTGCGCCAGTCTTCGGGGGTCAACTTAAAGCGCTTGTAGGCGATCTTTTCACGTTCCTCGAAGCGGCGGGCCTGCTCCTCCTGGCTGATGGCCAGCCAGAACTTCACCACCACATAGCCGGCGCGGGTGAGCTGGGCCTCGAAATCGTTGATCTCGCCATAGGCCCGGCCCCAATCGTCCGGTCCGCACAGGCCCTCGACGCGCTCCACCAGCACCCGCCCATACCAGGACCGGTCGAAGATGGCGGTGCGCCCGTGGGCGGGAATGTGCCGCCAGAACCGCCACAGATAGGGCCGCGCCCGCTCCTCGTCGGTGGGCGCGGCGATGGGATGGACGCGGAAGCGCCGCGGGTCCAGGGCCCGGCGCAGGCGCATGATGGTGGAGCTCTTGCCCGCCGCGTCCGAGCCCTCGAACGCGATCACCAGCCCCGAACGGGCGAACGCCGGCGCGTTGGTGAGGCGGGTGATGCGGCTCTGCGCCTGGGCCAGCTCGCGGTCGTATTCCGCCTCCTGCAGGCTGCGCGACATGTCGAGGGTGGAGAGGATGGAGAAGGGGGGCAGCAGGCTCGGCACATGGGTGGGATTGGGCGGCAGGGGCAGCGGGGCTGGCTCCGGCTCCGCCGCCATGGCGCGCAGCTTCTCCAGCAACAGGCTGCCGACCATGGCGTCGCAATATTCAGTGTCGGCGGCCGGCACCACGTGCCAGGGAGCAATTTCCGTGGAGGTGGCGCGGGCGGCCTCCTCGGACGCCAGGTGCAGCCGCTTGCGGGCGGCGGCGCCCTCGACCTCGGCCCATTCACGCACGATGGGGCGCTGGTAGTCGCCCTTGCTCAGGGCCTTCAGCCGGCGCCGGGCCTCGTCCCCGTCCAGATAGAGCCAGATCTTCAGCAGGCTCACGCCCTCGGCGTGGAGCATGCTCTCGAAGCGCTCCATCTCGTCGAGCGAGGCCATGAAATCGGCCCGCCCCATGGTGCCCAGAGCCCGCTTGCACAGCGGCGCGTGGTACCAGGAGCCGAGCATGACGCCGATCTGGCCGAACGGCGGCAGCTCGCGCCAGTATTTCCACATGGGCGGGCGGTCTTCCTCGGCGCAGGGCATCTCGAAAGTGAGCGTCTGCACCTTGCGCACGTCGAGCCAGCTGTAAAGCCGGTTGAGCACCGCGCCCTTGCCGGCGCCGTCGGGACCGTGAATGAGCACGATCAGGCTGCGCCGCTTCGCCTCTATGAGCGCGAACTGGGCATTGAGGAGGTCCTCGCGCAGGCTGGGCTCCAGCGCCTTGAAGGCGGCCTTGTCCAGCCGATGCTCAAACGTGGCCGATTCGAACATGCTGTCCTCCCCGCACCCAGGACGGGCAGCGTGGCCGACACCTCAGGCCGACGCAACCTTCTGCACGCCGGAGGACGGCACCTTCACCAGCGCCTCGCCGTCGAGCACCACCTCGCCCTTCACGCTGCAGATGCAGGACAGCCGCGCGCGGTGCCGCTCGGGGATCAGTTCCACCACCTTCACCTCCACTTCCACGGTGTCGTCGATGCGCACCGGGGCCCGGAAGTTGAGGGTCTGGGAGATGTAGATGGCGCCGGGGCCCGGCAGGCGGGTGCCGAGCACGGCTGAGATCAGGCTCGCCGTATAGAGGCCATGGGCGATGCGGCCGCCGAAGGGGGTCTTGGCAGCGAAATGCTGCGACAGGTGGATGGGGTTGCGGTCGCCCGTCAGCTCGGCGAAACCGACGATGTCCGAGGACGACACGGTCTTGGACATGCGCTCGATGCGACCGAGGGTCAGGTCTTCGAAATAGAGGTTCTGCAGCTCGAGAAACATGGGCGCGCTTCCTTGTCCTTTTTCGGGCGCGGACTTTAGAGCGCGCCGGAGCGCGTGGAAAGACAGCCAAAGGGTGAGGTAGCCCCGCCCTGCCGCTGTGCTGCAGGCGTGCCCTGGCGCAACCTGTCTGGCGTGGCCTCAGCCGAAGGCGGCGAAGCCGAGCACGGTCGGGTCGGTCACCTTGCGGCCGACGCGGCGGAAGACGCCGCCGCCGTCGCGCACGCCATCCTGATTGGTGTTGCCCTCGATGGTCACGAGCTTGCCGTTGATGTTGTCGGCGACGATGCCGGCATGGCCGGTGTTCCCCGAGAAGCCCAGGAAGAACACCATGCCCGGCACCACCAGCGAGGGATCGACCTGCGCATCCCGCGCCGTCACCACACGCACCCCGGTGGTTAGCGCCTGCGCCTGCTTCCACGCCCCGCGCACCAGCCCGGTCTGCGGCACCCGGTTGGGCACCCCGAGGGATTGCGCCGCCTGGGCGAAGCACCAGTAGACGAACGACATGCACCAGGGATTGCCCCGGTCGAGGCCGACGCTCGCGAGGAAGGCCTCCACCTGCGCACCGCAATTGCTGTTGGGCGGGATCTCCCGGACGCCGATCTGTTCCGACGCCACGTCGAGCACGGCGGAGGCCAGCGTCTTCTCCGCCTTCTTGATGACGACGCGCGGCTTCACCCACTCGCTCTCGATGGACAGGGGACCGAACAGCGCCCCCCAGGTCATGGGGCCGACGATGCCGTCGATCTCCAACGGCGCGCCGTCCAGGTCCACGGAGCGCGCCTGGAAGAGCTGGACCGCGTATTTGGTGGGGGTGTCGAAGACGCCGGTGGGTGCGCCCGGCGAGGCGCCCATGTCGGCCAGGCGCTTCTGCAGGCGGGTGACGGAGACCTTATCGCCGGTCTTCTCCATCAGATACTTGCCCGGAAAGCGGGGTGGATTGTCCGGAAACTCCACCACGCTGCCGTCCACGGGCAGGAACGGCGTGGGCTTGGCCACCTCGTCGCTGTCCGGCGGCGGCTGGAAGCCGAGGCGCTGGGCGATATCGTCCTCATCCATGAGGGCGGACAGAAGGGTCATGCCGCCACACTGCTGGCTCACCGCATCGGGCGAGAACACGCCGTCGCGGATGAACTTGCCGCGCGTGTAGACGTTGCTGAAGCCCCAGAGGTAGGGGCTTTTGACGAAAGGGAAGCGGGTGCGGTAGCCGAAGCCGTTGTAGCGCTCCAGCGCGTAGGCGATGCCGGGAACGGTCCACTTGGTCCAGGTGTCGAGCCCGTCATAGGCGAGGGCATCGATGGCGCTTTCCACCCAGCTGTAGGCGCCGCCGCTGGCGGGGGCCTTCTTCGGCAGCCCGGCCGGCTCGTGCACCGTGCGGGCGGTCAGCGGATCGCCATTGTGCAAATGGGCCGAGAAGGCCATGTCGGCCTCAAGATTGTGGATGATCGCCACCACGAACCAGGGCACGGAGGTGGCGGCCTCCACCGTCTCATACTGCTTGCGGTTGGCAGGGCGCAGGAGACGGTCGGCGACACGCTGGACCTCGTCGCGGCGCTCGGGCCGGATGACGAGGGACGCGAACAGGCCCGCATATTCGGCGGCGAGCTGGTCGTCCAAAATGGGTTTTGCCATGGATCGCCTCCTGAGGAACCCAGGTCGCAATCCGCCAATCATGGCCCCGGCGCAGCGGCCAGGCATCCCCCAAATATGGTAGGGCCTGCGTGGCGCAGGTCGGTTCTCGTCACTTGCACTGGCGGCCGATGACGCATCGGCCTCCGTGCTCAGTCCGCCTGCTCGCGCAGCTTCTTCATGAGGGCTTCCAGGTCGCCGTCCTTGTCCTTGGGCAGGACGAGGTTGGTGCGCACCAGAAGGTCGCCGTGGCCGCCGCTCGCCGTGGGCAGGCCCTTGCCGCGCAGGCGGAAGGTGCGCCCGCCGGAGGTCCAGGCGGGAATGGCAAGCTCCACCGCCCCCTTGAGGGTGGGCACGCGAACCTTGGCCCCCAGCACCGCATCGGCGAGTGCCACGTCCACGTTCTGGCGCAGGTCGTCGCCGTCCCGCTCGAAGATCGGATGGGGCGCATAGGAGATGGTGACATAGGCATCGCCCGGCGGACCGCCCATGGCGCTGGGCTCGCCCTGCCCCTTCAGGCGCATGCGATGCCCCTCGCGGGTGCCGGCGGCGATCTTGATGTCGATCTGCTTGCCGTTGGGCAGGCCGACGCGCTTGGAGGCCCCTTCGGCTGCCTCCTCGAAGGAGACCGGGAGCGTTATTTCCATGTCCGCGCCGGGCTGGGGCGCAAAGCCACCGCCGGCGGAGCGGCGCTGGCGGCCGAAGCCGAAAATGTCGCCGATGTCCTCGAAGCCGCCACCGCCGCCGCGCCCGGACGAGCGGCGTGCCCCCTCGGGACCGAAGGAGAAGCTCTCGAAAATCGTGTCGCCGTCGTAGCCGGAGAAGCCGCCGGGCCCGCGCCGCGGGCCGCCACCGCGAAATCCGGTGAATTCGGGGGCTTTCGGCTTGCCCTCGGCGTCGATCTCGCCGCGGTCGTACTGGGCGCGCTTCTCCTTGTCCTCAAGGATTTCGTGCGCGGTATTCAGCTCCGCAAAGCGGTCCTGGGCCTTGGGATCGGACGCATTGGCGTCGGGATGCAGCTTCTTCGCAAGCTTGCGATAGGCGCGCTTGATCTCGGCCTCGTCGGCGGTCTTGGAGACGCCGAGGACGTCGTAAGGATCACGCATGGGTCAATCACCTCGCCGGCCGGCACTCAGGCGGCCAGCCGCATCTCAGGATGTGGTTCGCGGCGCGAAAAATGCAACGGCCGCGCTGGCCAGCGGCTCAGCTTTTCGCATCCCCGCCTTGCCTCAGGCCTGCCCCAGCACCCGGACCTGCGACAGGACAGTGCCCGAACGCGCCTTGCAGACCTCGCCCTGAATCCAGCGGTCGGCGGTCTTGCCGTCCACCAGCGAGATCATGAAGTCCCGGCAGCCGCCGGCGCGGGCAGCCCCAACCGGCGTCGCCGTGCCGCGGGAGCCGGTCTCCGGATTGTCCCAGGGGATGGAGACATCCTTGTTGCGCGCGGCGAGGGCCTGGTCGAGGGCGATCTTGGCCTGCACCCAGTCGCTGGGCGCAATGCCGGTGGGGGCAAGGCCGTCCGGCACCGGGAGGGAGGCCGGCGTCGCCCGGATGGAGCCGGTGACGATGGCATCATCCGGCGACACATTGACGGTGGAACAGCCGCCGAGGCCCGCCACGACGAGCCCCGCGGCCGCCATGCGACACAGAGCTTCGCGCCGGCGGATCACGCTTCTATATAAGGAACGGCAGCCGGCCATGGGGACGGCGCGCGAGAGGCGAGGCACGAGGGGCTCCCACATGACTTCAAGCACAGGCATGGAAGCCCACAACCCCTTAACATCCGGTGATTTTACGGAAGTCTCCGAGCCGTTCCGGCTGTTTGCTGAATGGCTCGCCGAGGCCGGGAAGAGCGAGCCCAACGATCCCAACGCCATGACGCTCGCAACCGTCGATCCCGATGGCCTGCCCGACGCCCGCATGGTGCTGCTGAAGGGGCTCGACGCGCGCGGCTTCGTGTTCTTCACCAACACCGAGAGCGCCAAGGGCCGCGAGCTGGCGCAGACGCCGAAGGCCGCGCTGGTTTTCCACTGGAAATCCCTGCGCCGGCAGGTGCGGGTGCGCGGGCCGGTGGAACAGGTGACGGCGGACGAGGCCGACGCCTATTTCGCCACCCGCCCCCGCCTGTCGCAGATCGGCGCCTGGGCCTCCAGCCAGTCGCGCCCGCTGGAGGGCCGCTTCGCGCTGGAGGCGGCGGTGGCTTCGGCGACCGCGAAATACGCCCTCGGCACCGTGCCGCGCCCGCCCCACTGGACCGGCTTCCGCGTGCTGCCGGTGGCCATCGAATTCTGGCACGACCGCCCGTTCCGGCTGCACGACCGGGTGGTGTTCCGCCGCGAGGGCGAAGGCGCCGACTGGTCGAGGACGCGGCTGTTTCCCTGAGGGGCCCCGCCTTCGCGCCCACTTTCTTGACCTTGCAGCGAGAGGGTGCTGCATGTCGGGCCGACATGCTTCAGCCCTGAATGCCGGCCCGGGACCCTTGTCATGATCGCCGAACCCGAAGCCCCGCCCCGCATCATGCTCCTCACCGGGGCCTCGCGCGGCATCGGCCATGCCACGGTGAAGCGCTTCTCCGCCGCCGGCTGGCGCGTCATCTCCTGCTCGCGCCATGCGTTTCCGGACAAGTGCCCGTGGGGCGCCGGGCCGGAGGACCACATCCAGGTGGACCTCTCCAGCCCCGCCAGCACCAAGGACGCCATCGCCGAGGTCAAGCGCCGCCTGCCGGACGGCCGGCTCGACGCCCTCGTCAACAATGCCGCCATCTCCCCCAAGGGCGAGGGTGGCTCACGGCTCGGCACCCTGGACACCGACCTTGAGACCTGGGTGGACGTATTTCAGGTGAATTTCTTCGCCCCCATCATGCTGGCGCGAGGACTTTCGGCGGAGTTGGAGAAGGCGCAGGGCTCGGTGGTGAACGTCACCTCCATCGCCGGCTCGCGGGTGCATCCCTTCGCGGGGGCGGCCTATGCCACCTCCAAGGCGGCGCTGGCCTCGCTGACGCGGGAGATGGCGTCGGACTTCGGGCGGCGCGGCATCCGCGTCAACTCCATCGCGCCGGGGGAGATCGACACCGCCATTCTCTCGCCGGGCACCGACAAGATCGTCGAGCAGATCCCCATGCAGCGGCTCGGCACCCCCGACGAGGTGGCGAAGATCATCTACGTGCTGTGCACCGATACCTCGTCCTACCTCAACGGGGCGGAGATCCACATCAACGGCGGCCAGCATGTGTGAGGCCGGCGCGGGATCTTGAGGCGCTTCGCTCAGGCGGCGCGCGGGTTTTGGAGTGGCCGTCGCTCAAACGCCGCGCGGGCTTGATAGTGGCCTTCGCTCAAACGCCGCGCGGGCTTGGGTTCAGAGCCAACGGCGCCACTTGAAGAAGACGTAGGGAAGGATGCCCGACACCACCATGCCGCAGAGCGCCAGCGGATAGCCGTAGGCAAAGTCAAGCTCCGGCATATTGTGGAAGTTCATGCCGTAGATGGATGCGATCAGCGTCGGCGGCATCAGCACCACCGAGAGCACCGCGAAGATCTTGATGATATTGTTCTGCTCAAGGCTGACGAGGCCGATGGTGGCGTCGAGCAGGAACTGCAGCTTGTCGCCGATGAAGGCCGCGTAGTCCGACAGGCCCGACACGTCCCGGCTCATGGACTTGACCGAGGACTTGGAATCCTTGGTCACCGCCGCCCCTTCGGTCTCCGTTCCGAGGAAGGACAGAAGTCGCTGCAGCGAGGCCAGGCTCTCGCGGGCGTAGGAGACCAGGCCTTCCTTGCGACCGATGTGGGAGAGGATGGCGCGATAGCGCTGGTTGGCGTTCTCGTTGCCCTGGTCGCGATCGAAGATCCGCTTGGAGATACGCTCCACGTCGGCGCCGATCTGCTCCAGCACGTCGGCGGCCCGGTCCACGATCGCCTCGAGAAGGTCGATGAGGACGATTTCGCCGGTAATTGAAGAGGGGCAGGACTTGGCCAGGCGCCCGGAAACGGAGGGAAAGGCGCGGGGCTCGCCGTAGCGCACCGTGATCAGCCGGCCGCGGCTCAAGATGAAGGTGACCGCCAGCATGACCGGTGTCGGCGTGTCGGCCCCGCACAGCAGCGAGGCCGTCATGTATCGTGCCTCGCCATCTATATAGAGGCGGCTCGATTGCTCGATTTCGCCCATCTCCTCGCGGGTCGGCACAGAGATGCCGGCGAACGCCTCAGCCGCGGTATCGTCGGCTTCAGTGGGCGAGATCAGGTCTAGCCATACCGCGTCAGGCGGTATCGGCCCTCCAGCGACAGGGTTGCCCTTCAGGGCCCCATCGCTGAACACATAGGCAACAAGCATGCGGCATGTCCCCGAATTCCCCGGCTGTTGTAGCCCCGGCGGAATGCCAGAGGAACTGCCGCCGTGGCCCCGGCCCCGCGCCGGGTCCGTTGGCGATCAGCTATCCTCAGGCCGCGAGGAAGTCGATGTCCCTGAGGGTCACGATCCGGTTCGGTTCACCAGCGGCCTTAGCCTCGGCGATGCGCTTCTCGCTCGCCTGCTGGGCGGCCGCGGCAACGGCCGAAATCCCGATTTCCCGCCACTGCTGGTTCTGCGCCATTCGCTTCAGATCCGATTCCACCCGGGTGCTGAGCCCCTGCGACGGCTGTGCGGTAGACATGTCCTACTCCTGTACGGTGCGACTTTTGACGTTGCGGCACCTTCGCGTGACCACTCCAGAAATGGCGTTCGACTGCGTCAAAACTGTGCAACCGATGCGACTTCTCCGAGGTCATGTGAGGAGTACGCGCCCAATTCCTTGAGAAACTCCAAAAGCCGATGACGAAACGGCAGGCTGTGCGGCATTTCTGCAACGCTTTCGCACAAGCAGGCAGGAGCATGCGCAGAACTCTTCAAGCATGGCGGACATTGGGTTAATTCAATCGGAGCGGGATCGATTCCTCCTTGCGCAGCAAGGCGAGTAAAACGAGGCGAACATGATGTGGCGGGTGGTCGGAGCACTGCTGACAGGCTTGATGCTCAGCGGTTGCATGTCGGAAACCTATGCGCCGGCACCTGAATCGGCGCAGACGGCGCGGGACAAGCAGCTTCTCGCGAACAAGCCGTATCCCAATGTGAAGCCGAGCGGAGATTACGCACGGCATATCGTCGAGTATCCGACGAACAAGAAGCCGGGTACCATAGTCATCGATACGCCCAACAAGTTCCTTTACTACGTGGAAGGCAACGGCAAGGCGATCCGCTACGGTGTTACCGTGGGCGAGGAAAGCCTCGCGTTCCGCGGCCAGGCGAAGGTGGGACGCAAGGCGGAATGGCCGAGCTGGACCCCCACCCCGGAAATTCACCAGCGCATCGCCGGCCTGCCCTCCTATGTGGCCCCCGGCCCGCACAACCCCATGGGTGCCCGTGCGCTGTACCTGTACCAGGGCAACCAGGACACGCTGTTCCGCATCCACGGCACCAACCAGCCTGAATATCTCGGGCAGGCCATTTCCTCGGGCTGCATCCGCATGCTGAATGAGGACGTGATCGACCTCTACAGCCGCGTGCCGACCGGTACCGAAGTGGTGGTTCTCTGATCACGGCATGTGCGCCTGACCAGTAAAGAGTGATGTTTGACGAAGGGCGCGGTTGATCCGCGCCCTTTTTCTTTTGTGCCTGCGATCCACCAGCTTCAGCTGAGCGGGAGACGGTATAGCGGTTGCGGCCTTCAACGCTGCCCCAGGGAATACCCGCTATTTCCCGTTCGGCTTCTCCGCCGCGGCGTCGGCCTCGGCATCCGCCGCCGGATCGTCTTTGCCGGGCCCGCCGGAGGACGCCGGGGCCGGCGCCGCATCCTTCGGCTTCGGCTTGTCCTTTTTCGCGATCACCGTGCCTGCATCGAGGTTCCAGCGGCACAGGCGAATGCCGAGCCGGCGCTGGGCGAGGTCCACGTGGATATGGTCCTCGTGATAGCCGTCCGATCCGGGGCCGAGCACGGTGGTGAAGCGACGGCAGGCGCTCTCCTTCATGGTGGCGCGGAGGCGCTGCGGCAGCCCGCCCTTCTCCACCTTCACCATGCGGGCGTCGGCCAGCTCGAATCCGCCCACATCCAGCGCATTGCCAAGGCCATGCTCGCTCATGCGCGCGCCGGAAATGCGATTGCGCGAGCGGCAGTCATAGGACGCCGCCACGGTGACGGACGCAACCTGCGATCCCAGAGCGGCAACCGCCGGCGCCAGGTCCTCGCGCAGCCAGTCGGCGACGGCGGCCGCCACCTCGCATCGGGTCACGGCGGCGGGCTTGAAGGCGACGAGACGACCGTCCTGGAGGCGCACGCCGGTGAGGCGCACCGGCTGGGCGAGGCCGCAACCGCCCGCAGGTGTGATGGGGGCCTCCAGGGTCGCAACCATGGTGCCCTCCTCGATCAGGGCGGCACACGCCGCCGGCATCTCCCGCGCGCCGGAGGGCGACGCCGGCGGCACGGCGGCGTCATCTCCGGCCGGCGATTGCGCATCCGGGCGGGTTGGCGGCAATGGCACCGCGCCGGGCGCGCGCCCCTGCCCTGCTGTGTCCACGTCCTCCTGCGGCCCGACCGTGCGCGATGCAAGCCGGGGGGCGGCGGCGGGCTCCTGCGCTTCCTCCTCCTCGGCATCCAGCTCAGCCGGGCGCGGCGGCGGCAATGGCACGGCCCGAACGAGCGGACGCCGCACGGCGGTAGGCGCCGACACCGACACTGACAGCCCCTGCGGCTTCTTCGGCGGCAGCGGCGCCGTCGCCCCAAGGGCCGGTCCGCTGGCGGCGAGCATGAGGCAGGACACCCCTGACCGTGCGATCCGCATCCATGCGGTCCGGGCAGGATCCAACGCGGCGGCGGCCGGTGGAGCGGAAAGGCGGACGCCGGGCGGCGCAGATCGTCGCGAGTGCATGAGGCGTGATAGTAGAGAAGCCGAACCGCCCGGTCGATACGGCCGGACCGGTATCAATTTCCTCCCGGCGCGCCTTCGGCCGCCTCGCCCGGACCTGCCCATGCGCGATGTTTCCGCCCTGCTGTTCGACAAGGACGGCACCCTCGTCCATTTCGACCGAACCTGGGGTCCCGCCTGCGGGGCGGCCATGCGCGCCCTGGCCGGGGACGACGCCGCAGCGCTGGCGCGCCTTCAGGAGGTGAGCCACTATCTGCCGGCGGAAGGGCGCTTCCTGCACACCTCGCCTCTGGTCTCTGGATCGTCGGCCCATTACGGACCGCTGTGGGCCGACGCCCTCCGCCGACCGGCGACGCCGGACTTTCTGGCCGAGATCGACGACCTCTTCGCCCGTGAAGGCCTGGCCTTCCTCACCCCCATCGGCCAGCCCTTGGCGACGCTCACCCACCTCAAGAGTGCCGGCTTCACCCTCGGCATCGTCACCAATGATGCCGAGCACAGCGCCCGCAAGCAGGCGCATGCGCTCGGAATCCTGCCCCTGCTGGCGGCGGTGCACGGCTATGATTCCGGCTTCGGCTCGAAGCCCGGGCCGGGGATGGTTGCGGCTTTCGGCGCCCGCTTCGGCCTTGCGCCCCACGCCATGGCGGTGATCGGCGACAGTGCCCACGACCTCGCCGCTGCCCGCGGTGCCGGCGCCCGCTTTATCGCCGTGCGCTCAGGTCCCGCGCCCATCGACGACCTCATGACCGAAGCGGACCTCGTCGTGGACAGCATCGACGACCTGCCCCGGCTTCTGGCCTTGGCACCCTCTTCCCCAGAGCGGGAAAACGCGGTCTAACCAAACAGTCGCCCGCAAGCGGACGGATGGAATGATCAGACGCAGGCTTTACACGGAAGAACGCTTCTCCCCGCTGGCGCGGTGGAGCTTCCGGCTCGCCTTGTTCTCGCTGCCGGTGGTGGCGCTCGCGGCGCTGCTCTACCGCACCGGCTTCCTCGATTTCCAGCCGGCGCTGGTCACGCTTGCCACCGGGCTTGGCCTTGCGGCCATCGCCGGCATCCTCGGCACCGTGGCCTTCTTCATTACCTGGGAAACCGGATGGCTGGGCATCGGCCGGGCCATGGCGGCCGTGGGCATCGCGGTGCTGGTGCTGGCGGGGCCGGCCGCCGTACTAGCGCGCGGCATGATGCTGCCGCCGCTCACCGACATCTCCACCGACGCAGCCGATCCGCCGCGGTTCCGCTCCCTCGCCCTCGCCTCTCCGCGCGAGGCCAACTCGTTGACCTATGGCGGCATCGACAATGCCGCGGTCCAGCGCATGGCCTATCCCGGCATCAAGCCGGTGGATCTCACCGCGACGCCGGAGGAGGCCTTCAACACCGTCCTTGCCCTGGTGCAGAAGCGGCATTGGACCATCCTCGACGCCGTGCCGCCCCGTGGCACCCGGCGCGACGGACAGATCGAGGCGGTGGCGGTGTCGCCAATCATGGGCTTCCGCTCCAACGTCTCCATCCGCATCCGGCCTACCGCCAAGGGCGCGCGCGTGGATGTGCGCTCCGCCTCCCGCTACGGCTCCCATGATCTCGGCACCAATTCCGAGCGCGTGGAAGCGCTGATGGCGGACCTTGCCGCCGAGCGCCGCCACCGCTGAGGGCCAATCCGCTCAGGGGCTCTCAGGATCGCCGAAGCCGCGATTCTCGGGGTCCGCTCTGGCAGTGAGCAGCGCCATGGCTGAGGCCGCCGCCTCGGCCGGCAGCGGCGCCATGAGGTCTGGCCCATCGTTGCGCACCGCATTGACGCGATCCGAGACCGGCCACAGATCGAGGTCCGCGCCCGGAAGAGGCCGCATGAGGTCGCGCGGATCCTCCGCCTCCAGGAAGGCCGCGATATCCGTCTCGGGCAGTATCACCGGCATCCGCTCGTGCAGCGGGCGCAACTTGGCATCCGCCGACGTGGTCAGGATGGTGAAGGTGCGCAGCCACTGGCCGGTCGCCGGATCCTTCCAGCCCTCCCACAAGCCCGCGAGCGCCAGGGGGCGACCATCGGCACGGCGGATGAAGAAGGGCTGGCGTCGGCCGGGTGCACGCGCCCATTCATAGAAGCCGTCAGCCGGCACGATGCAGCGGCGCCGGGCCCGCCACGCGGCGCGGAAGGACGGCTTTTCCGGCGCGGTCTCGGAGCGGGCGTTGATGAGCCGGGCGGCCCCCGAGGTGTCCTTGGCGAAGGACGGCACCAGCCCCCACTTCAGCAGCGAGAGATGGCGCGCGCCGGTTTCCGGATGGCGGCGGACCACCATGAGATCCTGCGTCGGCGCCGCATTGTAGTGCGGCGGCGCGTTGGGCAGGGCCGCCAGAACCGGGTCCACCCCGAACATTTCGGCGGCGCGGATCGGCGGCATCTGCTGGACGAATCGCCCGCACATCAGGCGCGCGCTCCGGTCTGGCCGGTGTCAGGCAGCACGGCGGAATCGCCCGGTGATGGCTGCGACCGGGCTATCGGTCACCACGCGACCGCTCGACACCAGATGCTCCAGATGGGCCAGCACGGTGAGGGACGCCGCGCCCACCAGGCGCGGATCGAGGCCGATATAGATGCCGCGCACCAGATCGGGGATGGTTTCCACCTCCCGGTCGAGGGCGCGCAGGATGGCAGCTTCCCGGGACATGCGGTGGGTCAGATAGGCCCGCACGAAATCGGGCGCATCGGTGACCGGCCCGCCGTGGCCGGGGAGATAGATGCGTTCCTCCCTCAGCCCAAGCTTTTCGAGGGAGTGGATATAGTCGCCCATGGAGCCGTCCGGCGGCGCGACGATGGAGGTGGCCCAGGCCATCACATGGTCGCCGGAGAACAGCAGGTCGTTTTCCCTCAGGGCGAAGGCAAGGTGGTTGGCACAATGCCCGGGGGTCTCAATGGCCGTCAGGGTCCAGCCCGGACCGGCGATGGTGTCGCCCTCGCCAAGGCGGATATCGGGGGAGAAGTCGGTGTCGGCGCTGGCATCGAGGGGGTTGACCTCACCGATGGCGAGGGGGCGGGCCGCGCGATGGGGCCCCTCCCCCAGGGTCACCGCACCGGTCGCGGCCACGACCGCGCGCACGGCCGGCGAGTGGTCGCGATGGGTGTGGGTCACGAAGACGTGCGTCACCGTCTCATGGCGCACGGCGTCCAGCAGGGCGGCCACATGGGCGGGATCGTCGGGGCCGGGATCAAGGATCGCCACCTGCCCGCGACCAATGATGTAGGAGCACGTGCCGGTGAAGGTGAAGGGCGACGGATTGGGCGCCACGATCCGGCGCACCAAGGGGGACACCTCATCCACCCGGCCGGCCGGAGCCTCGAACGTGCGGTTGAAGGCGATGTCCTCACTCATGGTGCTGCCTCATGATGCCGGGCCTGATGATCCAGTCTGCGGCTCAGGTGGTCCGGAGCCGGATATGATCGGGGCTGTTCCAAGCTGATCGGGGAATCCTCCCTCAAACTCAAGAGGGCGCTTACTGCGGGCAACCTCCAGGTCAGCCTGCGGATGTCGCCGTGGCGGGGCCTGGGACCACGCGAGAGAACAGGCCACAACGGGCGGCGCAGGGCACTCACGCAATAAAAAAGCCCGCTGCCGGAGCAGCGGGCTTTCCCGACGAAGCCGAGCTTCGATCAGAACTTGTAGTTCACGCCGGCCTTGAGGGTGTGGAACTTGGTGTCCACGGAGCCGGTGGTGTTGGAGTAGCCGCGGTCCAGAGCAATCATTGCCTCGGGACCGGAGCCGCTGGCATACGTGTAATCGGTGCTGCCCAAGTCGACGTACAGATACTCGGTCTTGAACGTCCAGTTGTTGGTGATGGCGTATTCAACGCCGCCGCCGACGGTCCAACCCCAGTTGGTGCCCGAAGCACTGAACCCACCGACGCTATAATCGTAGTAGGAGCCGGACACCTTGGTCTTGCCGTAAGCGGCACCACCGGTGATGTAGGGCAGGAACCGGTCGAAGGCGTAACCGATGCGAGCACGGATCGTACCGAAGTAATCGACCGAAGCACCGAAGCTGGAGGTGTAGGGATAGCCGCCATAGAGGTAGACGGAAGAGTAGTCTGCCTTGCCTTCGATACCAGACCACTGGAGGTCGGTTTCGGCGCCCAGCACCACGTTGTTGGCGAACTGGTAGTTGTAGCCGATCTGACCGCCGGCGAAGAAGCCGGAAGAGTTCAGGCTCGTGCTGGTCGCGTAGTAGGGATAGCCGTTGTACGACTCGACTTCGTCGAAGGTGAACTTGTCACCGCCGTAACCGACGTTGGCGCCGATGTAGAAGCCGGTCCAGGAAAACACAGGAGCGACGGCCACGGCCTTGACCGGATACTTCGTCGCCAGGTCAGCGGCCATGGCCGGAGCGGAGAGCGCTGCGAACGCGACAGTGGCGAGAAGAAGACGCTTCATAACCGACCCCTTATTGGGCAAAGCCGTGCTTGTGAATTCGTGTTGATTGCGACCGCCCCGGGAGGCGCCGCGTTCTGGGTGTTTTGTAGCAGAGGCCCCGCCGGATTGCTGTTACATCCAAGTCACAGCCGCGCCGAAACAGCGGCTGATCCGTTAGGAAAGAACGACTTACCCGTTAGCAGGATACCGAAATCGGCCCGGACGGCACGACCAGATTGAAGGACGGTAGCGGAGCCCCCCTCCCCGGTCGGGCGGACGCTCCTACCGGCATCAGCCACCGGACACAGGTGGCCTCGCGGCGTGCAGCCGATGACAATGCGGAGCAGAGAGCAAGGCCAGGGACGTCGAATCACATCCTTGGAAATTGCTGACAGAACGGAGCTACGTGACGTAGATCCCCCGGAACACGCCGCGCAATAAAAAAGCCCGCTGCCGAAGCAGCGGGCTTTCCCGACGAAGCGGTGCTTCGATCAGAACTTGTAGTTCACACCAGCCTTGAGGGTGTGGAACTTGGTGTCCACGGTGCCGGCATAGCTGTAGTAGCCGTAGCCGTCGGCGTAGGCGTAATCGGTGCTGCCCAGATCGACGTACAGATATTCGGTCTTGAACGTCCAGTTGTTGGTGATGGCGTATTCCACGCCGCCGCCGACGGTCCAGCCCCAGTTGGTGGCCGAAGCGCTGAGCGAGCCGAAGCCGTCGCCAGCATAGCTGCTCGAGATCTTGGTCTTGCCGTAGGCAGCACCACCGGTGATGTAGGGCAGGAACCGGTCGAAAGCGTAGCCAATGCGAGCGCGGATCGTACCGAAGTAGTCAACCGACGCGCCGTAGCTGGAGGTGTAGGGATAGCCGCCATAGACGTAGACGGAAGAGTAA
>NZ_JBAFVB010000010.1:0-195545 GCF_043193975.1 Xanthobacter versatilis | reverse complement strand
TGGCGTGGACGAGGCGTCCACGGCCTGACGACAGGAGAGCGGCGCCCCCGGCGCCGCTCTTTTCGTTTGGTCCGGCTGTCGGCTGGCCGCGCCTCCTCCTTCTTGCGGCGGTGCTTGCCGCATCGGCAGGGGCAGGCGCGAAGGAGGCTTGCCCCGAGCGTCCGCCCTGCCAGGGCTGCGGCTGCAAGGGCGGCCCCGGCTATCGCGGGCCGGACGGCCGCTGTGTCGGCTTCAAGAACCTCACCAAGGTGTGCGGCGACCCACCGGAAACCCGCTGCGTGTTCGAGAACGCGCCCGGCACCGGCGCGAACCATGACTGCGCCCTCGGCATCACCCCACCGGCCGGGGCCGGGGCGACCAAGCCCGAGGAGTGACTGGCTGGCCTTGGCGGCGTTCCGCCTTGGGGAAAGCAGACCCTCGCCCCTTTACACGCGCAGCGCATGCCACTACACACACCCGTCCGATGCGCTGGGTCACTCCCCGGCGCGGCGGAGTCTACCCTCGAGGCCGGCGGGCCATGGCTCGCGCTTCGGGGTGCCGGCCTGATGCCGGGGCGATGCCTTCGGGCGACGCGCTCAGGCTATAGGAGTGTAGCTCAACTGGTTAGAGCACCGGTCTCCAAAACCGGGGGTTGGGGGTTCGAGTCCCTCCACTCCTGCCACTTCTGAGGGAAGCGGCAGGCACGGCAAGACGGCGGCACGGGGCGCGAAGACGCAAGCCCCACCCCCGCCCGGATGATCCCGTAGCAACGTCTCGCAAGAGCCGGCGCCGGCGGGGGAAGCGATTTCATGAGGCGGCGTTCGTGCCGCGGCGAAGAGGGAGCGGGCGCCGGACGGGCCGGAGCTGCCCACCTCAAGGTACAGGCGGCGAAGAGCGCTATGGCGAAGAACAGTCCTGTCGAGTTCTTTCAGCAGGTCCGCGCCGAAACGGCGAAGGTCACCTGGCCGACCCGGCGCGAGACGCTGATCACCACGGCCATGGTGTTCGTGATGGTATTCCTTGCCTCCATCTTCTTTCTCGTCG
Organism: Xanthobacter versatilis; assembly: GCF_043193975.1. Classification (NCBI taxonomy): domain Bacteria; kingdom Pseudomonadati; phylum Pseudomonadota; class Alphaproteobacteria; order Hyphomicrobiales; family Xanthobacteraceae; genus Xanthobacter; species Xanthobacter versatilis. Next base: position 194,522 of record NZ_JBAFVB010000010.1, on the reverse strand, counting down.
TCGACCAGGTCCTGCGCTTTGGCGTGTCGACCCTCCTGACCCTCGGGCACTGAGCGGAAAGGACGGCATCATGGCAAAGCGCTGGTACATCGTTCACGCCTATTCCAACTTCGAGAAGAAGGTGGCCGATTCGATTCGCGAGCAGGCCGATCAGCGCGGGCTCACCGACCTGTTCGAGCAGATCCTCGTGCCCACCGAGAAGGTGGTGGAGGTGCGCCGCGGCCGGAAGGTGGACGCCGAGCGCAAGTTCTTCCCCGGCTACGTTCTGGTGAAGATGGACCTCACCGACGAGGCCTTCCATCTCATCAAGAACACGCCGAAGGTCACCGGCTTCCTGGGCGCCGACAACAAGCCCATGCCCATTTCCGAATCCGAGGCCATGCGCATCCTGCAGCAGGTCCAGGAAGGCATTGAGCGGCCCAAGCCCTCCATCACCTTCGAGGTGGGCGAGACGGTGAAGGTGGCCGACGGCCCGTTCGCCTCGTTCAACGGCATCGTGGAAGAGGTGGACGAGAGCCGCTCGCGCGTGAAGGTGGCGGTGTCCATCTTCGGCCGCGCGACGCCGGTGGAACTGGAATTCGCTCAGGTCGAGAAGGTCTGAGCCGAACGGGCGGCGTTCGCGTCGCCTGAAGTGGGTGCCGTGCCGCAGGGCAGGGCGCCGGCGTGGGAGGGGAGGGAGCGTCTCGCCAAGCGCTCCTCGATCCGCACCACGCGATCCCGCCCGCCAGCCTCCGAGGGGGTGAGCGGCGCATTTTGGGAGTTGTGCAATGGCGAAGAAAATTACGGGTTACGTCAAGCTGCAGGTGCCTGCCGGCAGCGCCAATCCGGCCCCGCCGATTGGTCCCGCGCTCGGTCAGCGCGGCCTGAACATCATGGAATTCTGCAAGGCGTTCAACGCCCAGACCGCGCAGCTCGAAAAGGGCATGCCGATCCCGGTGGTGATCACCGCCTACCAGGACCGCTCCTTCACCTTCGAGCTGAAGACCCCGCCGGTCTCCTACTTCCTGAAGAAGGCCGCCGGCCTTGAGACCAAGAAGAAGCCCGGCTCCGGCTCCAAGACGCCCGGCAAGGGCACCTTCGTGGGCAAGGTCACCCGTGCCCAGCTCTCGGAGATCGCCGAGAAGAAGATGAAGGATCTGAACTGCGAGACCGTCGAGGCCGCCGTCCAGATGATCGAAGGTTCGGCCCGTTCCATGGGCCTGCAGGTTCAGGGGTGAGCGCCATGGCGAAGCAAGGCAAGCGCATCCGCGCCGTCAACGAAGGCATTGACCGCGTCAAGCTCTATCCCCTCGACGAGGCCCTGGCCCTCCTGAAGGAGCGCACCACGGCCAAGTTCGACGAGACCATCGAGGTCGCGCTGAACCTCGGCGTCGATCCCCGCCATGCGGACCAGATGGTCCGCGGCGTGTGCAACCTGCCCAACGGCTCGGGTCGTACCGTGCGCGTGGCGGTGTTCGCCCGTGGCGCCAAGGCTGACGAAGCCAAGGCGGCGGGTGCCGACATCGTCGGTGCCGAGGACCTGCTGGAGACCATCCAGGGCGGCACCATCGAGTTCGATCGCTGCATCGCGACCCCGGACCTGATGCCGCTGGTCGGCCGTCTCGGCAAGGTGCTCGGCCCGCGCGGCCTGATGCCGAACCCGAAGGTCGGCACCGTGACCATGGACGTGAAGGGCGCTGTCGCCGCCGCCAAGGGCGGCGCGGTGGAGTTCCGCGTCGAGAAGGCCGGCATCATCCATGGCGGCATCGGCAAGGCCTCGTTTCCGGCCGACAAGCTGGCCGAAAACATCCGCGCCTTCGTGGACGCGGTGGTGAAGGCCAAGCCGGCGGGCGCCAAGGGCACCTACCTGCAGCGCGTGGCGGTGTCTTCCACCATGGGCCCCGGCATCAAGGTGGAACCGGCGACCGTTCACACCGCCTGATTCCATCGACGCTTGCGCGTTTTTGAAAGGCCGGGCCTCGTGCCCGGCCTTTTGCATTGTGGGAGCTTTCGTTGCCGCCGTGTTAAGGTGGTGTCATCTTCCGGCAGGGCAGGCCTGCGTTCTGAGCGGTTCTGCTGCACTGCAGCAGGGTTTATCTTTCTCTCAAATGCTGCGTCGCAGCTGGTGTTCCGCCCCGCGGAAGGAGAAAGACAATGTACGCGCTTTACACCCTTTGGGTTGCCCTCCGCAGCTTCTTCGCCGGTGAAGTCCTGCGCCGCCGCGTGATCGACGAACTCGCTTCCCTGAGCGACCGCGACCTGTCCGACATGGGCGTCAGCCGCTCGGAGATCCGCCGCCTCGCCCGCGAAGCCGCCGAGGAAGCCATGCGCCCTGCCGCCCAGCCCGCCGCTCGCCCGGCGACGCTTGCGGGTTCGGTCCGCACCGCCTGAGACCGCACTGCCAACCGGCTCGCTCATTTGATCGGGCTGGCAAGGGAAGGGGCCGCCGCACCCAGCCCGGTGCGACGGGGAACGTGCTGACCGAAGGCTGTCGCGAAGTCCGCCTGCCTTAAGGAACCGATGCCCCTCCGCGCCGTGTGACGGGCGCACCATCCGCCTCATGCAAAAACTGCGCAAAGGGCGTGACAAGAGGCGCGCGACCCTATATATGGGCTGTTTCCGGACGGTCCGCCGTTCGGTACCAAGTATCTGTGGCTTTCACCCTTGACGGGGTGAAAGGGCTGGGAGGGTTCGCCCGCCCGGCCTCATCGTCTGTTAGATATCTGTTTTCGCGACCCTTGGGTCGTGGCGCGGATACCGGCAGGCGATAGTCCTGTCCGAGACTGCCGGCGCCCTGATGTTCGCTCAAATCGGCGAACGATCAAGGCTTAATTCTCGCACCCGCCTCGCCGAGGCGGTTTCGGAGAGCCAGCATAGACGGGGAAGACCGGAGTTTTGCCTCCGCAGGCCAGGGTCGCCAAGACTTTGTGCCGCGGGGATGAAGATCGGTTCGGAACCAGCGCCTTGCGCTTCGCGACACGGTTATCCGTGCCCGGATCAAGAGGGGACAGGGCATGAGAGCGTCGCGGATCGCGGCCTTCATGTCGCTTTCGACAGGTTGGTCGCGGCACGCGGCAAGGCGCAACCGGCGGGATCTCGAGCCCCATTCGGGGTGAGGATACCGCCACAGGCTTAAAGAGAGCCAGACGTGGATCGAGCGCAAAAACAAGAGCTCGTCACGACGCTCACGGATGTGTTCAAGAGCACGTCCGTCGTCGTGGTCGCCCACTATTCCGGCCTCACCGTTGCCCAGCTGTCGCGCCTGCGCCGGCAGATGAAGGCAAGCGGTGCGACCGTGAAGGTGGCAAAGAACCGCCTCGCCAAGATCGCTCTGGAAGGCTCCGACGTCGCCCATGTGTCGTCCCTGCTCAAGGGACCGACCCTGATCGCCTATTCCAGCGATCCGGTGGCGGCGCCGAAGGTGGCTGTCGACTTCGCCAAGACGAATGACAAGTTCGTGATCCTCGGCGGAGCGATGGGCACTACGGCCCTGAACGTGGACGGAGTGAAGGCGCTTGCGACCCTTCCGTCCCTGGACGAACTGCGTGCCAAGCTCGTCGGCCTTATCCAGGCCCCGGCGACCAAGATCGCGCAGGTCACCACCGCGCCGGCAGCCAAGCTCGCCCGCGTGTTCGGGGCCTATGCCAAACAGGACGAAGCTGCGTGAGGGCCGGGCCGCATCAGGCGGCCTGATCTCGCAAATCCAGAATCCGAACCTATCTTAAGGACTATTCCCATGGCTGACCTGACCAAGCTCGTCGACGAGCTCTCCTCCCTGACCGTTCTCGAGGCCGCCGAGCTGGCGAAGCTCCTCGAGGAGAAGTGGGGCGTTTCCGCCGCCGCCGCCGTGGCCGTTGCCGCTGCCCCGGCCGGCGCTGCCGCCGCCGCGGTGGAAGAGCAGACCGAGTTCACTGTCGTCCTGGCCGCGGCCGGCGAGAAGAAGATCGAAGTCATCAAGGAAGTGCGCGCCATCACCGGCCTGGGCCTCAAGGAAGCCAAGGACCTGGTGGAAGGTGCTCCCAAGCCCGTCAAGGAAGCCGTTTCCAAGGACGAGGCCGAGAAGCTCAAGGCCCAGCTCGAGAAGGCTGGCGCCAAGGTCGAGCTCAAGTGAGCTTGTGACGTTCAGGGTCCCGGCTTGCGCCGGGACCCTGTCCATAGCATCGCTCCCGGTGTTTCGGGGGCGATGCATCGGAGACGACGGTTCTCCCGGCAGCCGGTGCGGGCAACGCCCCGCGGCTTCCGGGAGAGCCGTCATAATGCTGAAGAGGGATGGCTTTTGCCCCCACCTCTTCAGGTTTGACGGTGGTGAGGTTCCGGTGCCGGCGCGGCGTGCCCTGGTCTCTATCGAGACGAAGGGTGCCGGCTCCAGGGGGACCAGGACGGACGAGGATCGAGATGGCGCAAACGTTCACCGGTCGTAAGCGGATCCGCAAGTTCTTCGGCAAGATCAAGGAAGTGGCCGAGATGCCGAACCTCATCGAGGTTCAGAAGGCGTCCTACGACCAGTTCCTCCAGATCGAGGAACCCAAGGGCGGACGCGACGACGACGGCCTGCAGGCGGTGTTCAAGTCGGTGTTCCCCATCTCCGACTTCTCCGGCGCCTCCATGCTGGAGTTCGTGCGCTACGAGTTCGAGCCCCCCAAGTATGACGTGGACGAGTGCCGCCAGCGCGGCATGACCTTTGCCGCCCCGCTCAAGGTGACCCTGCGCCTCATCGTGTTCGATGTGGATCCCGAAACCGGCGCCAAGTCGGTGAAGGACATCAAGGAGCAGGACGTCTACACCGGCGACATCCCGCTCATGACCATGAACGGCACGTTCATCGTGAACGGCACCGAGCGCGTCATCGTCTCCCAGATGCACCGTTCGCCGGGCGTGTTCTTCGACCACGACAAGGGCAAGACCCACTCCTCGGGCAAGCTCCTGTTCGCCGCCCGCATCATTCCCTATCGCGGCTCCTGGCTCGACATCGAGTTCGACGCCAAGGACATCGTGTTCGCCCGCATCGACCGGCGCCGGAAGATCCCGGTGACGAGCCTGCTCTATGCCCTCGGCCTCGACAACGAGGAGATCCTCTCGACCTTCTACGAGAAGATCCCCTTCACGCGTGAGAAGGGCGGCTGGCGCATGCCGTTCGATCCCAAGCGCATGAAGGGCTACAAGGCGGTCGCCGACCTGATCGACGCCGACACCGGCGAAGTCGTGCTTGAGGCCGGCAAGAAGCTGACCGTCCGCGCCGGCCGCCAGCTGGCCGAGAAGGGCCTCAAGGCCCTCAAGATCTCCGACGAGGAGATGATCGGCCAGTACATCGCCGAGGACCTGGTGGATCTCACCTCGGGCGAGATCCACGCCGAGGCGGGCGAGGAAATCACCGAGAAGACGCTGAAGCTGCTCGAAGAGACCGGCTACAACGAAATCCCGGTGCTGGACATCGACCACGTCAACACCGGCGCCTACATCCGCAACACGCTGACCGCCGACAAGAACGTGACCCGCGAGGACGCGCTCTTCGACATCTACCGCGTGATGCGCCCGGGCGAGCCGCCGACGCTGGATTCGGCGCAGGCCATGTTCCACTCGCTGTTCTTCGACAGCGAGCGCTACGACCTGTCCGCGGTCGGCCGCGTGAAGATGAACATGCGCCTCGACCTCGACTGCCCCGACACGGTGCGGGTGCTGCGCCGCGACGACATCCTCTCGGTCATCCGCACGCTGGTTGAGCTGCGCGACGGCAAGGGTGAGATCGACGACATCGACCACCTGGGCAACCGCCGCGTGCGCTCGGTGGGCGAGCTCATGGAGAACCAGTACCGCGTCGGCCTGCTGCGCATGGAGCGCGCCATCAAGGAACGCATGTCCTCCGTGGACATCGACACCGTGATGCCGCAGGACCTCATCAACGCCAAGCCGGTGGCGGCGGCGGTGCGCGAGTTCTTCGGCTCGTCCCAGCTCTCGCAGTTCATGGACCAGACCAACCCGCTGTCGGAGATCACCCACAAGCGCCGCCTCTCGGCGCTTGGCCCGGGCGGTCTGACCCGTGAGCGCGCCGGCTTCGAGGTGCGCGACGTGCACCCGACCCACTACGGCCGCATCTGCCCCATTGAGACGCCGGAAGGCCCGAACATCGGCCTCATCAACTCGCTGGCCACCTTCGCCCGCGTGAACAAGTACGGCTTCATCGAGGCGCCTTACCGCCGCGTGGTGGATTCGAAGGTCACCGACGAGGTGGTCTATCTCTCCGCCATGGAGGAGGGGAAGTATTACGTCGCGCAGGCCAACATCCCGCTCGACAAGGACGGCCGCTTCGAGGAAGACCTCATCGTCTGCCGCCATGCGGGCGACGTGCTCCTGGTCGCCCCCGACCGCGTCGACTTCATGGACGTGTCCCCCAAGCAGCTGGTCTCGGTGGCCGCGGCGCTGATCCCGTTCCTTGAGAACGACGACGCCAACCGCGCGCTCATGGGCTCCAACATGCAGCGCCAGGCGGTGCCGCTGGTGCGCTCGCAGGCGCCGCTGGTGGGCACCGGCATGGAAGCCGTGGTGGCCCGGGATTCGGGCGCCGCCATCGCCGCCCGCCGCACCGGCGTGATCGACCAGGTGGACGCCACCCGTATCGTCATCCGCGCCACGGAAGAGGCCGATCCGTCCAAGTCGGGCGTCGACATCTACCGGCTGATGAAGTTCCAGCGCTCCAACCAGTCCACCTGCATCAACCAGCGTCCGCTGGTGCGCGTGGGTGACCAGGTGAAGAAGGGCGACATCATCGCCGACGGTCCCTCGACCGAGCTCGGCGAGCTGGCGCTCGGCCGGAACGTGCTCGTCGCGTTCATGCCGTGGAACGGCTACAACTTCGAAGACTCGATCCTGCTCTCGGAGAACATCGCCAAGGAGGACGTGTTCACCTCGATCCACATCGAGGAATTCGAGGCCATGGCCCGTGACACCAAGCTCGGGCCGGAGGAAATCACCCGCGACATTCCCAACGTCTCGGAAGAGGCGCTGAAGAATCTCGACGAGGCGGGCATCGTCTATATCGGCGCGGAAGTGCGCGCCGGCGACATCCTCGTGGGCAAGATCACGCCCAAGGGCGAAAGCCCGATGACGCCGGAAGAAAAGCTGCTGCGCGCCATCTTCGGCGAGAAGGCCGCCGACGTGCGCGACACCTCGCTGCGCCTGCCGCCCGGCACCACCGGCACCATCGTGGAAGTGCGCGTGTTCAACCGCCACGGCGTGGACAAGGACGAGCGTGCCCTGGCCATCGAGCGGGAAGAGATCGAGCGCCTCGCCAAGGACCGCGACGACGAGCAGGCGATCCTGGATCGTAACGTCTACGGCCGCCTGATCGAGATCCTCGACGGCAAGACCGCCATCGCCGGCCCGAAGGGCTTCCGGAAGGAGACCGTGGTCACCCGCGAGATCCTCACCGAATACCCGCGCTCGCAGTGGTGGCTGTTCGCGGTGGCCGACGACGCCATCATGGCGGAGCTGGAAGCCATCCGCGCCCAGTATGACGACTCTAAGAAGCGTCTGGAGCAGCGGTTCCTCGACAAGGTCGAGAAGCTGCAGCGCGGCGACGAACTGCCCCCCGGCGTGATGAAGATGGTCAAGGTCTTCGTCGCGGTGAAGCGCAAGATCCAGCCCGGCGACAAGATGGCCGGCCGCCATGGCAACAAGGGCGTGGTCTCGCGCATCGTGCCCGTGGAGGACATGCCGTTCCTCGAGGACGGCACCAACGTGGACATCGTGCTGAACCCGCTGGGCGTGCCCTCGCGCATGAACGTCGGGCAGATCCTGGAGACGCACCTGGGCTGGGCCTGCGCGGGCCTCGGCCGGCAGGTGGCCGCGGCGATGGAAGCCTATTACGGCAAGCAGGACCTCAAGCCCCTGCGCGATCGCCTTGAGACCATCTACGGCAAGGACGAGATCGAGCAGCTCAAGGACGGGGAACTGCCCGAGCTGGGCGAGAACCTGCGCAAGGGCGTGCCCATGGCCACCCCGGTGTTCGACGGGGCGCACGAGGCCGACATCGAGCAGCAGCTGGAAAAGGCGGGCCTTGATGCCTCCGGCCAGTCCACGCTCTATGACGGGCGCACCGGCGAGCCGTTCGATCGTAAGGTCACGGTGGGCTACATCTACATGCTGAAGCTCCACCATCTGGTCGACGACAAGATCCACGCCCGCTCCATCGGCCCCTACTCGCTGGTCACCCAGCAGCCCCTGGGCGGCAAGGCGCAGTTCGGCGGCCAGCGCTTCGGCGAAATGGAAGTGTGGGCGCTCGAAGCCTACGGCGCGGCCTACACCCTGCAGGAGATGCTGACGGTGAAGTCCGACGACGTGGCCGGCCGCACCAAGGTCTACGAGGCCATCGTGCGCGGCGAGGACACGTTCGAGAGCGGCATTCCCGAGAGCTTCAACGTGCTCGTGAAGGAAATGCGCTCCCTCGGCCTCAACGTCGACCTCGAGAACAGCTGACGGGATCGCGCGGCCCGGTTGGGACGCGCCTGCCGCCCCGTCCTTAAGGACCACATCCGCGCATCGCGGACCGCCTGACCGGCGCATCGGCCGGTCAGGGTCGAAGATAAAGGCCCACTTCGTTTGGGAGCCAGCTCATGAACCAGGAAGTCCTGAACGTCTTCAATCCGACCGTTCCGGCCCCGGCCTTCAACCAGATCCGCATCACCATTGCGAGCCCGGACAAGATCAAGTCCTGGTCGTACGGCGAGATCAAGAAGCCGGAAACCATCAACTACCGTACGTTCAAGCCCGAGCGTGACGGCCTGTTCTGCGCGCGCATCTTCGGTCCCATCAAGGACTACGAGTGCCTGTGCGGCAAGTACAAGCGGATGAAGTACAAGGGCATCATCTGCGAGAAGTGCGGCGTCGAGGTCACCTTGTCGCGCGTGCGCCGCGAGCGCATGGGCCACATCGAGCTTGCGGCCCCGGTGGCGCACATCTGGTTCCTGAAGTCCCTGCCGAGCCGCATCGGCCTGCTGCTCGACATGACGCTGAAGGACCTCGAGCGGATCCTGTACTTCGAATATTTCGTCGTCATCGAGCCGGGCACCACCAAGCTCAAGTACCGTCAGCTCCTCTCGGAGGACGAGTACCTGCGCGCCCAGGACGAGTTCGGCGAGACCAACTTCACCGCCATGATCGGTGCCGAGGCCATCCGCGAGATCCTGCGCGGCATGGATCTGGACAAGATCGCCGCCGACCTGCGGGTGGAGATCGCCGAGGCCACCACCGAGCTGAAGCCCAAGAAGCTCGCCAAGCGCCTGAAGATCGTCGAGGCATTCCAGCAGTCCGGCAACAAGCCGGAGTGGATGATCCTCACCCACGTCCCGGTCATCCCGCCGGACCTGCGTCCGCTGGTGCCCCTCGACGGCGGCCGCTTCGCGACCTCCGACCTCAACGACCTCTACCGCCGCGTCATCAACCGCAACAACCGCCTGAAGCGGCTGATCGAGCTGCGCGCGCCGGACATCATCATCCGCAACGAGAAGCGTATGCTTCAGGAGGCGGTGGATGCGCTGTTCGACAACGGCCGCCGCGGCCGCGTCATCACGGGCGCCAACAAGCGCCCGCTGAAGTCGCTTGCCGACATGCTGAAGGGCAAGCAGGGCCGGTTCCGCCAGAACCTGCTCGGCAAGCGCGTGGACTATTCCGGCCGTTCGGTGATCGTGGTGGGTCCCGAGCTGAAGCTGCACCAGTGCGGCCTGCCCAAGAAGATGGCGCTGGAGCTGTTCAAGCCCTTCATCTATTCGCGCCTCGACGCCAAGGGCCATTCGGCCACGGTGAAGCAGGCCAAGAAGCTGGTGGAGAAGGAGCGTCCCGAGGTGTGGGACATCCTCGACGAAGTGATCCGCGAGCACCCGGTGATGCTGAACCGCGCGCCGACGCTCCACCGCCTCGGCATCCAGGCGTTCGAGCCGGTGCTCATCGAGGGCAAGGCGATCCAGCTGCATCCGCTGGTCTGCTCGGCCTTCAACGCCGACTTCGACGGTGACCAGATGGCCGTTCACGTCCCGCTCTCGCTGGAAGCCCAGCTGGAAGCGCGCGTGCTGATGATGTCCACCAACAACATCCTGCACCCGGCGAACGGCCAGCCTATCATCGTGCCGTCGCAGGACATCGTGCTCGGCCTCTACTACCTCTCCATCATGAAGGAGAAGGAGCCGGGCGAGGGCATGATGTTCGCCAACATGGCGGAGATCGACCACGCGCTGAACGCCAAGGCGATCACCCTCGCCACCAAGATCCGCGGCCGCTACAATGGCGTGGACGCGGAGGGCAAGCCGTATTCCAAGATCTATGAGACCTCGCCCGGCCGCATGAAGATCGGCGAGCTGCTGCCCAAGCACCCGAAGCTGTCCTACGACGTCGTCAACAAGCTGATGACGAAGAAGGAAATCTCCAACATGATCGATGCCGTGTACCGGCACTGCGGTCAGAAGGAGAGCGTGATCTTCTGCGACCGCATCATGGCGCTCGGCTTCTACAACGCGTTCCGAGCCGGCATCTCGTTCGGCAAGGACGACATGGTGGTGCCGAAGAAGAAGTGGGATCTGGTGGAGGAGACGCGCGCCCTCACCAAGGAATACGAGCAGCAGTACAACGACGGCCTGATTACCCAGGGCGAGAAGTACAACAAGGTCGTTGACGCCTGGGGCAAGTGCTCCGATCGGGTCGCTGAGGAGATGATGAAGGAAATCTCTTCGGTGAAGAAGGACCCGAAGACCGGTCGCGAGAAGCAGATCAACTCGATCTACATGATGAGCCACTCCGGAGCGCGTGGGTCGCCCGCTCAGATGAAGCAGCTTGCCGGCATGCGCGGCCTCATGGCCAAGCCGTCGGGCGAGATCATCGAGAGCCCGATCATCTCGAACTTCAAGGAAGGCCTGACCGTGATGGAGTACTTCAACTCCACCCACGGCGCGCGTAAGGGCCTTGCCGACACCGCTCTGAAGACCGCCAACTCGGGTTACCTCACCCGCCGCCTCGTGGACGTGGCGCAGGATTCCATCATCACCGAGCGCGATTGCGGCTCGGAGAAGGGGATCCACATGCGCGCCATCATCGACGCGGGCCAGGTGGTGGCCTCGCTCGCCTCGCGCGTCCTCGGCCGCACCGCGGCGGAAGACATCGTGGAGCCGGCCACCGGCACCGTCATCGTGCCCCGCGGCACCATGATCGAGGAATGGCACGTCGAGCGGATCAACAAGTCCGGCATCCAGGAGATCAAGATCCGCTCGGTCTTGACCTGCGAGACCCGGAACGGCGTGTGCGGCACCTGCTACGGGCGCGACCTTGCCCGCGGCACCCCGGTGAACATGGGCGAGGCGGTGGGCGTCATCGCCGCCCAGTCCATCGGTGAGCCGGGCACCCAGCTCACCATGCGCACCTTCCACATCGGCGGCGCGGCGACCCTTGCCGACAGCTCCTATGTGGAAAGCAACTTCGAGGGCATCGTCCGCATCCGTAACCGCAACGTGGCGCGGAACTCGGAAGGCGACCTCGTGGTCATGGCCCGCAACCTGGCGGTGGTCATCGTCGACGTGGACGGCACCGAGCGCGCGGTCAACCGCGTGCAGTACGGCGCCCGCCTCAAGGTGGACGAGGGCGACACCATCAAGCGCGGCCAGCGCATCGCCGAGTGGGACCCCTACACCCGTCCCATCCTGTCCGAGGTGGACGGCATCGTGGCCTTCGAGGACCTCACCGAAGGCTCCTCCATGAACGAGACGGTCGACGAGTCGACCGGCATCGCCAAGCGCGTGGTGACGGATTCGCGTTCCGGCCGTGGGCCGGAGCTTCGTCCCGCCATCCTGATCAAGGGCAAGGACGGCAAGATCATCAAGCTGCCCCGCGGCGGCGATGCCCGCTACGCCCTGCCGGTGGAGGCCATCATCTCGGTGGACCCGAACCAGACCCTCAAGGCCGGCGACGCGGTGGCCCGCGTGCCCATGGAAAGCGCCAAGACCCGCGACATCACGGGCGGTCTGCCGCGCGTGGCGGAGCTGTTCGAGGCCCGGCGCCCCAAGGATGCGGCGATCATCGCCGAGATCTCGGGCACCATCCGCTTCGGCCGCGACTACAAGAACAAGCGCCGGCTCTCCATCGAGCCGGCGGACGGCGGGGATGCGGTCGAATACCTGATCCCGAAGGGCAAGCACATCCATCTCCAGGACGGCGACGTGGTGGAGAAGGGCGACTTCATCGTCGACGGCAACCCGGCGCCGCACGACATCCTGGCGATCAAGGGCGTGGAAGAGCTTGCCGCCTTCCTCGTCAATGAGATCCAGGAGGTCTACCGGCTCCAGGGCGTGCACATCAACGACAAGCACATCGAAGTGATTGTCCGGAACATGCTGCAGAAGGTTGAGATCGACGACAGCGGCGAGACCGACTTCCTTGACGGCGAGCAGGTGGACCGCATCGAGTTCATCGAAGCGAACGAGAAGGCTGCGGAAGAGGCAAAGAAGCCTGCTACCGGCCATCCCGTGCTGCTGGGCATCACCAAGGCCTCGCTGCAGACCCGCTCCTTCTTCTCGGCGGCCTCGTTCCAGGAGACCACCCGCGTCCTCACCGAGGCGGCGGTCAACGGCAAGGTGGATCCGCTGGAAGGCCTGAAGGAGAACGTCATCGTCGGCCGTCTCATCCCGGCCGGCACCGGCGCCCAGATGGCGCGCCTGCGCACCATCGCCAACAGCCGCGACGACCTCATCGTCGCGACCCGCGACGAGCAGAGCGAAGGCCAGCCCCTGGTGCAGGGCCCCGCCGACGCGGCGGAGTGAGCGCCAGGCGACAGCCTGACGGAACAAGGAAAGGCCGCCCCCCGGGGCGGCCTTTTCTTTTGGGGGAGCGGCGGGGCGGAAAGCGGGCGCGTTTCCACGCGCGCTGCGTTTCGCCGGCGGGATTGGAGGCTGGTCGCGAGGGCGGACGGATTGGGACCGCCGCCCTATGCCCGGCTCAAGCAACGTGCTTGTGCTGACCGCGCCGGTCTGCCTTCGACCTCGCCGTCTTAGCGGCGCATCCAGCCCCGCAATGATTTGAAAAAGCCGATCGTGTCGCACCAGAGCGGCTCCTACCATCCGGTCGCTGAAGCGCGTTCCGGCCTCCCGGGCCGCAAAAAGAAAGGCCGCCGGGGCGGTTCTGCCCGGGCGGCCCTTTTGCTCTTTCCTCCGCCGCCCAGCCGGGCGGCAGGACTTCACTTCAGCAGGTCATGGACCAGCATGGAGGTTTCCGGCACCAGGGTCACGATCATCAGCGTCACCCACAGGGCCAGCATGAACGGCCAGATCGACCGCACCACCTGGGACACCGACACCTCGCCGATGGCGCAGCCAAGATAAAAGGCGGCGCCCACGGGCGGGGTATTGAGGCCGATGGTGGAGTTGAGCAGCACGATGATGCCGAACTGCACCGGGTCCATGCCGTAGTGCTGGACGATGGGCAGGAAGATGGGCGTGCACACCAGGATATGGGCCGCCATGTCCAGGAAGATGCCGAACAGGAACAGCGCGATATTGACCAGGATGAAGATCACCCACGGCCGCGTGCTGATGCTGGCCAGAGCATCGCCCACCATGTCGGCGATGCCGTAGATGCTCATGAGATAGCCGAACATGGTGGAGATGCCGATCAGCAGCAGCACGATGCCGGTGGTCTTGGCGGCCTTCGCCGCCGCCATGAGGAAGTGTTGCCAGGTGAGGCTACGGTAGACCAGGGTGGTGAGCAGCAGGGCGTAGCCCACCGCCACGGCGCCCGCCTCGGCCGCGGTGAAGACGCCCGACAGGATGCCGCCGACGATGATCACCACGATGAACAGCCCAGGCAGCGCCGCCGCAAGGCTCAGCCACACTTCGCCCCAGCCGGTGAACGGGCTGCTGGGATAGCCACGTGAGCGCGCCACGAAATAGGCGGCCAGCAGGTTGGCGATGGTGAGCATGGCCGCGGGCACGGCGCCGGCCATGATCAGCGAGCTCATGGAGACCGCGCCGCCGGCGGCCAGCGAATAGATGATCATGTTGTGGCTGGTGGGCATCAGCGCGCCCACGAGCGAGGAATAGGTGGTGACGTTCACCGCATAGTCGGCGTCGATCCCCTCCTTCTTCATGAGCGGGATCAGCGCCGAGCCCATGGCCGACACATCGGCCACCGGCGAGCCGGAAATGCCGCCGAACATGGTGCAGGCCACCACATTGGTCATGCCCAGTCCGCCGCGCACATGGCCCACCAGCGCCTTCGAGCAGCGGATGATGCGGTGCGCGACGCCGCCATACATCATCAGTTCACCGGTCAGGATGAAGAACGGGATGGTGAGGAAGGCGAAGACATTCATGCCCGACGCCATCCGCTGGAACACCACCGCGAGCGGCAATCCTTCGTAAAGAACGGTGGCGATGGAAGAAAGGCCGATGGCGAACACCACCGGCATGCCGATGAGGAGCGTGGCGATGAAGGTGACGACAAGAATGATCAGTGCCATGACGCAACCACCTTGATATTCAATAGAGTTGCGACGATGCGCTCCACCGCGAACATGCTGATGAGGATCCCGCCGATGGCGAGCGGGATGTAGGACCAGGCCTGCGAGATCGGCAGGCCGGGATTGACGTACGCCCACATCTCGTCGGCCAGGATCGCGCCGCCCCAGGCCATGCACAGGCCGAACACGATCATGCCGAGATAGACCACGATCAGCCCGGCCTTCCGGATCGGCGGCGGAGCCAAGATCAGGATGGATTCAACGCCGATGTGCCGGTCGTCGCGCACGCCCACGGCGGCGGCGAAGCACGTGACATAGAGCACGAGCACGAGGGCGAAGATCTCGGTCCAGGCCGGCGAGTCGTTCAGCACGTAGCGGCCGAAGATCTGGTAGAGCACTGAGACGGTGATCAGCATCAGCCCCGCCACCGAGAGCTTGAGGCAGATGCGCGACAGCAAGGCGTGGACGGCGAAATAGGTGCCGAGCCATCCCGTTGTGTTCAGGGTCGTGCGGCCTTGCGGGGCCAATGGGTCAGTGGGCGGGGGGGCGTCCATGGCGTGTCCTCCGGGAAGGGTCCTCGCGGTGCCTCGTCCTCGGCCACCTTCGGCTGCACCGCTTCTGGCGCGGTGCAGCCCTCCGGGTCCGGCAGGATGTGCCGAGGCAGCGGCGGCTTATTGGGCCGCCTTGATGCGCGTGATCATGTCCTTGAGCTTGGGATCGGTGACGAACTGGTCGTAGAGCGGCTGCACCGCGGCCTGGAACGGCGCCTTGTCGATGGTGATGACCTCGACGCCGGCCTTCTCCACCTTCTCGCGCGAGGAGATTTCCATGGCGTCCCAGAGCTGGCGCATGTAGCCGACCGAGTTCTTGGCCGCCTTGCGCACCTGGGCCTGCTCCTCGGGCGTGAAGCTGTCAAACACGCGCTTGGAGATCAGCAGCACTTCCGGCGCCATGGAGTGCTCGCTCAGGCTGTAGTTCTTGGCCGCCTCGTAATGGTGGAAATTGTCGTAGCTCGGCCAGTTGTTTTCCGCGCCGTCGATGAGGCCGCTCTTGAGGCCGGTGAAGACCTCGCCGGCGGGCATGGGCGTGGCGTTGGCGCCGAGCAGCTTCATCATGGACACCCAGATGTCGGACTGCTGCACGCGGATCTTCTTGCCCTTCAGGTCCTCCAGCTTGCGGATGGGCGTGGTGGCATAGAAGGAGCGGGCGCCGGAATCGTAGAAGGCGAGGCCCACCAGGCCGTGGGACGCGCAATCGGCGAGGATCTCGTCGCCGATGGGCCCGTCGAGCACGGCGCGCATGTGCGCCTTGTCACGGAACAGGAAGGGCAGGACCGGCACGGTCATGGCCGGGCACACGGTGTTCAGCGTGCCGGAATTGATGCGGATGAAGTCCAGAGCGCCGAGCTTCACCTGCTCGATGGTGTCCTTCTCGCTGCCGAGCTGCGAGTTCGGGAAGACCTTGATGGAGATCTTGCCGTTGGTCTCCTTGTTCAGCTCGTCGCTCATGGACTGGACGGCCTTGACCGTCGGATAGTCCGCGGGCTGCACGTCGGCGGAGCGGTACTGCCGTGCCTGTGCCGCGAGCGGCGTAAGGGCGATCACCGAAGTCATCGCCGCGGCGACATAGAGCGCCAATCCCTTCATGTCTTCCTCCCTGTCCGTATTTGCTGGATCTCGGTGTCTTTGAGCTTGGGTCGCCGGGGCTAGATGCGCGCCCCGGTGGGTGTTTCTGCGGGCAATGCCTCGAAGGCCGGCAGGGTGAACAGCGCCTGCGGATTGTCGACCAGCGCGCGGGTGCGGGCGGCCTCGTCCGGCAGCCAGCCGAGGATGGTTTCGGCGAGCACGGCATCGTCGGGATAGTCGGCGGTGGCCTTCACCATGTTGTGGGGCCAGTTGGTGCCCCACACGATGCGCTCCGGTGCGTAGGCCGCGATCACGCGGGCCACCGCCGCGACATCCTCGAACAAGGGCGCGCCCGTCGTCGAGGATTCATAGCAGCCGGCGAACTTGAAGAAGGCGCGCCTGGTGTCGAGCAGGCGCTTCACGGCGTCCACCTCGGGGCCGTCGGGGCGGATGCCGCCGAAGAACTTGCCGTGGTGGTCGAGCACCCAGCGCGATTTCAGAGCCATCAGGCGCGGCAGGTGATCGAGGATGCGGCTGCCGTCGAACTGGACCGCCAGCATCCAGCCCATGGATGCGGCGCGCGCATCCACCGCCTCCAGCGCCTCGAGGCCGACCGCACCGCCCGGCAGGTCCATGATACGGGTGCCCACGATGCCGGCGTCGGCGAGCCGCTGCAGTTCGGCATCGGCCGTGTCGTCGTCGATGACCGCGACGCCGTGCGCGCAGGCGCCCATCTCGGCGAGGCAGGCAATCAGGTTGCCATTGTCGCGCTGGTGGGCGTTGCCCTGGGTGATGATGACCCGGTCGATGCCGAGCCACGCCATCACCTGGCGATACTGCGCCGCGTCGGGCAGGGCGCCCACCGGCAGGCCGGGGCCGCCGGGCAGCGCGGGGAAGCCCGGCAGATACATGTGCATCTGCGTGTCCACCGCGCCGGGCGGGAAGGGGGGAACGGGCGGGCGGCCCGACAGCTTGCGCTCCAGCATGTCAGGCCTCCTTCGGACGAAATTCGGCGAGCGCGTCGCGGTTGATCTCGATGCCGAGGCCCGGCCCGTCCGGAATGGCGACGACGCCCTTCACATGCTCCAGCGGCGTCTTCACCACCGCCTGGCGGAACGGATTGTGGGTGCGGTCAAATTCGAGGATCGGCTCGATGGGGCGGGTGCGCACCGGGTTCGGCACCATGGCTGCCATGAATTGCAGCGCGGCCGCGATCTGCACCGCCGTGCCCCACACGTGCGGCACCACACGCACCCCGTGGAGCGCCGCAAGGTCGGCCACGCGCTTGGCCTCGGTGAAGCCGCCCACACCGCACAGGTCCGGCTGGATGATGTCCACGGCCCGGGTCTCGATGGGTTCGCGCATGCCCCAGCGGGTGTGCCACGTCTCGCCCCCGGCGACGGGGATGGGCTGGCCGTCCTTCACCGCCCGGTAGGCGGCAAGCTGCTCGGGAACCACCGGCTCTTCAAACCAGTCGACGCCATACTCAACCGCCCGATTGCCGAACTGTATGGCTTCCAACGCGTCATAGCCGTGGTTGGCATCCACCATCAGGCGCATGTCCGGGCCGACGGCCTCGCGCACGGCCTTGAGCACCTTC
Source organism: Xanthobacter versatilis (assembly GCF_043193975.1). NCBI lineage: Bacteria > Pseudomonadati > Pseudomonadota > Alphaproteobacteria > Hyphomicrobiales > Xanthobacteraceae > Xanthobacter > Xanthobacter versatilis. The sequence goes on along the minus strand of NZ_JBAFVB010000010.1, from coordinate 176,830 downwards.
AGGTCGGCGTCCACGCCGAAGCCGATCTTGATCTTCGCGGCGTGGAAGCCGGCGGCGGCATGGGTTGCCATCTCGGTGGCATTGTCGGCGACGCGGTCGACCCCGTCCCGCACGAAGCTGCCGGTGGCGTAGGCGCGCACGCTCTCGCGGAAGCGCCCGCCCAGGAGCGTGGCCACCGACACGCCGAAATGCTTGCCCTTGATGTCCCACAGCGCGATATCGATGCCGGACAGCGCAGTGACGGTGAGGCCGCGCTGGCCCTGATCACGCAGGGCGTTGTAGAGGGTCGCCCAGATCTTCTCGGTTTCCAGCGGATCGGCGCCGATGAGCCAGTTGGCATAGGCCGCCACCACCGACGCATTGGGCCGCGCCGGGCCGAGGCACTCGCCCCAGCCCGTGGTGCCATCGTCGCACACGATCTCGACCAGCACATGGGTGCGACGGTCGAAGCGCATGGATGCGCTCTCGAACGGCACGTCGAGCCGATGGTCGAGAAGGTGGGTGTGGACCGCCGCGATCTTCATGGGCGCCGCCTGTTCACTTTTCCAGTGCTCACCGCTTCCAGGTGCCGATAAGGGCGTCGAGCATGGCTTCCTCCTCAATGGTGAGGTCGTCGAGGGGCGCACGCACTGGGCCGGCGGCGAATCCCTGCAGCCGCACGCCGGCCTTGATGGCGGCCACCGCATAGCCCTTGCGCCGGTTGCGGATGGCCATGAAGGGATAGAAGAAGTCCCGCAGCAGCCGCTCGCAGGTCGACCGGTCGCCGGCGCGCAGGGCCCTGTAGAACTCCACCGCGAGGCCGGGCACGAAGTTGAACACCGCCGAGGAATAGGTGGTGAAGCCGGCGCCGAGATAGGCCTCGGCGAACAGCTCCGCCGTGGGCATGCCGCCGAGATAGATCAGCCGGTCGCCCATGGTGGCCGTGATCTGGCGTACGAGGCCGATCTGCCCGGTGCCGTCCTTGAAGCCTACGAGGTTCGGGCAGGCGTCGCACAGGCGCGCCAGCGTCTCGACCCCGAGCACGGAATTGTCGCGGTTGTAGACCATCACGCCGATGCCCACGGCATCGCAGATCTGCTTCACCAGCGCGTAGAGGCCTTCCTGCGGGGCGTCGATGAGATAGTGCGGCAGCAGCAGCAGGCCGTCCGCGCCGGCCTTCTCGGCCGCCTTCGCGATCTCGACGCCCACCACCGAGCCGAAGCCGCAGCCGGCGACGATGGCGGTCTTGCCCGCCGCTTCCTTGGCCGCGGAAACGATGCCGGGAATCTCGGACGGCGCGAGCGAGAAGAATTCGCCAGTGCCGCCGGCGGCGAACAGCACCGGCGCGTCATAGCCCGCCAGCCATTCGATATGCTGCTTGTAGCTCTCCGCGTTGAAGCGGCCATCCGCATGAAAATGCGTGACCGGGAACGACAGGAGGCCCGAGCCGAGCGCGGTCTTTATGTCCTGCGGGTTCATCACGGCTCCTCTGCCATATAACCAGGGCAGAGTTGTCATACATGTATGGCCAACAGGCGTCAATAACTTATATTACATGTTTGCGCCGGGTCTGCAGCAGCGTGCGATAGCGCGCCTGGCTACCGCGCAGGTGGACGCGCATGGCCTCGCGCGCCGCATCCTCGTCGCCGCGGGAGATGGCCACGACGATGCGCTGGTGCTCCTCGTCGATCATCTTGATGTAGGACGACACGCGCTCCACGCTCTGGCCTTCGCCCTCCAGCACCGCGCGGGGAATGGCGTCGCGGCCGATCATGGCGAGGAATTCGCGGAAGCGCGGGTTGTTGGTGGCGTCGGCGATGGCGAGGTGCAGGGCAAGGTCCGCCTCCACCGTTGAGCGGCCTTCGTCCAGCGCGGTCCGCACCGCGAAATGCCGCTCGAAAATCACCTCTTCCTGCGCCGGGGAGCGGCGCGCGGCGGCCAGCCCCGCGGCCTCCACCTCCACGCCGGTGCGCAGCTCCAGCAGCTCTATGGTGGAGGAAACGCGTGCGCCATCAACATTCTGGAAGGACAGGAGCGGGGTGGTGGTGGCGTGGTCGAGCACGAACACGCCCGCGCCCTGGCGCGCTTCCACCAGCCCGTCCGAGCGCAGGGCGGCCACCGCCTCGCGCACCACGGTGCGGCTGACGCCATGGGCCTGGGTGAGCTGGGCCTCGCTGGGCAGCTTGGCGCCGGGCGGAAACTCGCCGGACAGGATCATCTGCCGCAGCGCGTCGCTGACCTGGGCCACGAGCGTGCCGGCGGCGCGGCCGCCGGGCGGATGGGCGCTTGCGTGAGAACCTGCCGGGGAGGCGCCGCGCGGGTTTCCCTGGGCGCCTTCCTGGGCAACCCTCTGGGCGGCGGACTTCAGGCGACTGCGCACCCGCTTCTCCCTTGCTGATTCCGGCCTGCCGGTATGGCCCCGGCCATGGTGGCGAGTTCCATACATGTCTGTCAAGTTTGGCCGAACATTGACCGGAATGTCCATACATGTATGATGACTTATCATTTTCCAGCCGGATGCGGGCGCGCAAGATCCAGCCAAGAGGTCCAAATGCTGAAACGACTCCTGCTCACGGGCGCCGCCGGTGGGCTCGGGCGGGCCATCCGCCCGCACCTTGCGCGGTTTGCCGAGACCGTGCGCGTCTCCGACATCGCCGACCTGGGCGCCGTGGCCCCCCATGAGGAGGCGGTGCGCTGCGATCTCTCCGACGCCGCGGCGGTGCGCGATCTGGTTGCGGGATGCGACGGCATCGTGCATCTGGGCGGCATCTCGGTGGAGGACAAATTCTCGAAGATCGTGGGCGCCAACATCGTCGGCCTCTACAATCTCTATGAGGCGGCGCGGGCCGAGGGCCAGCCGCGCATCCTGTTTGCTTCCTCCAACCACACGATCGGCTTCTACCGGCAGGACGAGCACCTCGATGCCGCCGCCCCGCTCCGGCCGGACGGGCTCTACGGCGTGTCCAAATGCTTCGGCGAGGCGCTGGCCCGCATGTATTTCGAGAAGTTCGGGCAGGAAACGGCGCTGGTGCGGATCGGCAGCTGCATGGAGAAGCCCACCAATTACCGCATGCTCTCCACCTGGATGTCGTATGAGGACTTCCTCGCCCTCATCGGCTGCATCTTCCGCGCCCCCCGGCTCGGCTGCCCGGTGATCTGGGGCGTGTCCGACAATGACACGAGGTGGTGGGACAATAGCGCCGTCTCCTATCTCGGCTGGCGGCCGCGCGACAATGCCGAGCGCTTCCGCGCCGAGCTGGAGGCGAACCTGCCACGGCCGGCGCCCGATGCGCCCATGGCGCTTTATCAGGGTGGCCAGTTCACCCAGGATCCGATTTTCGAGGAGAAGTGAGATGGACGCGACCCCTGACGGCGGCCACCTGATCGCCGGGGCCTGGGTAGCCGGCGGCCCCACCTTCGAGAGCGCGCCGGCCACCGGCGAGCCGCGCCGCTTCTTCTCGGCCACCGAGGCGGAGGTGGATGCGGCCGCACGCGCGGCGGAAGACGCCTTCGCCTCGTTTGGCTGGTCCAGCCGCAAGGCGCGGGCGGAGTTCCTCGACGCCATCGCCGCGCAGATGGAGGCGCGCGGCGCCGACATCACCGCCATCGCGCAGGAGGAGACCGGCCTGCCGGCGCCCCGCCTCGCCGGGGAACTGGCGCGCACCACCGGGCAATTGCGCCTGTTCGCCCGCCACATCCTTGCCGGCGCCTATCTGGACCGGCGCCACGACGTGGCCTTGCCGGACCGCCAGCCCCTGCCACGGCCGGACATTCGGCTGATGCAACGGCCCATCGGGCCGGTGGCGGTGTTCGGCGCCTCCAACTTCCCGCTCGCCTTCTCTGTGGCTGGCGGCGACACCGCCTCTGCCCTCGCCGCCGGCTGCCCGGTGGTGGTGAAGGGCCATCCCGCCCATCCCGGCACCAGCCAGAAGGTGGCCGAGGCCATCGACGCAGCGCGCGCGGCGCTGGACCTTCATCCCGGCGTGTTCGCTCTGCTCCAGTCCTTCACGGTGGAGGGCGGCACCGCGCTGGTGCGCCATCCGCTCATCAAGGCGGTGGGGTTCACCGGCAGTCTCGGCGCGGGGCGTGCCCTGTTCGACCTGTGCGCCGCCCGCCCGGAACCCATCCCCTTCTTCGGCGAGCTGGGCTCGGTCAATCCCATGTTCCTGCTCCCGGCGGCGCTGAAGGCGCGTAGCGGTACGCTCGGCGCCGGCTGGGCCGGGTCGCTCTCCATGGGCGTCGGCCAGTTCTGCACCAATCCCGGCATCGCCTTCGCCGTCGACGGGCCGGACACGGATGCCTTCCTTGCCGCGACTGAGGCGGGACTGGGACAGGTGGCGCCGCAGCCCATGCTGACCGATGGCATCGCCGCCGCCTTCCGCCGCGGGCGGGACCATGTGGCGCAGGCGCCTGCCGTGCGCTGTGCGCTGAAGGCAGACGCCGACGGCCGCAACGGCGCGCCGGCCTTGTTCGAGACCACGGGCGCCGCCTTCCGCGCCGATTCAAGCCTTGCTCACGAGGTGTTCGGGCCGCTCGGCATCCTGGTGCGGGTCGAGGATGAGGATGAGATGGTCGCGCTCGCGGCGGGGCTGGAAGGCCAACTCACCGCCACCCTCCAGATGGATGCGGACGACACGCCGCTGGCCAAGCGGCTGATGCCGATCCTGGAGCGCAAGGCAGGCCGGGTGCTGGCCAATGGCTTTCCCACCGGCGTCGAGGTCTGCGATGCCATGGTGCATGGCGGGCCTTATCCCGCCTCCACCAATTTCGGCGCCACCTCGGTGGGGACGATGGCCATCCGCCGCTTCCTGCGACCGGTGAGCTACCAGAACCTGCCCGACGCGCTGTTGCCGGCGGACCTGCTGGAAGGCGGGGCCTGAGCGGCCCCGTCTCGAAGGTTCAGAGCACCACGGTGAACGGGGTGATTTCGGCGAAGTCCTCGTCGTCCGGGCCGAAATCGCGCCACATGAAGATGGCGAACGGGGCAGGGGCCTCCAGCACCGTGAGCGGGGCGTGCCACACGCCGCTCTTCAGGGTGATGCCCTGGCCAGGGCCGGGCAGGAAGGCGACGGCGGCCGCGAGGTCGGGCGATCCGTCCGCGGCGTCCGGCGCTACCACCACCAGCCATGGGGTGGGCGTCATGGGCACGAAGCTCTGCGACGTGAACCGGTGCCGCTCGATAATGGTGACCGGCACCGGCCGCGCCGGGCTGGGGGCCGCGAGGATGAGGGAGAGGCTCGCCGGCGTTTGCGGCTTCAGGCTCGCCAGCGCGCCGTCGAAATAGGTGCGCGTCCCCACCTCCTGCGGCACACGCAGCACGTCGCCGAAGGGCGCGAAACTCTCCGCTGTCAGCGGGCGGGCGCGGAGGAGGGAGGGGGCACAGCTCACGGCGCGCGCCTCATGCTTTGGCGGCATCGCCGGCCAGCGCCAGCACGGCATGGAGCAGCACATTGGCGCCCGCCGCGCAGTCGTCCTTGGTGGCGGATTCCAGCTCGTTGTGGCTCACGCCGTCCTTGCAGGGCACGAAGATCATGCCCGTGGGCACGATGGTGGCGAGGTGGAAGGAATCATGCCCCGCGCCAGAGACCATGGGCCGGTGGCTGAGGCCCAGCTTCTGCGCCGCGGCGGCCACCGCGCCCGTCACCTTCGGATCGAAATGGGTGGGCTCCTTGCGCCAGATGGTGTCGAGCTGAACGCTCACCTTCCGCTTCTGCGCGATGCGCGCCACCGCCGCCTGAAGGCCCTTGTCCAGCGCTTCGAGGATGCCGGCGTCCGGCGTGCGGAACTCGGTGGCGAAGGTGATTTCGCCGGGGATCACGTTGCGCGACTGCCGGGCGATGGTGATGTCAGCCACCGTGCCCACCGCATTCGGACCCAGATCCACCGCCAGTTTTTCCACCGCCAGCACGATCTCGGACAGGGTGGCGAGGGCATCCTTGCGCAGGTGCATGGGGGTGGAGCCCGCATGGCTCTCGAAGCCGGTGATGCGCCCGTTGTACCAGATGATGCCCTGGCCGTGCTCCACCACGCCGATGGTGAGGTTCTCCGCCTCCAGGATCGGCCCCTGCTCGATATGCAGCTCTAGGAAGCCACTGAATTTCTGGGTGCCCAGCGGCACCTCGCCGCGATAGCCGATGGCGTCGAGGGCCTGGCCCACGCTCACGCCCTCCGCATCGGTGCGGGCGAGGATCTCGGCCAGCGGCAGGTCGGCCACATGGCCGGCCGAGCCCATCATGGCGGGGGCGAAGCGGGAGCCTTCCTCGTTGGTCCAGTTGACCACGCACAAAGGCGTGTCGGTCTCGATGCCGGCGTCGTTCAAGGCGCGCACCACCTCGAGGGCGGCAAGGGTGCCGAGGATGCCGTCGAACTTGCCGCCGGTGGGCTGGGTGTCGAGATGGGAGCCGATGCCCAGCGGCGCCTTGCTGGCATCCCTGCCCGGCCGCAGGGCGAACATGTTGCCCAGTGCGTCCACGCTCACGGTGCAGCCCGCGGCCTCGCAGGCGGCGCGGAACCAGTCGCGCACCTGGCGGTCTTCCTCGCTGAGGGTCAGGCGCTTGACGCCGCCCTTGGGCGTGCCGCCGAACTGGGCGGTTTCGAGGATGGTGCTCCAGAGGCGGTCGGCGTTGATCTGGAGATTGGACAGGGCAGGGGTCGACAGCGCGGTCATCAGGTCACCGGAACGGGATTTTCAGCCAGCACGCACCTTACAGTCCGGCCGGGGGCAAGTTCCACGTCCGGAGGCAGGCGCTCGGTGCAACGCTGCTGTGCGTGGGCGCAGCGCGGGGCAAAGGAGCAGGCCGCGGGCGCCTTGTCGAGGGAGGGCGGAGTGCCGGGAATGGTCTGCAGCCGCGCGCCGCGCTTGGCACCGTGCACGGTGGAGGCCAGCAGCCCCTGGGGATAGGGATGGCGTGGCGTGCGCACGATCTCGCCCAGCGTGCCGGTCTCCACGATCTGGCCGGCATACATCACCGCCACCTTGTCGCAGATCTCGATGGCGACACCGATGTCGTGAGTGACGAAGATCACCGACATGCCCATCTCCCGCTGCAACTCGCGCAGCAGCAGCAGGATCTGGATCTGCACCGTGGCATCCAGCGCCGTGGTAGGCTCGTCGGCCAGCAGGATCTTGGGTTTGCAGGCGAGCGCCAAAGCGATCATGGCGCGCTGGCGCATGCCGCCGCTCATTTCGTGGGGATAGGCATCCAGCCGGCGCTTGGCGGAGGGGATGCGCACCAGCTCCAGCATCTCCAGCGCCCGCGCCATGGCGGTGGCGTGGCTTGCGCCCTCGTGGCGCTTCACCGATTCCGCGATCTGGTGGCCGATGGTGTAGACCGGGTCCAGCGCCAGCGCCGGCTCCTGGAAGATCATGGAGACGGTGCGCCCGCGGAAGGCGGAGAGGGTGGCATCGTCCATGGCCAGCACATCCTGCCCGGCCACGGCGACACTGCCGCTGATGACGGTGCGCTTCTTGGGGAGCAGGCGCATGAGCGCGCGCATGGTCACGCTTTTGCCGGAGCCCGATTCGCCGAGCAGGCCCAGCACCTCGCCCTCGCCGAGGGAGAGCGAGACGCCGTTCACTGCATAGACCGTGCGCTCGCCGGTGAAGCGGATGGTGAGGTCGCGGATATCGACCAGGGGCGTTGTCATGGCGTGGCTCCCGCGATGTCGCCGGCCTTGGGGGCGCGGCTGTGGCCGGAGCCGGGAATGACCATGTGGCAGGCGGCGGCATGAGCGCCGCCAGCCACTGGCGACAGGGCGGGGCAGACTTCGGCGCAGACCGGCTCGAAGAAGGCGCAGCGGGTGTGGAAGCGGCAGCCGGGCGGCGGGTCGATGGGGTTGGGCGGATCCCCGGTGATGGGCGGCTCCTGCGTGCGCTGGTCAGGATCGAGCGCCGGCATGGCGGCGAGCAGGGCGCGCGTATAGGGATGGGCCGGGCCGTCCCACACCTCGTCCACCGGTCCCAGCTCCACCACCTGGCCGAGATACATCACCAGCACCCGGTCGGAGATGTAGCGCACCACGTTGAGGTCGTGGCTGATGAACAGATAGGTGAGGCCGAACTCGCGCTTGAGGTCGGTGAGCAGGTTCAGCACCTGCGCCTCCACCGACTTGTCCAGCGCCGAGACGGCCTCGTCCAGGATCACGAGGCGGGGCTTCAGGGCGAGGGCTCGGGCGATGTTGACGCGCTGGCGCTGTCCGCCGGACACCTCGTGGGGATAGCGGTTGGCGAAGACTTCGGGGCGCAGGCCCACCTTGTCCATCAGCTCGCGGGCGAGCGACCGTGCCTCCTTGTCGGCGATGCCATGCACCTTGGGGCCGAAGGCGATGGACTCCTCGATGGTGAGGCGCGGGTTGAGGGAGGCGTAGCTGTCCTGGAACACCATCTGCATGCCGCGCCGGAAGTCGCGCATGCTCAGTGTCCCGCCCACGGTCTCCCCGTCGAACAGGATCTCGCCGGCGTTGCGGGACATGAGATGCATCAGCAGGCGCGCGGTGGTGGACTTGCCGCAGCCGCTCTCACCCACGATGCCTACCGTCTCCCCCTTGGCGATGGAGAAGGACACGTCGTCCACCGCCCGCACCGTCTTCTTCTCGGCGAGGAAGCCGCCGCCCACCGGGAAGTGCTTGGTGAGGTTCTTCACGTCGAGCAGCGGCTGGGCCGGCCCGCCGATGTCCGCCAGGGGCTCCAGGATCGGCTCGGGGAGGGGCTCGATGAGGGTCAATTGCGGATGTCCATGGCGCTGCGCAGCCCGTCGCTGAGCATGTTGAAGCAGATGGAGACGGCGAAGATCATCACCCCCGGCAGGGCGGCCACGCCCGGGTTGACGTAGATGGCGGTGCGCAGGGTGTTCAGCATCAGGCCCCATTCCGGCTCCGGCGGCTTGGTGCCGAGGCCGAGGAAGGACAGGCCCGAGGCCAGGATCATGGATACCGAGATCAGCCCCGTCGCATAGACGAAGATCGGACCGAGCACGTTGCCCAGCATGTGCACCCGCATGATGGTGATGGCCCCGGCCCCGGAGGCCCGCGCCGCATCGACGAAGTCGAGGTTGCGCACCGAGGTGGTCACGCTCTCCGCCACGCGGGTGATCTGCGGCACGAACACGATGGTGAGCGAGACGATGGAATTGACGATGCCCGCCCCCAGCACCCCGGAGATGGCGATGGCCAGCAGCACCGAGGGGAAGGCGTAGAACACGTCGATGGTGCGCATGATGATGGTGTTCACCGCCCCGCCCAGATAGCCGGCGAGCAGGCCGAGGCTGGTGCCGATGCCGAAGGCGAGCACCACCGGCAGGATGCCGATGAGCAGCGAGAGGCGCCCGCCATAGATGAGACGGGAGAGCATGTCGCGGCCCAGCTCGTCGGTGCCGAGCAGATAGCCCGGCGTGCCGATGTGGCGGAGGCGGCGGACCATGGAGCCCTGGTAGGGATCGGCAAGGCCGAGCCAGGGGGCGAAGATGGCGGCGAGCACGATGGCGAGCAGCACCGCCGCGCACACCATGCTCACCTTGTCGCGGGAAAAGCGGCGGCCCACGGTGGCCCAATAGCCGCGGGCCTTCTGCACCGGGGCGGCCTGGAGGGCGGCGTCGGATGTGGCGCTCATGTCCTCAGCTCCGCTTGATGCGCGGATCGATGGACGCCTGGGCGATATCGACCACGAGGTTGAGGAAGACGAAGAACAGCGCCAGCACCAGGATGGTGCCCTGCAAGAGCGGCAGGTCGCGCTGGAAGATCGCCGAATTGAGCAGGAAGCCCGTGCCCGGCCAGGAGAACACCGTCTCGATGAGGATGGAGCCGCCGAGCAGGTAGCCGAGCTGCAGGCCCATCACTGCTACGGCGGTGGGAGCGGCATTCTTCACCACATGGCGGAATACCTGGGTTTCCCTCAGGCCCTTGGAGCGCAGCGCCTCCACGAAGTCCTGCGAGAGGATGTCGCCGGTGAGCGCGCGCACGGTGCGCGTGACGATGCCCATGGGGATCACCGACATGGTGACGGCGGGCAGGATGAGGTGGCGCATATGCACCCAGTCCCACGCCCAGCCGCTGGGGCCGTTGCCCACCGCCGGCAGCCAGTTGAGCCACACCGAGAAGATGATGACCAGCACCATGCCCAGCCAGTAGTGGGGCACGGACACGCCGGCCACCGCGATGGAGGTGGCGAGCTTGTCCACCCACGTATTGCGGAAATAGCCGGCGAGGAGGCCGAAGAAGACGCCGAAGACGAAGCCGATGAGGGAGGCCGTCACCGCGAGGATGAAGGTGTTGCCCACCGCCTGAGTCACCTCCGCCAGCACCGGGCGGCCAGTGGCGATGGAGGTGCCGAGATTGCCGTGCAGCGCCTGCCACACCCACAGGCCGAACTGCACCGGCAGCGGCCGGTCGAAGCCATAGGCGGCACGCATCTGTGCGGCGAGTTCGGCCGAGGCATCGGCCGGCAGCACCGCCACCAGCGGGTCCCCCGGCGTGATGTGGACCAGCAGGAAGCACACCAGCGCGACGGCGATGACGATCGGGATCACATAGATGATCCGCCTCAGGATATAGACCAGCACGGGGCCACCTTGCGCAGGGGGAAGAACACGCGGGGCGCGTTCAGCACCCCGCGTTCCGGTTCAAGGCATCACTGCGAGATCGACACCGGCGAGAAGTCCACGAACCAGCTCTTGGGCTGCACGAAGCCCTTGATCTTGGGGCTCATGGCGCGGGGGCCCACGTCGTGCGCCACATAGAGGAAGGCGGCGTCGTCCACCGAGGCAGCATGCAGCTCGGCGAGCGCCGCGTCCCGCGCAGCGGGATCGAACGAGGTACGAGCCTTCTTCACCAGCTCGTCGAACTTGGGATTGTTGTTGAAGCCCCAGTTGTTGGACACCGGCGGCGCCATGCCCGACTGCAGGAAGCGCACCATGGCGAAGAACGGGTCCATGGCCGCATAGGTCACGTTGATGGCGTTGGCGCCGTTTGCGGTCGGGTCCTTGGCGCCCTTGCGCCAGTTGGTGAACAGGGTGTTCCACTCGATCACGTCGAGCTGAACGTCGAAATAGCAGTCCGCCAGCGCCTGCTGGAGATATTCGTTCATGGGCAGGGGCAGCATCTGGCCGGAGCCGGAGGCGGAGGTCTGGGTCTTCACCGTCAGCTTCTTGTCGGGGCCGTAGCCGGCCTCCTTCATCAGCTTCTGGCCGGCGGCCACGTCATACTTGATCTGGAAGGTGGGGTTGCCGCGCCAGGGGTGGCCGGGCTCCACGGTTCCGGTGGCCGGCACCATGAGGCCGCCGAGCAGGCCGTCCTTCATGCCTTCCCGGTCGATGCACAGGTTTGCCGCCTTGCGCACGCGGATGTCGTTCCACGGCGAGCCTTCGACGCGGGAGAACTGCCACGGCCACACGTGGGGCTGCTCGTTGCTCTCGATCTTGAAGCCGCGGGATTTCAGCTGGGCGATGGCGTCGGGGGCGGGGGCCTCGATCCAGTCCACCTGGCCGGCCATGAGCGCGGCGGTGCGGGCGTTGGCCTCGGGCATTGGCAGGAGGACCATCTTGTCGGTCTTGGGCACCCGCGCCTTGTCCCAATAAGCCTCGTTCTTCACCAGCTCCAGCCGCTCGCGGGGCACGAAATTGGTCATCTTCCACGGGCCGGTGCCCGACGCGTTCTTGGCGAAGGCGGTCCAGGCGGCTGCCGCCTTGGCTTTCGCGTCGGCGCCGTCGGCGGCGTCATAGAATTTCTGCCACTGGGCGGGGCTCGCCATGAACAGGTTGGTGAGGTTGTAGGGCAGGAAGCTGTCCGGCTCCTTGGTGGTCAGCTCCACCGTCAGGTCGTCGATCTTCTTCGCCGAGACCAGGGTCGGCATGCGCGAGGCGGTGACGCCCACCTGGCTGGCGTCGAATTGCGGGGCCTCCTTGTTCAGCACCTTGCCCACGTTCCAGACCACGGCATCGGCGTTGAACGGCGAGCCATCGTGGAAGGTGACGCCGGGGCGCAGCTTGAATACCCACTTGGTCTTGTCGGCGTCGTCCACCTTCCATTCGGTGGCAAGGCCGGGGATGAGCACGCTGGGCTTGGTGGCGGAGGACAGGTCCCAGTTCACCAGAGCGTCATACATGGTGACGCCGGTGAAGCGGTTGCCCTCGAAGCCCTGGTCGGGCTGGCCGAGGGTGCGCGGAATGTCGGCGGCGGTCATGCCGATGCGCAGGGTGGTCTCGGCACCGGCGATGCCGGGAGCGATGCAGGCAAAGGTCGTGGCCAGCAGAAGGGCGGCGGTCTTCATCGTGTGGCGACCGGAGCGGATCCGCTTTTCAGTTTGCAGCATCATGGAGTCCTTTGCGGCGGGATGCCCAATTCACGAGATGCCCAGAACGTTAGCAACCGCCGTGCCACACCCCGCAAATCGAAGAGAACAAAGCTCCCGCTGCGGGAGTCTGGGAAAATTTGTCGTCAAATTATCCGCGAATTATCTTTTTGCCTAAAGTACGGGCACAAGTTGCGCATAAGTATGCGATGCTGCTCTGTTCCCTGCTCCTGATCGCCGCTCCCAAGGCGGACGTTTTCCCCAGACCGGAAGGGTCGGTGTGCCCGGGCCTCATGAGAGGCAGGAAGGGAGATCATCTTACCGTTCGGATTGCGGTCCGGTCCCATGGCCTCGTAGTGTCGCCGACGATTGACCCTTCGTGACCCGGCGAGGCCGCCTTGAAAATCCTGGTGCTGAACGGAAATACCACTGTCGCCGTGACGGAGCGCATGATTGCGGCGCTCAACCCCCTGTGCCCTGAAAATGTGCAGCTCATCGGCGCGACGGCGCCCTTCGGCATGCCCTATTTGTCGACGCGCGCCGCCGTGGCGGTGGCCGCCCATGCCGTTCAGGATGCAGCGCGCGCGGCGGTGGAGCGCGAGCAGGCGGCGGGCCGCGCGCCCTTCGATGCCTGCTTTTATGCCTGCTTCGGCGAGCCGGGCATCGAGGCGCTCAGGATCGAGCATGCCTTTCCGGTGGTGGGCATGGCGGAAGCCAGCGTCCTCACCGCCCTGCAATTGGGAGAGCGTTTTGCCATCGTCACGGTGGGGGCGGCGTGGCCGGCCATGCTGCGCGACCTGATGCGGCGTACCGCCCTGGAGGCGCGCTGCGCCGGCATCGCCGTGGTGCCGGGCGATGCCCTTGCCGTCGCCACCGACCGGGAGGACGGGCTGAAGCTGGTGCGCGCGGCGGTGGACGAAGCGATCGTCCGCACCGCGCCGGACGTGGTCATCGTCGCCGGCGCGGCGCTGGTAGGCTATGGCACCGCCCTCGCCGGGCAGGTTCCGGTTCCGGTTCTCGATTCCCTCACCGCCGGCTTCGAGCAGGCCCTCGCCCTGGCCCGGCTGGGCCTGAGGCGAGGGGGCTGAGGCCGGCCACCCGGCTTCCTCAGGACAGGGACCCGGTCGCCACCGCGACCAGCAGAAACGTGCCCATGGCGATGCGGTAGAACACGAACGGCCAGGCGGAGAGCCGCTCCATCACCTTCATCAGGGTCCAGATGGCGACGAAGGCCGAAAGCGAGGCCGTCACCAGGCCCACGCCCAGCACGATCCAGCCCTGGGTATCAAGGCCTGCCTGGTGGAGCACCAGCAGTTCCTTCACGCCGGCGGCGAAGATGGCGGGCAGGCCGAGCAGGAAGGAAAAGCGGGCGGCATCCTCGCGCTTCAGGCCGAGGAACATGGCCGCCGTCAGCGTCGAGCCCGAGCGCGACACGCCGGGGATCAGCGCGCCCACCTGGGCGAGGCCGACCACGAGCGCGTCGCTCAGCTTGATGTGCTCGAATGAGCGGGTGTGGCGGCTGACGAGTTCCGCGATGGCGAGCAGCAGGCCCATCACCAGGCTCGCGGCGCCGATCACCCACAGCTCGCGGAACGCGGAGCCGCAGGCGTTCAGCTTGTCCTTCAGCAGCACACCGGCGATGACGATGGGCAAGGTGCCAAGGATGATGCCCAGCACCGTGCGCGGGGCGTGGGCGCTATAATCCCCCGTGCGCACCGCCCGCAGCGAGCCGCAGGCCAGATCGCGCAGGTCCGACCAGAAATAGGTCACCACGGCGAACAGGGCGGCGAGCTGCATGGCCGCCGAAAAGGCCGAGCCGGGATCCGGCCAGCCGAGCACCGCCGGAACGAGGCGCATGTGTGCCGTGGAGGAAATGGGCAGCAGCTCGGTGATCCCCTGAACCACACCGAGAACCGCCACCTTGGTGGTGCCGAGGGCGACGAAACCCGTGTCCACCCCGTTCGTGCAGACGCTGGCCATGATGTCGGTTTCCAATTGCAGATGAAGACGAGGATGGTCCGCCTGCCGCCGCCCCCATCGCGCGGCGCGGGGGAACGTGGCGCCGAGGTCTCTGACTAACCGGTTCGCGACCGCGCCGGAACCGGGCGGGGTGCGCGTTGTCAGCGCAGTGGCGTTGGGGAATGCTTACTCCGCGCCGCTTTGCTGCCCTTGGGACACCGGCGCGGTGGCGTTGCGGCAGGGGCGCGTCACACCGCGTGTTACGGATATTTAATCTGCCTCCCGCTCAGCATCAGGCAGCTGAAAACGCACGACAATCGCCCTCCTGCCGCAGGCGACGCGAGACGCGCGACAGGGCGCTGACTGGTCAAATCCAAAAAAACGCAGATAGGACGAACCGACAATTCCTGTTTAGCGCGCCCCGATGACAGTTGAAAAACGTCTTCCCAAAGGTCATCGCGCCCATTACCTGTCCCAAGGTCAGTCTCTATGGCGAATATAGACACGGTACCGCGCGAGGAGAGCCCAGTCCCGCCCCAGGTCCCGCTCGAGGCCGCGCCCCCGCAGGCGAAGGAACCGTTCGAGGCCCTGGCGCGCGATCAGGTGGCCGACATGCTGCGCCTGCCGCACTTCGGGCGCTGGGGGGCGCTCATGGTCGCCGGCATCCTCGTGTTCCTGTGGGCGGCGAGCGGTTTCTACCGGGTCCAGCCGGACGAGCAGGGCATCGTGCTGCGCTTCGGCAAATGGGTGTCCACGCAGGCGTCAGGGGTCCACTATCACTGGCCCTATCCCATCGAAACCGTGCTGCTGCCCAAGACCACGCAGATCAACCAGCTGGTCATCGGCAAGCGCGACGGCTCCCGCGAGCGCAACCAGATCCTGACCGGGGACGAGAACATCGTCGAGGCGGAGGGCGTGGTGTTCTGGCGCATCCGCGATGCCGGGCAGTTCCTGTTCAAGGTGGCCGACTCGGAAGGCACGCTCAGGGTGGCGGCCGAGAGCGCCCTGCGCGAGGTCATCGGCCAGAACCCGATCCAGTCGGCCCTCTCCGACAAGCGCCAGCAGATCGCCCAGCAGACCGAGGTGGTGCTGCAGCGGCTGCTGGACAAATACGAGGCCGGCATCACCATCACCCAGGTGCAGCTGCTGCGCATCGATCCGCCGCCCGCCGTCATCGACGCTTTCAACGACGTGCAGCGGGCGCGGGCGGACCAGGAGCGGGCGCGCAACGAGGCGGAAGCCTATCGGAACGACATCCTGCCCCACGCCCGCGGCGAGGCCGAGCACATCACCCAGGAGGCCGCAGCCTATGGCGAGCAGGTGGTCGACCTGGCGCGCGGCGAGGCCCAGAGCTTCCTCGCCGTCGCCGCCGCCTACGAGCGGCACAAGGATGTGACCCTGCGCCGGCTCTATCTGGAAGGCGTGGACGAACTGCTGAAGCGCTCCGGACGGGTGATCGTGGACCTGTCGGCCCACGGCGGCGGCGTGGTGCCCTACCTGCCCCTGATGGAGCCGGGGCCGAAGCCGGCCGCGGTCGCCGAGGCCCCGGTCGCGGGAGCGGTCAAATGAAGCGCTATGGTTTCGTCGCTCTGGCGGCGGCGGCCATTCTGGGGGCCGTCGCCCTGTCCTTCGCCTTCACGGTGGAGGAGACCCAGCGGGCGCTGGTGGTGCGCCTCGGCATGCCGCTGGCGGTCCATGATGACCCTGGCCTGTACTTCAAGGTGCCGTTCATCGACACGGTGATCTTCTTTGAGCGCCGGCTGGTGTCGCTGGAGCCGCCCGCCGAGCAGATCATCCTGGGCGACCAGAAGCGGATCGAGGCGAGCACCTATACCCGCTTCCGCATCAGTGATCCGCTTGCCTTCTACCAGGCGGTGGGCGGCATCGAGCAGGGCCAGTCGCGCCTTGCGCAGATCGTCAATTCGGCGGTGCGCCGGGAGCTGGGGCAGGCGAAGCTGGTGGACCTCCTGTCCACCGAGCGCGACCGCATCATCGATGCCATCCGCTCCCAGGTGATCGAGCGCAGCCGGTCGCTGGGCGTGGACGTGGTGGAGGTGCGCCTTTTGCGCGCCGACCTGCCGGCGGAAACCAGCCAGGCCATCTACGACCGCATGAAATCCGAACGCCAGCGCGAGGCCAAGGAACTGCGCGCCCAGGGCTTTGAATGGGCGCAGGAAATCCAGGCCCGCGCCGACCGCCAGAAGACCATCATCCTGGCCGAGGCGCAGCAGAAGGCCAAGGTGACGCGGGGCGAGGCCGATGCAGCGGCCTCCCAGATCCTCGGCGACGCCTATGATCGCAGCCCCGCCTTCTACACCTTCCTCCGGACCCAGCAGACCTACCGCCAGACCCTGGCAGGGGCCTCCCCCACGCTGCTGCTGTCGCCGGACGTGGACTTCCTCGGCGCGCTGACGAAGGGGCCGTCGCCGGAGCCCGTGACCGGCGAAAAGCCCAGCGCGCGGGCCGAAGGCGGCCCAAGGCCATGAGGCATGCCGGATGCCGCACCCGGCCCCGCGTGTTGACCGTAGAGGACGCACCCCATGGATCTCGGCGCTGATCTTTCCTGGTTCGGCATCAGCCTGAAGATTTTCTTCATCGACCTGTTGCTCAGCGGCGACAACGCCATCGTCATTGCGCTGGCCTGTCGCGGCCTGCCGGCGCAGCAGGTGCCGAAGGCGGTCGCGCTCGGCGCGGCGGGGGCAATCTTCTTCCGGCTGGTCATCGCGGCGGTGGCGGGGATCCTGCTCACCATCCCGCTGCTGAAGATCATCGGCGGGGCGCTGCTCTTCGTCATCGCCATCAACCTGCTCGCGGGAGAACATCTGCGGCGGCGGGAGGGCGAGCCGAGCCCCGGCCTTGACCCGGCGATCAGCAACGACAGCGGCTTCATGGGGGCGGTTTTCGTCATCCTGATCGTGGACGCGATCATGAGCCTCGACAATGTGGTGGCCCTCGCCGCCGTGTCGGAAGGCAACCTGCTCTATCTCATCGGCGGGTTGCTGTTCAGCGTGCCCCTGATCTTCTTCGGAAGCTTCGTCGTCACGGAGGCGATGAAGCATTTTCCGGCGATCATCCTCGTCGGCACCGCTTTCCTCGGCTGGGTGGCGGGCGGGATGATCGTGTCCGACCCGCTGTGGTCCGGCTGGATCGCAAGGCACGCCGAAGCGCTGTCGGTGCTGGTGCCGCTGGCATCGGTGGTGTTCGTGCTGGTCGAGGGCCGGATCACGGCGCAGGCGCGTTTCAGGGAGGCAAATGTTGCCGTGGCCAGCGGCGGCACGCCGAGCCGCGCCGAAGCAAAACCCCGCACGCCGGCGCGACCCGCGCCCCGCAAAGTCGAGGCGCCCGCGCCGCGCGCGCTGGAGCCGCGTGCTCTGGACGTGGATGCGTCCGCGCCTGTTCTTCTCGCCGCATCCCTTCCGGCTTCGCCCGGCGTCCTGCTGGCGGCCAAGGACGACCAGGGGGCCGTCGCCCCGACGGAAAGCAAGGGGGACCGGCTGGTCCTCGTCGGCCTCATCCTCTTGTTCTGCGTCATAGCGGTGGTGATGGCGACCGTCGTGGCCGCCGGCAGCCGGCTCGGCTAGCCGGCTGCCTCTGGGCCTCCTGTCGCCGCGCCCTACTTGCCGACCGCGTCCGCCACGCACTTGGTGGTGAAGCTCTTCTTGGCCGCGCCATAGAGCTTCTTCTCCGCGGCCTGTGTCTCGCAGGCGGCGGTTGCATCCTTCTGGCACTTGGTGAGGAAGCTGGTCTTGGCTGCGCCCGCCAGGCTCTTGCTGGCAACGGTGGCGGTGCAGGTTTCCGCGAAGGCGCCGGCGGCCGAAACGGCCAGGAGGGCCAAGGCGAGGGCGAATGTTTTCATTGTCGATCCTCCCACCGGACCTTGAAAGGTCCCGTGGCGAAGCTAGCACCGAAGCGATGGCCATTCGACGGTGCCGGAACGTCAGTGCTGACCCGCTTTACACGCCATTTGCCGTGCTCCGGATCTGATGGAACCAGTTCGCCCGCCGCAGGTCGCGACCGGAGCGGACAGGCGCCACCCCTTGCGCCCGCGTGCGAGGTGGCCCCAACTGTGCGGCCTGTCGAGGGCAGGGGGTCGGGGTGGACGTGACACCGGAGAGATCCAATCACGGCACGCGCGCAGACGGCTTCGGCCCGGATCTGCCACATGGGCGCTGGCGCGTCATCTGGCTCGCCTGGCGCGGCGTCGCGATCTGCCTCGTGTTGATGGGAGCGGTGGCCCCCGCCCGCGCCGAGACCGCCCGCCGTCATGTGCTGGTCCTGTTCGAGAACAACCGCCTGTTGCCGGCCAACGTGCTGGGCGACCGGGGCATCACCAGCGCGCTGGGGGAGGTGGACCGCAGCACCGAGATCAGCACCGAGTTTCTGGATTATCCGCGCTTCAGCGGCGCGGCCTACGTGGGAACCATCACGCGCTTCCTGCGTGAGAAATACGCGGCGCGACCGCCCGGCGTCATCATCGTCGCCGGCGACACTGCGCTCGACTTCGTGCTGAACACCCGGGCCGAGCTTTTTCCGCAGGTGCCGGTGGTCCATGTGGGCGTCGCGAGTTCCTTCCTGGCCTCCCGCCCGCCGCTGCCTGAAGACGTGGTGGGCGTGCCCTTCGCGCAGGATTTCGCCGCCACCGTCGCGCAGGCGTTGAAATGGCATCCGCAGGCCCGGCATCTGGTCCTGATCACCGGCGCGGCCGAGCGTGATCGGGAATGGGAACAGGACCTGCGCCGGGCGGCCGGAGGCTTCGAAGGCCGGGTGAGCATCGAGATGCTTGCAGGGCGCCCCATGGCGGAGGTGTTGAAGCGGGTGGCGGAGCTGGGTCCCGACACCGTGGTGGCCACGCCCGGGTTTTTCCGCGACGGGGCGGGCAGCATCTACCTTCCGGCGGACTCGGTGCGGCTGATCGCGCAGGCGGCGACGGCGCCGGTCTACGGACCCTTCGTCACCTTCATCGGCACCGGTGTCGTGGGCGGATGGATGACCAGTTTCGAGGCCATGGGCCGTGAGGGCGGGGCCATCGCCAATCGCCTGCTGGACGGGCAGGCGGCTGCCACCCTGCGCCTGCCGCAGATGATGCCGTCCGCGCTTTATGTGGACTGGCGGCAGATCGAGCGCTGGGGCATCGATCCGGATGCGGTGCCGGCTGATGCGGTCATCCAGTTCCGCGCGCCCGGGTTCTGGCAGACCTACCGGAAGGAGGCGATGGCGGTTGCCCTGGCCTTCCTGTTGCAGAGCCTGCTTCTGACCGCCCTGCTGCTTGAGCGCAACCGCCGGCGCCTGGCGCAGTCGAGCGTGGACCGCCATCGGTTCGAGCTGGCCCATGCGTCCCGGCTGGCGGTGGCGGGGGAACTGACCGGCTCCATCGCCCACGAGATCAATCAGCCGCTGGCCGCCATCCTGAGCAATGCGGCGGCGGCGGCAATGATGCTGGACCGCGGCACCGCACGGCCCGGCGAACTTAAGGACATCCTAGCCGACATCAGGCGCGACGACCTGCGGGCGAGCGAGGTCATCCGCCGGCTGCGGGCGCTGCTTGCCAAGCACGAGGTGGAGCGCCAGCCCGTCGACCTCAACGACATCCTGAGCGACGTGATCGCCCTGCTGAATGCCGAGGCCCGCCGCCGGCGCATCGCCCTGAGCGCACGGCCGGTGGGGGAGACAATCACGGTGGTGGGCGACCGCATCCAGCTCCAGCAGGTGCTCATCAACCTGATCATGAATGCCATGGACGCGCTGGCGGATACTCCCGAGGAGCAGCGCAACATCGTCCTCTCGCTCGAAGGCTCGGCCACCGACGCGACCATCCGGGTGCGCGACCGTGGACACGGCATTACTGCGGAACACCTGCCGAAGCTGTTCGACTCCTTCTTCACCACCAAACGCAAGGGCATCGGCCTCGGCCTGTCCATTGCGCGCACGCTGGTCGAGGCCCATGGTGGCACCATCACGGCCGAGAGCGCGCCGGGGGAGGGCGCCACTTTCACCATCCAGCTTCCCCGGGTCGCGCCCGGCGGCAGCGCATGGGTTGGGAGAGCATGAGTTCGTCACCTCTGGTCCACGTGGTGGACGACGACGATTCCCTGCGCACCGCCGTGGTGCGACTGCTGACCGCCGCCGGCCTGGAGGTGCGGGCCTACGCCTCCGCCGGCGATTTCCTGCTCCATCCGCTGCCGCAGGGTCCCGGCTGTCTCCTGCTGGATCTCAGGATGCCCGGGCCGTCCGGACTGGAGCTGCAGCGGGCCCTTCAGAATCTCGGCGCAACGCTGCCCGTGATCTTCTTCACCGCCCATGCGGATGTGGCCTGCAGCGTGGAGGCCATGAAGGCGGGGGCGGTGGATTTCCTCATGAAGCCGGTGGAGCCGCAGGTGCTGCTGGATGCCGTCCATCGCGCGCTTGAGCGGGACAGGCGGCTGCGGGCCGCACGCGCGGATGCGCAGGACCTGCGGGCCCGCTTCGCTCTGCTGACGCAGCGTGAGCGCGAAGTGTTCGACCTGGTGGTGGCGGGCAAGCTGAACAAACAGATCGCCGATGAACTCGGCATCGCCGAGCGCACCGTAAAGGCGCAGCGCGCGCAGCTCATGACCAAGCTCGGAGCCGAATCGGCCGCCGAGCTGGGGCGCCTTGCCGAACGGCTGCAGCGCCTGCCGGAAGGCCCGCTAGACTCAAGGTGAGCGCACGGGGCCGGGACTTTGTCGTTCGGTACAGGTCTCCCCGTTTTTGTGATCCGCGCCCAAGGCGGGCCCGTGCGGCAGAGGCGTATCCTGAAATATCCCTCTGCCCTTTCGGGCATCGCGTATGGCCCCTTTTACGGATGGTCCGAAGGGCGTTCCGGCTCCAAAGATGCGTGGCAAGTCCCGTGTCGATGACGCGCGTCACGGGGAGGCGTCGCTCATTGCGTGTCAACACCCTCGGCGGCGGCTACATGAACGACTTCTCCGCCCTCGAGTTCCGGGCCCTCGAGTTCCGGGCCCTCGCGTTCTGGCGCTGCGTCGGCGTCCGGGAGGCGGTGGGCAGGCTGGCCGCCATCGCCATCTACGATCTGCCCATGCAGGCGCCGGCCACGTTCACCCTCGACGCCGTGAAGCGCAAGACCGACGCGGCCATCAAGAACCACGCCGGACAATGGGCTTGATCTGCGGTCATCACGTCTCCCGCCCCGTCCTCCGCGGTGGCGGGCTAGACCGGTAGCCGCCGACCAGGGCCGCCGCGATCGCGCCGCAAGGCCCGGTCGCGGCGGATAGTCCGCTGCCCCGCCCAGGGCGGAGAAGCCCATCTTGAAGGTGCCTGCGCGGCCTATGAGGTGGCCGGCGGCGCGATGTGGACCGGCCCGAAGGGCGCACGAACCAGCCGCCTCCTTCCTGCGTCGGGGTCAAACCGCCGCCGCCGAGGGGGAACTGAGCGCCGGAATGCGCGCAACAGGCTTGCGCGTCACTCCACCGCCAGCCGCTCTGCCAGTTCCGTCACATCGTCCCAATTCAGATGGCGGCGCCCCTCCGCCGTTTCCACATGAAGGCCGTCCTGGGTGACGGCCGCCGAGAATTCATCGTCGCTCCCGACCGGGCTCAGGTAGATGGAATCGGTCCGCCGCCAGTCAAAGGCAACGGCGGTGAAGGCGCGCGACAAGGTCCGGCCCTCTTCCAGGGTCAGATCGAAATACAACTTGTCGCTCAACATCATCCTCAGCATGTCGCCGAGCCTCCGATGCGGCACGCGCTTGACGAGAGGATAGCTCATGTGTCGTTGCCCAATATGGGTCGTGGACAGCCCTGTATCTTGAAAGATACGGGGCGCGCGCCGATCAACACCCCGCTAGACAGCGCGAACCTCCTCCGGCTTCGCGATGAAATCCAAGCGGTCGGCCTGATCGAAATCCGCCATCGGCACCTCGAACACAAAGCGGTTCGGATACCAGAAATTGGCGTAGGGCAGGAACAGCACGCTGGAGGACAGGCTGGCCAATGGCTGCGCGCCCGCAAACAGCGTTGCTTCGAACCCGCCTCCGCTTGTCGCCGCTGCGGTGTCGTCGCCGAACACCTCGAACTGGATGAACACTTTGGCCGACGGAACCCCGGCCTCCATCGTCTTGATCCCGATGACGCGAAGGTCCTGGAAGCGACGGCCGATCTTGCCGTCCGCCAGAAGCTGCGGGAACTCGTGCACGCGTCCCTTCTTGACCAGGGCGGCATCGACCGACGGCACGCCCAGATCGGCCAATCCGGCAGGCTTTGCGGGCGCCAATGTCACGGCGGTGCGGGTTTCCTGCAATGCGGGCAAGAGCTGCTCCTGTATGGCTCGATGTCGCAAACCCGACCAAAAGCCGGGTCCGGGCCGCATAAGGCATATTGCGCGCCAGATTGGAGCGGGGAGCTTGTGACCGGTTGCAGCGGGCCGGCTCGGGCCGCTACCGCGCCGCGCCCATGGATTGCAGCACCGCCTCGCTCGGCCAGCAATCCACCTTCAGCCCGGCCGATTTCTGGTAGGCGCCGAGGGCGGCGCGGGTCAGCATCCCCGCCTTGCCGTCGATCTTGTCGGCGTAGAGGCCGACGCGCGTCAGATGCTTCTGCATCGCCGCGACCGAGGTCGTGCGCAGCTGGGTCGAAGCCGCCCACGGCGTGGCGAAGGGCCCGGCGCCGGCGATACGGTCGGAGAGATGACCGACGAACAGCACGTAGAGGTCGGAGAAATTGTACTGCTTGATCACGAAATAGTTGGCCGTGGTGAGGAACGAGGGGCCGTAGATGCCCTCGGGCTGGAGCAACGACGCCGGCTGCGCCTGCTCGCCGGCCGAGATCCGCGCGAACGGCGCGAACCCGGTGCGCAGCCACTCCCCGATGGGCTTCTTCACCTCCGGCACGCCCAGGGTGCAGTCAGCGTTGGCCGGCGCGCGGACCTCATAGGCCCAGCGCACGCCGGGCTGCCAGCCCTTGTCGGCCAGCTGCTTGGCGGCGGAGGCCAGCGCATCGGGCACCGAATGCCAGATATCCACGCGGCCATCGCCGTCGAGATCGACGCCGTGCTTGAAGTATTCGGATGGCAGGAATTGCGTGAGGCCGGTGGCGCCGGCCCAGGAGGAGCGGAAGTCCTTGCGCGCCACCGCGCCCTCATCGAGGATTTTCAGTGCGAGGATGAACTCGTCGCGATACTGGTCCTTGCGGCGCCCCGCATAGGCCTGTGTCGCCACCACGCGCAGGGTGTCATAGGGGGAGGTGTAGCGGCCGTAATCGGTCTCGCGGCCCCACAGCGCCAGCACCATGGTCCCCGGCACGCCGAACCGGCTTTCGATCTGGTCGAGGGCGGCGCGATGCTTCTGCATCAGCCGCTGCCCGTCGGCGGCAAGCCGGGCGATGGTGGCCTCCTTCACATAGCTCGCGGGAACCTGCACGAACTCGGCCTGCGCCGACGCGCCTGTCGCGGGCCGCCCCGGCAGGGCGAGATCGGGCAACTTATAGTCCGGCTCCAGGCCGCGCGTTTCCCGCTCGAACGTCGCGCGGGAAACCCCGGCCGCCTGGGCCTGCGGCCAGAGGGAGGCGATGAACTGAGTGAAGGCGGCGTCAGCCGCATGGGCGGAAGCTTGAAGCGCCAGCGCCGACAGCAGCAGGGCGAGGAGGAGGGTGCGGCAAGCTGATGGCAAGGAACCGCTCACGTTTTGATGTCGAAATCGGGCATCCGCGACGCTAGCACGGGGCGGCGCTGGCGTGAACGCGGGCGGAAAGGCTCGCCGACGGCAAAGCCGCCGGCGGCAAAGTCCCGCCTTGAGGCCGCACCGACGCCCGCGGTGGCATGGAACAGGTCGATGGGCTGCCCTTGTGGTTAAGGCGGCACAAGGTCAAGCAGCTCAAGGCCAGGCTTCCAGCACCGTGCCATCGGTTCGCACGAACAGGGCGGCGAGGCCCTGCCTGCGGGCGAGCTCGGGTCCGCGCACGGCGCCGGCCACCAGCAGCGCGGTGGCCCAGGCGTCCGCCACCATGCAGGTTTCGGCAAGGACGGTGACGGCGGACAGATCATTGTCCAGCGGCGCGCCGCGGCGTGGGTCCATGGTGTGAGAGGTGGTTCGCCCGTCAACCTCGACACGATGGCGATACGAGCCGGAGGTGGCGACGGCGGCGCCCGAGAGCTCCAGCATGCCGAGGACCTCCCGCGCGCCGGGAACCGGCTTCTCGTGGGCGACGGCCCAGGGGCGCCCATCCGGCTTCACGCCCTCGGCCCGCATCTCGCCGTCGATGCCCACCAGCCAGCAGGAGCAGCCGGTCGCGCCCAACTCCCGCGCCAGTTCGTCCACGCCGAAGCCCTTGGCGATACCGGACAGGTCCAGCCGCAGCGGCGCGAGGCGCCGGGCCCGGCCGCCGGCCATGTCGAGTTGCAGCGTCTTCGGCGGCTCGAACGAGGGGTGTCCGGCGAGCCCGGCGATCAGTTCCGCATCGGGCGTGCGGGATCCACCGCCGCAGCCCCAGGCCCGGACAAGGTCGCCGACGCCGATGTCGAACGCGCCCTCCGAGCGGCGGCCGATGTCGAGCGCGGTGGCGAGCACCTTCGACAGCTCTCGCGGGATCGCCGTCCACGCGCCGATTGGCGTGGCGTTGAGGCGTTCGAGGTCGGAATCGCGCCGCCACGCCGACATCTGCTGCTCCACGCGATCGACAGCCGCCTGGAGACGGCCGGTCAGCGCGTCGATATCGACCTTTGCGTTCGACCAGAAGACAGCGGACCAGCGCGACCCCATGGCGGGGCCGCTCAGCGCGTGGCGGCTCAGCGCCGAGGCCGAGGGTCGGGAAACCGGCTCAGTAGACATCTTCGACGTAGCGTCCGTGAGATTTGAGGGTCGCAAGATCGAGGCCCAGCGGTCGCACCACCGGCTCGAAGGCACGCGTCACCGCCTCGGCCATGTCGCGGCCGCCGCATACCAGGATCTGCGCGCCCTGCCTCACCAGCTCGCGCAGGCGGGGGGCATCGGCGGCGATGCGGTCCTGCACATAGGCCCGGCCATCCGGGCCGCGCGAAAAGGCCGTCTGGAGCGAGGTCAGGCGCTTCTCTGCGAGGTGCTGGGCCAGTTCGTGCTCGTAGAGGAAGTCGGACGAGGGGCTCCGGCCGCCCCAATAGAGGTGGACCGGCCGACCCGCCGCGTTGGCCCGCACCAGCCCGGCGAGCGGGCCGATGCCGGCGCCGGCGCCAATCAGGATGAGCGGCGCCCGGCCCTTGGCCGGCCGGAAGACGGGATTGGCGCGGACGAACGCTTCCACCCTGTCGCCCGGCGCAAGGCCATGCAGGAAGGTGGAGCAGAGCCCGCCCGCGCGCAGGCGGACGCAGATTTCCACCATCCCGTCCCGCGACGACGATGCGAGAGAGTAGAACCGCGGCATGTCGGCCCCCGGCGCGAGAATGCCCAGAAGGTCGCCAGGCTCGAAGGCCGGCAGGCGTCCCGCAGCCGCGCCCCGTCCGGGCCCGCGAAACCGCAGGATCGCCACCGGTGCGCCGATGGCCGCGCCGTAGTCCTCGCGCGACGCCAGTTCGAGCGCGAGGGTCTTCGGCCGCTCCGCCGTATGTTCGAGCACCAGATCGTGGCCGAGGCTGGATCCGAGGTCGCGGCCCCACTGCGCGAATTCCTGCGCCGAGCGACGGTCGATGCGCTTCAGGGGCTGGAGTTGCGGAAAGCCCTGCGCCGCGAACGCGGCCGACACCTGCTCGGCATAGCCGCAGAAGCGGGGGAAGGTGCGGTCGCCGAAGCCGAGCACCGCCACCGGTACCCGGCGGTCCAGCCGGGGCGCGAGGTGCGCGAGGCGCGACAGGAACGAGCTCGCCGAGCCGGGAGCCGCGCCGTCCCCGTGGGTCGCGGCCAGGACCAGCAGGCGTTGCGTGGCCTCGGGGAGCGCTCGGAACTCATTCATGGCCGTGGTGTGGACGCGATGGCCGGCGCGGGTCAGCGCGGCGTGGAGCGTCGCGGCAAATCCCCAGGTGGAATTGCCGTCGCTGCCCACCAGGATGAGAGTGTCGGCGGTGCGCAGGGGGACGTTCATCGCAATGCGCGGCCGGGCGGCGCGGCGGCGCCACCACATCACGACGCCGGTCGCACCCAGCACCGGGACCGTGGCCGCCGAAAGGCCGAGCAGAAGCCCGAACGTCCAGGCGCCCCGGCCGGTATGGAGGGTGCGCACCAGGTCGTTCAGGCGGTCGAGCGGCGTCGCGGGGGTGAAGGACAGCTCCGCGCCCGTCGCCGCATCGATCCGCGCTTCGCCCGCCGCCGTCCGCAGGCCGTAGGTGTCGGTCGGATCGCCGGGGGCGGGGAAGGTCAGTTCGCGCATGCGCGTCACATCGACGGACCGCAGCGCCGCCAGCGTTCCGATCGGCGCTGGCACGCCGCCGCTCGCCACGACTTCCGGTGCCGTGCCCTCGGTCCCGGGGATGAGGCCGAAGCTGCCCGCCGACATCCACAGTCCCGTGAGGGATGAGAGGATGAGGCCGGTGGCGGCGAGGCGGCCGAGCTCGCCGTGCCAGCGCTGCGCCGGCGTGCCCCGGATGGGGCGCAGCAATGCGCCCGCGCCGCCGAGGCGGCGGGCAAGCAGGACGGCGCCCGAGACCGACAGGATGAGCATGGCGAGGGCGCAGATCCCCGCCACGGCGCGTCCGGCATCGCCGGAAAGGAAGGCACGATGCAGGTTCGTCACGAAACGCGTCGTCGCGGAAACCCGGTAGGGGCCGAGACCCGCGCCGGTGGCAGGATCGACCTGCTCCACGCCGCGCCCGCCGCCATCGTTAAAGGCGACGGTGAGGCTTCCGTCCGCCCTGAGGCGGATGGCATCGACGCTCTGGTGGCGGACGGACACCGCCTCGGCGAGCGCCGCCACGCTGGTGCCGGACGGGATTGCCGGCGCAGCGAGGCGGTCGAGCGCCGGCTGGATGGAGAGCGCGGCGCCGGAGAGGGCGGTGACGGTGAGGCCGAGCGCAAGCACCAGACCCGGCAGCGCATGAAGGCGGCGAAGCATGAGGACCTGTCAGGTTCAGAAGGTGACCGAGAAGGATTTGACGTAGCCCTTGCCGGGCACCGGCTTGCCCGAGGCTGCGGTGTCGAGCGGCACCACCACTTCGGAGGGATTGTCCAGGCCGTCCTCCACGGCGGTGTCGACATGGACCTTGTATCCGGCGTCGATCATGGCGTCGGCGAGGTCGAGGCTGATCTTCAGTGTCTTGCCGGAGCCGATGCTGGCGCCGGTGATGCCGTCGATCTCGGTCGCCCGCCCGCCGGAGGCGCGCTGCCAGTCACTGAGGTGGCGGTAGTATTTCGCCTTGCCGCCAGCCATCCACAAAGTGCCTTTGTAGGCGCCCGCGGCATCGGTGACGTAGAGCGCCACATAGGCGCCGTTGCCGCCATAGGCCTTGAGGGTGGTCTCGAAGGTGACCTGGCGGGCCTCGGCGACCACCGGGGCGATCAAGGCGGCGGTGGCAGCCACGGCGGGGAGGATGAATTTCATCGGTCTGTTCCTGGGGGAGAAAGGGGGAGAGGGTCGGCAGCGGCTCACTGCACCTCGACCTTCGGGCGGGCCTTGCCGTTGAAGAGGCCGTTGTCGGGCACCGGGGCGCCGGGATCGGCCGGGCCGGCCTGCGGGATTGCGCCGCGGCGGCCACCCTCGTCGTCATCATCATCATCATCGTCGTCCTCCGCGTGATGGCGGCGGCCGTGATGCCGCTCGTCTTCGCCGCGCTCGCGATCCTTCTGCGCGACGCGGAGCGGGCGAGGGGCGGTGGCTTCCTCGCTGTCGTGGTGGGTGCGGAAGCGGTGGCCCAGGTGGTCGGCCTGCGTCGCCGCCAGGACGACGCCGAGGCCGGCGGTGGACAGGAGAAGGGACGCTGCGATGAGGGTCCGTGGCTTCATGGGGGCCTCCCGGCGGGTGTTGACCGGGAGTACCCTTGCGTCCCCATCTGACGGCGACCTGAAGCGGATGCGGATCTGCGTTCAGCTTCCCGTCAGGATCGCGGCGCGGCGGGGAAGCGGACCGTGGTGCGGAAGCCGTCCGCCGCGCCCGGGATCGGCGAGGCAAGGTCGAGGGTGAGGCCCGCGCCGCGGCAGATGGCGGCGGCGATCGCGAGGCCGAGGCCGGAGCCTTCCGCGCCCGTGGGGCCGCGCTGGAACGGGCGCACGAGGCCCGCCAGAACGTCTGCCGGCACGACGGGGCCGCAATTTGCGACCTCGAACAGGCCGTCGTCCAGCCGCACCTCCACCGGAGTCTCGGGCTTGCCGTGCTTCAGCGCGTTCTCGATGAGGTTGCGCGCGAGGATGGCGAAGGCGTCCGGATCGAGATCGGACAGCGGGCCGCCGTTCGCCGGGATAGACAGCGCGATGTCGGTGCCGCGGCCGGTCTGGCGGTCAATGTCCGAGACCACGTGGCGCAGCACTGGTGCGAGCGGCGCGGGCACCTCGGCGACGAGGCCGCCCCCCTCGGCCTTGGCAAGCTGCAGCAGCTTTTCGGACAGGCGCGAGAGCCGGCGCAGGGCGCCCGCGATGGCGCGCGCCCGTTCCTGTTCCGGACCTTCGGGCAGCTCGACCATGAGGCGCTGGGTCTGGGCCAGCGCCGCGGCGATGGGGGTGCGCAACTCGTGGGCACTGTTGGCGGTGAAGCCACGCTCCGCATCGAGCGCTCCGCGCAGGCGGTCCAGCAGCGCGTTCACCGCGGCCGCGACGGGCGCAACCTCCTCCGGCAACCCCGCCGTTGCCACGGGCGTGAGATTGCCGTGCCCGCGCGCCTCGATGGCGCGGCGGAAGGCGAGCACCGGCTTGAGCGACAGCCGGACCGAGAGCCAGACACCGGCGAGCGCGATGGGCACCAGCGCGACGAGAGGCCAGATCAGCGCCGCCACGGCCCGTCGCACCGCCGCGGCGCGGTGCCCGAGATCCTCGGCCGTGGTGACCACGATGGTGCCGCTTACCGCCGCCTCGGTGTAGGTGCGCAGCCGGTCGGTGCTGTGGAAGCCAGGGGCAAGGCCCGCCGGAATCGCCATGAGCTCGGCGTCACTGGACTGGAGCAGCACGCGGCCCGCGCCGTCGCGCACCACATAGGTGATGTATTCCCGGTGGGGTCCGATGGGCGCCATGTGCTGGGGCGCGTCTCCGGCCTCGCGGGAGAGCAGCTCGGAATAGGCCAGCGGCAGCACACGCTGCGCCACTTCCTGCAACGCGCTGTCGAACACCTCGCCGATCTCGTGCTGCAGCACGAGGCCTGCCACCGTGGCCGCGGCCAGCCACAGCGCCGCCATCGCCCCCGCGAGCCCCAGCCCGAGGCGTTGGCGCAGGCTCCACCGGCCGGGCTGGCGCGGCCCGCTCACGCACGCACCTCCGGCGCACCGAGGCGATAGCCCATGCCGCGCACCGTCTCGATCACCTGCGCTCCCAGCTTCTTGCGCAGGCGCCCGACATAGACCTCGATGGTGTTGCTCTCCACCTCGGCATCGAAGGAATAGAGCCGCTCCTCGAGCTGTGGCTTCGACATGAGCTGGTGGGGACGCTGGACGAAGGCCTCGAACAGCGACCATTCGCGACCGGTCAGCACCACCGGCCGCCCCGCCCGCCACACCGAGCGGGCGGCCAGATCCACCTCGATATCGCCGAACGACACCAGCGGATTGGGATTGCCGGCATAACGCCGCCCCACCGCCCGGATCCGCGCGCTGAGCTCGAACAGGTCGAACGGCTTGACCAGGTAGTCGTCGGCGCCGGCATCGAGCGCCGCGATGCGATCGGAGATCTGGTCCCGGGCCGTCAGCACGATGACGGGCGTGACGTCGCCCGCAACTCTCAGGCGCTTCAGGAAATCCAACCCGCGCCCGTCCGGCAGCATCAGGTCGAGCAGGACCAGCTCGAAGGCGGCGGCATGGATCGCCTCGGTGGCGTCGTCCAGACGGGTCACCCAGTCGGGCGTATGCCCGTCGGCGACGATCTGGTCGCGCACGGCCATCCCGAGGACAGGGTCGTCTTCGACCAGTAGAATCCGCATGTGTCGCCCCGGCGTGTTCCTTGCCAGTTTAGCGCGGCGGCCGCGCCGGTGGGGCGCCATAATTCCGGCGGGCGTTCAGGTGGGTGTCAGTTCGGCGTGTTTTCTGGTGGCGGGCCGCGCATGTCGGAGGAGCTTTGGTGAGACGCACAGTTGCAGCGACACTGGTTCTCGCCGTGTGTCTCGGCGCGGGGCCGGCGGTGGCCGATCGGGCCTGCACCGTGCCGCTGGCTGACTGGCAGCCGCGCGACGCCCTCCAGAAGAAGCTGGAGGGGGAGGGGTGGACCGTGCTCTCGATCCGGTCCGACGACGGCTGCTACAAGGTCAGGGCGACCAATACGCGCGGCGAGCGCCTGAAAGCGAAATACGATCCCGCCAGCCTACAGCGGATTCCACGGACGCCGGACGATTCAGACGACGACTGATAGGTGGACGTGCAGGAGTGCCGTGTCGGGCGGCGGATCTTCGCACCACTCCCATAGGGTCCGGCAAGGGGAGGGGAGTGGTTTACATAGGGTAACCCCCTATATTATAAATCGATCATGGCGCATACGATCAAGCACAAGACCAAGCTTCTCGCCCGCATCCGCCGGATCAAGGGGCAGGCCGAAGCCGTGGAGCGCGCTCTGGAGGCGGAACTCGGCTGCACCGACGTGCTGATGCTGGTCGCCTCCATGCGCGGCGCCATCAACGGACTGACGGCGGAGCTGATGGAGGACCACATCCGCCATCACGTCGTGAACCCGGATGCCGAGCCGGACCCCGAGCGTGCCAAGGGCGCGGCCGACCTGATCGAGGTCGTCCGCACCTACCTCAAGTGATCTGAGAGCAAGATGACTGGCTTTACAGACCTGCTCCAGCAGGGGGCCGCACACGCCTGGCTGTTCATCCCCTCGGCCATCCTGCTCGGTGCCCTGCACGGGCTCGAGCCAGGCCATTCCAAGACGATGATGGCCGCCTTCATCATTGCCATCCGGGGCACGCTGACCCAGGCCGTGCTGCTGGGCCTCGCCGCGACGGCCTCGCACACGGCGGTGGTCTGGCTGATTGCCCTCGGCGGGCTGTATTTCGGGCAGCAATGGGGTGGCGAGGCCAGCGAACCCTATTTCCAGCTCGCTTCAGCCGTGGCGATCATCGCCATCGCCGCCTGGATGGCCCGGCGGACATGGCGCGAGCAGAGCGCCGTGCATCCCCACCACCATGAGGACGAGACCCGTCTCGTCCCGACCGTGGAGGGGGAACTGGCGCTCGACATCTTCGAGGACGGCGTGCCGCCGCGCTGGCGCATCTCCAGCCCCGCCGGGCGCAGGCTTCCTGACGCCGAGCGCGTCTGTCTCGAAATCCTGAGGCCCGACGGTGGCCGCCAGGTCTTCCCGTTCGTGAACCGGGGTGAGTTCATCGAGAGCGCGCACGACATTCCTGAGCCCCATGCCTTTTCAGTGGTGCTGCGACTGCCCCTCGCCGACGGCGGGGAGGAGGTTCATACCCTCGCCTTCGAGGAGCATGACCACGCCCACATGAATCTCGGCGACGAGGACGATGCCCACGCCCGCGCCCACGCCGCCGATATCCGCAATCGCTTTGCCGGCCGCTCGGTGACGACCTGGCAGATCATCCTCTTCGGGCTGACCGGCGGGCTGATCCCGTGCCCGGCGGCGATCACGGTGCTGCTCATCTGCATGCAGCTGAAGGCGTTCAGCCTCGGCTTCGTGCTGGTGCTGTGCTTCAGCATCGGCCTGGCGCTCACGCTGGTTGCGGCCGGGGTGCTCGCCGCGCTCAGCGTCCGGCACGTCTCGCAGCGCTGGTCAGGCTTCAGTGCGTTCGCCCGGCGCGCCCCCTATGCCTCGGCCGCGCTGATCCTGATGGTTGGCCTTTATACCGGCTGGCTGGGCTGGCATGGTCTTTCACGGGAGCACGCGCCGTCGGCCGGCATCAGCGCGGCCACGGTGCGGGGCGCTCTCTCGCCGTTGCCAACTTCAGATGGCGAAGCCGGCCTGCTGGGATAAAAGGGCTTGTCCGCGAAGCCGCCGGCGCGCTTGCGGGACGGCTACGCAGGAGTGCGTCACCCCGTGTCCCCCGAAGGCCATATCCTGATCGTCGACGACGACGCGGAGATCCGGCGCCTCGCCGGCAAGTTCCTGCGCGAGCATGGGCACAAGGTCACCACGGCCCAGGACGCGCGCGAGATGCGCGAGGCGATGAAGGCGGGGCCGGTGGATCTCATCATCCTCGACATCATGCTGCCGGGCGCGAGCGGGCTCGACCTGTGCCGGGACATCCGCCGCACCTCCAGTGTGCCCATCATCATGCTCACCGCGCGCGGCAGCGACGTGGACCGCATCGTGGGGCTGGAGCTGGGTGCGGATGACTATCTGTCGAAGCCGTTCAATCCGCGCGAGCTGCTGGCGCGCATCCATGCGGTGCTGCGGCGCATGCGGCCTTCCGGTGGCGTCGCGACCGGCGGCTCCCTGCTCAACTTCGCCGGCTGGACGCTCGACACCCGCCGGCGCGAGCTCACCAATCCGGCTGCCGTCGTGGTGGACCTCTCCACCGGCGAATACGACCTGCTCCTGACCTTCCTCGAACACCCCCAAAGGGTACTGACCCGCGACCAACTGATGGACGCCGCCAAGAACCGCACCGCCACGGGCTTCGACCGCGCCATCGACATCCAGGTCAGCCGGCTGCGCAAGAAGCTGGAATCCCACGGTGGGCCGGAGATGGTGAAGACCGTGCGCGGCGCCGGATATTTCTTTGTCCCGGAGGTGGAACGCTCGTGATCCGCGCCCTCATACACGCATCGGACAGCCTCGCCGTGCGCACCGCCGTGGTGGCGGTGCTGGGCATCGTTGTCGTGCATCTGCTGAGCCTGTGGACCTACGAGCACGCCATGGAGCGCGAGCGCCACGCCGCCCACGCGATCCGCCTCGCCGACCAGATCGTCTCGCTGCGCCGGTCGCTCATGGCGGCGGCACCGGAGAGCCGCGAGGATGTGGCCCATGACCTGTCCGGCGGCGCCATCGACGCCCACTGGAGCCGGGAAGCCATGGCCGCGCCCGGCTCCCATGTGGTGGAGGGATGGCAGCGCCTCGCCGACGACGTGCGCACGCTGGCGCCCGACCTCGGGCCACGGGACGTGCTGGTTGGGGCGGGCACCGACCCGCACCTCAGCCTCGTCGCCGTGCGCCTTCCGGACGGCAGCTGGCTGAACGCCCGCCTGTTCGCCTCCGTGCCGCAGGCGGCCGGGGCGCACGGATCGGTGCTGTCCACGACCCTCATGGCGTCGGGCGTGCTGCTGCTATCCCTCGCCATCGCCGCCTGGCTGACGCGGCCGCTCCGGGCCATGGCGCGCACCGTCGCGACCTTGCCTCCGGATGCCTCGCTGGTGCGGTTGCCGGAGACCGGCCCCAAGGAGGTGCGGGAGCTGGCCCACGCCTTCAACGGCATGCAGGCCCGCATCGCCGAGCTGATGGAACGGCGCACCCAGGCCCTTGCCGCGGTCTCCCACGATCTGCGCACACCCATGACGCGCCTGCGCTTCCGCATGGAGGACGTGGGCGATCCGGTCCTGCGCGCGGCCATGACCGCGGATGTGGCGGAGATGGAGCAGATGGTGGACGCCACCCTGTCCTACCTGCGGGGCGAGGCCAGCGAGGAGCCGGTGCGCCCGCTCGACCTCGTGGCGCTGGTGGAGACGCTGGTGGACAATGCCCGCGACCGGGGCCTTGCCGCCGATCTTTCCGCGCCGCCGCGCCTCGTCGTGGCGGGCCGCCTCGTCAGCCTGAAGCGGATGGTGTCGAACCTCTTGGAGAATGCGCTCCTTTATGGCGGCGCAGCGCATGTCGTGCTTGCGGAGGAGGGCGGCGGGGCGGTGCTGACGGTGCGGGACGAGGGCCCCGGCATTCCCGATGACCAGCTTGCCGCCGTGCTGGAGCCCTTCGTGCGGCTCGAAGCCTCCCGCAGCCGCTCCACCGGCGGGGTGGGGCTGGGCCTTCCCATCGCCCGCGCGGTGGCTGAGGCGCATGGCGGCTCGCTGACCCTCGAAAACGGCGCTGGCGGCGGGTTGGTCGTCACGGTGCGTCTGCCCAAGGTCCAGCCTGAAACAATCTGATACAGAAGCGATACGCGGCGTGACAGCCCGCGCGCTATCTGGCTCCCGTACCACCGGATCAAGGATCGGACGGGTTGAAGGATGGCGCGTCATTTCGTGCGGAGAGCATGCCTTGGGCTGTGCGCCCTTCTCGCCGGCCTGATGCTGGCGACGGGCGCGAGCGCCCACGAGGGCCATGACCATGGCGCGCCCGCCACACCACCGGTGACGACGCTCGCCCCCCGCGCCGAGGCCGCCTCCGCCGATTTTGAGCTGGTCGCGGTGCTGCGCGACGGCATGCTCGCCATCCACCTCGACCGCTTCGCCGACAACGCGCCGGTGGACGGCGCCACCATCGAAATGGACACGCCTGAAGGCGTGCAGGCCGCAAGGCCGATGGCGCCCGGCACCTATGCGGTCGCCGCTGCCTTCGCCGCGAAGCTGGGCGCGCACGATCTCGCCTTTACGGTCACGGCCGGCGGCACGGTGGACGTGCTCGCAACAACGCTCACGGTGCCCGCGGCCCCGGCGCTGGCTGACTCCCGTGCCACCCCGACGGTGCTGGCGCTGCTGGGCGGGTCGCAGCTGGGCTTGCTCGCGGGCGTGGTCATCGGCTTTCTCGCGGCCGTGCTCTTGATGTCCTTGCGGCGGCGCATGGTGGCGCTCGTTCTCGCCGCCGGCCTGGGGCTTGCCGCATCCCTGCCGCCGGAGGCGCAGGCCGCGGATGCGCCGAAGCCTTCAACCCGCGATGCCGCCCAGCGCCTGCCTGACGGCTCGGTGATCGTGCCGAAGCCGGGCCAGCGCATCCTCGGTGTGCGCACCATCGTAACGGCATCCGCGAGCCATGCCCGCGCGGTGGAGCTGCCGGGGCGGGTGGTGCCGGACGCCAATGCCAGCGGGCTGGTGCAGACGGCGGTGGGTGGGCGGCTGGCGCCGCCGCAGGGCGGCTTCAAGCCGCTCGGTACCAAGGTGGCGGCGGGCGACATCCTCGCCTACGTGCACCCGCCCATCGGAGCCTCGGATCTCAAGGATCTGGAGCAGCAGGGCTTTGAGCTGGACCAGCAGATCGCCATCGTGAAGCGCCGCTACGAACGCCTGTCCGCCATCCAGAACGCCGTCACCCGCCGCGAGGTGGAGGAGACGGAGATTGAGCTGAAGGGCCTTCAGACCCGCCGCGCCACGCTGGAGCGGGTACAGCGCGAGCCGGAGGCGTTGCGCGCGCCCGTCGCCGGAGTCATCGCCACGTCGGACGCGGTGGCGGGGCAGATGGCGGACCCGAACACGGTGGTGTTCCGCATCATCGATCCCGAGCGGCTGTGGGTGGAAGCGCTGGGCTTCTCGCCGGAAGTCGGCAGGTCCGGCGCTTCGGGCCGGTTGCCCGATGGCCGCTCGGTCACGCTCGCCTTCCTCGGCGCCGGGATGTCCGAGCGCAGCCAAGCCGTTGCGCTGCAGTTTTCTGTCACCGCAGGTGTCGAGGGACTGCGCCCCGGCCAGTTTCTCACGGTCCTCGCGGAGGCCGGCGCCCCGCGCACGGGCATCGCCATCCCCCGCACGGCGGTGGTGCGCGGGGCGAACGGCCAGGCCATCGTCTACGAACATGTCAGCGCTGAACGCTTCGTTGCGCGCGAGGTGAAGACGGAGCCGCTCGATGCCGGCCGCGTGCTGGTGACGGCCGGCCTGCCGCCCGATCGCCGCGTGGTCACCGAGGGCGCCGAACTCATCGACCAGATCCGCTGAGGCCGGCCGATGTTCACCTTCCTCGTCACCCAGTCCCTCAACAACCGCCTGCTGGTGCTGGCGCTGTCCCTCGCGCTGGTGCTCACCGGCGCCTATGCGGTCACGCGCCTCCCGGTGGATGTGCTGCCGGACCTCAACCGGCCCACCGTAACCATAATGAGCGAGGCGGAGGGCCTTGCCCCGGCCGAGGTGGAACAGCTCGTCACCTTCCCGCTGGAGACGGCCATGAACGGCCTGCCAGGCCTCATCCGCCTGCGCTCGGTGTCGGGGGTGGGGCTCTCCGTCCTCTATGTGGAATTCGATTTCGGCACCGACATCTTCCGCGACCGCCAGCAGGTCGCCGAGCGCCTCGCCTTGGTGCGGGACCGGCTGCCGGCGAACGTCGCCCCGCAGATGGGGCCCATCAGCTCCATCATGGGGCAGATCCTGATGTTCGCGGTGACGAGCGACACCGCGTCCCCCATGGCGGTGCGCGAGGCGGCGGACTTCATCATCCGCCCGCGCCTGCTCGCCATTCCCGGCATCGCGCAGGTCATTCCCATGGGCGGGGAGGTGCGGCAGTTCCGCGTGTCGCCGGACCCGGCCGCCATGCGCGCCCTCGGCATCTCCGTCGATGCGCTGGAACAGGCGGTGGCGCAGTTCGGCACCAATTCCGGCGGTGGCTTTGCCGACCATGGCGGGCGCGAGTTCCTGATCCGCAACATCGGCCGCACTCTCAGCCTCGACGACCTGAAGGGCCTGGTGCTGCCCCGTCCCGGCGGCGGCACCGTCTTCCTGCACCAGGTGGCGCAGGTGGATTATGCGGCCCGCCTGAAGCGCGGCGATGCCGGCTATATGGGTCGGCCGGCGGTGATCGTCTCGGTGGAGAAGCAGCCGGAGGTGGACACGATCGCCCTCACCCGCGCGGTGGAGGACGCGGTCAACGATCTCAACCGCACCCTGCCCGACGGCATCCGCATCTCGCCGCCGGTGTTCCGGCAGGCGGACTTCATCTCCGCCTCCATCGGCAACGTGGAAAAGGTGCTGCTGGAGGCCATGGCGGTGGTGGCCGTGGTGCTGTTCGCGTTCCTGCTGAACTGGCGCACCACCTTCATCTCGCTCACCGCCATTCCGGTTTCGATCCTCGCCACGGCCATCGTGTTCCACGCCTTCGGCCTCTCCATCAACACCATGACGCTCGGCGGCCTCGCCATCGCCATCGGCGAACTGGTGGACGACGCGGTGGTGGACGTGGAGAACATCTTCCGCCGCCTGCGCGAGAATGCCGCCGCAGCGGCGCCGCGGCCCGTTTTCGACGTGGTGGTGGCGGCGAGCCGGGAGGTGCGCTCCGGCATCGTCTATGCCACCGCCATCATCGTGCTGGTGTTCGTGCCCTTGTTCGCGCTGCCGGGCATCGAGGGGCGGCTGTTCGCGCCGCTGGGGCAGGCCTATATCGTCTCGATCCTTGCGAGCCTTGCCACCTCCCTCACGCTCACGCCGGTGCTTGCCTTCTACCTGCTACCCGCGCTCAGCCGGCATCGGGAACGCGAGAGCGTGCTGGTGCGCGTCCTTAAGCGCGGATATGCCGGCCTGCTCGCCGCCGCCTTTCGCCATCCGCGGCTGGTGACGGGCGCCGCCGCGCTGCTCTTCGTCTCGGCGGTGGCGGCGGCCGTGGGCTTGCCGCGCGCCTTCCTGCCGCCCTTCAACGAGGGCTCGCTCACCATCTCCATGTCGTTCCGGCCCGGCCTTTCTCTGGCCGAGAGCCATCGCATGGGCCTTGTGGCCGAACAGCTCATCCTAGAGGTGCCGGAGGTGAAGGCGGTGGGACGCCGCACTGGCCGGGCCGAGCTGGACGAGCATGCCGAAGGCGTCCATGCCTCCGAGATCGAGGTGGATCTGCGCCCCTCAGCGCGCAGCCGGGCGGAGGTCACCGCCGACATCCGCGACCGCCTCTCGGTGCTGCCGGCCGCCTTCAATGTCGGCCAGCCCATCTCCCACCGGCTCGACCACATGCTCTCCGGCGTGCGGGCCGAGATCGCCCTCAAGCTGTTCGGCGATGACCTCGACACCCTGCGCACCACGGCGGAAGACCTGCGGGCGCGCCTCGCCGGCATTCCCGGCCTCACGGACCTGCAGGTGGAACGGCAGGTGCGCGTGCCGGAAGTGACGGTGCGCGTGGACTATGGCCGCGCCGCCCTTTACGGCCTCCAGCCC
Organism: Xanthobacter versatilis; assembly: GCF_043193975.1. Taxonomy (NCBI): domain Bacteria; kingdom Pseudomonadati; phylum Pseudomonadota; class Alphaproteobacteria; order Hyphomicrobiales; family Xanthobacteraceae; genus Xanthobacter; species Xanthobacter versatilis. The sequence continues at coordinate 138,603 of NZ_JBAFVB010000010.1, read as the reverse complement.
GCGCAGGTCACCGACGCGCTGGAGCGGCTGTCCAACGGCCGCGTGGTCTCCCGCCTCGTGGACGGCGCGCGGCGTTTCGACGTGGTGGTCCGCCTGCCGGATGCGGCCCGCACCACGCAGGGGCTCTCCGACCTTCTCATCGAGACGCCCTCCGGCTGGGTGCCTCTGTCCGAGGTGGCCGAGGTGAAGGAGACGGACGGACCGAACCAGATTCTGCGCGAGAGCGGGCGCCGGCGCATCGTCGTTCTCGCCAACACCTCCGGCGGGCGCGACATGGCGGCGGTGGTGGCCGACATGCGCGGGGTGATCGCGGCGGCGGCCCTGCCGGCCGCTGTCTCCGCGGGCCTTGAAGGCACCTTCGCCGCGCAGGAAGAGTCCATGCGCACCATCGGCGGCCTGTCGGCGGTCTCGGCGCTGCTCGTCTTCGCGCTCCTCTACAGCCGCTACCGCTCGGCGCTGTTCGCCGCCATCATCATGGGTAGCGTGCCCTTGGCGCTCATCGGCGCGGTGGGCGCGCTGTGGATCGCCGGGCAACCCCTGTCGGTGGCGAGCATGATCGGCTTCGTGACGCTCACCGGCATCGCCGCGCGCAACGGCATCCTGAAGATCAGCCACATCATCAATCTCGCCATCGCCGAGGGCATGGCGTTCGGCCCCGCGCTGGTGATGCGCGGCAGCCTGGAGCGGTTGACGCCGGTGCTGATGACTGCCGCATCCGCCAGCATCGCTTTGCTGCCGCTCATGAGCGGGGCTGAGGTGCCGGGCAAGGAAATCCTTCATCCCGTCGCCATCACCATTTTCGGCGGCCTGGTCAGCGCCACGCTGCTCGACGCCGTTCTCACCCCCGTCCTCGTCCTGCGCCATGGCCGCCGCCCGCTGGAGCGGCTGGTGGCGGCGGCGCGGGAGACGGCCCCCACCCCTGCCGCCGTCCGCGCGGACGCCTTCTGACCGGAGCCTGCCATGATCTTTCGCCGTCTTCTGCTGGCCGTCCTCAGTCTCCCGCTGCTCGCCTTGCCTGCTCTCGCCCATGAGCCCGGCGCGGGGGCGAACGGCGGGGTGCGGGTGGATGCCGGCCATTACCACGCGGAGCTGTTGGCCGACGGCACGCCCGCCGTCTCCCTCTATCTCAGCGACGGCGCCGACAAGCCGGTTGCGGCGGACGGATTCAAGGCCAACGCCATCCTCGTGGTGGACGGCAAGGCCCAGCGCTTTGCCCTCTCGCCCGCCGGCGGCAACCGGCTTGCCGGGACGGCACCGGTCGCCATCCCAAAGGGCGTGAAGGGCGTGGTCCAGATTTCCGCGCCCGACGGCGCCTCCGCGCAGGCCAAATACTGAAGACCGACCGCCCCCTTCGCTTCGCCTTGTCTGCCCGGCGACGAGCCAAAGAGACCGACCATGACCCGACCCATGTTCCAGTCCGCTCCCTCGCGCCGCACCGTCCTTGCCGGCGGCGCGGCACTCGGCGCCCTCGCCCTTTCCGGCGGCTGGCAGCGCGCCCTTGCCGCCCCGCTGCTCACGGTGGAAAGCCTGACCCTCGACGTGAATGGCAAGGCGGCGAAGGTCTTCGCCGTGAAGGGCCCTTCCGGTGAAGGCCTGTTCGCGAAAGAAGGCGACCGGCTCACCGGCGCGGTGCTCAACGCCTCGCAGAGCCCGGCGGTGATGCACTGGCACGGCCAGATCTTTGCCCCGCCGGACCAGGACCGCGCCCGCCCCAATGGCGGCGAGCTTGCCCCCGGGGGCATTGATCAGGTGGATTTCCGCCTCACCCCGGGCACCCACTGGATGCACTCCCACACCTTGAGCGAGCAGCAATTGCTCGCCGCGCCGCTGGTCACCCGCGAGGCGGATGCGGGCGATGTCCAGGACGTGGTGGTGATGCTGCACGATTTCTCCTTCCGCAGCCCGGAGGAGATCCTGGCCGAGCTCGGCGGCGCGAACACGCACGGCGGCCACGGTGGCCACGGCATGGGCCAGCAGATGCAAGGCATGCCGGGCATGGCGATGCCGGGAATGGACCATTCCGGCCACGGCATGGGCGCAATGGGGGCAGGGCAGGGCGCTATGCCGGGCGGCGCCATGCACGGCGGGGGCATGCAGGGAGGCGGCATGCAAGGAGGCGGCATGCCAGGTGGCGGCATGCCGGGCGGCGGCATGATGGTGCACGCCAATGATGTTGCCTACGACGCCTTCCTCGCCAACCGCCGCACCCTCGCCGATCCGGATGTGGTGCAGGTGGAGAAGGGCGGCCGGGTGCGGCTGCGCATCATCAATGGCGGCACCGCCACCGCCTTCTTCATCACCGTGCCCGGCCTGAAGGCGACCTGCATCGCCGTCGACGGTACGCCTTGCGTCCCGTTGGCGGCGGATGCCTTTCCGCTCGCCCAGGGCCAGCGCATCGACCTCCTCGTGGAGATCCCCGCGAGCGGCGGCGCCTTTTCGGTGCTGGCGCAGGTGGAAGCCTCACCCCGCCGCACCGGCCTCGTGCTCGCGACGGCGGGCGCTGCCATCGCCCGCGTTGGGGAGATGGCCGACAGGCCGCAGGGCCTTCTCGACCTCGCTTTCGAGGGGCAGCTTTCCGCCTTGAATCCTCTCTCGGTGCGGCAGGCAGACAAGGTCTTCCCCATCATGCTGGGGGAAGAGCCAGGCTACCGCTGGACCCTCAATGGGCGCATCCATGGGGAGGACGTGCCCTTCAGCGTGCAGCAGGGCGAGCGGGTGGAGATGACATTCCTGAACCCCACCGGCATGAGCCATCCCATGCACCTGCACGGTCATCACTTCCAGGTGGTGGGCATCGGCGGGCGCCGCTTTTCCGGGGCGCTGCGTGACACGGTGATGGTACCACCGCATACGCCGGTGACCATCGCCTTCGATGCCGGGCAGAAGGGCGAGTGGTTCCTGCACTGCCACCACCTCTATCATATGGCCACCGGCATGATGGCCGTGGTGAAGGTGGCCTGATGCCGAAGGCGGAGGGCAAAAGGCGGTTCCAACTCACCATGGGTCATCAGAGGCGGCCGATCCCTGCTCCGTGGCCGTCCCCGGCCCGGGGACGGAGGGTGCGCCGGTGCCGGTCAGGGGCATGCCCCAACGTCACCGCTTCCCCTTCAGCGCGTCACGGAGGCGCGCGGAGGTTCCCGGCTTTGGTGCATGGCGGGTTGTGCGCACCGAAGGCCTGAGCTTGCCAGTTGAGCCGTGCGACGGCATGTTCGGCCCGGCGAGATGTTCAGCGGGTGGATGTTGGGGTATTTTCTCGTCGAGCAATAGGACATGGGACACTCAAAAATCATGATCATGGACGGTCAGAACGCCGCGGGTAGCGAAATTGACGAGGTCGCCGTGCCTGGGCATCGGTCGGGGACTCTCAATCGCCGGTCGTTTTTGTTCGGCTCCGCCATCGGTCTCGGCGCGCTCGGGCTGGCCGGTTGCTCGACGTCCGACGGTATCAGCCTCGCTGAGGCACAGCAGATCTACGGGCCGGTGCCCACCGAGAAATTCCCAATTCCGGCGGTCGACCTTAGCAAGGTCAATCCCAAGTATTTTCGCCGCACCGTGAGCTACGAATCCAAGGAAGCCCCCGGTACGATCATCGTCGATCCCGGCAATTATTACGTCTACCGCATCGAGGACGGCGGATCCGCCACCCGCTATGGCGCCAATGTCGGTCGCGCCGGGTTCCTGTGGAGCGGTGATGCCTATGTCGGGCGCAAAAGTGAGTGGGCAACCTGGACGCCGCCCAAGGAGATGATCCAGCGCCAGCCCGAGGCGGCCAAATACGCCCGCGGCATGCCGGGCGGGCTGGACAATCCACTCGGCGCCCGCACGCTTCATCTCTACCAGAACGGCACGTACACGCTGTACACGATCTATGCCACCAGCGATCCCGAGTCGATCGGCTCGGGCGTCACCAGCGGCTGCGTTGGCCTTCTCAGCCAGGACATGATCGAGCTCTACGCACGAACCCCCGTCAAAACCAAGGTCGTCGTGCTGCCGGCATAGCAACGGCCGGCTAAGGGTCCTGTTGGCGCTGATGCGGCTGGCGCCAAGATCTGGGGCGGTGTCAGAATTGGGGCGGTGTGGAGGGGTTTCGGCAGGCTTCGGCGTCGTGAAGTCCCTCTTTCCGGCCTTGATGATCCATGGCAGGTCGGATTTTGGTTAGGCCGACCTTGCTGGCGCGACACGCTGCCTACGGCGCGTGAGCCGCGGCGGGGGGAGAGACCAGCGCCGTCGGCGACCTGCATTCGGCCACACCGGTAGGAGGTTCCCTTCCAGCGCGGGTCCGGTGATTGCGTAAGTTTGCGCAGCGGTCCCGGTGGTACGCGTGCCGGGAAGCTGAAACGCGTCGCTCAGGCCGTCGATCATCGGGAACTGAAAATTGCCTCGCTTCATGCTGCGGGCCGTCTGTCGTTCGTAGCGCAGCAGGCGGGTACAGTGGCGCTCGTTCGACGATTCCCGAGGGTATGAACCATGTCCTTCCGCCGGTTGATTGGCGCCTGCGTCTCAGCGCTCGCTGCCGGCATCCTTTCCGCCGGGGTGATCGCGCTGGCAGCGGAATTCTCCTCGCAGCGCCCGGGACAGGCGCTCGGGCCCGGCGGGATCGGCGCGCTGACAGACCAGGCGCCAACGGGCTTCGTCGGCTCCGCAGCCTGCGCGGACTGCCATGGGGCACAAACCCGCGCCTGGCTCTCCTCCCAGCATGCCCATGCCATGGCCCGCGCCGAACCGCAGACGGTGCTCGGCAATTTCGACGACGCCCGCGTCTCGCACCAGGGCAGTTCGGCGCGCTTCTTCCGCGACGGATCGCGCTACATGGTCGAGACCGAGGGCGCCGACGGCAAGACTGCCGCGTTCGAGATCACCGATACGTTCGGCGTCCACCCTCTGCAGCAGTATCTCGTGACCTTTCCGGACGGGCGCCGCCAGGCACTGCCGTTCGCCTATGACACTCGGCCGGCCGCCGAGGGCGGACAACGCTGGTTTCATCTTTATCCGGACCAGATGATCGCACCCACGGACATCCTGCACTGGACCGGGTTGCAGCAGAACTGGAACTTCATGTGCGCCGAATGTCACTCGACGGCGCTGCGCAAGAATTATGATCCGGCTGCGAACCGCTTCGACACGCGCTTCTCCGAGATCAGCGTCGGCTGCGAGGCATGTCACGGTCCGGCAGGGCGCCATGTGGAATGGGCCCAGGGCCCTCGCGACCGCGAGGCGCCGAACAAGGGCTTTGCCTCGGTTGCCGCCCTTCGCCCGCCGGCGGACTGGACCATCGACCCGGCCACCGGCAGCCCGGCCCACGGCGTGTCACGGCCTGCAGGCGATGTCGTGGAGACTTGCGCCCGCTGCCATGCCCGTCGCAGCATCCTTTCGGAGGACTGGCGCCCCGGCCAGCCCCTGACGCAGACCCACCTGCCGACCTTCCTGTCCGAAGGCCTGTTCGAGGCGGACGGCACCATGCGGGATGAGGTCTTCAACGACCATTCCTTCAAGCAGAGCCTGATGTATGCCCGGGGTGTCACCTGCGGCGACTGCCACGAGCCGCATTCGGCCGCCCTGCGTGCGCCAGGCAGCGCGGTCTGCGCCCAATGCCACCTGCCGGAAAAGTTCGCGTCCGAGGCACACACGGGCCACGCGCCGGGACCGAAGGCTCCGGATTGCATCTCCTGCCACATGCCGGCGCGCACCTACATGGTGGTGGACAAGAGGCACGACCACTCCTTCCGCATTCCCCGCCCCGATGTTTCGGCGCAGCTCGGCATGCCGAACGCCTGCAACGACTGCCACAAGGACCAGTCGGCGAATTGGGCGGCCGAGGCCATCGCGCGCTGGCATGGGCCCGAGCGCAAGGGCTTCCAGGATTGGGCCGCGGCGTTCCACGACGCGCGCGGCGGCGATCCCGCGGCCCGCGAGGCGCTGATCCGGCTCGCCACGACGCCGGCGACGCCCGCCATCGTTCGCGCCACGGCGGTGAACGAGCTGCGGGGCTTCCCCTCCATCGCGACCGACGCTGCGATGCAGAAGGCGCTGTCCGATCCCGATCCGCTGGTACGCATCGCTGCCGTGGAGAGCGCCGCCGGACTGCCCCTCGAGACGCGCTGGCGGCGGCTCGCGCCGCTGCTGATCGATCCGGTTGCCGGCGTCCGCGTCGAGGCGGCGAACCAGCTTGCGGACCAGCCGCTGGCGTCGCTTTCAGCCGCCGACCGGGACCGGCTCAGCACCGCGTTCAGGGAATATGAGGCGGCGCAGCGCCTCAACGCGGACCGGCCGGAGGCCCGCTCCAATCTGGGCGGCTTTCTGCTACGCCGTGGCGACGTGGCGGGGGCCGAGGCCCAGTACCGTGCCGGCCTGAAGCTTCAGCCGGACTTGCCGGCGCTCGCGGTCAATCTCGCCGATCTCTACCGCCTGACGGGCCGCGAGCGCGAGGCGCAGGATGTCCTGGAGCGGGCGATCAAGGCCAATCCCGATGCAGCGGCGCCAAGGCATGCGCTGGGGCTCGCGCTCATCCGCCAGAAGCGCTATGGCGAGGCCCTGAACGAGCTCAAGCGCGCCTATGAGCTGGCGCCGGACAACGCCCGGTATGCCTATGTCTACGCGGTGGCGCTTCAGTCCCTCGGGCGCGCGCAGGACAGCGCCGCAGTGACCCGCGATGCCCTAGCTCGCGTCCCCAATGATGTCGACCTGCTGTCCTTGCAGCTGAACGAAGCCCTGCGCGCCGGCGATGTCGATCGCGCGCGGGAAGCCGTTTCGAAGCTCACGCTTCTGCGGCCGGATGACACCGAGATTGCGCGCCTGAATGCGCGCCTGCGCTGACGCCACCCATCGTATGGGTGGGGTAGCGCCCGCCGCGCGCTGCCCGCCGCCCCAATGCATCGGTGATGCCGACACGAAAACGCCCCGGCACCTCAACAGGTGCCGGGGCGCGATCGGCGTACCGCCTTGGCAGGCGCCTACTGGCCCCCGGCTACGTTCTTGAACTGCTCTTCGAGCTGGCTCTGGATCTGATCGATCGAGAAGCTCGCCGGGCGCTGCGCTGGCGGAAACTCCTTGAAGGTGCCCAGGAACTTCGCGACCCCAGCCTGGGCCGGCACGACCAGGTAGGCGCGGTCGAGCATCCAGTCGTAATAGGTGTTGGATGTGAGGTCGGCCCGCTCATAGGGATCGGAACGCAGGTCGAACATCTTGGGAAGACGCAGCTGCGTGAACGGCTCCGCCCAGACGCGCAGCGTGCCTGTCGCGCGCTGTTCAGAGAAGACCAGCTTCCAGTTCTCGTAGCGCATGGCCACGATCTGGCCGTCGTCGTTGAAGTAGATGAACTCCTTGCGGGCGCTCTTGTCGCTCTTTCCGGTGAGATAGTCGAGCTGGTTATAGCCGTCGAGATGGTTCTTGTACTGCTTGCCGGCAATGGTCGTGCCCTTGAGGAGCCGTTCCTTGATGGTCGTGTCTCCCGCCGCGGCGAGCAGGGTGGGGAACCAGTCGAGGCCGGAGAAGATGCCGTTGGCGACCGAACCCGGCTGGATATGCCCCGGCCAGCGGATCAGGGCCGGAACGCGGAATGCGCCTTCCCAATTGGTGTTCTTCTCGCTGCGGAATGGCGTGGTGCCCGCATCCGGCCAGGAATTCTGGTGGGGGCCGTTGTCGGTGGTGTAGATGACGATGGTGTTGTCGGCCAGCTTGAGCTGGTCGATCTTGTCGAGGATCGTGCCGATCACCTTGTCGGTCTCGATCATGCCGTCGGCATATTCGGTCAGCGCGGTGAGACCGGGCTTGCTGCGGTTTTCAGCGCGGACATGGGTGCGGAAATGCATCCGCGTGGTGTTCATCCACACGAAGAAGGGCTTTTTGGCCGCCGCCTGTCGGTCGATGAAGTCGATGGCGGCCTTGGAGGTCTCGTCGTCCACCGTCTCCATGCGCTTGCGCGTCAGCGGGCCGGTGTCCTCGATCTTGCCGTCGGCCGAGCTCTTGATGACGCCGCGCGGGCCGAACTGCTTGCGGAAGGCGGGATCCTGCGGATAGTTGAAATTCTCCGGCTCCTCCTCCGCATTGAGGTGGTAGAGGTTGCCCATGAATTCGTCGAACCCGTGCGCGGTCGGCAGGAATTCGTCGCGGTCGCCGAGGTGGTTCTTGCCGAACTGGCCGGTGGCGTAGCCGAGGTCCTTCAGCGCGGAGGCCATGGTGACGTCGCTGGCCTGAAGGCCGAGATCGGCGCCGGGCAGGCCCACCTTTGACAGGCCCGTACGCAGGGTCGACTGGCCGGTGATGAAGGTCGAACGGCCCGCCGTGCAGCTCTGCTCGGCATAATAGTCGGTGAACTTCAGGCCCTCGTTGGCGATCCTGTCGATGTTCGGCGTGCGATAGCCCATCAGGCCGAAGCTATAGGTCGACAGATTGGTTTGCCCGATATCGTCACCGAAGATGACGAGAATGTTGGGCTTGGAGGTCGGCTGCTGCTGTGCGGCTGCCGGCGTGACGGCTGTCAACGTCGCGGTCGCCGTGAGCATGAATGCTCCCAGTAATCCTCGGATACACATCCTCGCCTCCCATGAAAACTTGCGACGTATAGATACCGCTGAAGACGCCGCGATGACATGCTGCGCGCTGTTCCCGTCGATAAGGGGAAGCAACGGCCTCAATGCAGGGAAAGGATCCTTTGGCAAAGATGCAAAAGCAAGACAGTTTTTAGCGATCTGAACTGAGGTACAATATTGATGTTCATGGCAGGGCTTGTGTTTATTGACCTGTTTGTGCGGCGCAGAAACGATTTCGGGCCTGAGGCGGAGCCGGCCGGGTCGCCCTGGCGGTCGATCAGAGCACCTCTGCCGCAGTGTTCGCCATGAGGGCGCCGCGGGGTGCCCTGTCGTTCCTTTCGTTCTATTTCTTCTCGAAGGGGTAGATGACGTTCCAGTCGCTCTTCATGTCGACCACGGTCCAGCCGCGCCGGGGGGCCTCGTCGAGGGCCTTGTCGAGCCGCCCGAACGGGGAGGCGCGGTCATAGGCCCATTCCCGCTCGGCGTCGGTATGATGGACGATGAGGCCGAAGCGAGGTCCTGAGTTCAGCGTCGTCCATTGCAGCATCTGCAGGTCGCCGTCCGAATTGCCGGCGGCGAAAACCGGACGCCGGCCGATGAAGCGATTGATGCCCACCGGCTTGCCGGACCCGTCGTCCACGAACTCGACGGCGGGTAGCTTCACGATTTCAGGCTTGTCGCCGTCGAGGCGGAATTCGGTCTTTCCGGACGATCCCACGATCTGCTCGGGCGGTATGCCATAGATGCCCGGCGCCCACGGCCGCATGAACTCGATGCCGCCGCCGGAGACGATGAAGGTCCGAAACCCGTTCGCCCGAAGATAGGCGAGCAGTTCCAGCATGGGCTGGAAGACGAGGTCGGTATAGGGGCGGTCAAAGCGGGGATGGCGGGCGGTGGTGATCCAGTCGGTTACCAGCGCGCCGAAGTCCGACACGCTCATCCCGGCATGGGTGGCGGCCACGATTTCCAGCAACCCTTTCTCACCGGCGCCCGCCAGGGTCTTCATATCGCCCTCTAGCACGGCCTTGAAGGGTTGCTTGTCCTTCCATTCGGGATGGTCCTTGGCCAGGGCGCGGATGCGGTCGAAGGCGAATGCCGCCTGGAAATAGGCCGGCTGCTCGCTCCACAGGGTGCCGTCATTGTCGAAAACGGCGATGCGGTCCTCGACCGGAACGAAGTCCGGGCCGCCGTCCCGGGTGGTACGGGCGACGAAGTCGACGATCGCGGCCTTCGTGGCGCCCTGGTTCCAGGAGGGAAGGGGATCGGTCTGCGCGTGCGCCAGCGGCACGGCGACCAGAGCCAGCAAGGCCATGACCAGGAAGCGGCGTGTCAGGGGCAGTATCATCGCGCGCATCGCTAGCTCCTGCTGTTCCGGCTTGTCCCGGCGGTCCGCGGGGCACACGGGGAAAGGCTGCCTGGCTTATGAAGAGGCCTTCAACATGTCCGGCCGTGTGCCGGAACAATTCTTCGCGTCAGGAGAGATTTGGGGGCAATTAAATACCGTGCCGCGTTCTCGTGAGCGCGAAACCGGCGTCGGTGACGGACATCTCTGGCGGATCGAACGGCTCATTTCGCCCCCGTCACCGGAAAGGCCACTGTGAAGTAGCCGGCCGTGCCTTCAAGACGGTTCACCACGTCGAACTCGCGATAGATTTTCACGCGAGTCGACAACGGTGTGCCAGCGAACTCAAAATTGCAGGCAACGGTCCCACCGAGCGCAATCGCGCGTCCCTCGAACGGGCCGAGCCGCGCCCCCGGTCCGCTGTCGCCGGTGATCTAGTCGTAAAAGTAGCCCACGAGGCCGAGGGAGAACTGCTTCGTCAGCATCTTCGTGACGGCCCACTCGGCGTGAAACTCGGTACCGGTGGTGTACTCAGTCACCGGGTTGGTGCCGTTGAAGGTGACGCCAACCGCAGCCGAGGCCTCCCAGCCGCTGGTCGGGTCGAGCCAGGTGATCGCGCCCGAAACATCGGCTGCGACGCGGTGGAAGGCGAGGTTCGCGATCTCCCCTTCCCGGTAGTCGCCCACCGGGATGTTGAGAAGGCCAGTGACGTTCCAGTGCCAATTGCCGGAATGCCAGCCGAGCGACATGGTGGCTACCGGATCGCCGAAGATGAAGGCGCTGTCGGTCGCCCGGCGAGAGACGGGATTGACCGCTACCGGATTGACCAGCACGTCGGCAGACACGTCGGGCTGGCCGAGCGGTAGCAATAAACCGACGGCGAGGTTGCCGCCGAAGACCTCCGTGGGCAGCACCCAGGTGGCGGTCAGGAAGTCCGCGACGATCTGAGCATTCACCTCGGCGAGAATCTGCCCGCCCGAAGGAAACTGCTTATTTCCGCCGATGCTGCCGCTGTAATAGTAGACGTCGTCCTGCACGTAGAAGCCGGGGGGCGGGATATAGCCCGCCATGGGACCGCGGCCGCCGAGCAGGTAGAAGCCGATGCCATTCTCGGCGGCCTCGGCGGGGGCGGGCGCGAGAGACAAGACCGCGAGGCTGGAGAGGCCCGCGGCGAAGGTTGCCGCATGCGCAGACCGCTCTTTTGTCCGCATGGCTTCCTCCCTATTCGTGATACCTGCAGCAAGGCGAACGCATTCCTGACGGTACCCTCAATAGGGCCAGATGTAGTTCAGAATCGCCTGTTGACGCAGTATGACCTGACGGATCACGTGGCTAAGCTTCACGTGTTCGGTATAGATCGCCGCGCTGCCCACGCTGCCGGCCGGCAGGCGGTCCTCCAGCGTCGGGTCGTCGAGCGTCGCGCGTACAACGAACGGCTCGGGCGTCAGGTCCCGGTTCTCGGCGGCGGAACCGGACGGCGCGGTCTGTCCGGGTGCGATGGCCTGGAGCACGCTCTCGACACGACCGGTAAAGACCTGCCCGGGCAGAAGCTTGAAGGTGATCTCCACCTTCTGCCCCGGTTCGATATAGCGTGCATAGTTCTGCGGAACCTGAATGATGGTGACCGCCTCGGTGGTATCGATGAAGGCCATCACCGGAGACACCGCCAGGTTCGACACGCGCGCGCCCTTGCGCAGCGCCAGATTGGTGACATAGCCATCCGCCGGAGCGCGGACGATCGTCTTGTCAAGGTTCCACCGGGCACCATCGACCTGCGCCCTGAGCCGGTCCACCTCGCTCTGACGCTCTTCGACGTTGAATTCCGGCGCCGCCTGCTTCCGGGCCAGCTCGGTCATCTGGGCAAGGCGGGTCTCGGCGAGCTTCAGCTGCGCTTCCAGCGCGCGCAGCTGGGCTGAGTAGGGCGTGGGATCGATGCGGAACAGGACATCGCCGGCCTTGAGGGACACGTTGGGCGATACCGTGACCTCGATCACTTCTCCGCTCACGTCGGGAACGATGGAAACGGAGTGCCGCCCGATGATGGCGCCGCCTGTCGGGGCACCCCATCCCATGGGTATGAAGAGCACGACGTTCAGCAGCACCAGCACGGGGATGGGCGACAGTTTCCAGAGCAGGGTGTTGGGAATGATCTTCAGCCAGATCAGGGTGACGAGGATCGCGATATAGAGGTTCAGCAGCAGGACGATCATTGCGCCGCCTCCTGTTTGCGCTCCGGCCGGGCGGGCACGTCCACATAGGCCCAGATGAGCGCAATGGGCCACAGCACGAAGCCGCAGAGGAGCGTCACCCAGCCGGCGACCGAAACCGCCTCCGCCCAGGGGTGGGAGCGCCGCCGGGCGATGGCGCCAGGCGTCATCCCGAGGATGACGAAGAGCGCCACGGCGGAAGCGATGACGACGACGAGGACGATGATGGCGAAGATATCGATGAAGGCCATGATCCCACTCCCCTGCATCAATGCACAGGCACCGACCCTGCATTGAACCTCTGTCAGCAGTTCAAAGCATACACGAGGTTCTCCTCAAAGAAGGTCGATCGATAACTGGTATCTGTTGCCGACTTTGCGCCCAATGAAGTTAATTGCGGCAGGCCATAGTGTCAGAGTTTTTCGGGAGACCATAGTGGTCAATAATATTTGAATGCCGGTCGCAGGTATCTTGATGTGTATTTTGCAATTTGAGACGGCCCGTTTCATATGTCGAACGGAGACATGGCCCTCCCGTTTTCGAAGGGCAGGATTGACGGAGGTTGCCTGATCCCGCGTGGTGCCTGCGCAGGGACGTTGCAGAGGTACGAACTGACCCGCACTGTCGCCCGTCGCGACGAAAGGCGTTTCGTCTAAGGCCAAGTTGTGCGCCCGCACATCGCCGACTGCCGTTGCCCGATGACTTCAGCGCGGCAACGGGGGAATGTTGACGCCGCCCTTGAAGCCTTGAATTGTCCAGTCATAGACTGCAGTTCCAGTGCGGATGTAGCCGAGGCGGGCAGAGGCAAGGTCAAGTATCTCAATGATGACCCATGTCCACATGGCCGTCAAAACCACGATCAACACGATCGAAGCCTGCTTCTTGAGCCCGAATTGATAGCCAAGACAGCCCATGCTGAGCAATGTCATGCCGATGAGGAGCCAGAACAGCTGGGGCGGCAACGTAATATAGTACGCGAATCGCTCGCTGGTCCCGGCGTCGAATGTGTCATTCAAGGCGCTCATCAAGGCCGCCGACACCGGGTTTGGCTGTTCACGCACGATGGCCGACAGATGACCCCACATTTGCGACTGAAGCGCATTGGAACGTTGGTTGAGTGCGTCTATCGCGGCCGGATCGCGGTTTGCCCTGACGAAGTCGGCGCGCACCTGAACATAGTCTTCGAGCAGGCTTGCAATAGCGTCGCCCCGCGCATTGCCCACGGCCTTGGCCCTGAGCCAGGCCGTGCCAATGGCATTGGCTTCGGTAACACTACCTTGCCGGTGTTCGCTGAACCGGCTGTTGGCAAAGGAAAGGGTGAGGGCCAGGACGAAAGCGAGCAGCCCCAACATTCCGCCCACGATCACTCCGACCGCCTCCGGGTTCGCCTGCCGCGTTGCGCCGCGTCGACCAAGCCAGAATCCGATACCGTGCGCAGCCAGCTGCGCGATAAACAGAATGAGACCGAAGGCGAATACGCTTGTCTCGGCGATCGCGAGAGCCAAACCCATGACGAAGCACCAGATCATGACTGAACATTCAAGAGAAATAGTCGGATTCTACACACTGCGCCAGTCCGTCCAGCCGGACGCCATTTGAAGCTGCGGCCCGACGAAAAGAATCCGCGCTTCAGCTCTTGTGCAGGGAAGGTGCTCATGACGCCGGAGAGCTCACCGCAGCCGCCCACCATGATCCGGGCCGAGCTTCCGCGGCCCAGCCTCCCGAACCTCGGCGACGGGCTGGCACACCCGAAAACGTCATCACCGATGGCCGAAATCACCACGCTACCGGCGACAGAGGTCGACAGAAAATGCGCTTGCACGCATATGCGCATGAGAGTAACTGTCTCCCATGCAGTCCGCTCTCACCCTCCTGTCGGCCCTGGCCGAGCCCACCCGCCTCGCAGCGGTCCGCCTCCTTTGGGATGGGCGGGAGCATTGTGTCTGCGAGCTCGTGCGCGTCCTCGGCGTGACCCAATCCCGCATGTCGCGCCATATGGCGGTGCTCAAGCAGGCCGGCGTCGTGGTGGATCGGCGGGATGCCCAATGGGTGCGGTACCGCCGTAATCCCGAATTGCCGGCCGAGCAGGCGGCGATCATCGATGCAGTCCTCATCAGTCTCGACGCGACATCGAACAGGAGAGCCGCATGAGCGCCGACCTGTCATTGACCGGGCGCAAGCCGCCCCGGGAGGCATCTCCCCTCGTCTGGGCGGCGGCAACGGTCGCGGCTATCGCCCTCTGGTTCGTGGTCTACGCCCAGCTCGCGCCGTTCTCCCAATGGTTGGTGGCCCGCCTGCCGGTGGAGCCGGGCAGCCATCTTGCCGAAGCGGTGGCATTCTTCGTCTACGACACGCCCAAGGTGCTGATGCTGCTGACCCTGGTGGTGTTCGCCATGGGCGTGGTGCGCAGCTTCTTCTCGGCCGAGCGCACCCGTGCGCTGCTCGCCGGAAAGCGTGAGGGGCTCGGCAATATCGCGGCCGCTGGCCTCGGCATCGTCACACCGTTCTGCTCCTGCTCGGCGGTGCCGCTGTTCGTCGGCTTCGTCTCCGCCGGCGTCCCCCTCGGCGTTACGTTTTCCTTCCTCATCGCCGCGCCCATGGTCAATGAGGTGGCGCTGGGCCTGCTGTTCGCGCTCGTAGGCTGGAAGGTGGCGCTCACTTATCTGGCCTTCGGCCTCGCTGTCGCCATCGTCGCCGGCTGGGTCATTGGCCGGCTGCACCTGGAAGGCTGGCTGGAAGACTGGGTGCGCAATGTGCGCGCCGCTCCGGTCGAGCTGCCGCCAAACGGCATGACGCTGGTGGATCGCATCAGGGCGGGCCTCGACGCGGTGCGCGACATCGTCGGCAAGGTCTGGATGTGGATCATCGCCGGCATCGCCGCGGGCGCCTTCATCCACGGCTTCGTGCCGGCGGATCTGCTCGCCTCCATCATGGGGCGGGATGCGTGGTGGTCGGTTCCGGCGGCGGTCCTGTTGGGCATTCCCATGTATTCCAATGCCGCAGGCATCATCCCGGTGGTGGAAGCTCTGCTGGCCAAGGGCGCTGCGCTGGGCACCGTGCTCGCCTTCATGATGGCAGTCATCGCCCTGTCGCTGCCGGAAATGATCATCCTGCGCAAAGTGTTGAGCCTGAAGCTGATCGCCGTGTTCATCGGTGTGGTTGGCGCCGGCATCCTCGCCGTGGGCTTCCTGTTCAACGCGCTGTTTTCCTGAAACAAAAAGGCACAAGCCATGAAGGACGTGAAGGTGCTCGGCCCCGGCTGCTCCCGCTGCGAGGCCACGGCGCAGATGGTGCGGGATGAGGCGGCCAAGCTCGGGCTCGACGTCACGGTGGAAAAGGTCACCGACTATGCGCTGATCGCCGGCTACGGCATCGCCTCGACCCCCGGCATCGTCATCGACGGCAAGGTGGTGCACGCCGGCGGCCTGCCGAAACCGGATGATGTCGCCCGCTGGCTCGCGGCCTGAGCGTCTATACGGTTCGCAGGGCTGCTCCGTCCGCTCTCCCTGCGCGATGATCGGGAGGCATCGCCGCGCAGCGGCCTCAGCAGGACTTTCGCGTCGTGCTGCGGCGACGGCATCCGGCCTCAAGCTCATCGGCCCCCGTAAGCGCCACGGGGCATGGTTTTTGGGTGGTTGACGCTCAAGTCGGACAACAGGATGCCATTGATGGCGGCCTCGCAGGCCACCCACTCGCCTCCCTCAGTTGAGTGCGACCCGTGAGAAGACCGTCAATTTAGTCTAAAGTATTGATATATTTGGTGGCCCGGCAGGACGGACAATAGGTAGAAATATTTGTTAAATATCAAATATATAAGTCTAATGGCTCTTTGCAGATACCAGCAAAAATACCAGCAAATCGCGACGTTGGCCCCTGGATGGCACCTTTCGGGATTTGCCGGGATCAGGCGGGATTGGATGGGACAGCGGCCGTTAGGCCAGCTCCAGGCCCAATCCGGGATCGGCGCTATTGCATCATGCTACTTCGCCGCATGTTCAGCGACGACAGTAGCGCTATGGTTGCATAGTCAAGGTTGGGGGGGGGGTGAGAATGGGCAGGATAGGGCGAGTGGTGATCATGGCCGTAATGCTGGCGACTGTCGGCGGGTGTCAGCTCTCGAACCCTAGGTTCTCCGTGGCCCAGCGCTCAAACCCGATGGGGCCAACCCCAAATTCGGCACCTGACTATGCCCCGCATCCGTGAGACCCATTTATTATAGGTCCACTCCTGCGGCGCTTTTCATCCCTGCCCAGCCCGCGCTCGCCAGCGGACTTTTTCATGTGTGCAGCTTGCGCTAAGTCCCGTCCATGTACGAGCAGCATGATGAGCCACGTCAAGCAGGGGGCACCTGAGCTAATCTTCTCAGCAGCGTCTTCGGTGGTGAAAGAGGCCTGCAGCTACAGTCGCCTTGCCCGCGTCGGGACGCGCCGTCTAACGCCGCCTCCCACACCCGGTTGAAGATCTTTGCTGCGAGCGCGGCCTTGTCCTCGTTGCCAGTCCGGGGCTGACGAAGAGGGCGGACTTGCGAAATCAATCCGGCAGGCTGCTGTGCTGATCCCAAATAGGAAGGGTATGCTGATGCTGTACCGATCGACGCGTGCTCTCGCACTCGCCGCCGTTCTCATGCCTGTGCTCACGGCACTGGCATGCGCCGATCAAATTCCGGCCGCACCGTCCGGCTCTGTGGAAACGTACCGCCTCGGCAATCAAGCCTTTCAGGTCGACAATACAGGGAAAGGCGCCGTCCTGTGCATTTGGAGCATCTTCGATGCCGTCCGGCTTGTCGGTCGAGAGTGCCATCCCAGCCAGGACGCGGCGTTCCAGGCCGAGCTGGATCAATCCATCGCGCGCATAGACGAGTTCATCATCGCGAACAGTACACGTCCTATTTCTAAAGAACAGCTTAACGCTCTTCGAGCCAAAGGACTCGAAATGTTAAGGTTGCACGGCAATATATGTGCGGGAGACACAGAGAAGTTTTACCAGATGTTTCGCAGTCGTGGTGCCTCAGCGCTTCGTGAGCAAACGACGGACCTCTTATCGATACCGCGCGAGCCGGTGATGAACCCTTGTTTGTAGCCTAAGGCCAAGCTCACCGCCTCGGCACCCACACCCCCACGACGCGCCCCACCAGCTTCTCGGCGGCGTGTTCGGTGGTGAAGGGGCCTTCGCTGGTGCCGACGCAGACCGAGCGCAGGGCGGCGGTGTATGCCTCCCGCGTGCCCGGCGGGAACCAGTGGCAGGCGGTCCAGCACACGGACGGCACCGCGCCATCTTCCGGCCGGAGCACCACGCACCCATCCGGGCGTTGGAATTCCATCCGGCTGCGCATTTGGCAGATGCGATAGACAAAGCCGCATTCGGTGTTCGGTGACCCGTAGGAAATCAGGAACAGCTCGCCCTCGGCCGGCTGGTGGTCGGCCAGGTCCACCACGGCGAACTCGCCGCGGCGCAGGCGCGGATAGAAGGCGTCATCCGGGACCGGAAACGTCATGTGGCCCGGCGGCAGCGTCGGGAACATCATGAGCGCCCGCAGCTCGGGCTGGTGCTCAAATTGGACAGCCGGAAGCTGCGGGCCAGCATGCACCGGCTTGCCGGCGGAGGTGCGGCGGGTCATGCTGCGGCTCCTTCAAGGAAGCCGAGGGCGGCATGGATGAGGTTCTTGATGGCCTCTGCGCCCCCGAAACTATCGCTCAACTCCACCGCCAGCTTAAGGGCCGCAGTGGCCCCTTCCTTGGTGGTTGCAGTCGGCACGTGGCCCAGGTTCAGCGCGTCCCAAACCGGCATTGGGGTGACGTCTGAAAATCCGCCATCGAGTGCATCGAGCCACGCGCATTCATCGTGATAGGCGGTGACGAGGTCGAATAGCGGGTCTGCCTCCAAGGCCGTGATGGTGGCCGGCACGGTGAGGAGCGCGGCGGTTGCGCCCTTCAGGAGGGAGCGGCGGGAGGGGCTGCGCTCAGACATGGGCCGCCTCCCTCGCCATGCGCTCCACCTCGCGGAAGAAGGACAGCAGGCATTGATTATCCCACTCTTGCAGATCGGGATGGTTGTCCGGCTTCAAGAGGATGTGGGAGTCATAGGCTGCGACACGCGCTCTGACCGCAAGTCCGGCTACCCCCGTGGCTGGCTTTTCCCTGATCCGTTCCGCGAGCGCGTCCATCGCGTTGAAGAAGGCGTCTTCCCGGTCGATTGCATCATCATGTTCAACGACGACCCTCCGCTTCACGAAGTTGTCGAACGGCTCGCGATTGAGGTCGCCTCTCCGCCGCTCCACAGCGCGGGCGTAACGCTCACGCACCGGCGCGTTGCGCTCCATCTCCGCTTTCAGCAGGACCAGATTGCGCTCGAATTCAGCGCCCAGGCGCAGCAGCTCGGCGTCGGGGTGCTCCGCCGCCTCCGCCTTCGGCAGGACGGCCACAGGCACTGCGAGGGCAGCAACGGTGCCCAGCGCTCCGCCGGCTTTGAGGAAGGTCCGGCGGGTGGTGATGGGCATAGGGGCGGCGTTTGCCGCCGCGGTGGGCTTCGGCATTGGTGTTCTCCGGTGATGTTGGAAGCGGTCAGAGGGGCGGACACGCCGCCGGGCGGGATCAGGCGATGCGGGAAAGGCGAAGGGCTTCGTCGGCGGCCCGCACCTTGGCGAGCATGGCGGGGAAGTCCTCCCATGATGCGAAGGTGGTGCCCGCCCGCTCGGCGAGGGCAGCGTCGGTGGTGGTGAAGGTGAGCGCACCGGCCGACCCGGTGAGGCGTCCAAACTGGACACCGTTGCGCTTCAGGACGAAGCCGGTCCCATCACGCCGGGCGGTGTAGGTGGCCGCGATGCCGGCGGCGGCCTTCTCATCGCGCACGATCAATTCGAGGGCGTTGAGCCGCTGGAGGTCGGCGCTGCGCTTGCGTGCGGCGTAGGCGTCGCGGGGCTCGGGCGCATTCCGGTAGCGCGCCGCAGTGATGCGGGCGGCATTCAGGGCGTGCTCGGCGCGGCGGATGACCTCGGCTCGGTGGCAGCCGCGCGGCACCGACACGTAGCGCTGCAGCACCGCCCACGGCGTCACCGGGGCATTGCGGGCCTCTTCCCACGCCTGCCGCAGGTGGGCGGCGAAGGCTGGCCGGCTGAAGGGCGCCATGGACTGCCGCAGGAGTGACCAGGCACGGCGCATGATGTGGGAGAGGTTGAAAGTGGGCATTGCCGCTTCCGTTGCTGCATAATCGTAACACTGATACGATATGAGCATCTGGCGATAAGCGTCAACATAAATCGTAACGAGGTTACGAATTGCTCCCTATCCAATGCAAGATGGCCCGTACTGCGCTTGACCTAGGGGTTCGGGACCTCGCCGAGTTGGCGGGAGTTTCGCCGGACACGATTGCGCGCCTAGAACGAGGCGAAGGGCTCCGCGAAAAGACGGTTGCCGCTATTCGTGCCGCGCTGGAGAGTGCCGGGATCATTTTTCTGGCGGAGGGGGAGGCGCTAGACGGTGGACCGGGCGTGCGGTTGGTGCGGCGGCAATGACCCGGTATCTCAGGAGCCCCCGCACCGCCGGCGTTGAGCTCCTGAACCATGGGCAGCCGGGGGTGAGGCTGAAAAGCCAGGATTTAGCATGGGGGCACGAGGTGGCTCTCCGTCCTCGCCCTATGACTTCCCCAGTCGATTTCGCACCCATCGCTTCACGTATTGAATCGCGATGAAGGCCGCTAAGGTAGTGGGAAGTATCGCGTAGAAGCAGAAGACGAGAAACACGAATAAGAAGAGCCAGAAGATCACGGGCGGCTCGCTGTGTCGGCGCCGAGCGGTGCGCCCAGCGCGGCACAATGTGTTACACTGCATTCATGGTGACAAGCGCAATGGCGGCCGCGATGTAGAGGTGGCCTGAAGCATTGCGACCGGCATCTGGTTTCCACGATGCCGGTCTTTGCCGCTGCCCATGATACGTTCAGCGTCTGCCCCAAGCCCTGACCGGGGCGGGCGGGAGCCGGGCGGTCTGCCCCCGCGGTCGCCCGGCTCCCCCGATCTGATCGATGCCGAGCCTGGTCACGTCGCGCACAGGAACAGCCGCGTCGCCCTCATCGCTCGTAGAGGCCGACCACCAGCGCTTCCGCGAGGAGGTGCTTGCGCGCGACACGCTCCACCTCGGTACAGGACGCGCCTTGCAGGACCGGCAGGTGCTCCACATCGACCGCCAGCGCATGGAAGCGGTAGCGATGTGCCTTGTGCCCGTGCGGGGGACAGGCGCCGCCGTAGCCGATGCGGCTGAAGTCATTTATGCCATGCCGGAATCCCAGTTGCTCTGCATGGCCGGCCGCATCCGCCCCCAGGGCCGTCACTTGAGGTGGGATGTCGTAGGCCGCCCAGTGGTGCCAGATGCCGGAAGGGGCATCGGGATCCTCGCACAGGACCACGTAGCTTTTCGTGCTCGACGGCGCGCCGGTCCAGGCCAGAGGCGGCGAGATGTCCTTCCCATCGCAGGTGAAGCTGCGCGGAAGGGATGCTCCGTCGATAAATGCGGGAGACGTGAGGCGCATGTCTTGGCCCTCCGTATTGTCCCAGCCCCCGTTTACAGCTCCCTCATTGGTGACATCGGAGGACGCTCAAGGCAAATAAACAGGTCCTGAGCCGCACTAGCTCATCACGGCGCGGGCGGCGCGCAGCCGTCCTGGGCCACCTCGATGGCGAACCATTCGCCCGAGCCACTAGGAAGCTTCGTTCTCGCCCGCCCCATACTCCGCCGCCCATTCCTCATCCGACATGGGCTTGTCGGTAATCGTGTGGGTGACGCTCACGCTCTCGCTCTTGTCCACCACCAGCCCGTTGAGCTTCGCCACGTCCATCCAGGCGGCGCGGGCCACCGAGAGCCCCGGCGCGCCGCCTTCTGCCTCTGCGGCCATGGCGATGCGCTTCAGGTGCTCGGTCACGTCCGCCAGGGTGATTTCCGCGCGCATGGCGCCTCTCTCCTGTAGCTCGGCAATGCGACGCCGCACGTCCGGATCGTTGGCCAGACGGTGGGCGTTCTGTCGGTTCTCGCGAAAGCCGGCCTCGGTATAGGCTTCCACCGCCGTCCGACCTTCGGCCACGAGCTGGGCGAAGCGCTCCCGGCGGCCGTTGCGAAGTGGGGGCATGGTCACGGCCCCACGCCCAGCAGGCGCTCGGCTGGCGAGCCAGAACCGCCCCATGCTGGTGTGGGAATCCAGGGAGCACGGGGCGACGCAGGCGCGGGAGCCGGCCGTTGCCGCTCCTCGCGGTCTCCAGCGCCAGCCGTCACCGCCCGCATGTAGACGCGAGCGAGACTGATCGCCTGCCCGCGCGTCGGCGCATCCGGAACCTTCGCCAGCAGCGCCCGCGCCCGCTCCGGGTTCAGCAGCGCGTCCTTCACGATGTCGTCCACGCTCGCGAGGCCGGCCTGTCGCATCGCCTCGATTACGCGGCCGATGTGGGCACCACCACCGGCGCCAGCTGCCGCCCCGAGGCCGCCGCTGGCCATGCTGCCGGCCGCAGCACCAGCACTGGCCAGCGCACCAGGCGAAAGCAGGCGCGAGAGCCAGGATTGCGCGCCGCCGGCCTGCCCCACCGCCAGCGCGTCCTGCACCGTATTGGACTGGCCCGGAAGCTTCACGGCCGCCACCGAGCGGTTGGACCGCTTCAGGTCGGCCGCGATGGCGTGGAGCGTCATGATTTCGGGACCGGAAAGCACCGTCTTGAGCGCTGGAGCGGACTGCCGCAGGAACTGCTGGAAGGCGTCCGAGCGCATCATGTCCGCGCCGGAGGTTGCGCCCTCGGTGTTCCCGATGAAGCGCAGGTTGACGTAATCGGCCACGGCCTTGCGCAGGCCCTGCCGCGCTTCCTCGCCGCCAGCGGTTTCGCGGGCGAGACGGTTCATCTGCTGCACGGCGTCCTGCCGGCTGAAGATGCCGCCGATGGTTCGCGTCACGTCCGCCGGGTCCTCCACCCTGAGCAGGCGAGCCACGGCGCCCTGTTCGAAGGCGTCCAGCTGGGCTTTCCGCTCGGCGGCCAGGCGGGCCATGGTCTCGGACGCCTGCACTGGGTCGGCCAGCATGCGGTCCACCTCGGGGATGGCCCGGAGCGCATCGGCGTGCTTCTGGCGCCACGCCTGCACCTTGGCCGGGTCGAGCGTGCCATCTAGAGGGCTTTCCGCCGCCTTGCGCAGGGTGGAGATGGCATAGTCGCGGATCTGCGGCAGAGCCTCTGGCGCGGCGGTGCGCAGCGCCTGCATGGCCTCGAAGCCGCGCGGGCCGGGCAGGAAGAAGCGGGCGGGAACGACCGAGGCTTCCGCCTGGAACGGACCGGAGGCTCCAGAGCGCCTGGTGACGGCACCCACCCTGCCACTGTCGAAGGTCTGCGCCCGCTGCTTTGTCGCCTCGGATGCGGCGCGAAGACGTTCTAGGGCTGCCTCATCGAAATTAGGACTGACCAGCCCTTCTCCCGGAAAGCCTTGATCTCCCGGAGCACTCCCAAATCGCCATCCCGGCGAGCGCCCTTCTCCAGAAAATCCAGAAAACCCGCCCGCCGCGCCTCCGGCATATCCAGAAGTTCCAACGCCAACGCCGCTCCCACCACCGGGCGGCGCGGCCTCTGGCCCGGAGGCGGGGGATTCTGATCCATATTGGCCCGCTCGGTCCCTGATGCGGCTCCGTTCTCCTGGAGCGCCAAGGCCGTAAAGCTCGGCATCCCGGCGGAGCAAGTCAAGCGCCGCCTGTCGCGAGCGAAGCGAAATACCCTCTTCGGCGGCAATTCGCGTCAGATGATCGGCAAGGCGCGCTGCGTCCTGCCGGTCAGGGCTCGCATGGAGCGCGGTCCACCAGTCCGGCTCGCGCCCGTTCGCGGCCTCGGCGATCCAGTCGAGGATTTCATTCTGGTCCGGACGATCCGCCCACCCGGCACGTTCGGCAATCGAGACGCCCCATTCATCGACGCTGCGGCCGGACCGGTTCAGCAGGTTCCCGTGCCGCCGATCCGCGGCGTCCAGCGCGGCCGCCACGTTGTCGTCGTAGCGGATGCCGCCATTGCGCTCGATCCACTTGAGGAAGGACGGCGGTCGGTAGGGTGCCTTGCGGCCCAGCGCGATATCCGCGGCCTCGTTCATCACGGCATCGGAGCGACCCGGCCCGGCACCGGCAGCCGTGCCGCCCGCCCTCATGGTCGCGCCAGGCGTCGGGCCGGGCCAGTCGCCAGGAGCGCCCACGACCGCTTGCATCCGGCCGAACATGGTGTCTTCGAGCGAGACTGCGCCCGATGCCATGCCCTGCGCTTCCCGCTCGGCCTGATCAAGAACGGCCGTTTCCAGATCACGCTCGACGGCGGCGCGAAGCCGGGCAAGGCGGGCATATTGCACCGTCTGACCGTTGTCCTTCATCTCCTGCCGCATGGCATCGGAAATCCGGCTGCGCAGCGCCGTCACCTCGGAGAAGGGTGCGACGGCAGCCCCGAAGCGACGCGCCATCCCGAAGATGGCCGCTTCCTCCCCCGACATAGGCTTGGCACTCGCCGGCATCGTGGCCTGCGTCTCAGCTGCGGTGCGCGCCGTCTCTGTCGCCGGCAGCGCCAGCGTTCCGGCCGGATCAACAGCCTTCCACAGGGCGCGCTCGCGCTCCTTTACCACCTCGCGGGCATCCATGATGTTCTGCCGGATGCCGGCGCCGTAGACCTCGGGCGCGCCCTCGCCGCCCAGCCGGGCCGCCGCCTCCCGCGCCGTGTTCGTGGCGCTGGTCAGAGCCTGCCCCGTGGCTTCGTCCAGCGCGGCGAGGTTCTGGCGCAGCACGCCAACCACCTGCTCAGGCGCACCCTTGGGCTGGATGCCCTCCAGCGCGCCGACGCGGGCCGCGTTCTGGTCGGCGCGGCGCTGCATGAACTCAGCCGGGTACTGGCTGGCGCTGGCCCGCTCCAGGCCGCCAAGGCCCATATCGCCGGTCAACTGGAAGGTGGTGGGCTCGGAGCCCGCTACCAGATTACGCGGCACGGCGCCGGGCTCGGAGGGCAGGCCCACCGTCTTCGACGCTGCGGCCACGTCCAGCGCATCGCGCACCGCCGCCGGATCGGTCGCAGCCTGGCGCAGCCGCGCGCCGGCCGCCGCCTCCTGCGTTGCCGGATCGGACAGGCGGAAGTCGCGCCACGCCTGCGGCAGTTGGGCAGCGCCCCGGCTGGCCGCGATGGCGCCGGCGCCCGCTGCGCCGCCCACGAGGTTGCCTGCTGTCTCGGCGAGAGGCTTCCACGGCTCGGGCACCACCTGGCCGGCCATCTGGCCGCCGACGCCGGCAGCAGCACCCACCGCCGCATTGGTGGCGACATCTCCCACCGAGGCAGAGCGGCCGAAAATGGAGCCAAGCGTGTTCATAGCGCCTTCGCCGACGGCACCGGCCCGGTTGAGTGCGCCCAAGGCCGCTTCGGGGGCAATCATGCCGCCGACACCGGTGCCGGCCGCGCGGGCCAGCTTCTCCGGGATGGTCGTGGCCTGCACCTTGGCGGGATCGTTGACGCCCACCGCTTCACCGGCGCCGGCCAGCCACCGGCTGGAGCCCGGCAGATTGGCGCGTGCCTGCGGCAGCTCGGCGCCGGTCACGGCATTGACGCCCTGCACGCCCTTGTTGGTGAGCCACGTCGCAGCATCCACCGGAGCGCCGAGGGTAGAATAGATGGCGTCGTTGAGTCCGGCCGTCAGGTTGTTCCAAGGGCCAGACGGAGCGGGCTGCTGAGGCTGTGCCGCTTCGTGACCGCTCCAGTCCATCTCCCACGGCATCGGGCCGGAAGCCTGCGCGGCCTGTTGCGGCGCCGGGGTGCCCCAGTCCATCTCCCACGGCGGCCGGCCATCATCCACCGGTGGCGCTGGCATGGACTGAACCGCACCATCCTGCCAGGGGCGGGCCTGTCCGCCGAACTGCGGCCGCGGCGGGATGGGATCAGCGCCGGGAACGGGACGGATGGCGTTTTCGATGGCCTGCACTCCTGCCGGCTTCGGCGGTTCGGGGGCATAGGCCATGGCGGCCCCCTGCCGCGGCACGAACTGCACGCCGGAAAGCCCCTGGTTGGTGTCGCGCGGGTTGAGGTCGCGGCCGATGGGCACGTCAAACCGACCGTCGGGCGCGTTCCGGAAGGCGCTGCCGGTGTCGTGCACAACCACGGGCACGTCGCGCAGGGTGTAGCGCTGGCCGCCGACAGCGTAGGAGACCTCGGGAACCGTGTACTGCCGGCCATAGAGGTTGGGGTTCCCGGCAATGGTCACATAGGGCGCGGCGCCGGTACGGAAATCTTCCAGCGTGCGCACGACGGCCTGTCCGTCCGGGCCCGGCCGCGACGCCTCATATCCGCCTTCCATCCGGTCACCACCGCGCTGGGGCGAATAGGTGGTGACGCGCGGTGTGGGGCCAAGAAGGCGCGTCGCGTAGCTCGGTCCGGCGGCGGGGGCGCTGGTAGCAGCCCAGTCCATCTCCCACGGGTTCATTGTGCCTGCCCCCACGACTGCGGGCTCTTCGGGTCGCCACCACGATAGACGTAGCCGTTGACGACGGCGCCGGGGACGAGCGCAGGGCGGCCGCCCTGGCCACTGGCGGGAGACGCGCCCGCAGTCGGTGTCCCGCCCGGAGCCCCGAAGTTCTGGCCCGCACCCGGCACCATCGCCCCCTGCGCCTTGAGCTTTGCGAGACCAGTGGTGAGCGCATCCTTGAACTCGCCGAGCGCCGCCTTGTAGTCGTCCAGGCTCTGCGCGGCACTGAGGCGGGCCATGGCCTGTTCGGCCTTCAGCCCCTCCACCTCCGTGATGGCGCCGCCGCCCTTGAGCATCCCGTAACCCTGAAGGAACACCCCGCCGCGAAGCTGGTCCATCTTGGCCTGCACGCGGGCGGCGTCAGCCGAGACGTTCGGCATGTGCGACGCCATCGGCCCGAGCATCTCCGGCAACTTGGGATCGCTCGCGAGCGCGTCGATCTGGTCGCCGATCTGCTTTGCCATGCCCTCGGCGCCGGGCAACTGGGCTTGGGCTTGGCCCGCCGCCTTCCCGACCTCTCCGGCTGCCGCCTTGCCCGCCACGTTCTTCGGAATGGTGGTGATGGGCTGGTGCGTGATCGGGTCCGTCAGGACGAAGTGCGTGCCGGCATCGCTCACGATGGGCTTGTTCGACAGGCTGACGCCCGGCGGCGTTTGTGCCTGCCGTACCGTGCCGTTGCTGCCCAACTGCAGCATCACGGGGTTGCCTTGCGCGTCCACCCCGAATTGCGGCGTGAGCCCGTAGGTCGGGCGCCCATCCTTGTCCAGCCGCTGGCGCATCAGGTCGATGCGCTGCCGCTCGAAGTCGTTTTGCGTCGCCTGCTGCCCGAGTTTCATGAAGGTGCCGGCGCCCTCCAGGTCGCCATTCCCGAGCAACCTTTGGGCATAGGTCTGGTAATTCGGCGTCGCTGTTGGGTTCGCCGCCATTTCCTCGCCCAGTGCCTTGCGACCGGTGAGGATGTCCTGTTCCCGGCGCGAGGCGCGGCCCTGGTCGAAGCTGCCCAGCAGCCTGTCGGCATAGGATGCGATCTGGCCGCCCTGGTTGACCTGAACAGGAATTGCGAACGAAGGAATGTCCCACATGGATCAGCCCTCCCGCTTCACGGTGTGCTTCACGGCCGGCGGCGTCACGCCGGTGCGCTCGATGCGCTCCAGAATGGCGCGCCGGGCGAATTCGCTCAGCGACAGGTTTTCCCGCGCCGCTGCTTCGTTGATCGCCGCAGTGAACCCCTGAGGGCCACGCATGGTCATGAATTCAGGGTAACTCGCGATCATCTGCACATCTCCGTTTTTTTGAAGAATACATTAGATCACGAGGCGTGGTGAGGATGCGTCTCACGATATTTGTTGATGTATTACATCTTCCGAGAGTCCATCGGAGTTCACAGAAGTTCACGAGCGGTCGAAACATCAATTTAATTGAAGTTTCCGGGCAATTTCCGCTTCTTGCGCGCGCTCTCCTTCCGCGAAGCGCTTCCAGTGCTCGGCCTCGTGCTGCGACGTGGCGCATTGGTCCAGCAGGTAGGCATTGCGCCGGCCGAGGTCTTCCATGCATTCGTGATGGATCTGGATCTGCTGCTGCAGCCGCTCGCGGTCCGCATTGAGCCCGTCCACCATCTGGCGCAGGGCATCGACCTGAGCGCCGAGGTTCTCGGCGGCGGTCTGGTACAGGTCGGCCAGCGTCGCGCGGGCTTTCAACCTCTGCCGGGCACGGCGCCGACGTTCGGCGCGAGCTGAAGGCTTCGGCGTCCCATGGGGGGCGCTGGCCCAGTCCGCGACGGTGCGCAGGAGGGAAGCGAAAAGCGAGGTCTTGGTGGTGGGCATGGTTCGGTCTCCTATGCTGCCGGCTTGCGGGTACGCCGATGTGTGTTCACCGTCTGCGGCGACACCCCGGCCCGCCTGGCAATCTCCCGGTCGGACAGATCTGGATGGGTGTCCAACATGGACAACACGTCGGCGCGCTTCTGCGCGTTGGTGCGGCGGGTGGCGGGCTGAGGGGCTGATGCAGCCTGCGAACCGTTGGGGGCGGTGCTTTCCTGCCCGGCGGCCTGAGCACTCGCCTTGAGGAAGGCGAAATCGGCCTCGAGGCGATCAAGAAACGGATCATCGCGCGGGGTGGGATCGATCCAGGTGCGCTCTTCCGTGTACCGCTTCCAGTCGAACCGCGCCTGCAGGTCATCCCAGGACGCCGCGGGCCGGCCGCTCTTCAGTTCGTCTTCCAGAAGCGTCACGCGGCATTCCACCTCGGCATAGTGGCTCCATTCGCCGGGGCGGCAGAACAAACCACGGTCCCAGCGCAGACGGTCCCAATCCTTCACCTCGGAAAGGGCCTCGGCGAGCGTGGCAGGCCATGGGTAAGCGCTGGTGACTACTTCGCGGATTGCCGGCGTGATGTCCTTGACGTTCCAGAAGTCGCTGGCCACGCCGTCCAAGGCTTTTGCAAAGCGGTGCACCGTGCCGGCATCGTCGGTCCATTGATCCCACGTTGCCAACGGCGCAATGGCGGCCTCCAGCAGCGCCTCGCGCTCGGTGCGGATGAATAGGGCGGCTTCCGATCCATAGGCGGCCAGCACCTCGGCGCGGCGCCGGGCGTCCCGCGCATTGCGTTCCGCCTGCTTCGCCGCCTCGCGGGCCTTATACCCCGGCTCCTTCGCCTCCATCGCGTCAGCAAAGTCGTCGAACCAACTGCGAGGTTTCGGCTGAGCCGGGGCGTCCAACTTGGATAAGGCGACCTTCAGCGTCATTCCGGCGGCCTTGGCGATGGCCTCGGCGCGGGAGTGGGCGGCAGCGCGCTCGCCCTCGGTCGCGCCGCCGGTCATCAGGCCACGAACCTTTCGCAGCTTCTCGATATCGAGCGTCGCCATCAGGGCCTCGCGGTGGTGGTGTTGGTGGGCACAGACCAATTCCTGTTGGTCCAAATTGGACGCAGAGGCCGCGGCACGGATGTTGCTCGGTGGTGACGACAAATGACGACCACGGCCGCCTTCCTCGGAATTGTCACATCTCCCCCAAAGTGGGGGCGCGTTTCGCCACCAGAATCGCGATGACGGGGGCGACCGTTCATGCAGGAGAACCGAGCCATGCCGTGCACCGACATCCGCCCCATGCAGGTCGATGCCTTCCGGCCGACCATCGTCCTGAACTCGATGGATGAGGCGGTGGGCTTCTTGCGCACCCTGTCTATCGCCGAGCACACCGAACCGCTGATCGACGTAATGGAGGCCGCGGACGAACCGGAGATGGAGCGCCGTGCCTGGCAGGCGTTCGAGACGTTCGCTTGCGCGATGCAGATCCCGGTGCGGCTGGGGGCGTAAGGCGAGGTCGGAATTCCGACTTTGGCGAGCACCGATTTTGCCACACCTTGAAAATCGATCCTCGGGCGCCCCACCACACCACCCCACCCTCCTATAGAGGGTGTGGTGGGGCAGGTGTGGCGCGCCTTTTTTGCCCCACTTGCCCCACGTTGCCACACCACACGGTTCAAGGTGGGGCAGGTCATGATTCCCACCCCGCTCCGACCACCACAAACTCGCGCATCATTCGTTTGGCATCCGGCCGGCGCTCTTTGCCGAGGGCTTTGGAGGCGAACCACATGGCCAGCGCCCGCTTCACCTTCTCCTTGTCGGCCTTGTCGTCGATGTTGAGGCCCAACACGTCGGCGACGACGTGGCCGATCCAGTTCCCGGCCTGCACGTCCACCCGGTAATCCGGGTTCGCCTTCACGGCCGCTACGACCTTCTCGATATGCTCGGCGCGGACATTCTGGAGCGCGTCCGGCATCTCCCACGCCGTCACCACGCCCACGAAATCCTCGGTGGAGATGAGGCCGTAATCCTCGCCATTGCCGAGCCCGACAGAGGCCAGCCGGCGCCACACGGCGCGTTCCATCGGCGGCGACATGTTGGCCTTGCCGTTGTCCACCCGGAAGTGGAGCCGGCGGTGCTCGGGTTCGATCCCGGCCCGGTCCGCGTCATCCTGCGACATGACGTTGAGCACCCGGGCGGAGCGCACGGCGCCGATGAGCGCCGACGCGCCGCGGGCGTCCTCCACGGTGTAGGTGTGTTCGCCCATCGCCTTGCGGACATGGTGGACCAGCTCGATTGCGCAGTTGCACCGCTCGGCGATGCGGGCCCATTCCTTCGCCACCCGGTCCACCGCGCCGTTGTCGTTCTCGCCCACGCTGTGGGACGACACGAACGGATCGACGATGAAGGTGCCGATGTTGTTGCCGCGGATGGCCTCTTCGACATCCTCCACCACCGGGCGGGCGACGACGACGCGCTCACCCACCTTTTCCGCGATGACGATAGGCACCTCGCGTCCGCTGTCGATGAACAGCCGGTTCGCGATATGGGCGGGCTCGATCCCGTAATGCAGGCAGGCCGCGGCCAGGCGCCGGTCCAGCTCCTCCTTCGGATCCTCGCCGTTCCAGTACCAGACGTTCGTGCGCTCCTGCACCAGCACGTCCAGCAGCGCCCGGCCGGTGGAGATGGCCAGTGCCTCCGCGATAATGAGAGAGGACTTGCCGACGCCGCCCGGCGCTACGGTTCCGGTCACGAAGCGGCGGACATAGTGCTTGTCGTAGATCCAGCGCCGCGGCGGGATGGTCTTCGGATCGACCCATTGCCAGGGCGTCGCCGAGATGCGACGGCGCGGGGCCTCGGGCTGGGCAGGAATTACCCCGTCAGTGCCGGTGCCGCGCATCTCGTGGCGGTGCTCCTGCCTATCCGGAACCTCGCGGGGCTTCAGCCGCCCGGCCGCGATCCCGCTGTCGATGGTGGCGCACGTCGCGCGCTCGCCATCGTCCGCGATGAGACCGCAGGACGCCGCCGCGCTCATGAGCGAGCCGCGCGCGGTGTCTTCGTCCACCATGCCGGCGCCCACGAGCTGCCCGAGGCTGAAAGCAGCTGTGTTGAGCCGGTTGTTGCGCTCGCCGCGCCCGCTCTGAGCCACCGCCCAGCACTCGCCGGCAATGGCGGTCTGCACGTAGCGGTCCGGCGGTGCCTGACGGGAGGCGAAGTCCACGATTTTGGGGCTCTGCCGCGCTTCGGGCGCCGGCTCGGTCAACAGTTCATAGAGCCAGTCCCCGGCCTCGGCGAAATGGAAGAAGTCCATGGGATCTTCGATTTCGTAGCTGCGGCCGTCTGTCAGCCGGGAGCCGGCGGCGATGACATAGCCGCCTTCGCCGCGCACATTGATGCCGTGGATGCCGCGCGCCCGCAGGCCGCGTTCCGTGTTCGTCACCGGCCGGTCTTCGCGCCAGTGGAACAGCAGGTGCTTGCCGCCGCTGGGCGTGAGGTGGGCATGGGTGCGGATCGGCGGATGCTGGCGCGAGATGTTTTCCCATGCCTTGAGGCCGTCCGCGTCGCCCGGTTCCTTGGCCACGTCAGGGTCGATGGCCCAAACTCCATTCTCGCGGCCCATGGGTACGCCGATCAGGGCATCCGGCCATTGCGTCCACCATGCGCGGACCTGGGCGGCGTCCCGGCTCGCCGCCTTGAAGCCGGCGGAGATGAGGGGGCGCTTGGAAACGCCGCGCTCGGGCGAGGGGTTGCAGGGGAACACCTTCCACCCGCGCCGGGCATAGTCGAGAGCCAGGTCGATAGGCGTCATGCTCACCCCCAATCGTCCGTGGTGTCGTGGGAAGCGCCCTGCAGCTCGGCGTCCGGCACCGGCTCTTCGCCGGAGCTCAGGCGCTTCGCCAGCGCGCCGGCCTCGCGCTCGGTCGCGCAGGAGATGCGGCGGATCAGCCAGCCATTGCTGGCGAGGCGCTGCACCACCCACCATGGCCCGCCATCATGTTCGACGGCGAACGTCGTCTCGGCGCTGGCGTGTTCGTGGGAATGGACCGCAGAAGCGGGGAAGCTGACGACGCGGCTCATGCGGCGCCTCCATCGCCCATCTCGGTGATGATCGGAGCGCCGAAAGCCTGATGCTGGGGATCGCGATTGATCCGCAGGGCTGTTGTCAGGGCGCCGCCGAAGCTCGCGTGCTCATCTTCCAGCCAGCCGCCGCTATCTCGCTCGTGGTCCACCACAAGGCACTGGAAATGCGTGAGGCTGTCAGGGATCACATAGATGCGGTAGCGGTGCTGGCGCTCTTCCTTGATCTGGATCCACCCGCCCGGATGGGGGGTGACAACGCGACGAACGCGACCGGGATTGCAAATGCGCGCGGCCATCATTGCACCTCGCGGCCAAGGCCGGCGGCCTCGGCGTGGACGAGGGCGACGCTGAAGGGAACGCCGAGGGCGGACGCGAGCCGATGGGCCGCGAGGTGAAGGGTGTTTGGGAGGATCGAAGGCGCGGGCTTCGCGCTGCTGGTGGGCGGCGGACGCTTGCCCGCACGGCGGGCCTGAGGTATGGATTTGGGCATGATGCTTTTCCGGGAAGAAGGGCGTCAGACAAACGAAATCAGCGCCCCGTTGCTCGCCGGCAGCGGGGCGTTTCGTTTCTCAGGCAGCGGTGCGGGCGGGGAGGGCAGCGAGCCAGGCGTCGGCGTCGGTGCGCACGATCAGCGTGCGGTTTCCCGCCTTCCTCGCCGGGAGGCGGCCGGCCTTAATTTCCGCGAACAGCGTCGTCTTGCCGATGCCGAGGTAGCGGGCCGCACTGGCGGTGTCGAAGGCCGCCACCTCGGGCGTGGTGGAAACGATGGGGGCGGGGGCGGTGGAATTGAGAAGGGCGGCGTGAGCCATCAGCATCCTCGCTCATCTGAACCCGAGCGGATGCGCTCGGTTGATGAAGCGAGGATGGGGTCAGCAAGTGCGTACTAAGAGTAGGGCTTTTTACGCAACGGACGCGCGAGCTTTATCGATTTTTTCTCAATAGCTTGTGCCGGAATTGCTGGCGCTTCGACGACGATGTCGCGCATGAGCGCGTCAACCAAATCGGTGCCGGCGAGGGGGGCATAACGAGCGAACAAGTCCTGTCGTCGGTCGAACATCATCTGCTCTACCGATCCCGGTCTTTTGCGGACCGTTAGCATCCGGTGCCAGTTTTCCACGACAAACGGGTTATTATTTCCAGGCGTCGGAGAAAGTCGCGAAATCAGAGTTGCGTATCGGTCGCTTATAAACTGGCAGGCGGATCTGCGGCTAATTCCCTCTCGGCCCAAATGGTCCACGGCCGCCGCAACAACGGCGCGGGCGCTCCAGATGTCTCCAGGATCGTTAGCTCGCCCATCCAATCGTCCTGGCTTTAGAAAGCTGCGAACAACGCCGTCGCCCAGCTCATCCAGAGCCAAAGCGAGTTCTCGTAGTTCGGCTCCAACAGCCTCACTAAAGCCCGCAGCCTCCATGAAGTCCGTAATTTCTATCAGCGCATCAACATATTGTGCGCGGGTTCGGACAATGGAGTTTTCTCCGATTTCTGTGAGTAGAATTTTAGACAAGCGAGAAGAGCATAATTCAACCAATCCAGGGCGAGCGAATGAGCTGAATTTCGCAGATCCTGTGCCGGAATAACCCCAAATCTCGATCGCCCTATCTTCCACAATTTGCACCACGTCCGCACCAGATGGCGCGTGGGGCAACCGAGGGTGCATCTCGGCATTCGGCTGGCTCGGCCTAGCCCCACGTTTCACACACGCCGCAGATGTTCAGCGTTCGTTCTCACTCTGCCGAGGTTCGTGGGCGTTCGCAAGGGTTCGCCCGCCCACACATCGGGAAGTCCGAGCGACTTACGCCCCCGTGTTGGATCTGCTTCCCTTCAGCCCATCCAGGAAGTCCGCCCAATCGCACATCATCTGCCGCCGGCCGACGAGGTATTGCGCGCTGTTGTAGGCGCCGCGCACTTCGTTGCGTTCGTCATGCGCGAGCTGCCGTTCGATCCAGTCCGGATGGTAGCCAGCCTCATTGAGCCAGGTGGACGCCACGCCGCGAAATCCATGGACCGTCGCGCGGCCGTGGTAGCCCATGCGGTACATGGCGAAGAGCATCGTGTTGTTCGACATGAAGCCCTCCTTGCTGGGGGAGGGGAAAAGCTGAGGGCTGCGGCCAGCGAGGGGACGAAGTTCCTGCAGCACGGCGACGGCCTGCGGCGAAAGTGGCACGAGGTGCTCGAACCTCATTTTCATGCGCTCGGGCGGGATGCGCCACAGCGGCTCCGGCCCCTCCAGTCCTTCGAACTCGGACCAGCGCGCGGCGCGCAGCTCGGTGGTGCGCACGAAAGTGAGGACCATCAGCTTCAGGGCGAGCTTTGTCATGGGCTCGCCGTCGTAGGCGTCCAGGGCTTTGAGGAAGTCCGGCAGATCCTCACGGGGCAGGGCGCGGTGGTGCTTCTGCCGGCCAGGCGATTTCAGGGCGCCGCGCAGGTCCTGCGTGGGGTCCCGTTTGGCCCGGCCGGTCGCGATGGCGAACCGGAAGATCTGGCCGACCACCTGCATCTCGCGCTTGGCAAGCTCGATGGCGCCGCGAGCCTCTACCTTGCGAATGACCTCAAGGAGTTCTGGCGGCTCGATATCGGCGATTGGGCGATGTCCCAAGGTGGGATAAATGTCGGCCTCCAGCCGGCTCAAGAGCCGATCTGAGTATGAGGGAACCCATCCCGGTAGCTTCGCGGCGAACCACTCCTGCGCGACGACCTCGAATATCCGGCTGGAGTGAAGGCGAGCTGCCCGCTTTTCGGCCCTTCGCGCTTCGCTGGGATCGATCCGCGCTGCCAACTGCTCCTTTGCAGTCTCGCGGCCCTTCCTGGCGTCGGCGAGCGACGTGATGGGATAGGTGCCCAGAGCGAGGGTCTTCTGCTTTCCAGCAAAGCGATAATTGAGGCGCCAGTAGCGTGCCCCATCGGGGTTCACGAGTAGATACAGGCCGCCACCGTCCGCGAGTTTGTACGGCTTCTCGCGCCCCTTCGCACTTCTGGCGGCAGTGTCGGTGAGGGGCATGTTGGTATCTCAAAAAGGGTAGGGCAAACCGATCCCCCAAAACTACCAACAAATTTCCCGGATGCCAACGAACCCAAGCGAACTCAGGCGACGGCTTGATGGCTCCAACTGCCCGGTGTCGTTTGATTTTCCTGAACCCCGGCGAACCGGAACGAACCTCGGCGGAGGAGAAAATGGTGGGCCCGGCAGGACTCGAACCTGCAACCAGACCGTTATGAGCGGTCAGCTCTAACCATTGAGCTACAGGCCCACGACAACGGGCGGGCGAGGGGTGCCGCCGGTTGCGCTTCTCGTCTAGCAATCCCGTCGTCGGCGAACAACAGGAGACCGCGCGTGGCGCACACGGGCGGGCGGAAAACGAGTGGATGGCGCACGGGCGCCGATCTGCCTGCCCCATTGGCGCCGCCTTCGCGGCGTCGTCTCCCGCCGAAGGCTCAGGCGGCTCCGAGCCGGTCAACAGTCCGAGGGAAACAACCATGCGTCTTGCTTCGTCTGCTCCGGCGTCCGTCATCCGCGCCCCGCGCCGCGCTGCCGCAGGCGCGGTGGTGGCGGCCATGGCGGCCCTCCTGCTCGCGGGCGGACCCGCCGCGGCGGCGGCGACGCTTACCGTGGTGGGTGAGGCCCGCGTCTCCGCGCCGCCCGACATGGCGGTGCTCACCACAGGCACCCTGACCACCGCCAAGACCGCCGACGACGCCCTCGCCGCCAATTCCAAGGCGGTGAGCGACGTGATCGCCGCGCTCAAGGCCGCCGGCGTCGAGCCGCGCGACATCGCCACCGCGAACTTCTCCATCCAGCCGCAATATTCGGTGCCCCAGCAGAGCTCGCGCGAGGCGCCCAAGCTGATCGGTTTCGAGGTGCGCAACTCGGTGCGCATCACGGTGCGCGATCTCGCCAAGCTCGGCCCGCTGCTCGACAAGGTGGTGCAGTCGGGCGCCAACCAGGCCTCGGGGCTCGCCTTCGCCCTCGCCGAGCCGGGGCAGCTCGACCGTGAGGCACGGGCCGCCGCGGTGAAGGATGCCATGGAGCAGGCCAAGGCGTTGGCCGCCGCCGCCGGCGTCCGGCTCACCCGCATCACCTCGATCCAGCCCGAGACCCAGGGCGGCTTGCCCATGCCGGCGGCGCCCATGATGATGAAGGCCGATGCCAGCCGCATGTCGGTGCCGGTGGAGGCGGGCGAGATCGAGGTGCGTGCCCGCACCGTCATGGTCTATGAAATCGAGCCCATGTAGGGTCGGGACCTTCACAGCCGACGCCCATCGCCCGGCCCCATGATCGGGCCGGGGTAGGGGAGCGCGGAACTGGCGGTTCGGATGCCCCGGCGGGGCATCTGCGGGACGGCCGGAGCTTGTCCGTGTGCCGCGCTGTGATAGATCAGAAATGGTAACCGATTCGGGCGTGCGCCGGGATTCGGGCGCGCGTTTCGCCGTGTTTTCCCTGACCTGCCTTCGGGTCTGCCGCAGGACCGCCCATGTCGCCATCCCCGGTATGGCCAGCGCTTCCGGTCGCAACCGGCGGGTCATCCGGCCGGCGGGTGCAATATGCAGCGTTGCCGTATCGCGTGCGGCGCGACGGCGAAGTGCAGATCCGCCTCATCACCTCCCGCGAGACCCGGCGCTGGGTCATTCCCAAGGGGTGGCCCATGAAGGGCCTGTCCCCACCCAAGGCGGCCGCGCGCGAGGCCTATGAGGAAGCCGGGCTGGTGGGTGTGATCTCGCGCGAGCCGCTGGGCATGTACACCTACGAGAAGCGGCTCGGCACCCGCTCGGTGCTGTGCGATGTGCTGGTGTTTCCCCTCAAGGTCAAGCGATTACTGGAGAAATGGCCCGAGCGTTTCCAGCGCTACGGCTTCTGGTTCTCCATCGACAGTGCCGCCGCGGCGGTCCAGGAGGAGGACCTTTCCGAGCTGATCCGCAGCTTCGGCGAGATCATGGCCCGCAAGTGGGAGGCCGAGCGCCTCGAGGCCGAGCAGAAGACCAAGGCCAAGGCCGCGAAGGACAAGCCGGCGAGCGCCGAGCGCGGCGACGAAGTGCCGACCGGGGAGCGCGAGTCCGCGGCGAATCCGGCCAAGGCAAGGGGCACCCAGGCCAAGCCGGACAAGGCCAGGTCGCAGAAGACAGCGCAGGTTGGGGCCGATGTGGCCACGGGCCCGGCGGTCGAACCGCAAGCCGCGAGCAAGGCCAAGCCGGACAAGATCAAGGCCGATAAATCGAAGCCCGACAAGGTCAAGGCGGAGAAAGCCAATCCGACCAAGGGCGTGAAGGCCAAGTCGGAGAAGGCGGCCAAGGCGAAGGCCCGGGCCGGCGGGGGCGCAACGGTTGCCGCCGCGCCAGCCGGGCATGACGCCGGCATGGCTTCGGAGCCAATCTCTACCGCGAAGAAGGCGGCCAAGGGCAAGGGGGGCAAGGCGGCCCGAAAGGGCGCTCAGGCCAGTCTTCCTGCCACGCCCGATGAGCCGCCGCCTGTCGTCGTGAAGGCGGGCCGGGACGCGGCGACGGTCGCGGTGGCGAAGGCCCGTGGCCGGCCGATCCGCAAGGCGGCCGTGCCGAAAAAGGCGGAGACGGTCACAAAGCCCGGATGGATGCCGGAGAAGCAGGCGCCGTCGGCCAAGAAGGTGACAGCGTCGAAGAAGGCGTCGTCGGTGAAGAAGGGCGCTACTGTGCGCAAAGCGGCGCCGGCAAAGGCTGCTGCGGCCAAGTCCACCGCGAAGGCATCCGCCGCGAAGGCGTCCGCCGCGAAGGCGCCGGCCGGGGAGGCGGCCAAGGGGGGCGCGGCGAAGGGGGGATCGCGCAGCCTCCCGAAGGGCGCGTCAGCCGGCAAGCGCAAGGCGAAAGCGCCGCCCCCGTCGGAGAAGCCCGGGTCCTGAACGATCATGGCGGAACGAGCGGCAAGAGTGGTCCGCAATCGGGCCATACCCAGCTGGGTAAGAGCCAGCTGGGTATGGGAAAAGGCCCGGTCCTAAAGCACCCATCCAGCGCGCAGGCAAAATGCTTCCGGCGCCGGTTGGTGAACCGGCGCCGGAAGTGTCCACTCTGCCTGACTGCGCCCTAGGCGGCGGGGACCACCGCCTTGCGGTAGATGTGCCAGGTGGCGTGGCCGAGCACCGGCAGCACCACGATAAGCCCCAGGAAGAACGGCACCGAGCCGGCGGCGAGCAGGGCCACCACGATCAGCCCCCAGGCGATCATCGGGCCGGGGCTGGCGATCACCGCCTGCACGCTGGTGATCATGGCGGTGACCACGTCGATGTCGCGATCCATCAGCAGCGGGAACGACACCACGGTGAGGGAGAACAGGCCCAGCGCCAGCGCCGCGCCCACCACATGGCCCACCGCCAGGAAGGTCAGGCCGTCCTGGGTGGTGAACACCACGTGCAGGAACTCGTTGAGGGTGCCGAACGAGGAGTAGCCGAGGAACAGCGCCAGCAGCAGGCGCACCTGGTACATCCAGATGATGAAGGCGAAGATGGTGACGAAGGCCATCCAGCCCAGCTCCCTCTGGCGCTGGGCGAACATGGTGGACATCACCCCCTTCAGAGTCGGCTGGCGCCCGGCCTCGATCTCCCGGCTCACGTCATAGAGCCCGGCTGCCACGAACGGGCCGATGAGCACCGAGCCTGCCAGCAGCGGATAGGCGAGATAGCTGAGGTCCAGCGCGAACACACAGGACAAGAGGAAGATGCCGCCGAAGGCGTAGACTGCACCCAGAAGGGCGCCGATGACGGGTGCGCGATTGAAATCCTCGACCCCCGCGAAGAGGGCCTCCTTCACGTCCGTAAAAGAAATGGCCCGGACAACGGGCGCCACGGGCGCCGCTTGCACCGGCCGATCAAGAACAGTGGCCATATGTCACTCCCGGAAGGCCGCGTAGGGCCTCTTATGTTTTGTGGAGAGAGTGAGGTCGCTTCGGCCGGTTGTAAAGGGCAACGAAGGGTCAAGGCGCACGATTGCCGCAGCTCATGCCCCGTCGTCCTTCACCGGTTCCATGACCACGTAGGTGGAGGTGCTCGCCACATGGGGCAAAGCGGAGATCTTTTCCCCCAGCACCTCGCGGTAGCGTCGGATGTCGCGGGTGCGCACCTTCAAGAGATAATCGAACGATCCCGCGATCATGTGGCAGGCCTCCACCTCCTTGATGCGCAGCACCGCCGAGTTGAAGGCCGAGAGCGCCTTCTCCGTGGTCTCGGAGAGCTTCACCTCGGTGAAGGCGATGTGCTCCAGCCTGAGCTTCACCGGATCGAGCACCGCGCGGAAGCCGCGGATATAGCCCTCGTCCATCAGCCGCTTCAGCCGCGCCTGGCACGGGCTGCGCGACAGGCCCACCCGCGCCGCGAGGTCGGTCACGGACATGCGCCCGTCCTCCACCAGAGCGGCGATGATGCGGGCATCGAAGGAGTCGATTTGGCTGTCATTGGCGTCATTTTCCATCAAAGTGATCTCATGATACGATCATTTAAAGTCACTATGATGTGTCATGCGGCGCATGAAAAGCCGGAATGTCTTCCACCTCTGGATTAGGATGTAAGCAGTCGTCGAAACCGTCCCGTGCCGCGGTCATCCGCCGGCCGGGGGACGAGGAAACACATCATGATCCCCGCCGTCGCCGCGCCCCGGTCCGTCCCTGAAACCGCGCCGCTCTTTGCGGAATTTGCGCCGCGGTCCGGCCCGCCCACCCCCCTGCGCGCGGCCTTCGCCGCAGCCCACCGCCGCCCCGAGCGCGCGGCGGTCGCCGATCTCCTGCCCGCCGCCCGCCTGCCGCCGGACCTGCGCGAACGCATCGCCGCGCGGGCGGGGGATCTCGTCACCCGGCTGCGGGCCAGGCCGCGCGGCTCGGTGGTGGCGGCGCTGGTGCAGGAATATGCCCTCTCCAGCCAGGAGGGCGTCGCCCTCATGTGCCTTGCCGAGGCGCTGCTGCGGATTCCCGACAGCGCCACCCGCGACGCCCTGATCCGGGACAAGATCGGCCATGGCGACTGGCAGGCGCATCTGGGCGGCGGGCGCTCCCTGTTCGTGAATGCGGCCACCTGGGGCCTCGTCCTCACCGGCAGGCTCACCGCCACTGCCGACGACGGGCGGCTCTCCTCGGCGCTCACCCGCCTCGTGGCGCGCTGCGGCGAGCCCCTGATCCGGCGGGCGGTGGACATGGCCATCGGGCTGATGGGCGCCGAGTTCGTCATGGGCCGGACCATCGAAGAGGCGCTGCACCGCGCCGGCAGGCGCGAGGCGCAGGGCTTCTCCTATTCCTTCGACATGCTGGGCGAGGCGGCCATGACGGCAGCCGACGCGGAGCGCTATTTCGCGGCCTATGCTGCCGCCATCGAGGCCATCGGCAAGGCTGCGGGCGGGCGGGGCATCCACGCCGGGCCGGGCATCTCGGTGAAGCTCTCCGCGCTCCACCCGCGCTATGCCCGCGCCAAGGCGGGCCGGGTGATGGCGGAGCTGCTGCCGCGCCTTCAACGCCTCGCGCTGCTGGCGCGGCGCTACGACATCGGCCTCAACATCGATGCGGAGGAGCAGGACCGCCTGGAACTCTCCCTCGACCTGCTGGAGGCGCTCGCCGCCCATCCCGGTCTTGCGGGGTGGAACGGCATCGGCTTCGTGGTGCAGACCTATGGCAAGCGCTGCCCGGCGGTGCTGGACTTCATCATCGATCTCGCCCGCCGCACCGGCCGGCGCATCATGGTGCGCCTCGTGAAGGGCGCCTATTGGGATGCCGAGATAAAGCGCGCGCAGGTGGACGGGATGGCGGATTTTCCCGTCTTCACCCGCAAGGTGCACACCGACCTCTGCTACATCGCCTGCGCCCGCAAGCTGCTGGCCGCGCGCGATGCGGTCTTCCCCCAGTTCGCCACCCACAATGCCCAGACGCTGGCGGCCATCCATGAGCTGGCGGGGCCGGATTTCCGGGTCGGCGACTATGAGTTCCAGTGCCTGCACGGCATGGGCGAAGCTTTGTACGAGGAGGTGGTGGGGCCGCTTGCCCGGCCGTGCCGCATCTATGCGCCGGTGGGCACCCACGAGACGCTGCTCGCCTATCTGGTGCGGCGGCTGCTGGAGAACGGGGCCAATTCCTCCTTCGTCCATCGCCTTGCCGATGACAGCGTGCCGCTGGCAGAGTTGATCGCCGATCCGGCCGAGACCGTGGCCGCCATGGCCGACCCCGGCGCCCCCAGCCCCGCCATCGCCGCCCCGCGCGATCTTTATGGAAGCCGGGCCAATTCCGCCGGCCTCGACCTGTCGAGCGACGCCGTGCTGGCCGCCCTGGGCGAGACCCTTGCCGCCAGCAGGGCGACGCCATGGCGGGCGCAGCCTGCGGGGGACGGCGGGCCGGCGCGGGTGGTGCGTAATCCCGGCGATCATCGCGACGTGGTGGGTGAAGTGCGCGAGGCCGGCGCCGAAGACGTGGCGCGGGCGGTGGCTGTGGCGAGGGGCGCTGCGCCCGGCTGGGCGGCGCGGACGCCGGCCGAGCGGGCCGCGCCTCTGCGTGCCGCCGCCGACATGCTGGAAGCCCAGATGCCGCATCTGCTCGGCCTCATCATGCGCGAGGCGGGCAAGTCCGCCGCCAATGCGGTGGCCGAGGTGCGCGAGGCGGTGGATTTCCTGCGTTATTATGCCGACGAGGCCACCGCCCGCCTCACCGGCGCCCATCGCCCGCTCGGGCCGGTGGCCTGCATCAGCCCGTGGAATTTTCCCCTCGCCATCTTCACCGGGCAGGTGGCGGCGGCGCTGGCGGCGGGCAATCCCGTGCTGGCGAAACCAGCGGAGGAAACGCCCCTCATCGCCGCCGAGGCGGTGCGCCTGCTGCACGCCGCCGGCATACCGCAGGACGTGCTTCAACTGCTACCGGGCGACGGAGTGGTGGGTGCGGCGCTGGTCGAGGCGCCGGAGGTGGCGGGCGTCACGTTCACCGGCTCCACGCAGGTGGCGCGGGCCATCGCCGGGGTGCTCGCGCTCCGCCTGTCGCCCGCCGGACGGCCGGTGCCGCTCATCGCCGAGACCGGCGGGCAGAATGCCATGATCGTGGACAGTTCCGCCCTGCCGGAGCAGGTGGTTGCGGACGTGCTCGCCTCCGCCTTCGACAGCGCCGGC
The DNA here is from genome assembly GCF_043193975.1 of Xanthobacter versatilis. Lineage (NCBI taxonomy): Bacteria > Pseudomonadati > Pseudomonadota > Alphaproteobacteria > Hyphomicrobiales > Xanthobacteraceae > Xanthobacter > Xanthobacter versatilis. Next base: position 97,066 of record NZ_JBAFVB010000010.1, on the reverse strand, counting down.
CAGCGCTGCTCGGCCCTGCGCGTGCTGTGCCTGCAGGAGGAGGTGGCGGACGCCATGCTCGCCATGCTGAAGGGCGCCATGGCGGAGCTGGAGATCGGCCGCACGGATCGGCTCGCGGTGGATGTGGGGCCGGTGATCACCGCGCAGGCGCAGGCGGGCATCGAGGCCCATGTGGCGGCCATGGCGGCGCGGGGCTGTCCCGTCCATCGCCTGCCGCTGCCGGCGGAGGCGGCCAACGGCACCTTCGTGGCGCCGACGCTGATCGAGATTTCATCCATGGCCGATCTCACCCACGAAGTATTCGGCCCGGTGCTGCATGTGCTGCGCTGGCGGAGGGCCGATCTCGGTCGCCTGGTGGATGACATCAACGCCACCGGCTACGGCCTCACCTTCGGCCTGCACACGCGGCTGGACGAGACCATCGCCGCGGTGACGAGCAAGGTGGAGGCTGGCAACCTCTATGTGAACCGCAACATGATCGGCGCGGTGGTGGGGGTGCAGCCCTTCGGCGGCCACGGCCTCTCCGGTACCGGGCCGAAGGCCGGCGGGCCGCTTTATCTCAGCCGGCTGGTCACCGGGCCGGCCTTCGCGCTGGGCGCGGGCACGGCGGACCACGCGGCGCTGGCCTTCGCCGACTGGCTGGACGAGCGAGGACGCGCGGACGACGGGGCGGCGGTGCGGGCGCTGGCGCAGGCCGTGCCCCTCGGCCTGTCGCTGGACCTGCCCGGCCCGGCAGGCGAGCGCAACACCTGGCGGCTGCGCCCGCGCGGCTCGCTGCTGCTGCTCCCGGCGAGCGAGAGGGGGCTGATGCGCCAGATCGGCATGGCGCTGGCCACCGGCAACCGGGCGGTGGTCGAGGCCGAGGCGGGGCTCTTGAGCCAGCTCGCGGACCTGCCGCCGGCGGTAGCCGCGCGCATCCGCACCGAAGGCGGGGACGGACCCTTCGCGGCGGCGCTGGCAGAGGGGGAGGGGCCGCGGCTCGTGGCCGTGGCGCAGCGTCTTGCCGCCCTGCCGGGGCCGATCGTGCCGCTCCATGGGGCGACGGGGGAGGAGATCGCCGCCTCTCCCTTCGCCTTCCCGGCGCACCTACTGCTGGAAGAGGTCTCGCTGAGCGTGAACAGCGCGGCGGCCGGCGGCAATGCCAGCCTCCTCGCCGTGGCCTGAGGCAGGGTCGCCCGGACCGGCCTATTGCTTGCGCAGGCTGGCCGCCAGGGCGCCGAGGGTCGCCTGGCAGGGGGGCGTCACCTCTTCCTTGTGCTCCTTGAGGCACTGGACGAGGCGCCCACCGCCCGGCTGCACACCTGCGCACAGCTTCTGCACGTCAGCCTCGCAGGCGGTGCGCAGGGCCTTGGCCTGTTCTGGCGACACAGTCTGCGCACGGGCACCGGGGGCGAGGCCCAAAGCGAGGCCGAACGCAAGGAGCGGCAGGGTGAGGACGCGGGCGAGACGGGCTCGGGACATGATCTTTCTCCACATCTTCCGGGCGTCCTTGCCTTCGGACGGCCGCTGGATGGCGCGACCCTCGCGCGTGCAGGTTACGGCGGCATGCCGGACGCGTGACGATCTGTTACGAAATATATCGGGCCGTCGGCCTCATACACCCGGCAGCTTCGTCCCGGTGATCTGCGCGTAGAGCCGGGCCACGGAGGCGTCGTCGTCTCGCCCCATGCCGGAGGCGGAGGCGGCGAGGAACATCTGCAGCGCGGCGGCGGACACCGGCACCGGGAACTTGGCGCTGCGGGCCATGTCCTGGACGATGCCGAGGTCCTTCACGAAGATGTCGACCGCGCTTTTCGGGCTGTAGTCGCCGGAGAGCACGTGGGGCATGCGGTTTTCGAACATCCAGCTGTTGCCGGCGGAGGCGGTGATGACCTCATAGACTTTCTTGAGGTCGAGCCCCTGCCGCGCGGCAAAGGCCATGGCCTCGCAGGCGGCGGCGATGTGCACGCCGGCGAGCAGCTGGTTGATCATCTTGAAGGCCGCGCCGGCGCCCGCCGCATCGCCCAGGGTGTAGAGCTTGGCCGCCATGGCGTCCAAGGCCGGCCGCGCCCTGGCGAAGGCCTCCGGGCTGCCGGAGGCGAGGACGGTGAGCGCGCCCTCCGCCGCGCGCTGGGCGCCGCCGGAGATGGGTGCGTCGAGATAGAGCCGCCCGGTGGCTTCGAGACGCGCGGCAAGGGTGCGGGCCACGTCCGGGTCCATGGTGGCGCAGGAGATGAACACGGCGCCTTCCGGCAACGTCTGCGCCACGCCTTCGGGGCCGAACAGGATGGCCTCGGTCTGCGCGGCATTCACCACCACGCTCACCACCATGTCGGCGCCCTGCGCCACCTCGGCGGGGGACGCGCCGCCGCGCCCGCCCTGCGCGACGAAGCGGGCCACGGCTTCAGGTCCCACATCGCAGCCGGCCACATCGATTCCCGCCCGCAACAGGGACTGCGCCATGCCGAAGCCCATGGAGCCAAGCCCCACGACGCCGGCGCGTTTGGTGGACTGCGGCGTTTCCCCGGTGCTGCTCATGGCCTGCTCCCTTTTCGCGTCGCCGGCCGCGATTGCCGGCGCATCTTGCTTTTGGCCTTTGTAGGAGTGCTGGCTGGAACCTTCAAATCGTTTCAGCCGGGCCGGCGGCCCGCCACACGCACAAATGAAAAGAGCCCGTTCCGGGAGGAACGGGCTCTCAGGTCTGAAACGACTGGCTGCCTCAGTAGACGCCGCCGGCGCGCTGCTGCGGGGCGGCGCTGGCCGCGGGCTTCGCAGGCTTGGCATCCGGCTTGGCGGAGGCCGTGGCGGGCTTCGGCTTCTTGTCCTTCTGGTTGGCCTGCTGCGGCTTGCCGTTGGGCAGGGCCGCCATCAGCTGCACCTTGGGTGTCTTGTCCCGGGCGATGAGCTCGGAAATGGTGCCGAACTTGTAGCCCTTGGCGATCAGCTCATCGAGGATGCGCGGCATGGCCGCCACCGTGGTGGGGTAGATGTCGTGGGAGAGCACGATGGCACCCGGCGTCACCTGGGCCATGATGGCGTCATGCACCTTCTGGCTGTCGCGGAACTTCCAGTCGTTCGGATCCACGGCCCAGTTGACGGTGGTGAGGCCGTACTTTTCCTCGATCATGGCCCGCAGCGACGGCTTCATGGAGCCGTAGGGCGGGCGCAGATACATGGGCCGCTTGCCGGTGACCTGGAAGATGGCCTCCGAGGTATTGCCCAGCTCCTTCTCCACAGCCGCCTGGCTGATGCGCGTCAGCTGCGGGTGGCTCCAGGAGTGGTTGCCGATCTCGTGGCCCTCGTCGGAGATCATCTTCAGCACTTCAGGGTGCTTGGCCACCATGTTGCCGAGCACGAAGAAGGTGGCCTTGATGCCGCGCTCCTTGAGGATGGCGAGCAACTGGGGCGTCGTCTCCGGATTGGGGCCGTCGTCGAACGTCATGGCGATGTAATTGCCATCCACGTTGAACGACTTGTAGGTGTAGTTCTTGCGCGGCGTCACCGCCGGCGCGGGGGCCGGATCCGGCGCCGGGGCGACGGCTTCAGCCTGCTGCGCGGGCTTGCCCTGCGCGCCCTTGGCCTGCCCGCCGGGGCCGTTCTGGGAGATGGACTGCGTGGTGGCAGGTCCATCGTCCCTCACGGCCTTGGCGGACGTGAGCATGGGGGAGATCGCCACGCCTGCGCCAACGGCGCTCGCGACCAGAATACCAGAAACGATCAGGAGCGGCTTCACGGTGGCGGCTTCCCAGCTGTAATTTCCATCTGGGTACAGCCTCACGCGTTTTTGTGGATAAATCGTGAAGCGCAGCCGTCCCGGGCGTCTTTTCCTCTGCGACGGCACTTTATTCCCGCCCGTGACGGTGCGGAATACCGGCAGTGGTATTTTGCTCCGTAATGCCGCAGCGTCAGCGCTGGAGGCCCCAGCGGCGTACGGTCTTCTGCTCCACCGCGCGGAACAGCACTTCCACCGCCAGCCCGATGACGATCACCGTGACCAGCCCGGCGAAGACGCGGTCGGTCAGCAGTTCATTGCGGTTGCGGTAGATGAACCAGCCGAGGCCCCCGGCGCGGGAGGAGACGCCGAACACCAGCTCCGCCGCGATCAGGGTGCGCCAGGCGAAGGCCCAGGCGATCTTCAGCCCCGACAGCAGCGAGGGCAAAGCCGCCGGAATGAGGATGAGTGCCACGTAGGGCAGGCCCTTCAGCCCGTAGTTGCGGCCGACGAGGCGCTGGGTCTCCGGCACCTGCTCGAAGCCGGTGAGGGCCGCGAGGGCGAACGGCCACAGCACCGCGTGCACCATCACCAGCAGCAGGCTGGCCTCGCCCAGGCCCAGCCACAGCATCGCCAGCGGCAGAAGCGCGATGGCGGGCAGGGGATTGAACATGGCGGTCAGCGTCAGCAGCACTTCTTTCAGGAAGGGCACCGCGATGGCCGCCGAGACCAGCACCAAAGCGAGCGCCACCGCCAGCACATATCCCTTGACCAGCACCGCGAGGGAGACAAGCGCAGCGGGCAGGAGGTCGCCCTCGGAGAGGGCCGAGGCGAGCGCCGACATGGTGTCGGTGAAGGTGGGGAACAGCAGCGGGTTGTTCTGCCACACCGCTGCGACCTGCCAGAGGGCCGCCAGCGCCGCGAGCACCACGGCGCGGCGCACCACGGTGAAGCCCCACAGCCAGCCGAGGGCGGCCTTCGGCGACAACCGCGCGGGCGCCGCGGTGCGGGGGCGGACGGTCTCGGCGCTGCGTGCGTGCGCTGTGTCCGCCAGGCCGGTGCCGGACACGGTGGTGTCAGTCATGACGGCCTCCATCGGCGAAGATGAGATCGTGGACATCGCGCACCACCGCCTCGAAGGCCGGGGTGCCGCGCGCCGAGATGCCGAAGGCGGCGGTGTCGAAGGTGGCGAGGGTGCGCCCCGGATGGGCGGCCAGCAGGTGCAGGCGCGTGCCGATGAGCACCGCCTCGTTGATGGCGTGGGTGACGAACACCAGGGTGAAGCCCTGCTCCTCGGCCAGCGCCAGCAGGTCGTCCTGCAGGGTGCGGCGGGTGAGGGCGTCGAGCGCCGCGAACGGCTCGTCCATGAGCAGCACGTCGGGATCGGTGGCGAGCGCGCGGGCGATGGCGGCGCGCTGCTTCATGCCGCCGGAAAGGGTGTGCGGATAGGCATCCAGCGCGCGGGCAAGGCCCACCTTCACCAGCGCCGCCTCGGCGCGGGCGCGGGCCTCCTGCTGCGACATCTTACGGGCGACACGCAGGGGAAAGGCCACGTTGTCGCGCACGCTCTTCCAAGGCAGGAGCTGGTCGAATTCCTGGAACACCACGATGCGGTCCGGCCCTGGCCCGGTGATGGCCTTGCCGCGGATCTGGACCGTTCCCGCCGCCGGCTTCAGGAAGCCGGCCAGCGCCTTGAGGATGGAGGACTTGCCGCAGCCCGAGGGCCCCAGCAGCACCAGCCGCTCGCCCGCCGCGACGGAGAAGCTCACGTCCTCCACCGCCCGGTGCCGGCCCTTGGCGCCGGCATAGTCGAGGGTGAGGCGGCGGGCCTCGAGGACGGGGATGGCCTGAACCGCAGCCTGTGCCGGGTGCGGCGCGGGTTGGAGATGCGGGGGGACTTCGAGACGTGCGACGGCGACGGTCATGGTCGTGCCCTCAGCTGCCGGAGGCCGCGTGCAGCTCTTCGAAGGTAAATTCCTTCCAGCTGGTGGGCTTGTTCTTGATGGCGCCGATCCGGTTCATGAAATCCGCGAACTTCACCGTGCCGAGGGGCACCAGCGTGTAGCTCACCTCGGGATCCGACAGGACTTCGGCGATGAAGGCGGGATCAAGCTTGGACTGCTCCACCTTCACGTAGATCTCGGCCGCTTCCTTCTTATTGTCCTCCACCCATTTGGTGGCCTCGGCGAAGGCGTCCTGGAAGGCCTTGTAGGTCTTGGGATTTTCCTGGCGGAACTTCACAGTGGTGTAGGCCACCGTGGGCGTCGCCGGGCCGCCGAGGATGTCGTAGGAGGAGAACACCTTGTGGACCTTGGGGTCCTTCAGCGCCTGGTTCTGGAACGGCGGGTTGGACAGGTGGGAGGTGATCTCGGTGCCGCCGGCGATCAGCGCGGCGGTGGCGTCCGGGTGGGGCAGGGTGACCATCAGCGGGTCGAGCGTCTTGGCCTTGCCGGGGCCGAAGGCCTGCTCCGCCGCCATCTGCAGGATGCGCGCCTGCACCGAGACGCCGGCCGCTGGCGTCGCGATCTTGTCCTTCTCGGTGAAGTCCTTGATGGTCTTCACGTTCGGGTTGTTGGTGAGCAGGAAGTTGGGCTGCGCCCCGAACGCGCCGACGATCTTCACCTCCTGCGCCGTGCCGCGGGTCTTGTCCCAGATGGTGAGGAACGGCCCGATGCCGGCGGAGGCGATGTCGATGCTGCCGGAGAGCAGGGCATCATTCACCGCGCCGCCGCCGGACAGGCGGATCCATTCCACCTTGATGTCGATGCCCAGCGCCTTGCCGTGCTTCTCGATGAGGCCCTTCTCGCGCAGCACGTGGAAGGGCGTGTAGAGGGTGCCGAACTGCTGGGCGATGCGCAGCACGCCTTCCGCCCGCGCCGGCACGGCGGCGAAGGCGGCGGACAGCACCACGCCGGTGGCGGCGAGACGCGTGAAGGAGCGGCGCGAGAACATGCCGCGCGAGAACTTGAGGGTAGTCATCTTCATCTCCTCGGGGCTCAGGACACGGCGGCGCGACGCCGCTCCGCGAGGTGGGAGCCCACGGCGAATTCATTGACAATGTTGTCGGACACCTTGCGGCGGCGGCCGTCGATGCCAAGCTCGGGGAACAGCAGCTCGGCGACGCGATAGGCCTCTTCCAGGTGCGGATAGCCCGAGCCGATGAAGGTCTCGATGCCGATCTCCTGATATTCGCGGATGCGGGCGGCGACGCTTTTCGGATCGCCCACCAGCGCGGTGCCGGCGCCGCGCCGCACCAGGCCGATGCCGGCCCACAGGTTGGGCGCGATCTCCAGCTTGTTGCGGTCGCCGGGCTGGAGCGCGGCCATGCGCGCCTGCCCCACCGAATCCATCTCCACTTTGAAGCGCTTCTGCGCGCTTTCGATCTGCTCGTCGGAAACCTGGGAAATGAGACGGTCGGCGGCGGCCCAGGCCTCGGCCTCGGTCTCGCGCACGATGAAATGGATCCGCAGGCCGAACTTCAGCTTGCGGCCGCGCCTGGCGGCCCGCGCCTGCACGTCGGCAAGCTTGTCTTTGAGGATATGGGGCGGCTCGCCCCAGGAGAGATAGACGCTGGTGTGCTCGGCCGCGACCTCGTGGCCGGCTTCCGACGAGCCGCCGAACCACAAAGGCGGATGGGGCTGCTGCACCACCGGGAAGTCGAGCCGGCCGTGCTCCACCCGGTAGTATTTGCCCGAGTGATCCACTGTCTTTCCGGCCACCAGATCGCGCCAGATCTTCAGGAATTCATCGGCCTGGGCGTAGCGGGCGTCGTGGTCGAGGAAGATGCCGTCGGCGGCGAGTTCCGCCGGATGGCCGCCCACCACCACGTTGAGCAGCAGCCGGCCGTCGCTGAGCCGGTCGAGGGCCGCCGCCTGCCGCGCGGCGAAGGCCGGCGTGGTGACGCCGGGGCGCAGCGCCACCAGGAATTTCAGCCGCTCAGTGGCGGTGGCAAGGCCGGCAGCGGTGATCCAGCTGTCCTCGCAGCTCTGGCCGGTGGGCAGGAGCACGCCCTTGAAGCCGAGCCGGTCCACCGCCTGCGCCACCTCGCGGAAGTAGGCGAATTCCGGCGGGCGTTGCCGCGTCTCCGAACCCAGATAGGCGCCGTCGCCGTGGGTCGGGATGAACCAGAAGATGTCCGGGCTCTGTGCGGCGGGGGTGGCGGGAAGGGGAACGGGGTGACTCATTGGAAGCTCCGTCATTTCCCTGAAAAGGACCGGCAATTCTGAATAATGTCAATAGAACTTGTTGAATTAGGTGTGATCCGTGCCGTCGCAGCCCTTTGCAGGGCGCGCGGGCCTTCAGGATGCAGGATTCCTTCCGGCCGCGCGCAGGGCGTCGCGCAGCTTGTCGGCCTCCTCGCAACCCTTCGGGTAGCAGAGCAGGCGGATCAGCTCGAGGTTCTTCTCGGCCTTCCTGAAGTCGCCGATGGCGATGAAAAGCTCGCCTTGATATTCCAGCGCCGGGCGATGGGCGGGATCATAGAACAGGGCTTCCTTGTACCAGCGCGCCGCCTCGTCGTAGCGCTTCAAATTGCGGTTGGCGAAGCCGATGAGATTGTAGAGGTCGGCATGGCGCACCGTGGCCGTCAGCGGCATCAGCAGCGCCAGCGCCCGCTCATAGTCGCCGGCATAGATGGCCGCCCGGCTCTGCGACAGGTCGGGCAGGTCGGTGGAGGGGGCGGTGTCCATGGCGGCGGCCGGCAGGGCGGCCAGCAGCATGGTGGCGAAGGCGGCGCCCCGAAATCCAGCGCCGGTCACGCCGCGTCCCGCCCGCTGCCGCCATCCTCGCCCATGGCGGCGAGGATGCGCCGCTTCAGCGCGACGAACTCGCCATCCGCCCGGTCGCGGGGGAAGGACAGGTCGATGGTGAGGTCCTCCACCACCCGGCCGGGATTGGCGCTCATCACCACCACCCGATGGCTGAGATAGACCGCCTCCTCCACGTCGTGGGTGACGAGGATCATGGTGGTGCCCTCGGTCTCCCAGATGCGCTGGATCTCGGCCTGCAGATGCACGCGAGTGAGGGCGTCCAGCGCGCCCAGGGGCTCGTCCAGCAGCAGGATTTCCGGCCGGCTGGCAAGGCCGCGGGCAATGGCGCCGCGCTGGGCCATGCCGCCGGACAATTCGTGGGGATAGGCCTTCTGGAAGCCGGAGAGGCCCACGAGCGCGATATGCTCGGCCACCGTCTCGGCCTTCTCCTTCGCGCTCCAGCCGGAGTTTTCAAGGCTGAGGCCGATGTTCTGCTCCAGCGTCAGCCAGGGCAGCAGGCGATGGTCCTGGAACACGATGCCCCGCGTGAGCGAAGTGCCGGTGATGCGGCGGCCGTTGAGCAGGATGTCGCCGCGATAATCCTCGTCGAGCCCCACCACGAGGCGCAGCAGGGTGGATTTCCCGCACCCGCTTGGCCCCACGATGGTGACGAAGGCGCCGGGCTCGACGTCGAAGCTCACATGGGACAAAACGTTGACGAGGGGCCGACCCGGCAGGGCATAGGTCTTCGACACATTACGGAATTCAAGATGTCCGGGGGTGGCCATGGTCTGGCTCCTGAGGTTCTGGGGTCAGCCGTCGTAGCCCTGCTTCCACTTCAGCACCCGCTTCTGGGCGACATACATGGAGCGGTCGATGGCGAAGCCCACGAGACCGATGATGACCATGCACACCAGCAACTGGTCGGTGAGCAGCAGGCCTTGGGCACGGAAGATGAGGAAGCCGAGGCCCTCCAGCCCGGAGAGGCCTTCCGCCACCACTACCAGCGCCCAGGCAAGGCCCGCCGCATAGCGCAGCGAGACCATGATGGAGGGCATGGCGGCGGGCAGGATCACCTTGCGCACCAACTGCCAGCGGGTGAGGGTCAGGACCTTGGCAAGCTCGATATAGTTCTTTTCCACGTTGCGGATGCCCTGCAAGGTATTCAGGAACACCGGGAAGAAGACCGACTTGGCGATGACCAGCACCTTCGCCGGCGCGCCGATACCGAGCCACAGCACGATCAGGGGCAGCCACGCGATGCCGGGAATGTGGCGGATGGTGTCGAAGGTGGGCCCAAAGAACTGCTCCACCTTCCGCGAGAGCCCGGCCGCGATGCCGAGCACGATCGCCGCCACCGAGCCGTAGAGGAAGGCTTGCCCCACGATCTTGATGGAGGCGAGGAAGTCGAGGGCAAGGTGTTGCTTGGTCAGCATCTTCCAGAAGGCGGTGACCACCGTGACCGGTGCCGGCAGGAACACCGGGTCGATCCACCTGTTCGCCGCCGCGGTCTGCCACAGCACCAATATGGCGAAGGGCAGGATGAAGCCGATGAGATTGGGCCGCCGCGCGCCGAACAGGCCACCGGCAAACCGCGGCGCCGGGCGATCGACCGTGCCGGCCTCGACCGCCGCGGCTTCGATGGTGTCCGATGTATTGGCCATGTGCTGTGTGTCCAGATCGCGCAGAAAAGCTTCAACGAAGAGCGTCGGGAGCGTGTCCCGGCGCCATTTCGTCAGTTGTAGATGGAGTATTGGCCGCCGACGAAGAAGCGCCCGTCGATGAAGGCATCGATCTGCGCGCTGGTGAGGCTGCGCTCGGCGAGGATGTCATCGCCGTTTTCCACGTACCAGGCCTGGAAGGTCTTGATGGCATTGCGGGCGCGGTCGGCATTGGGCTCGCCGGCCATGAACTCCCACTCGCCCGCATGGGTGATCTGGAACTTGGCCACTTCCAGAGGCACGCGGGTCTTGTCGGCGACGATCTCGGCGGCCTCGTCCACGTGGTCGGAGGTCCATTCGCGGGTGCGCTCACGGGCGGCGAGGAAGGCTTTGACCACCTGCGGATACTTGTTCACGAAATCGCGGCGGGCGAAGTAGGTGACGCGGCCGGCGTTGTTCACATAGACGCCGTCGTCCGGCGAGCGGCCCACCACCTTGAGCTTGCCGGAGAGCCACGCCCCGGCAAAGGCGCCGGCGGCCAGATGCGCCGTGGTGGCATCCGTCGCGCCCGAGAGCACGGAGGAGATGGCCACCGCCGCATTGTCGATGGAGGTGTAGCGGATGCGGCCCGGCTTATCTCTGGAATCGAAGGGCAGGCCGGCCTTGGTGGTCACCTCGAACGGCGAGGACCAGTAGCAGGAGATGCGGCTCGAGCCGAACTTCTTGCCGTCGAGATCGGCCACCGAATTGATCTTGTCGTTGTCGGCGCGGGCGAGGATGGGCGCGCGGTAGCGGTTGGAAGGCTCGGACGCCCAGATGATGACGCCGTCGAGGCCGTTGGCCCGGTGCACGGTGGCCGGATAGATCATGCGCTGGGCGATGGCGATGGCCCCGCCGTTCACCGCCGCCGCCTCGGCGCCGAGGAGATCCGCCGCACCGGAGGCAATGAGGTTCACCTTGGTGGTGCCGATCTTGTCGAAGGCGTCTTTGAAGAAGCCCTTCTCCTGCGCGATCACGGTCCATGGCGTGAGCTGGAGATTGATGGAGGGCAGCGCCTCCTCCGCCCGCGCCGGGGTGAGGGTGAGCGCGAGTGCCAGGGTTGCGGAGATGAGGCCGGGCCGGACGGCGCGGGCAAGGGAGGGCTGGTGGGGCATGGGCGTCTCTCGGGGATGAAATGAGGCGGGCAGGCCAAGAATGGCTTGCAATGTACATATAATCGACAGATTTTATATAAAATAGCAATCCGGCTTTCAAGCCCTGATCTGCCCCCGCGTCCATCATGGCGCCGGGGCGGTGGACGGGTCGGGGAGGCGGTTCGCAATCTCTTCTGTCGCTTGGCGAATTTCCGCTTCGGGTGCCGTGCCCATGTCCTTGATCCTGTTTCCGCGCCGGTCTGCCTTCCGTCTGCTGCTCGGCGGCGTCGCACTGGTTTTTCTCGTCGCGGCGGCCCTGGTGGCGGCGGGACTTGCGGTGGTCTCGGCTGGGGCGCGGGGACCTGCGCCGGATTTTTCCAGCCGGCCGCTGCGGGTGGGCGTCGGCTGGCTGCCGCCGCCGGACACGCCCGACATGCGGCTCTACGTGGAGGAGGGATTCGAGCTGGATCTGGCCGCCGCGCTCGCCAGCGCCCTCGCCGCCGAACTTCGGCTGGTGCGCGTCGCGCCCGAGGCAGCCGAGCAGGCGCTGAAGGCCGGTGAGGTGGATCTGATGGTGACCCGCGCCGGCGCCGAGGATCCCCTGCGCCGCCGCGCCCGGGTGGTGGAGACGGGCTTCTCCTCCGGCCTCAGCCTCGCCATGCGCGCGGACCGGCCGCTCACGGCGTGGAGCCGGCTTCAGGGCCGCACCGTCTGCGTGACCGAGGCCAATGCCCACGGCCTTGCCCTCGCGGTGCGGCTGGGGGCGCAGGTGCGGGTGCTGCGTGCTCCGGCGCAGGCGCTGATGTTAGTGCGCACCGGCGAATGCGACGCCGCCCTGCATGACCGGGCGCTGCTCGATCCTCTGTTCGGCAGGATGTCGTGGCAGAAATTCTCCGCCACCCTGCCGCCGGTGGAGCCGACGGATCTGGTGGTGGCCGTGGCGCCGGACGATCCTGGCCTTGCCGAGGCGGTGGAAGGCGCGCTGCGTCCGCTTTCGAGCCCGCAGACCTGGCAGGCGCGGCGCGAGAAATGGGCTGCCACTGTATCGTTCGAGGTCTATCGCGATCAGGTGGCGGCGGATTGCCATTGAGCCGACGGCTGACCCGCGCGGCGGCCATCGCGGCGGCGCTTGTGGCGCTGGCCGGTCTTCTCCTCGCGCTGGCGCAAGAGCGCGCGCCGGATCTGCGCGCCGCGTATGCCGGGCCGCCGCAGACATGGCCGGCACCGTGGATCGATCCCGGCGTCGCCTTCGTGGAACTTGCCGCCGCGCCGCCGCCACCGCCGTCCTCCCCGGAGGCGGAACTGGGCCAACGGCTGTTCCGCGATCCGATGCTCTCCGCCGACGGGCGCATCGCCTGCGCCTCCTGCCATGATCTTGCCCATGGCTTCAGCGTGCCGGAGGCGGTGGGGCGGGGCATCGGCGGGGCGGAGGGGCGACGCAATCCGCCGGCGCTGTTTGCCGTCGCCGGCCGTGCGCGCCTCGATTGGGACGGCGGCGGCGGGACCCTGTCCGCTCGCGTGCTCGCTCCTCTCACCGCCGCCGACGAAATGGGAAACGCCGGCCTTGTCCCGGTGATGGCGCGCCTGTCCGTCAGCGCCCATGCCGCCGATTTCACGCGTCTTTTCGGGACGGAGGGCGCTTCCCCGCGCACGCTTGCAGCGGTGCTGGTCGCCTATCTGGAGACGCTGGATACGCCCACCCGATTCGACCGCTTCATGGCCGGCGACCGGGCGGCGTTGAGCGAAACGGAAGTGGCCGGCCTGCACCTGTTCCGCACGAGGGCGCGCTGCGCCAATTGCCATTTCGGCCCGCGCCTCACCGACGAGAAATTCCACAACCTGCGCCTCTCCTCCTTCGGCGAGCCGGCGCAGGACCTCGGCCGCTTCGCCATCACCGGCTCTGCCGATGATGCGGGGTGCTTCCGCACCGCGTCTTTGCGCCATGCGCGCGAGAGCCCGCCCTTCATGCACAACGGCCTGTTCCCCACGCTGGAGGGGGTGGTGAACCTTTATGACCGGGGCGGCGGCGAAGTGTGGGCGCGCAATGCGCGGGAGGCCGCGCGCCCGCTGTACCGCGAGGCCGCCCGGCGCTCCCCGCACCTGCGCCCGTTGGGCCTCACCACTGGGGAAAAGGCGGCGTTGGTGGCCTTCCTGAAGGCGCTGTAACGCCGATGCGGCTTGACAATCACATTATATCAATCTTTTTTATCAAAATAATTGACTAAAGGGTAAGCCATGTCCGTTCCTCCCCTCCGTATCGGCGTCTGGGCGCCTGTCCACGGGCCGCGCGCGGCGCTGCAGGATCCGGCCGAGCCGTTCAATGCATCGTGGGAGCACAATCGCGACACCGTGCTTCAGGCCGAGGCGCTGGGATATGACGCGACGCTGGTGGCCCAGCACACGGTGAACCCGCACCTGCCGGACCACGACCAGCTTGAGGCCTGGACCGCCTCCGCCGCGCTGGCGGCGCTCACCAGCCGCATCGAGATCATCGCCGCCATCAAGCCCTATCTCTACCACCCGGTGGTGCTGGCGAAGATGGCGCTGCAGATCGAGAACATCTCGCGCGGGCGGTTCGCCTTCAATCTCGTCAATGCGTGGAACCGCGCGGAATTCGAGAAGGCCGGCATCCCCTTCGGCGAGCACGACGAACGCTATGCCTATGGCCGCGAGTGGATCACCGTGGTGGAGAAGCTCATCCGCGGCGAGAGCGTGACCCACACCGGCGAGAACTTCGCCCTCACCGATTATCAGCTGACCCCGAAGGACCTCCACCGCGCTCGCCCGCGCATCTATCTCGGCGGGGAATCCGAGCCCGCCCGCGCGCTGGCGGCGGATGCGGCGGACGTGTTCTTCATCAACGGCCAGCCGCTGGAGGACGTGACCACCTTCATCGCCGACCTGCGGCGCCGCCCGCGCACGCTTGCGCCTTTGTCGTTCGGACTTGCCGCCTTCGTCATCGCCCGCGACACCGAGCGGGAGGCGCGGGAGGAATACCAGCGGCTCGCGGCGCTGGCCGCCCGGGATGCGGGCGTGCGCGCCGCCCAGGCCGCCCGCACCGATCCCAACGTGGTCATGGTGAAGACCTTCGCCAAGTCGGAGCGCGTGGGCACCAATGGCGGCACGGCGGCGGGGCTGGTGGGCAGCTACGACCAGGTGGCCGAGCGCATCCGTGCCTTCCATGCCGCCGGCATCGAATTGTTCATGCTGCAGTTCCAGCCGCTCACCGTCGAGCTTGCCCGCTTCGCGCGGGAGGTGTTCCCGCGCCTCGGCCGCGCCGCGCCGCCGCGCGTGGACCTGCGCCAGTCGCAGGCCGGCTGAGCTCTCTCCATTCCTTCGCCCCGAGGTCATCGTGAGCCAAGCCGACCACACCGCAATTCTCGCCCTGCCGGGCCTCGCCTCAAGGGAGCCCGCGGCGTCCTCCGCGCCCGTGCGCGGCCCCCGCGTGTTCGCACCTCGCGTCTTCGGGCCGCGCGCTCTGCTGGCTTTGTCCTGGCTGGCGCCGGTGCTGCTGGTGCTGGTGTGGGAAATCCTCGCCCAGACCGGCTATGTCACCCCGCAGGTGCTGCCGGCACCCAGCAAGGTGGTGCGCACGGCGTGGCGGCTCGCCACCACCGGCTCGCTGCTGACCGATCTCGGCACCAGCCTGCTGCGCGCGGCGGTGGGCTTCGTCCTCGGCGGCAGCATCGCTTTCGGGCTGGGCATTCTGGTGGGCTTCTCCCGCCTGGCCGAGGCGCTCATCGACCGCAGCGTGCAGATGGTGCGGGCCATTCCCTTCCTTGCGCTGCTGCCGCTGGTCATCGTGTGGTTCGGCGTGGGCGAGGGGCAGAAGATCTTCCTGGTGGCGCTGGGCGTCGCCTTTCCCATCTACATCAACACCACGCTCGGCATCCGGCAGGTGGACGGCAAGCTCCTGGAACTGGGCCGGGTGCAGGGCCTGTCCACTGCGCAGATGATCACTCGCATCATCCTGCCGGGGGCCTTGCCCTCCATCCTCACCGGGGTGCGCTATGCGCTGGCCACCGCATGGCTGGCGCTGGTGGTGGCCGAGACCATCGGCGCCCAGGCCGGCATCGGCTTCCTCGCCATGGACGCGCGCGAATTCCTGCGCACCGACGTGGTGGTGCTCACCATCGTCATCTACGCGCTCATCGGCGTGGCGGCGGATTCCCTCGCCCGGCTGCTGGAGCGGCGGCTTCTGGCCTGGCACCCCAATTTCGGTGGAGCGGCCCGATGACCGCCGCCCTTCAGGACGTACCTGCCCAGGACGCCCCCGCGGCGGTGCGTGTCTCCGGCCTGCGCCGGGCCTATGGGCAGCGCGTGGTCATCGACCGGCTCGACCTCACCATCAGGCGCGGCGAGTTCGTGGCCCTGCTGGGCGAGAGCGGCTGCGGCAAGACCACCCTGCTGCGCGCGCTGGCGGGTCTCGATCCCATCGACGGCGGCCGCATCGAGGTGCCGAAGCGCCCGGCCGTGGTGTTTCAGGAACCGCGCCTGCTGCCGTGGGACAGCCTGTGGCGCAACGTGGCCCTCGGCCTGCCCGCCGAGGGCGCGCGCGAGAAGGCCGCCGATGCGCTCGCCGAGGTGGGCCTCGGCGGTCGGCTCGACGACTGGCCGCGCAACCTTTCCGGCGGGCAGGCCCAGCGGGTGGCGCTGGCCCGCGCGCTGGTTCAGCAGCCCGAATTGCTGCTGCTGGACGAGCCGTTCGCGGCGCTCGACGCGCTCACCCGCATCCGCATGCATGTGCTGGTGAAGGACCTCGTCGCGCGGCACCGGCCGGGCGTGCTCCTCGTCACCCACGACGTGGCGGAGGCCATCGCGCTGGCCGACCGCATCCTCGTCATGCGCGGCGGCGCCATCGCGGCCGAGCACCGGCCATCGGCGCCGGGCCTGCCGGCCGCCACCCGCGCCACCCTCCTCGCCGAGCTCGGGGTCGTCGACGACCTCAAGAGCGCCTGATCCCCTTTTTGGAAGAGAAGCCATGTCCGCCTTCCTGACCCCCTCCCGCCGCCAGTTCCTCGCCCTCGCCGGCGCGGGCGCCGCCTCCGGTCTGCTGCCGTTCGCCGCGCATGCTGCGCCCGACACCCGCAACACCGACACGGTGCGCCTCACCTGGGGCTTCCATGGCCTCACCCTCATCGCCAAGGAGCGCGGCACCTTCGAGAAGGCGTTGGCCGAAAAGGGCATCAAGGTGGAATGGCTCGGCCCGTTCCCCAACCACGCCCCCACACTGCAGGCGGTGACCGGCGGCAGCGCCGATTTCGGCTTCGGCGGCTCCACCACCCCCGCGCTGGCGGCCATCATCGCCGGCTCGCCGCTGGTGTTCAGCCAGTTCGTGCTCTACGAGCCGCGCACCACCGCCATCATCGCCAAGGACGGTTCGGGCATCGACACGGTGTCGGACCTGGTGGGCAAGTCGGTGGCGGTGAACCGCTCGGGCCTGGGCGAATTCCTTTTGGTGGCGGCGCTGGAGAAGAACGGCATCGACCGCTCCAAGGTCAAGTTCGTCTATCTCAACCCGCCGGACGCCGCCCCGGCGCTTGCCTCCGGCAAGGTGGACGCGTGGTCCATGTGGAGCCCCGGCGTCGATATCGCGCGGCTCGACTACAAGGCCCACGACATCTTCCTCGAGGGCCGCGACCTCGAATTCTATATTGATTACAGTTCTTACGTGACCAGCCGCAAGTTCTCGCAGGAGAATTCGCAGATCGTCCGCGCCGTGGCCGCCGCCTATGAGGACGAGGCCAAATGGGTGAACGCCAACACGGTGGAGGCCGAGACCATCGTGCAGAAGCGCGCCGGCTATTCCGACGTGATCCGCGACCAGTTCATCGAGCGCCGACGCACCTACAAGCTCATCCCGGTCACCGACAAGGCCTTCGTCGCCGACCTGCAGAAGGCAGCGGACTGGCTGGTGGCGCGCAAGATCCTGCCCGAACCCATCACCGTGTCGGATCATCTTGCGCAATTCTGATTTCGAGCCCTTCGCCCGGCCCCTTCACTCTGCCCGTTTCAAGTCTTCGAGGACCTTATGAACAAGCCCGTCACCGATGTGTCCGTCCGCCTCCCGGGGCCGCCCGTGGCAGATCCTGCGCCCTGGCGGCGCCTTATCGCCCATATCGGGCGCGGCTCGTCCGAGCGCGAGCACCAGCGCATCCTGCCGTTCGAGGCGTTGGACCTGCTGCGTGAGGCCCGCTTCGGCGCCCTGCGCCTGGCCAAGGAGGATGGCGGCGCCGGCGCCTCCTTCCGCGAGCTGTATGCGCTGGCGCTGGAGCTGGCGGCGGCGGATGCCAACGTCGCCCACATCTTCCGCAACCATTTCACCGTGGCCGAGCAGTTCACCCGCATCCCCACCGATGCGCGCGCCCGCGAATGGCAGCAGCAGGTGCGCGACGGCGCGCTGTTTGGCCTCGCCAGCACGGAAGCCAATGCCAGCCCCGCCGGCGGCGGGGTACCCACCGACACGGTGCTGTCGCCCGACGGCGACGGCTTCCGTCTCGACGGCGTGAAATATTACAGCACCGGCACCCTGTTCGCCGACGCCATGCTGGTGCGCGCGGGCACGAAGGATGGGCGCGTCGCCTCGGTGATCATCCCCACCAGGCGCGAGGGGCTGGAGGTGGTGGACGACTGGGACGGCTCCGGCCAGCGCCTCACCGGCTCCGGCACCACGCGCTTTCATGGCGTGCGGGTGGAGGCGGACGAGGCCATCTTTGACACCCCGGACCGGGGCTATGGCCTGGCCTATTCCAACACCCAGGCCCAGCTCTTCCTCACCACCGTGGTGGCGGGCATCGTGCGCGGCGTGCTGGAGGATGCCATCGCGCTGGTGACACGGCGCAAGCGCAGCTTCTATTACGCGCCCACCCCGAACCCGGTGGATGACCCCTTCCTGCAGCAGACCATCGGCCAGATCGCGAGCCACGCGTTTGCCGCCGAGGCCATCGTGCTGGCCGCCGCCGATGCCCTCGACCGGGTGAGCCGCGCCCGCGACCGCAACGAGCCGGCCGATGCGCTTGCCGCCGATGCGGCACGGGCGGCGGCGCAGGCCAAGATCGTGGTGGATGAGCTGTCGCTGCGCGCCGGCACGCTATTGTTCGAGGCGGGCGGGGCCTCCGCCACCGAGCGCAGCGTCAACCTCGACCGCCACTGGCGCAACGCCCGCACCATCGCCGCCCACAATCCGGCGAGCTACAAGGCGCAGGCCATCGGCGCCCTTCTGGTGAAGGGCACACCCCTGCCGTCGAAGGGGTTTTTCTGAGGGTGCGAGCCGGGAGGGGAGCGACCCCTCCCGGCTTGGCCGTCAATGAAAATCCCGCGATTTCGGCAGCACCCGCACGTCGCGGGGATGCCGGCGGGGATGCTGGGGATGGGCGAATTCGTCGGCCCGCGACAGCTCCATCTGCGGCTTGCGCACGCACGAGAGCAAGGCGAGGTCGGCGGTGCGGTCGATGAGGCTCTCGGCCATGAGGTGCACCACCCCCTCCGGGCTCTTCTGCACCCGCCCTTCCACCAGGAGCAGGCGCGCGCCCATCACCGCGCGGCGGAAGCGCTCCAGCGTGCGCGCCCATAAAACGACGTTGGTGATGCCGGTCTCGTCCTCCAGCGTGATGAAGATGGCCTTGCCGTTGCCCGGCCGCTGGCGCACCAGCACCACCCCGGCGGTGCGGGCGAAGGCGCCGTCCTTCAGCGCCGTCGTCTCGGCGCAGGAGAGGATGCGCGCGGCCCGGAAATGATCCCGCAGCTCGCCCATGGGATGCCCCTTCAGGGAGAGCCGCACGGTTTGGTAGTCGGCGACGATGTGCTCGGAGCGGGCCATGTCCGGCAGGCGCACCTCTTCCTCCTGCCCCAGCTCGCGCGCGTCGGCGGCGGCGAACAAAGGCAAGGCGTCGTCGTCGGGCAGGCGGCGGGCGTGCCACAGGGCCGCGCGCCGGTCGAGGCCGAGGGAACGGAACCCATCCGCATCCGCCAGCAGCTTCACCGCACGGGTGGGCAGGCGGGCGCGCCGGGCCAGCACCTCGACGCCGGAAAAGCCCGTCCCCCGCGCCGCGACGAGGCGCTCGCCCCATTCCTCATGGAAGCCGTCCACCTGCCGGAACCCCAGGCGCAGGGCCAGCGCCCCATCGGCGCGGCGCTCCAGCGTGTTGTCGTGGTGGCTGTGGTTGATGTCGATGGCGCGCACCTCCACGGAATGCTCGCGGGCGTCGCGCACGATCTGGGCGGGGGCGTAGAAGCCCATGGGCTGGGCGTTGAGCAAAGCGCAGGCGAACACCGCCGGGTGCCGGCACTTGATGTAGGACGAGATGTAGACGAGCTTGGCGAAGGACGCGGCATGGCTCTCGGGAAAGCCGTAGCTGCCGAAGCCCTTGATCTGCTCGAAGCAGCGCTGGGCGAAGGCGCGCTCATAGCCGCGCGCCACCATGCGCTCCACCATCAGCGCCTCGAATTCGTGGATGGTGCCGAGATTGCGGAAGGTGGCCATGGCCCGGCGCAGGCGGTTGGCCTCCGCGTCGGAGAAGCGGGCCGCCACCATGGCGAGCTTCATGGCCTGCTCCTGGAACAAAGGCACGCCCAGTGTCTTCTCCAGCACCTGGCGCAGTTCGTCCGGCGGCCCGTGCTCCGGCGCGGGGGAGGGGTAGTCCACCTTTTCCTGCCCGTTGCGGCGGCGCAGATAGGGATGCACCATGTCGCCCTGGATGGGACCGGGCCGCACGATGGCGACCTGGATGACGAGGTCGTAGAATTCGCGCGGGCGCAGGCGCGGCAGCATGTTGATCTGGGCCCGGCTCTCCACCTGGAACACGCCGATGGAATCCCCGCGCGCCAGCATGGCGTAGACATCCTCCTGCGCGCCCGGCACGTCGGCGAGGGCAAAATTGATCCCCTCATGGGCGCGCATGAGGTCGAGGGCCTTGCGGATGCAGGTGAGCATGCCGAGCGCCAGCACATCCACCTTCATGAGGCGCAAGGCGTCGATGTCGTCCTTGTCCCATTCGATGAAGGTGCGGTCCGCCATGGCGGCATTGCCGATGGGCACCATGTCGTCCAGCCGGTCGCGGGCGAGCACGAAGCCGCCCACATGCTGGGAGAGGTGGCGCGGCGCTCCCATGAGGCGGCGGGCGAGGTCCACTGCCCGGCGGATGAGCGGGTTTGCGGGATCGAGCCCGGCCTCGCGGATCTGGCTGTCGGCGATGTCGCGGCCCCAGCTGCCCCACTGGGTGGAGGCGAGACGGGCGGTGATGTCCTCGGTAAGGCCCAGCGCCTTGCCCACGTCGCGGATGGCGCTCCTCGGGCGATAATGGATGACGGTGGCGACGATGCCGGCGCGGTGGCGGCCGTATTTCTCGTAGATGTGCTGGATCACCTCCTCGCGCCGCTCGTGCTCGAAATCCACGTCAATGTCGGGGGGCTCGCGCCGCTCGGTGGAGATGAAGCGGGCAAACAGCAGGTCGTTGTCGGCGGGGTCCACCGCGGTGATGCCGAGCACGTAGCACACCGCGGAATTCGCCGCCGAGCCGCGCCCCTGGCACAGGATGCCCCGGCTCTCGGCGAAACGGACGATGTCGTGGATGGTGAGGAAATAGGGCGCGTATTCAAGCTGGCTGATGAGGGCCAGTTCGTCCCTCAGAAGCCGTTCCACCTTGGGGGTGAGGCCGTTCGGATAGCGCACCCGCGCGCAGCGCCAGGTCAGCTCCTCCAGCCAGGCCTGCGGGGTCCAGCCGGGGGGCACCGGCTCCCGCGGATACTCATATTTCAGCTCGCCCACGCTGAACTCCACGCGGGCGAGGAGGTGGCCGCTCTCGGCGATGGCCTCGGGCGCGTCCCTGAACAGGCGCGCCATCTCGGCGGCGGGCTTCAGGTGCCGCTCGGCATTGGCCTGAAGCCGTCGGCCGGCCTCGGCGATGGGGATGCCCTCGCGGATGCAGGTGAGGATATCCTGAAGGTCGCGCTCGCGCGGGGTGGCGCACAGCACGTCGTTGACCGCGAGCAGCGGCACGCCATGGGCGCCGGCCAATGCCTTCAGCGCGGCGAGACGGCGCCGGTCTTCGCCGGCAAACGGCATGTCGGCGGCAAGCCACACCGCGCCGGGGGCGGCCTCCTCAAGGCGGGCGAGGGCGGGGGACAGCCGCTCCGCCAGCCCATCCATCCCCGGCCCGGGCATGAGCACCAGCAGCAGGCCGCCGGGATCGGCCAGCAGGTCGGAGAGGGCGAGGTGGCATTCGCCCTTCTTCGCCCGGCGGTTGCCGGTGGTAAGCAGCCGGCATAGCCGCCCCCAGCCGGCGCGATCCGCCGGATAGGCGAGGATGTCCGGCGTGTTATCGCAGAAGACGAGGCGGGTGCCGGTGGCGAGGCGGAAGGCGCGGGCCCGCGCGGCAAGACGGGACCTGGCGGCGCGGGTTTCCGCGTCGTCCTCATCCCCGGCGTTCTCGTCCGCGTCGAGGCGGCGCAGCTCTTCCAAGGCGCTATAGGCCCGCACCACGCCGGCGACGGTGTTGCGATCGGCGATGCCGAGGCCGCAGTGGCCGAGGCGGACGGCGACCTCCACCAGCCGCGCCGGCGCGCTCGCCCCGCGCAGGAAGGAGAAATGGGAGGCGGCGCAAAGCTCCGCATAGGCCGGCGCCGGGGCGATGGCGTTCATGGCAGGCGTGGTCATGGGCGACGTGCTCACGGGAACAGCCCGTGCAGGAACCAGCGCGGCTCCGATGTCTCCCGCCCGTAGGTGCCGGCGCGATAGAGCCAGAAACGGCGGCCTTCCTTGTCCTCCACGCGGAAATAATCGCGGGTCAGCGCTTCCGACCCGGTCCACCATTCGGCGGCGATGCGCTCCGGCCCCTCGGCGCGCACCACCTCGTGCAGCATGCGCCGCCAGCGGAAGCGCAAAGGCGGGCCGTCCGGCACCTCGGCCAGGGTCTCCACCGGCTCGGGATGGGCGAACAGGGCCGGCGGGCGGGGCAGGGGCGCGCCCTCCGCCGCCGCTGCGGGCCAGGCGGCGAGGCCCGCCACGGCCCAGCCCTTCTGTGCCGGCACGCGCGCCGCCGCCCGCTCGGGCACATGGCTGTCCTGCGGCTGAAGGCACATCACCCGGCGCGGGCCGAGGCGGGCGGACAGCACGTCCACCAGCTCCGACAGGGCGGCTTCCTCAGGCGGCGCGCCGAAGGCGGCCTGGGTGGCGGTAAGCTGCTCGCAGGCGGTGACCGACAGGCGGATCACGTCATAGCCGAAGCCGGGGTCCAGCGGATCGGCCAGCGCCGCGAGCCGCTCGCGGAACAGGCCGGCGAGGCGCGCGGCATCGCGCAAAGGGGCGGCGGTGCCCGCCTCCACCCGCCGCACGGCGCCGTCGCTGCGGAAGAAGGCCGCCGCAAAGCGCCGCCCGCCTTCCCCGTGCCGCTCCAGCACGCCAGCCAGCTCGCGGGCGAGGTCGGCGATCACGGCGCGGGCGGTGTCCTCATCTCCCATGGGCTCGGCGAAGCGCCGTTCGGCCACGTAGACGGGCAGGGGATTGAGGGGGGAGATGGGGGCATCCGCCGCGCCGGTGATCTCCTCCAGCCGGCAGACGATCCGGCTGCCGAAGCGGGCGGCGAGCGCGGCTCGGGGCTTGCCCGAAAGGTCGCCGATGGTGGCAAGGCCGAGATAGGCGAGGCTGCGCTCGGCCTCCGGATCCAGCTCCAGCGCGGCCACCGGCAGGCCGGCCACGGCCTGCCCCTCCGTCCCCGGCGCGGCCACGAGGCCGGGGCGCCAGCGGGCCAGCGCCAGCGCCGCGCGCGCGGTGCCGGCCACCGCGCCCTGGACCGCGAAGCCCTGGGCGGTGAGGCGCGCCACCATGGCGGCGAGCATGGCCTTTTCGCCGGCAAACAGGTGGGCGCAGCCGGTGATGTCGAGCACGATGCCATAAGGCAGCGCGAGCGCCACGAACGGCGTCCAGCGCTCGCACCAGCAGGCGATGGCGGCCAGCAGCGCGCCGTCCGCCGCCGGGTCCGCCTCCACCGCCTGAAGCTGTGGCACGCGAGCCTGCGCATCCGCCAAGGTCAGGCCCGGATGGAGGCCGAGGCGCGCCGCCGCCGCGTCCACCGCCTGGAGGCGGCGGGCGTTGGCGAGGGTGTGCACCACCGCGAGAGGCGCCTCATCCGGCGCGGCGCTCGAAGGAGCCGACGACCACGGGGGCCGGGCCGTCCGCGCGTGCCGGGCCTTGCGATGCAGCCGGTCGGTGGACAGGCGGGGCAGCAGCAGGGCGGCGAGGCGCCGGGGCGAAGCGTCGGGCATGGGCATTCCATTCCACAATCCAGCGGCCGGTGGGCCCGGCCCGGTTGCGGGCCAGCTCCAGAGCGAAGGCGGGCGGCCCGAGGCAGAAGGCCGGCGCTCCCGCCGCGCCGGAGGGGGCGGCCGAGGCCAGCCAGCGGGTAGCGGCGGCAGAAGGCACGGGCTCCGCCGCCGAACGCAGCAGCAGGGCCGGCACCCCCGAGCGCTCGGCCCTCAGCGCGAGGCGGCGCGTGGCGGTGAGGTCGAGGCGGGCGGGCATGCCCCAGGGCTCCACCACCACCAGTCCGAGGACGGCATGGCGCAGTGCCTCCTCGGCGGCGGCGAGGGTGTCGGTGGCATCCGCTCCCTGGACCACGATGAGCCGCGCCGGATCGAGCCCGAAGGCGGCGCAGCCCGGCCCGTAGAGGTCGCCGCCCTCCAGCGCGGCGAGGTCCTGCCGCACCCACACCACCGGCCGCCGTGTGCCGGCGGCAAGGGCCAGGGCGAAGCCGAGGGCGGCGGCGCCATTGCCCTTGTCGCAGGCAAACACCTCGTGCAGCGCGCCGAGGGGGAGCCCCCCGCCCAGCGCCCCATCCAGCGGCGCGCCGAGGGCCATATGCCCCCGCGCCGCCCCTGCCGCCGGGGTGCCTGCGTGCTGGATCTCCTCCACCCGCCGCCGCAACGCGACCAAGGCATCCCCATCGCTTCCCTGCCGCCCGATGCCCTCGCGCCCGATCCTTTCGCGCTCATGCATGATGTTCCTCTTTTGTTCTTATAAAAGGACTCCGTTGGGGGCGAATGTCAACGGGGAGGGGGATGGGGTGACCCAGTGCAGCCACTCGGCTGCTTTCCTCCTTATATCCGCTTGCGACCCCATTCCGGACACTCAGAGGTAGCGATCGGACTCCCGAAAGCTACCACCGCACTTTCGTCGGAACTGGTTGGAATGGACCTGCCATAAGCGGCCCACCCATTGCCTGCCGATCACCGCTTGGTGCAGGGGGTGTCGATGACAAGGTGAAGTGGGCAACGGCAAGGTCTACACGAGACCGCCGAGCAGAGTCATGAAGCTCGCTTTGTGCGTAGGCCAAGACGATGTGGCAAACACTCCAGACAGTTTCTCTCTGATCACTTCGTCTGTTCCTTGGGTGCGCGTCTTCAGATACTCCGTCATCTCCTCGACAATGACTTTCGCAGCCTTCCTCTGGGGGGCTCCTTTCAGAGTTGCGTCGTATTTCAAAATAATGTTTCTTACCTGTAGCAGATTGTCTCCAAATCTTTCGCGCAGCTTCTGTTCGAAGGCCACAGGATTTCCGGCCGCAAGCTCCATCAATCCAACCTCGGGAGTGAACGGCAGAAACGCGATCTGCTTCCTCAGCTCATCGTACTTGGCCAGCTTGGAATGATTGTTCGCTTTTGTCCAAGCCGAAATCACCTCACTTGAAACGTCACTGTCGAGCACGGCCATTTGCTTGACCGAAACCGGAAGCACGGAACGATTGCGGTCCAAGAATCCGATCACTTCGTTGAATCCTCCCACGGGCACGATCTTTGCCGATGGACGAAGAGTGGGGTCGGTGTATTTCTCGTTTACGAAGAGCTCGTAGAACGAGTTCAAGACATCTCTGGCGAGGAGATCTTCCACGTATAGCATAATATCGGGAAGGGCCTCCTCGTCCGATGCGATGTTGCCAATCGCGTATGTCGGGAAGCAACCCACGATCGGTCTGATCTCGCCGTCGTCCTGCTTCTCCAGATAGATGATTCGAGAGCGGTCGATCGTCTTGAGCAGGGTAACGGAGTGGGTCGAGAAGATCACCGTCAGCGATTTGTCTTTGGCTTGCCGCTCCAGATAGCGCAGCAGTTCCACCTGCGCGCGCGGGTGGAGGGCCATCTCCAGCTCGTCAACGATGATCATGCTGTTGTTCGCAACGTTCTTCAACAAACGCAGAAGTTTTAGAACGCACAGCTCACCAAGGCTGAAGTGCTTTTCCGAGTGATAGGTCTGGGGTGACGTGCCCAAGGACAACACAAAGGCATCATTGCCGATGCCCCGGGAGAGATTGATCGAGCGCAGATTCAAGAATTTGTGGGTCTGGAAGATTTGGTTGGCCGCGGCGATGATTTGCTTGTCGACGGTTTTGATGTGTCGCGTTTCGAAGTCCTCGGGCCTCGGCGTTATGCGATCTGCCGTTGCACCAATGTAGGTGACCGAAGAATAGCCGAAGCTCTTGAACATATGCGATGCGCTGCGGGGGCGTGGGGTCCAACGCTTGCCCCGATAGGCGTACTCAACTGTGGATCCGTTGACTTCGTAGGTCACAGTTCCCGTTGCGTGGTTGTCGAGGCGATCGGAACGCAGGGACGACGGGAAGTGCACGGGAAAGGCGTTGCGATTACCCAGCCGCCGAATGCATGCCAGCAAAGAGGTCTTCCCTGCTCCATTGGCACCGGTCAGCAGCCACACGCCTCGATCGGGAATAGGGAACCTTAAACGCTGAATATTGCGCAGATTACAGATTTCGATCGAGCCAGGCATCCGTCCCCCAAACGATATTTTCAAGTCAAGACAGCACTCATAACTGCAATTTTGTCAGGAGCACCAGAACGATCTGCGCCGGCTTGCGCCCTTGGGCACCTTTGTTCGCGTCTCAAAGCGTCCATATTAAAATTCTACGAGTCCTCAGTGGTAAGCCGCCCAGCGTTGAAACCTCTTCTCACTACAATCCAAAATCTCCGGCGACACCAGTTCATATTATGCCATCATGAGGTTGCGTCTCCGGAATGCCAAGTCCTCTGCCACGACCGAGGCGCCGCCGATTTGGATCAATGGCAGGTAACTAAAACGGCTTACGCAAAACGGCCGGTCTGTTTTCCACCCCAAAGGAGAAATTGGTTGCCATCTCAGCGAACGGCCGCATCTGGCGGATCCAAGCACTACCTCCCCCCTAAACCCGCCTCTCCCAAGGGTGCTGTGCAAACTTCAGCCTCCCTTCCCCCACATCATGCCGGGCGAGGATCTCGTCCAATGCCGCCCGGCCGATGGACAGGGTGTCGACCAGCGTCGTCGCGATGTCCGCGATGGCGGACTGGGCGTTGGGGTGGAGGACGATGCGGCTCGCCTTGTCCGTGCAATAGCCCATGAACATGGCCTGCTGCTCTGGGCCCAAAGCGAAGTGGGATCGCAGCTGTTGGATCTCGGCGTCGTCGGTGCGGTGGGAATCGATGCGCGGGATGTAGAGCGGGGCGAGCTGCTTCCAGTAGTGCGCCTCGGCGATCTGCCCGGCCAGGAGGATGACGATGGCATCCTCGATGAAGTGGCGGTCGGCCTTGGCGTTCAGGTCCAGCACCAGCTCGCCCGCGCCCGCGAAGCGGGTTTCCCCGCTGAGGCCGTGGGGCGGGTGAAGGGCCGCGCCGGTCACGTCGCGCTTGTGGAGGAGGGCGACCAGAGCATGCCCGGCCTCGTGGACAGCCACCGCCTTGCGCCGGATGTCCAGGGGGATCTCGTGGGCCGGCGTGGCAATCATGAAGCGGTTCGCAATGGGTGAGAACGGGCTAAAACGCTCTTATACCATTGCGCAGGCGGTCTCCTCCAGCGGCTTGTGCCTCAAGGGGCGCGGGGGCGCGGCGCCTACCGCGCGTCGGCCCTGATCATGTCGGCGGCCTTCTCGGCGATCATCATCACCGCCGCCGCCGTGTTGGCGGAGACGATGGTTGGCATCACCGAGGCATCCACCACGCGAAGGCCCTCAAGGCCGATGACCTTGAGGCGCGGGTCCACCACCGCCGCCGGTCCCGTGCCCATGGCGCAGGTGCCCACCGGGTGGTAGATGGTCTGGCCGGTGCGGCGGGCGAATTCCAGGAAGTCGGCGTCGCTGCGCACATCCGGGCCGGGGTTCATCTCGAACGCCCGGTAGGGGTCCATGGCCGGCTGCTCGATGATGCGCCGGGCGAGCTTCATGCCCTCCACCAGGCAGTCGCGATCCTCCTGAACCGCAAGGAAGTTCGGCCGGATGGCCGGGGCCTTGAACGGGTCCGGCGAGGTCACGTGGATGGAGCCGATGGATTGCGGGCGCAGCTGGGTGACGCCGATGGTCATGCCCGGCTGGCGGTCCAGCGCACGGTCGGCGGCATTGGCGTAGCTGGCGTGCATGAAGAAATATTGCACGTCCGGCCCCTCCAAGCCCGGCCGCGTCTTCACGAAACCATGGGCAAGACCGGTTCCCAGGGTGAGAATACCTTTGCGCGTCAGGAAATACTGCGCCACGGCCTTGGCGAGGGCGAGGCCGCGGGTCTGCTCGTTGAGGGTCACCGGCTGCTTGACGCGCCAGTTCATGCGGGTGGCGAAGTGGTCGCGATAATTGTTGCCGACGCCGGAAAGGGCATGCACCACCGGGATGCCCGCCGCCTTCAGCGTCTCCGGATGGCCGATGCCCGACAGTTCCAGCAACTGGGGCGACTGCACCGCCCCGGCGGCGAGCAGCACCTCGGCCCGCGCGGTGGCCGCCACCTCGCGTCCGCCCTGCCGGTAGGTCACCCCGGTCACCCGCCGGCCGTCGAGGGTGAGGCAGAGAGCCTGGGCGTGGGTCGCCACCTTGAGGTTGGGACGGGAGAGAGCGGGGCGCAGATAGCCGTCCACCACGGTCCAGCGGCGCCCGTTTTTCTGGTTCACCTGATAATAGCCGAACCCGTCCTGAACCTTTCCGTTGTAGTCGGGGTTGCGCGGGTAGCCGGCCTGCTCGGCCGCCTTGATGAAAACCTCAGACAGAATAGGGCGTTCGCCCACGCGGACGATGTTGATGGGGCCGTCGGTTCCGCGCTCGCTGGTGTCGATGTCGGAGGCCTCGAAGGTCTCGAACTTCTTGAAGTAGGGCTTCACGTCGTCCCAGCCCCAGCCGGTGGCGCCGAGCTGGGCCCAGCCGTCATAATCCTGGCGCTGGCCGCGCACGAAAATCATGCCGTTGATGAGGGTTGAGCCGCCCAGCCCCTTGCCGCGCGGCACCACGATGGGGCGGTCGTAGGTATTTTCTTCCGGCTCGGTGTGGAAGCGCCAGTTGAAGGCGCTGCCGGCCAGAAGCTTGGAGAAGCCGGCGGGAATGGGCACCCAGAAGCCCCGGTCCGTACCGCCCGCCTCCAGCAGGAGGACGGTGCGGCGGGGGTCTTCCGAGAGGCGGGCCGCAAGGATCGCGCCTGCGGTTCCGCCTCCCACGACGATATAGTCGAAGCTGTCCATGGCCTTGTTCCAGCGTACCTTTTTGTGCGGCCGGGGGATCAGCCCCCGGCTGGCAGGACCTTTCCGGGGTTCAGGAAATCGTCCGGGTCGAGGGCGGTCTTGAGGGTGCGGGCGAGGGCGATCTCCGCCGGTGCGCGGCGCAGGAGAAGCTCGTCCACCCGGTACTGGCCGATGCCGTGTTCGGCGGAAATAGAGCCGGCAAAACGGGCCACCACGTCATGGACGAGGGTGTTGATGGCGGCGCCGTCCTGGCCCGGGGCGAGCACCACGTTGTAATGGATGTTGCCGTCGCCCAAGTGCCCGAAAGCATTGACCTTTGCGCCCGGTGCGCCGTTCTCGATGGCGATGTCCGCGGCCTCCAGGAAGGCAGGAACATCGACGATGGGCACGGAGACATCGTGCTTCATGCTCTTGCCCTCGCGGGCCTCGCCATCGGTGATGTGCTCGCGCAAGGCCCAGAGCTGGGTGGCCTGCGCCCCGGTCTCGGCGATGACGCCGTCCAGCGCCGTGCCGTTCTCCAGCGCCGCTGCCAATGCCGCCTCTGCGGCCTCCCTCAGGCCGGATAGGCTGGCACCGGCCTCCAGCAGCACGAACCAGTCGCCGGAGGCGATGGGCGGGGTGAGGTTGAGGTGCCGCTTGAGCAGGTCGAAGGAATAGCCGCTCATCAGCTCGAAGGCAGAGAGGGTGTCGCCCAGTTCCTCCTGCGCCAGCGCCAGCAGGTCCAGGGCGGCCTGGGGGCTGGGCACGGAGAGCAGGGCGGTGACCGTATGGCGGGGCCGGGGCACCAGGCGCAGCACGGCGCCGGTGACGATGCCCAGCGTGCCCTCGGTGCCGATGAAGAGCTGTTTGAGGTCGTAGCCGGCGTTGTCCTTGCGGAGCTGGCGGGCCATGTCCACGATGGTACCGTCGGCGAGCACCACCTCAAGGCCCAGCACCAGTGCGCGGGCCATGCCGTAGCGCACCACATTGACCCCGCCCGCATTGGTGGAGACCACCCCGCCCACGGTCGCCGAGCCTTCCGCCGCAAGGCTTATGGGCAGCAGACGGCCGGCCTCGGCGGCGGCGTCCTGCGCCACCTTGAGGATGCAGCCGGCATCGGCGGAGATGGTGAGGCCCACCGGGTCGACGGCGCGCACCTTGTTCATGCGGGTGAGGGAGAGCACCACCTGTCCGCCCGAGGCGTCCGGCACCGCGCCGCCGGCAAGGCCGGTATTGCCGCCCTGGGGCACGATGGCGGCGCCGGCCGCGCGGCAGGCCTTCACCACCTCGGACACCTCGGCGGTGGAGGCGGGGCGGGCGACGCACAGCGGGCGGCCGGGAAACAGGCGGCGCCAGTCGATGGCATAGGAGGCCATGTCGGCCTCGTCGGCGAGGAGGCCGGAGGGGCCGAGAATGGCGGCAAGGCGGGAAACAAGATCGGCGCTCATGAGGCAGCCCTCAAGACATCTGGCATGAAACGGGTGCGGGCTTCAGCCGGATGGCCCCGCCCGCGCGGTGGCGAAGCGGATGCATCCGTTGGCCGCGCGCCGCAAGCCCCTTTCTCCCGCAAAGGCCGTGTCCTTGCCGTGGAAAGCCGGGACACGCGTGCCGTCACACATAGCCGTAGGCGGACCAGCCGCCGTCCACGCCCATCACCTGCCCGGTGACGGCGCTTGAGGCATCGGAGGCGAGAAACACCGCCATGCCGGCCACTTCGTCCGCCTCCACCAGCCGGCCCATGGGGGTGCGGGCCTTCAGGCGGTCGAGGTCGAGACGGCCGCGGGCGGCGAGGTCGTCGAGCAGCGCGGTGCGCACATAGCCGGGGGCGATGGCATTCACCCGTACCTTGTCCCGCGCCCATTCGCAGGAGAGGGCCTTGGCCATCATGGCGACGGCCGCCTTGGAGGCGCAGTAGCCGATGCGCTCGGGCGCGGCCACCACGCCATACATGGAGGCCATGAGCAGCAGCGATCCGCCGCCTTGGGCGATCATGCGCCGCCCCGCCTCCTGCGCCGTGAGGAAGGTGCCGGTGAGGTTGATGTCGATGACGCGCTGCCACTCCTCCTCGGTGACCGAGAGGGTGGGGGCATTCTGGGAGACGCCGGCATTGGCGACGCAGATGTCCACCGGGCCGAAGCGGGCCTCGGCGGCGTCGAAGGCGCGGACGATGTCCACCTTGCGCGTGACCGATCCCTTGACCGCGATGGCATTGCCCAGCTCCTGCGCCCGCGCCTCGGCGGCGGGGTCGAGGTCGAGCAGCACCAGCGCGGCGCCCTCGCCCCGGAACGCCTGTGCCACGGCAAGGCCAAGTCCGGAGGCGCCGCCGGTGATGAGGGCGCAGCGGCCGGCGAGGGTGCCAGTGCCGGGGCCGCTCACTTGCCGGCTCCCGGGAGCGCGCGCATGCCGAGGAACTCGGCCATGAGGTCGAGCTGGCAGGCCAGCATGGGCTTGCCGAAATGGATGCGGCAGCCCTTCGCCTTGGCGGCGCTGAGGAGGGCGGTCTCCTCCGGCTGCATGATCACCTCGGCCACGATCTGCTCCGGCGACAGGCCCGCGGTATCGAGCGGCAGGGCATCGCCATCCTTGAGGCCGAGGGAGGTGCCGTTCACCACGATGTCGTGGCCGGAGGGGCCAGGGTTGCCGATGTCCACCTGCGCCTTGGGATAGGCCTCGGCGAGGCGGACGGCGAGGTCTTCCGCCTTGGCGCGGGTGCGGTTGGCGATGGTGAGGCGGGAGATGCCAGCCTCCACGAAGGCAAAGGCGATGGCGTTGGCCGCCCCGCCGGCGCCGGCGAGGTAGACGCTTTTGTCCTTCGGATCGATGCCCGCCGCCAGCAGGCCGCCGACGAAGCCCTTGCCGTCCAGCATCTCGCCGATGAGCCGGCCGTCCGCCTCGCGGCGCACCGTGTTCACCGCCCCGATGCGGCGGGCGCTGTCGGAGACAGCGTCGCACAGGTCCACGATGGCGGTCTTGTGCGGCACCGTCACCACGAAGCCGCCGAGGCTCTTCATGGTCTTGAGGCCCGCGACCAGCGTTGCGAGGTCGTCCGGGGCGACATGGAACGGCACCATCACCCCGTCGCGGCCCTCGCGCGCCATCAGCGCGTTGAGCATCTGCGGCGTCTTCACGTGATGGATGGGGTCGGCGAGAATGCCATAGACCCGGGTGTGGCCGGTGATCTCGCGGGTGGGCTGGGGTGTGGTCATGGGGCAGGTTCCGGGGGTGGCCCGAAGGCTCAGATGCCGAGGTAGGCGGTCTTGATGTGCGGGTCGGCGAGCAGGCCGATGCCGGTGTTCTCGAGGGCGATCTGGCCGTTCTCGATCACATAGGCGCGGTCGGCGATCTTCAAGGCGTGGAACGCCTTCTGCTCCACCAGCAGCACAGTGGTGCCGGTCTTGCAGATGCGGTCGATGACGTCGAACATCTGCTGCACGATGATGGGGGCAAGGCCGAGGGAAGGCTCGTCCAGCATCAGCAGCTTGGGCTTTGCCATCAGCCCGCGGGCGATGGCCACCATCTGCTGCTCGCCGCCGGAGAGGGAGCCGGCGAGCTGGTCGAGGCGCTCGCGCACGCGGGGGAAGATGTCCAGCACCTCGTCGAAACGCTGGGCCATGCCGGCGCGGACCTTGGGGTGGTAGCCGCCCATCAGCACGTTGTCGCGCACGCTCATGACCGGGAACAGCTGGCGCGCCTCCGGCACCATGATGAGGCCTGCGCCGACGATCTCGTCCGGCGGCAGGCGGTCGATGCGCTGGCCGTCGAACTCGATGCTGCCGGCGGTGGGCTTCACGAGGCCCGAGATGGCGCGCAGCAGAGTCGTCTTGCCGGCGCCGTTGGAGCCGATGATGGTCACCACCTCGCCGCGCCCGACCCGCAGCGAGACATCCTGGAGGATGACGGTGCGGCCGTAGCCGGCGGTGATCTCAGAGACCTTGAGCATCGACGAAATCCTCTCCGAGATAGGCCTCGATCACCCGTCGCTCGCGCACCACGGTATCGGGCTTGCCTTCGGCGATCACCTTGCCGCTGTCGATCACCACGATGCGGTCGGACAGGCTCATGATGGCCTGCATGTTGTGCTCGATGGCGATGACGGTGACGCCGGTGTCGCGGATGGCGCGGATCAGCTCCACCATCTTCAGGGTGTCGGACTGGCTCTGGCCGGCCATCACTTCATCCAGCAGCAGGATGGTGGGCTCGGTGGCGAGCGTGCGCGCCACCTCCAGCCGCTTCAGGCCGCCGATGGGCAGGGTGCCCGCCTCCACGTCCTTCACGTCGTCGAGGCCCATGAGCTTGGCCACCCTGAGGGCAACGGCGCGGGCATCGTCCACGGAGCGATGGCGCAGGAAGGCGCCGATCATGATGTTCTCCAGCACCGAGAGCTTGCCGAAGGGCTGCACGATCTGGAAGGTGCGGCCGATGCCGAGCCGGGCGAACGCATCAGGCGAACTGGGCTGATGCCACTTGCCGTCGGGGCCGAGGATCTCGATGGTGCCGGCATTGGGGGTGAGGAAGCCCGAGAGCTGGGCAAAGACGGTGGTCTTGCCGGCGCCGTTGGGGCCGATCACACCCAGGATCTCGCCCCGCTTCAGGGTGAGGGAGACGTTGTCGGTGGCGGTCAGCCCGCCGAAGCGCTTGACGAGTTTCTGCGCCTTCAGCACCACCTCGCCGGGCGTGCCGGTGATGATCTTGGTGGCGGGCGCGACCACGTCCGCGCGGGTCCGCCCGCCGCCGGGCAGCCTGTCGATGAGGCGCACCACGAACGGGCCGAAGGTGCCGACCAGCCCGCCGGGCAGGGTCAGCGTGATGATGACCAGCACGGACCCGTAGACGAAGCCGTGCAGGCCATTGGCCGAGGCCCCGAGCCAGCCGCGGGCGAGTTCCGCGAGCGGAACCACCAGCACCGTGCCGAGCAGGGGCCCCGCCACCGTCCCGAGGCCGCCTATCAGGGCAAACATGGCGATCTCGATGGCGGTGGCGAGGGAGAACAGCGTCGCGGGCTCCAGGAAGGTCATGTACATGGCGTGGAAGGTGCCCACCAATGCGGTGAGCGCCGCCGAGATCGCCATGGCCCAGAGCTTGACGCCGTTGATGTTGATGCCCGCCGCCTGGGCCGCGCTGTCGCGTTCACGAACAGCCGTG
This sequence comes from Xanthobacter versatilis, assembly GCF_043193975.1. Taxonomy (NCBI): domain Bacteria; kingdom Pseudomonadati; phylum Pseudomonadota; class Alphaproteobacteria; order Hyphomicrobiales; family Xanthobacteraceae; genus Xanthobacter; species Xanthobacter versatilis. The sequence goes on along the minus strand of NZ_JBAFVB010000010.1, from coordinate 63,242 downwards.
AGCGCATAGCCGAGGCGAGAGTGGCGGATCGCGTAGGACACCGCCAGGCAGAGCACCAGAAGCCCGAATGCAATGTAGAGATAATTGATCTTCTCGCGGAAGATCATCCACGGCCAGCCAATCTGCAGCGGCACCACGAGGCCCGCGGAGCCGCCGGTGACCCCGTTGAAGTGGATGGACAGGAGCCGCACCACCTCCAGGAAGGCGATGGTGGCGAGCGAGAAGAACGGCCCGCGCAGGCGGAAGCAGGGATAGCCGATGCCAAGGCTGACGAGGGCCGCCAGCGCCGCGCCGGCGATCATGCCGATCCAGGGCGAGAGGCCGAAATGGGTCAGCAGCAGCGCCGCCGTATAGCCGCCCAGCCCGTAGAACACCGTGTGGCCCAGTGAGAGCTGGCCGGCATAGCCGCCGAGGATGTTCCACGCAGTCGACAGCGCCCCGAACACGCAGATGGTGACGAACACGTGCACCATGAAGGTGGAGCCCGACCAGGCCGGGATGATGAGCAGCAGCGACAGGGCGATGAGCGCGCAATAGACGCGCGGGTCGGTGAGCCGGGACAGGACCGAGAGCCCGCCGGGGGCGGCCTTGGCGGCGCGGGAGTCCTTGAGCGAGGAGTCGTGAAGGCTCATCGTGTCACTCCGTGCCGCGGCCGAGGCCGAACAGGCCGGTGGGCTTGAAGATGAGGATCAGGAGGAACAGCGCGAAGTAGACGACCTCTTTCAGGTCGGGCGCGATGTAGTAGCCGGAGAGGCTGTCCACGAGGCCGATGATCATGGCCCCGAAGAAGGCGCCATACATGGAGCGCATGCCGCCCAGTACCACCACCACGAACGCGGTGAGCACGAAATAGGTGCCGATGGTGGGCGTTACCGGGTAAAGCGGCATCACCAGCGCGCTGGCAAGGCCGACGCAAGCCGCGCCCATGCCGAAAGCGATGACGTAGATCTTGTCCACTTTCACGCCCATCAGCAGCGCCGCGTTGCGGTTCTGCGCCGTGGCGCGGATGGCACGGCCGAGCGCGGTGGACTGCATGAACAGGTGCAGCCCCGCCACCAGTGCCAGCGCGCAGACGAACATCACGATCTGCCCCTTCACCAAAGTGAAGCCGGCGACCTGGACCGAGCCCTGCGCAGCGGAGGGCGGCACCGAATAAAGGTCGGCACCGAACAGCAGCAGGGCGAGGTTCACCAGCGCGGTGGAGAGGCCCACCGTGGCGAAGATCTGGATGTGTTCATCGGCGGACAAGAGCGGCTGGATCAGGAAGCGCTGCACCAGCGCGCCGAGGGCGAACAGCAGCAGCACCACGGGGATCGCGGACGCATAGGGATGCAGGCCGAACTTCGCGGCGAGCAGGTAGGCCGCATACATGCCGACCATCAGGAACTCGCCATGGGCGAAGTTCACCACCCGGACGATGCCGAAGATGAGTGTGAGGCCGACGCTGATGATGGCATACATGCTGCCGAGCAGGATGCCGTTGAGCACCAGCTGAATAAGAACGTCCATCGCGCTCGCTCCGATGAGTACGCGGGGCTTTACGGTGCGGTCCTTCGGCTGGAGCCATTTCCATTCCCATCTGCGAGCGGGAATGGCTCCAGCTTTCTACAATGACGCGCATTCTTCATGCGAACCGGTAGCCACTTCGCTTGAAAGCGCTCTGGAGCCGGACACGCGGGAGGCGAATTGTCGGGAACTACGGCCCCCGCGCGAGGCCAGATCGCGCGGGGGCCGGGCGGCGGCCCTTCCGGGCGCCGCGGGGCAGTCGGGACGGATCAGTTGGCGCCGACGCCGGTCTTCAGCTTGGCGACCGCGGCAGACTCGGGGAACACGGTGACGAGGTTGCCGCCCTGCCACTGCATGAGGAACGGCTGGGCACGGGTGTTCTGGCCCTGCTCGGAGAACTTGGCGCCCCAGCCGGTGGCGGTCTCGCCCACGGGGATGTCCACCTTCAGCACGGCGGCGCGCACCTTGTCGGCGTCGGTGCTCTTGGCGCTGGCGATGGCGTCGAAGAACACCTTGGCGCCCATGTAGTTGGCCAGCGAATGGCCAGAGCGCGGATCGATGCCGTACTTCGCCTTGTACTTGGTCACGAATTCCGCGAGGCCGGGGGTGGCCTTGGGGTTCGTGTTGAACTGGGTGAAGTCCACGTCGAGGGCGCCTTCCATGTTCTCCGCGCCCACCGCAGTCATGGTGTCACGGGTGGAATAGCCGCCGCCGGCGCCCATCACCGCCTTGGGCTTGTAGGCCTGATCCTTCATCTGGCGGAAGAACAGCACGGTGTCGTTCTGGTAGGAGGTCTGCAGCACTACGTCCACGCCTGCGGACTTGAGGCGCAGGATGACCGGGGTGAGGTCGACGGACTTGGCCGAATAGGGCAGGACCTCGACCACGTTGAGGCCCTTCTCCTTGGCGCGGGTCTTCTGATAGCCGGAGACCGTCTGGCCGTAGAGGCTGTCCTCGTGGATGATGCCGACCTTGAGGTCAGCCGCCTTTACGCCGAGGGCCGGGGCCACCGCCTCGATCACCGAATCCACCATGCGGTTGGCGAAGTCACGGGCCGTGGCGTTGGTGCGGAACACGTATTTGAAGCCGCGCTCAGTGATGGGATCGGACACCGCGCCAAGCTCGAAATAGGGCACGCCGGCAAGCTCAGTCACCTGCGTCGCTGCCAGCGACAGGGACGAGGAGTAGGTGCCGAAGATGGCCGAGACCTTGTCCACCGAGGTCAGGCGCCGAGCCTCGCCAACGGCTTGGTTGGGGTCGACCGCGTCGCCTTTGATGAACTCGATCTTCTTGCCGTCGATGCCGCCGGCCGCGTTGCGCTCCTCCACCGCCAGCTCGAAGCCGCGGAAGCTCTCGTCGCCCAGAAGGGCGAGGCCGCCGGAGAAGGGATAGAGGGCGCCGAACTTGACCGTGCCCTGGGCCGCCGCGGGTCCCGCGAAGGGGGAGGCGGCAACAAGCAGTGCGGCGGCCAACGCCGCCCGCGCGAAACTCTTCATTGTCTCCTCCCTCGTCCGGCGCGTCTGCGGCCGGCCCTTGTAACCCGTTAATCGGGAACGATTTTTAAGCGCCTGATGGCGGACGGTCGGACATTGCCGCCCGTCGGACGCTGCGGATAATGCAGATAACCAAGTTGCCTGACAAGTAGGACTTATGTAGTTTTCCCGCACCAAGGCTCCCGCCGCGAACAGGTATCGGCCAAGTGCCGCGCGGCAGGTTCTGAACGCCACAAAAGACAGCGCACCCCCCGGATCTGCCAGCGATGCAGGACGATGGGCGCGTGACCCAGGGAGGAATGCCGGTGGTTGAAATTCCCAGTTCCATGCGCCAGGCGCGGTTCACCGGTGCCGGTGGACCGGAGGTCATTGCCATCGAGACCGCGCCGGTGCCGCGTCCCGGGCCGGGGCAAGTGCTGGTGGAGGTGGTGGCCGCGGGCGTCAATCGCCCCGACTGCCTCCAGCGCGCGGGCAATTATCCCCCGCCCCCCGGCGCCACGGAGATCCCGGGCCTCGAAATCGCGGGCCGTGTCGTCGCGCTCGGCGAGGGCGTTGATTCCCTCAAGATAGGCGACGAAGTCTGCGCCCTGGTGATCTCGGGCGGCTACGCCGAGTATTGCGTGGCGGAAGCCCCGCTCTGCCTGCCCATTCCCAAGCCGCTTTCGCTGCTTGAAGCCGCCGGGCTGCCGGAGAACTATTACACCGTCTACGACAACGTCTTCACCCGTGGCCGCCTGAACGCGGGCGAGACCATCCTGATCCATGGCGGGTCGAGCGGCATCGGCTCTACCGCCATCCAGCTGGCGCACCATGCCGGCGCGCGCGTCATCGCCACCGCCGGCTCGCCGGAGAAGTGCGACTTCTGCCTGAAGCTCGGCGCGGACGCCGCCATCGACTATCGCGCCAAGGACTTCGTCGCCGAGGTGAAGACACTGACCGACGGGCGCGGCGTGGACGAGATCCTGGACATGGTGGGCGGGCCCTACGTGGCGCGGAACCTCCAGGCGCTGGCCGTGGAAGGGCGCCTCGTGCAGATTGCGTTCCTCCAGCCGAGCGAGGTCACCATCGACCTCATGCCGGTGATGCTGAAGCGCCTGACCTTTACCGGCTCGACCCTCCGCGCCCGCTCCGTGGCGCTGAAATCCGCCATCGCCGAAGCGCTGAAGCGGGACGTGTGGCCGCTGCTGGAGGCGGGTAAGATCAAGCCCTTCGTCCACGCCACTTTCCCGCTGGAACAGGCGCGGGAGGCCCATGCGCTCATGGAATCGAGCGCCCACCTCGGCAAGATCATGCTGGAGACCGGACGGTGAGCCTGTCGTCTTCCCCCGTCGTTTTCGTCACCGGAGCAGGGCGCGGCATCGGCCGCGCCATGGCGGATGCCCATGCGGATGCCGGGGCCGCCGTCGCCTATGTGGACTTTGATCCCGCCCTCGCCGAGGAGGCGGCCAACGCCGCAGCCCTGCGCGGGGTGAAGGCCGTTGGCCTTGCGGCGGACGTGGCGGACTATGCCGCCGTGGAAGCTGCCGCCAGCGCCGCTGTTGCAGCGCTGGGGCCGGTCACGGTGCTGGTCAACAATGCCGGCATCTCGCCCAAGGGCGGGGCCGACGGGCGTCGCGCCGAGGCGCCCGACATGGACCCGGCCGAATGGCGGCGGGTGATCGACGTGAACCTCACCGGCGCCTTCAATTGCGTGCGGGCGCTTTCGCCGGGCATGAAGGCACTGGGGCAGGGTCGCATCATCAACATCTCGTCGGTGGCCGGGCGCACCTATTGCGACATCGTGGGGGTGCATTATGCCGCCTCCAAAGCCGCCCTCATCGGCTTCACCAAGCATCTGGCGGGGGAGCTGGGGCCTTATGGGATAACGGTGAACGCCATCGCCCCCGGCCGCATCGACACCCCCATGGTGCGGGGCACCGCCACCGCCGCCAACGAGGCGGTGCGGCTGGTGACACCCCTGCGCCGCCTCGGCCAACCGGAGGAGGTGGCGGAGGTCTGCCGCTTCCTGTCCTCGGACGCCGCCGCCTTCGTCACCGGCCAGGTCATCGACGTGGCCGGCGGCTGGCTGATGACCTGAAGTTCGGGAGGATCTCCATGTTCGACTTCAGAAATCGCACCCTGCTGCTCACCGGCGCCAACGGCGGCATCTCCCGTGCCATCGCGCAGACCTTCTTCGCACTCGGCGCCAATTGCGTGCTCACCGACCTGGACGAGGCCGGCATCGCCGCCTTCGCCCTTGAGCTCGACCCCACAGGCGCCCGCGCCGTCGGCATCCGGCAGGATGCGGCCGACCCCGCCGACGCCGACCGCGCCCTCGCTCTGGTGAAGGAGCACTTCGGCGCGCTCGACGTGCTGGTCACCTCCGCCGGCCTCTACCGCGACCGCAAGGTGGCGGAGATGACGGACGCGCACTGGCGCACCGGCATCGCGGTCAATCTCGACGGGGTGTTCTACACCTGCCGCGCCGCCATCCCCCATTTCTCCGAGAGTGCCGCCATCGTGAACGTGGCCTCCATGGCGGGGCATCGCGGCAGCGTGGGGCATGCGGACTATGCGGCGGCCAAGGGGGCGGTGCTCAACTTCTCCCGCACGCTGGCCATGGAACTGGCGCCCCGGGTGCGGGTGAATTCTGTCTCCCCCGGTCTCATCGACACGCCCATGGTGCGCGGCCTGATGGACGCCAACGGCGCGGCGCTGATTGCCGGCACGCCGGCGAAGCGGCTCGGCACGCCGCAGGAGGTTGCCCGCGTGGTGGCCTTCCTCGCCTCCGACTGGGCCAGCTTCGTCACCGGCGAGACGGTCCACGTGAACGGTGGTCTTTATATTGCCAGTTGAGTCGCGCCATCTTGTGTGTGGCGCAGCCGGCTGAGCTAGGAGCAACGGATGGCCCAACCCCGCGACATCATCGGCCGGGCGCCCTCCCTCGCCGAGACGCTGGCGCACCGGCTCCGGGAGGAGATCGCCTCCGGCCGCCTCCAGCCGGGCGAGCGATTGCCCACCGAGCACCAGATGGCGGAGACCTACGGCGTCAGCCGGCCCATCGTGCGCGAGGCGGTGGGGCGGCTGAAGCATGACGGCCTCGTCACCACGCGCCAGGGCGCGGGCGCATTCGTGGCCGAGCCGGGGGCAGCCTCCACCTTCCGGCTCGACATCGCCGATTTCAGCGACAAGGTGGAGATGCGCGCCATCGTGGAACTGCTGATGGCGGTGGAGGCCACCGCCACCGCCCATGCCGCCGTGCGCCGCTCGGAGGCGGATCTCGCCCGCATCGGGGAACAGCTCGACGCCATGCAGGAGGCCGTCGACCGCGGCGAGCCGGGCGTGGACGAGGACATGGCCTTCCACCGCGCCATCGTGGAGGCGACGGGCAATCCCTATTTCCGCGACCTGTCCCAGTTTCTCGACCACCGGGTGCGCCATTTCATCCGCACCGCGCGGGCGAACTCGGCGCGGCTCGGCGGCTTGCCCCAGGCGGTGCAGCGCGAGCACGAGGCCATCTTCGCCGCCATCGAGAAGAAGGACCCGGTCGCAGCCCGCGCCGCCGCCGAGGAGCACCTGCGCAACGCCGCCGCCCGGCTCGCGGTTTATCTGGGGCCGTAGCGGGCCGGAGCATTTGATCGGCGTGGCGTGCAGCGGCGCCTTGTTGCGCTGCCGCTGAACCCCTTCCCGCCGTACGGGGGAGGGCAGGGTAGGGGCTGGAAGTTTCCGCGATCGCGACCCTGCGGGGCAGATGCGCGTTCCATTTCGGTACACCCGCTTGCCCATGGCCGATACGCAGCCGGAACGCAGCGTGTCCGAATCGGCTCTTGCCGTGGTTTCCCGGTTCGTTCTTTCCGGGGGTTTTGGTTCAGCGCCGGAGGTTTTGCCCTCACCCCAGTCCTCCCTCGCAGGCGGCAAAGGGGGACGCGCCGGCGCTTGCCGACCCGTTTCTCACCATCGTCGCCCTCCGGCTTGACCGGAGGGCCCATCTCGCCGCTTTCCAAGTCTCGCCGCTTTCCAAGTCTCGGCAGCATTCCAAGTCCCTGCCGCGTTGTCCCTGCCGCGTTGTCCCCGCAGCGTTGTGCCGGCCGGGCCATGGGCCGTCCGGTCACGCCGGACGGCGACGGTGCTCTATGTATGGCCTTATGGCGCCACCCCGGCCCTCACCGCCGCTCGAAGGTGCCGAGCCCGTTCTCGTTGAAGAATTCCACCTTCATTCGCCGGTCGGAGAAGGTCACCTGCGATACCGATCCCGCCGGGGCCGTCTCCTCGCCCTCGGGGCGGAAGATGAAGTCGTCCCCGCTCCAGTGGTCGAGGGTGAAGACGCGCGGCTTCGGCCCCACGGTGAGGATGAGGTGGCCCTTGTCCTCGCTCACCCGCGCCTCGCCGAAATAGGCATTGGCATAGGTGCCCACATAGGTGGCAAGCGGCTTGGCCGGCGTGGGCCTGGCGGGCGCGCTCTTGCCGGCGAGGGTGCCGAGCGGCGTGTAGAGCGGATCGATGAGCGGGCCATAGGCCGTGAGCCAGTCCCGCGTCACCGTGCCGAACTGGGCAAGGTCCATGAAGCTCGCGGCCAACGCCTCAGGCACGCCGGTGGGCTGGGCATTGGTGAGCACCACGATGCCCAGCTTCTCGGACGGCAGGAGCACATAGGTTGTGCCGGCGCCGAGGATGAAGGCGCCGGAATGGTCGATCATTACCCGGCCGGCGGGCGACACGTTCACCCCGAAGCCGTAGCCGTAGAAGCCGGCGCGGGCATCGGCGGCATAGGCGGGCGAGGAGATCATCTCCGGCCGCATGGCGGGCAGCAGGGCCTTCTCGGGCACGATCTGCCGGCCCTCATAGCTGCCGCCGCCCAGCACGAAGCCGAGCCAGCGGGCCATGTCCCGCACCGACGAACTCACCCCGCCCGCCGGGGACTGGGCCTGCGGATCGCGCTGGAACTTGGCGGCGAAGGTCTTGCTCTCCCCGATCTTGCCGACCCGCACATGGGGCACGGCGCGGTTGGAGCGGGCCATGTAGTCGGAAAAGCGCGAGGAGGTGGAGGCCATGCCGAGCGGCTTGTAGAGCACTTCCTCCGAGAGGTTCTCCCAGTCCTTGCCCGAAGCGGTGGCCACCGCCTCGGCGGCGGCGGTGACGCCGAAATTGGTATAGGCATAGGAGACGCGGAACGGGGCGAGGGGCAGCTTCTTCAGCCGCTCCAGCACCTGCCGGCGGTCGTAGCCGAGGTCTTCCAGCTCGTCGCCGGCATGGTCCGGCAGGCCCGAACGATGGCTGTAGAGATCGGCGATGGTGACGTGCTCGGACACCCAGTCGTCGTTCAGGGCGAACCAGGGCAAAAGGTCCTCCACCGGGGTGTCCCACTTCACCGTGCCCTTGCCCACCTCGTGGGCCACCACGCTTGAGCCCACCGACTTCGACAGGGAGGCAAGCTGGAACACGGTGTCCGCGTCGATGGCCGCGCTCTCGCCGACCTTGCGCACGCCATAGCCCTTGAGGAACACGGTCTTGCCCTCGTGCACCACGGCCACCGCGAGGCCGGGAATGCCGGAGCGCGCCATAAGGTCCCGCGCAAGGGCGTCGACCTTGCCCACCGCGGTCTCGATCTGCCCCTTGGGGATGGGCACGCCGGAGGTCTGCGGCGGCGGCCGGGAGGCGTCGATCTGGGTCTGGGAGAGGGCCGGGGAGGCGAGGAGGAGGAGGGCGAGGGCGGTGCAGGACAGGCCGGCGTGCCGGCCTGTTCGGGGAAAACGCCTGTGGGCCATGGGTGCTGCCTCCATCCGCCTGCGCTCACCGGCGCAGGCTGCTTGTGGCTCCAGGCTTAGCGGCAGGGGCGGGCGGCCCGCAAGGGGGCGGATGGACGGCGCGGGAATGGGGCTCACGCGCCCGGCTCACCCTCGGGCCTCGCCCGCGCATCCCGTCCCATTGCCGCGCATGGGCCGCGCCTCTACGCTTCCGGTTCCTGCGGGAGGCGGCCATGGCGGATGGTCTGGTGCCCATCTCTTTCACCTTCACCCCGGCCGCCCGGCGGCGGATCGGGGCGATGGTCGATGGCGTGCAGGCATCCGCCCATCCGGTGCTGTTCTCGGTTGGCCTCACCGTCTCGCCGCTCGACAGCGGGGAGGCGGTGGAGACCGTCCACGTCTTCATCGAGCCGACGTGGCAGGGCGCGCAGATGCGCCCCTCCGCCCAGGCGGTGGACGGCCTGCTCATCCTCTATTGGCCCGGCCCGGACGAGGATGCGCGCCTCGCGGGACAGAGCATCGACCATGCGGCGGGGGACGGCTTTTTCCTGCGCGATCCGGTGAGCGGGCGCGACAACCGCTCAGGCTCCCTCGGTGGCTCGGACTGGCCGAGCTGGGCCGCGCGCGGGGCGCGGCTCGGTCCACTCGGCCCGCAGATCCGCTGGCCCGGCATGGCGCCTCTCGACGCGGTGCCCGACCGGGGTCACGCCGCCTCGCTTTTGCCGGATCATCCCGCCCCCGACGGCACCCGTGCGCCGCACCTTGAGGTGTCGAATGAGGCGCGCGCGGCGCTCGTTGCCTGCGCCGCCGCATGTCGCGCGGGCGGGGGCGCCGACGATCTTACGGGTGTGGTGCGACTCGATGCCGGCGCGCTGCTTTGGCTGGAGGGGGCGCTGTGCCGGGAGGTGGCGGTGGTGTTCCTGCGGCGGCAGGACGACGCGCCGAGCGGGATGTCTGGCCCAGCGGTGGAGGGGCTGTCCCTCGTGTTCTCGAACACGCCGCCGGGCCGGTGGGTCGACGGGACGCTGGATTACGTGCCGCGCCTTGGCTTCCTGCTGCGGCCTCTGGCGGACGGGATCGGGCGGGGACAGGGCAACGACAACGGCGGCAACGGCTGAGGTGTTCAGGCCGGGCCGCCGCCCTCACATCACCGCGGCCAGCCTTGGCGTCTCGTTGGAATTGGCGGCGCGGCCGTTCACCGGCAGGCGGACGATGACGGTGGTGCCGCGGCCCTCGATGGAACGGATGCGCATGGCGCCGCCGTGCAACTCCACCAGCGACTTGGCGATGGCAAGGCCGAGGCCCGAGCCCTTGTGGGTCTTGGTGAACTGGCTCTCCACCTGCTCGAACGGCCGCCCGATCCGCGCCAGCGCGTCCTTGGCGATGCCGATGCCGGTGTCCTCGATGGCGATCACCGCCGCCGCGCCGTTGATGCGCGCCTTCACCGCGATGTTGCCGCCCTCGGGGGTGAATTTCACCGCGTTGGAGAGCAGGTTCAGCAGGATCTGCTTCAGCGCCCGGCGGTCGCCCTTGATGGCGAGGTTGGGGGCCGCCGCCATGGTCATGGCGATGTTCTTCTCGTCGCCGTTCACCGCCGTGACGCGCAGGGCGTCGGCGATGATGTCGTCGAGGGCCAGGTCCTCCACCTCCAGCTGCATGCGGCCGGCCTCGATCTTCGACATGTCGAGGATGTCGTTGATGACGTCGAGCAGGTAGGTGCCGGAGCCTTTGATGTCGGTGCAGTATTCGGCGTATTTCTCCGAGCCGAGCGGGCCGAACATGCCGCTCTCCATGATCTCCGAGAAGCCGATGATGGCGTTGAGCGGCGTGCGCAGCTCGTGGGACATGTTGGCGAGGAACTCGCTCTTGGCGCGGTTGGCGTCCTCGGCCTTGTTGCGTTCTTCCGAATATTTCTCCGCCAGTTCCGCCAGCTGCTGGGCCTGGTGCTCCAGGGTCTGCTGGGACTTGCGCAGGTCCGCCACCAGCGCCATCAGGCGCTTCTCGTTGTCCATGAGGCGCTCCTCGTGGCGCTTCATGGTGGTGATGTCGGTGCCGACCGAGACGTAGCCATTGTCCTTGGTGCGGCGCTCGGCGATCTTCAGCCAGCGGCCGTTGGAGAGCTGGGCCTCGAAGGCGCGCGAGCCTTCCTCGGGCTTGTCCTCGGGCTTCAGCGGGGTGCGGGTGATGGGGTGGCGGCCGACGGAGGCGATCACGTCGAACGGGGTGCCGGCGTGGATGGCCTCGTCGGGCAGCTCGTGCAGGGACTGGAACTTGGAATTGCACAGCACCAGCCGGTTCTGGCTGTCCCACAGCACGAACGCTTCCGAGATGCTCTCGATGGCGTCGCGCAGGCGCATGTCGGCGGTCACCGTGCGCTCGGCCATGCGCTGGGCCTCGGTGACGTCCATGGCGATGCCGATGAGGTGAGGGCCGTCCTCGCCCTGCTGCTGGACCACTTCGGCGCGCATGCGCAGCCATACGAAGTCGCCCTTGGCGGTGCGCATGCGGAACACCCGGTCCACCGGCGTGCCCGGCCGCTCGGCCAGCTCCTGCGCCAGCTCGTAGAGGTCGCCGTCGTCGGGATGCACGAGCTTGGCGATCTCGCCGAAGGACACCAGCTCGTCCTTGCGCTCCAGCCCGAGGATCTCGAACATGGTGTCGGACCAGTACATGCGGCCGCGGGCCATGTCCCAGTCCCACATGCCGCAACGGCCGCGGTTCAGAGCCGTGTCGATGCGCCGGCGCACGGTGTCGTAGATGGCGTCCGCTTCGCGCGCCCGGCTCGCCTGCCAGTGGAACGAGAAGCCGAGGATCAGCAGCACCGTGCCGGTGGTGGTGAACAGCGTCACCGTCAGCGTGGTGGAATCCGACCAGGATGCGAGCGCCCGCTCGGTGGGCTGGAGGAACACGATCTGCCCCAGCGGCGCCGACAGGTTGCGCACCGTGGCGAGCGCGGTGCCGGTGCCGAACGGCACTTCCAGCACCCCGGCGCGCTCGGCGAAGATGACGAGGGGCTGGGCCGGGTCGATCAGGTCGGCAAGGTTGGCCGGCGCCTCGCTGCGGGGCGCGGAGGCGATGATGCGGCCCTGGGCGTCGGTGACATAGGCGCGCCGCCCGCTCTCGGTGGCGCGGGGCGGCAGGCTCTCCTCCAGGGCGGAGGGCACGCGGGCGAGGGAATTGCCGGCGCGCAGGGTCAGGCCCTCGGCGGTGGCGAGGGCGAGGAGGGAGAGGTCGTCCTTGGCGTTGTTGAGCTCGGCCACCCGATGGGCGTGGATCTGCACTACCGCGCCGACCCCGATCACCACCAGGAAGGTGACGATGAGCGCCGGGACGATCCTGCGCAGGACCGGCTCCGCATCGAGCAGTCGCTGGTAGGCAGGGCGCGCGATCGACCGTGCCAGACCTCGAATGGCTTGGTCGCGCGCGCCGACGCTCGCAGCGTTGGCGCGTGCCATCGCCGGTCTCCTCCGGGTGTCCGGGGGCCGTTGAGCGGCCTACTGCTCTTGAGCCCCCACGTCCTAGATCTGGAGGGACGTGCCGCATCTCTCCGAATCGAGCCCATTGGAATCGAATCGGGGGGCTGTTGTCTAGAGTCCAGCCGAGTCAAGAGGCGAATAAATACGGCCACGCCTTGGTTTCCGCCGGTTTGCGGCACGGTGGACAACGCATCCGGGCACCCTCCGGCGCAGCGACGCTGGGTCGCCGTGGACGGGGCGGCAGCGGGGTGCTTCTGTGCCGTCCCAAACAGGAGGAAAACATGACCGACATCTGGTTCAAGGCGGGTGAAGCAACCGTTCTCGCAGCGGAAGGGCAGGCCACCGACGCCATGCCGGAAGTGCTGATCGGCTCCGTGCGCGGTCCGGTGGGGCAGGCGGTCGCCTCCATGATGGGGCAGGTGCAGGGCCACACCCGCATGTTCGTGGTGCGCGACCTGAACCAGCTGGTGCGCCCGCTGACCATGATGACCACCAAGGCCACCATCCACACCGCCGAATATGTGGACCTCCTCGGCGGCGTGGTGCAGGCCGCCATGGGCGACGCCATCATCGATTGCGTCAGCGAGGGCATCCTGCCCAAGGACGAGGTGGACGAGCTGGCCATGATCATCATGGTGTGGCTCGACCCGCGCTGCGCCGAGGACCCGGACCTCGACAAGGCCGACCTGTATCGCACCAATTACGAGGCGACCAAGCTCGCCATTTCCCGCGCCATCAAGGGCGAGCCCTCCATCGACGAGCTGATCGCCAACCGCAAGAGCGTCAAGCACTACGCCCTGGAAGGGGTGATCGACTACTGAGGGCAAGGCGCCGTCCGGGGCGGGAGGAGGTGGCTTCCTCTCGCCTCGCCCGGCGGAATGCGCCGGCACGCAAGCGGCGCCCCACTCAGCTGTTACGGCCGGTTTCGGGCATGCGCACGGCATAGATCACGAAGCCCAGGGCGGCGATGGCCGAGAGGGTGAGGAAGGCGGCGGAATAGCCCGCCCACACGATGGTCGCCCCCGCCAGCGACGCCGACAGGGCGGCGCCGAGGCCCTGGGCGGTGGCGATGGCGCCCTGGCTGATGTTGAAGCGGCCGGTCCCAAAGGTCAGGTCGGCGACTACCACCGGGAACAGCGCGCCATAGATGCCGGCGCCCACGCCGTCCAGGCACTGCACCGCGAACAGCCAGTACGGGTCGTTGGAGACCGGATAGAGCGCACCGCGCAGGGCCAGCACCCCGAAGGCGGCGAGAAAGATGGGCTTGTGGCCCCAGGCATCCGCCTTGGTGCCCACCATCATGGCGACGGGGACCATCACGCATTGGGCCACCACGATGCACAGGGCGATCAGGGAGGTCGCCTGCTCACTCCCCACCACCTTGGTGAGCAACTGGCCGGTGGAGGTCAGCATGGCGGCGTTGGAGAGGTGGAAGAGGAAGCACAGCACCGCGAACAGCAGCAGGGTGCGGTTGGCCAGCAGCACGCCGAGGCTTGAAGGCTTCTCGGTGTCGCCTTTCTCGTGGGTGAGGCCGCGGGCCCGGGTGTCGTCGATCTCCGCCCGCGGCACCACCAGCATGGCGCCGATGCTGAGCACGGCGAGGGCGCCCATCAGCCAGAACACCACGATGGGCCCGAACAGCAGCGCGGTTCCTGCCGCTATGGCTGCCGCCATGGCATTGCCGGCATGGTTGAAGGCCTCGTTGCGCCCGATGCGCCGGGAAAATGCCTTCGGCCCCACAAGCCCTAGGGTAATGGCCGACAGGGCCGGCGGAAAGATCGCCCCGGCGATGGCGGCGAGGGACTGGGTGCCGGCGACCAGGTAGAAATTGGAGATCAGCGGCAGCGCGAGGCAGGAGAGGGTGACCGCCAGCGCCGCGCCGATGATAATGGCCGGCTTGTTGCGGCTGTTGTCGATCAGCGCGCCGGCGGGCGTCTGGGCGATCAGCCCGACGAGGCCGGCGATGGTCATGACGAGGCCCACCGTGGCCTCGTTCCACCCCTGGTCCGGCCCGCGCACAGCGATGAGATAGATGGCGAGATAGGGCCCGAGGCCGTCGCGCACGTCCGCCAGGAACAGGTTGAGGGCATCAAGGCCAAACGCTGCCCGGCGGGAGGGGCCGCCGCCCGAGGCATCTTCCTGCCGCAACTCATGCGTTTGATCGAGCATCGACCCCCCCGGTTTAGGTGCCGCAGCGGAATGGTTTCGCCCGTGCAGGACGTGCGGCACCGGTCCGGCTCAAGGTGTCCGCCAGGAGGTAACGCCGCGACGTCGGGCGGGGTCCGGGGCTGTGATGGATTTTTACCCGCGTGACGCCTGCTGCCGAGTTCGGTGCCGCCTGAGGCGGGTCGGGTTTTCGGCTTCCCCCGGGGAGAGGAGTGTCGATGGCTGAACCGTCGCCCTTGCCGTTGCCCGCTACCTGCGCAGAGTGCTCCCGTCTCATGACAGCGTCATCCCATTGGCTGGAAAATGCTTTAGGTCACGTTGACGTTGGTGGAGCCGGTCCAAGCTCTCCACTAAGCTCGACGCACGCGCGGCGCATCGGGGGCTCGTATCATCCGATCGCGTCCGGGCTTCGTATCGAGTGCATGGATGTCGCCGAGCCCAGCCTGTTTGCTCTCCCGCTCCCCCCGTCGCACCGGGCGGGTCCGCCTGTCGGCGTGCGGCCGCGCGTGCGGTTTGCGGCCCCGCCGGCCGGTTCGCCGGCCATGAGCGCCGTCCAACCCGAGCCCCGCGCGGGCGCTGACATGAGCGCTCTGGTCGTAGCCATCGCGCGCACCGGGGACCGTGAAGCCTTCGCACAGCTGTTCCGCCATTTCGCGCCCCGGGTGAAGGCGTTCCTCATGCGCAGCGGCCTTTCCGCCAACGCGGCGGAGGAGCTGGCGCAAGAGACGCTGCTGATGGTGTGGCGCAAGGCGTCCTATTTCGACCCGGCCCGCGCCGCCGCCTCCACCTGGATCTTCACCATCGCCCGCAACCTCTCCATCGACCTGAAGCGCCGCGAGCGCCACATCAGCACGGTGGATGCGGACACCGCCGACGAGGAGGCCGACGAGACCTCCGGCGAAACCATCCTCATGGGCGCCGAGCGTGATGCGCGGGTGCGGGCGGCCCTCGCCAAGCTCTCCGAGGAGCAGGCCACCATCGTCCGGCTCTCCTTTTTCCAGGAGAAGCCCCATTCGCAGATCGCGCAGGAGCTGGGCATTCCGCTCGGCACCGCCAAATCGCGCGTCCGCCTGGCGCTGAGCCGCCTGCGCACGCTGCTGGAAGATTTGAAATGAGCGTCCATTCCCATCCCGGCGATGCGACCCTGCTGCGGTATGCGGCAGGCACGCTGCCGGCCGGGCCGGCCCTGCTGGTGGAGATCCACCTTCAGGGTTGCCCGCACTGCCGCGCGGCGGTGCGCCGGTTCGAGGCGGTGGGCGGGGCGCTGCTGGACGCCGCCGAGCCGGCGGCTCTCGGCGCCGACGCTTTCGCCCGCACCCTGGCGCGGCTTGGACCCGCGCCCGTCTCCGGGGGTCTGACGGGCGGTGGCGCCCGGCGGGATCATCTGGAGGCGGCCTTCTCCGGACCGGCCGCCGCGCCGCGCCTTCCCGAGGGGCTGGTGCTGCCGGACGGCGTCCGCCTTCCGCGCCCGCTCACCTCCCGCCGCATCGGCGCCATGATGCCGGTGGCGCCCGGCGTGCGCGTGGGGCGGGTGCATGTGCCCGAGGACGGGCAGTCCAACGTCTTCCTGTTCCAGATCGGGCCGGGCCGGGCCATTCCCCGGCACACCCACGATGGGACAGAATACACCCACGTCGTCTGCGGCGGCTTCAGCGACCCGTCCGGCCATTACGGTGCCGGCGATCTGCTGGAGGCGGACGGGGACGTGGAGCATTCACCGCGCGTGGACGATGACGGCACCTGCATCTGCCTTGCCGCCTTCGAGGGTCGCCTGCGCTTTCGCGGCCTGCTGGGCGTGGTGCTGCGGCCGTTCCTTTGAGAGCGCTCAAAAGGAATTGCGGGGCACGCCCTTCTTCACCACCGACAGGGCACGGGAGAGGTCGGTCGCCAGCGCCGCCTTCTGGTCCGGCCCCAGAAAGCGCCCGACCGGCACGGTGCGCGGGCCGCTGACGAGGGCGACATCCAGCGTGCCGTGGTCCTCGTCGTCCTCCCGCGTCAGGCGGGTCCAGAACGGGTTGAGCCGGGTGATGGTGCGCCGCCCGCGCGCCGGCTCGCGCCGCACCTCGATGACGCTGGGGGTGACGAGGATATGCTCGCGCGCCCGTGCCGAGCGGAAGCTGGCGCGGAAGGCGACGTAGATCAAAAGCACGTCGAGGCCGAAGAAGCCGAAAATGGGCCATGCCCCCATGGCCAGGAAGGCAAGCCCGGTGACGAGGCTGACGCTGCCCACGCCCAACATCACCAGGCGAAAGCCGCGCGGCGTGAGCGAGCGATGCGGGGCAAGCGTCACCGCATAGACGACGGGTTCCTCCGGGAACCCCGCGTCCCCTTCGGGTGCGGTATCACGGTCGCTGGCTTGGGGCATTGGCGAACAGTATACCGGAAAAATGCCGCGCAAGATCACCCCGCCCAAACCTTCCGTTGCGACCGAGGCAGCAGCCGCCAAACCCGATGCCGCCACACCCGGCGTTTCCGCACCGGCAAATCCGCGTGCGGCGCCGGCATCTGCTTTACCGGCTGCGAAAGCCGGGACGGGGGGCGGCGAGGCTGGAGCGAAGGACAAGGCCCGAGCAGGTGCGGCCAAGGGGGCTGCCAAGTCCCCGGCCAAGGGTGACGCCAAGGGTGGCGCCAAGGGTGCGGCCCAAGCTACGGCCCAAGCTCCCGCCAAGGTTCCCGCCAAGGTTCCCGCCAAGGCTCCGGCCAAGCCGGCCGCCAAATCCGCACCCTCCGGCAAGCGCAAGCCGGCCACGCCACCACCCGCCAGCCCCGCGCCCCGCCGCAACAAGGCGGTGGCCAATGCCGCCGCCGCCGCCCACGGCAAGACGCTCCTCGTCTGGAGCGAAGAGGAGATCGCCGAGGCCTTCGCCCGCTTCGAGGCGCAGGATCCCGAGCCCAAGGGCGAACTCAACCACACCGATGCCTTCACCCTGCTGGTTGCCGTGGTGCTCTCGGCACAGGCCACCGATACGGGGGTCAACAAGGCCACCACCGGCCTGTTCGCTGCCGCCGCCACCCCCGCCGCCATGGTCACGCTCGGCGAGGAGGAGGTGGCCCGCCACATTCGCACCCTCGGCCTCTATCGCGGCAAGGCGAAAAATGTGGTGGAGCTGTCCCGCCTGCTGCTGGAACGCCATGCCGGCATGGTGCCGCGTGACCGCGAAGAGTTGGAGGCGCTCCCGGGGGTGGGGCGCAAGACCGCCAATGTGGTGCTGAACATCGCCTTCGGCGCGCCGACCATTGCGGTGGACACCCACCTGTTCCGGGTGGCAAACCGCACCGGCCTAGCGCCCGGCCCGACGCCGCTGGCGGTGGAACTGGGCCTGGAGGCGCGCATCCCCGACCGCTTCAAGCTGCATGCCCACCACTGGCTGATTCTGCACGGCCGCTACATCTGCAAGGCGTCCAGGCCCGAATGCGGCCGCTGCATCATCGCGGATCTCTGCCGCTGGCCGGAGAAACGCTTCTGAGGGGGCTCTCAGAGCCTCTTGAAGATCCGCCGCGATCGGTGTTTTCAGCCCTTTATCAGTATTTAAAACCGTCATGGCCGGGCTTGTCCCGGCCATCCACGCGGCGCGGGCTGGAACGATTTTCGCAACCTGCCCCAAGCGGCTAGGCGTGGATACCCGGAACTCGGGTGTTCCCGAGTTCCGCTTCCGGGGAGCCGAAGTCGGCAACAGCCGACTTCGGGGACAAGCCCGGGCATGACGAGCGTGAGCGCGGGAATACCCCTGAATTTCGACAGGCGGGCGCCTCAGCGCATCTCCGCCAGGAAGGCGCGCACCTCGTCCGGGTTCACGTCCTTGGCCACGAAGGCCTCGCCGATGCCGCGCACCAGGATGAAGGTGAGCGCGCCGCGGCTGACCTTCTTGTCCTGGGCGATGAGGGCCATCAGCCCGTCCGTGTCCGGCAATTCGCCCGGCACGTCGGAAATCTTCGTGGGCAGGCCGGCGGTTTCCAGGTGCCGCACCACCCGCGTCACGTCCTGTCCCGGGCACAGACCGAGTCGCGCCGAGAAAGCGAAGGCCAGCGCCATGCCGATGGCGACGCCCTCGCCGTGGAGCAGGCGGCTGGAATAGCCGGCGCCCGCCTCCAGAGCGTGGCCGAAGGTGTGGCCGAGGTTGAGAAGCGCCCGGTCGCCGGTCTCCTTCTCGTCGCGGGCGACGATGGCGGCCTTGGCCATGCAGCTCGCCGCCACGGCCGAGATGCGCTCCGGCCCGCCATTGATGACGCCGGCGAAGTCGCGCTCCAGCGTGTCGAACAGGGCGCGGTCGCCGAGCAGGCCGTATTTCACCACTTCCGCATAGCCGGCGCGCACCTCGCGCACGGGCAGGGTGTCCAGCGCTGCGGTATCGGCCAGCACCAGCACCGGCTGGTGGAAGGCGCCGACCAGGTTCTTGCCCTGGGGCGAGTTGATGCCGGTCTTGCCGCCGACGGAGGAATCCACCTGGCTGAGCAGGGTGGTCGGCGCCTGCACCACGTCCACCCCGCGCCGCAGCACCGAGGCGGCGAAGCCCGCGAGGTCGCCCACCACGCCGCCACCCAGCGCCAGCACCAGGTCGCGCCGCTCGATGCGGGCGGAAATCAGGCCTTCCACCACCTGCTGGAGGCCGGGCCAGCCCTTGGTCTTCTCGCCCGGCTCCACCACGATGGCCGTATGGTCGATACCGGCGGCGGATAGCGAGTCCTGAACCGTCTTCAGGTGCCCGGCGGCCGCCACGTTGGCGTCGGTGACGATGGCGACCCGCGCGCCCTTGCGCAGCACGGTCACATGGGTGCCCGCCTCGGCCAGCAGGCCGGGGCCGATATAGATGTCATAGGGCCGCCCGGCCAGATCCACGCGCACGGTGCTGCGGGTGATGTCGCCGACGGGCAGGGGCTCGGGCTCGGCATGGGCCAGATCGGCGGGGCCGAGGGCGGCGGGACCAATGGGGGCGGACATGGAACGGGTCCCTTCGGGATACTGGATGAGATGGCGGTGCACGGCGCCGATCACCTCTTCCACCACCATCTCGTGCACCACGTCGCGGCTGTCCACGATCACGTCGGCGAGGGCGTAGGTGTCGCCGCGCTGCTGCAGCAGGGTGGCGAGCTTCGCCGCCGGGTCGCCCTGGGCGAGGAGGGGGCGGTCGGTGCGCTTCTTCACACGCCTGAGCAGGGTGTGGAGGTCGGCACGCAGCCAGACCGAGACGCCCTGGCGGGCCACCGCGTCGCGGGTCTCGCCGTTCATGAAGGCGCCGCCGCCGGTGGCGAGCACGCTCGGGCCGGACTGGAGCAGCCGCGCCACCACCCGCTTCTCGCCCTCGCGGAACTCCACCTCGCCACGGCGGGCGAAGATTTCCGGAATGCTCATGCAGGCGGCGCGCTCGATCTCCTCGTCGGCATCCACGAAGGGCAGGCCGAGCCGCTTGGCGAGCCGGCGGCCGACCGACGACTTGCCGGCCCCCGGCATGCCCACGAGCACGATGGAGCGGCGCCCGAGACGGCGGACCATGTCGGCAGGCGTCACCGGAGCAGGTGTCACCGGGGCAGGTGTCACCGGGGCAGGTGTCACCGGGGCAGGCGTAAGGGAGGCGGGCGCGGCCTCGGCGGCTTCGCTGGTCCCGGCTTCGGTGCTCTCGGTGTCCCTGCGGGACGGGGGGCTGTTCTGGGTCTGCACCCGCGCCTTCCTCGCTGCGGCGGCTTGGCCGTGCGCATGCAAACCTGCGCGCGAACGGCGGACCGGACGGGTGCGGCTCTAGCATCCGCAACGCGAGCCGGCAATGCGGTTGAACAAGACGGCCCGGCGTGGCACCTCTCGGCATGAGGGGCCGCGCGGGTCGATTCGCGGCCCGGCACGAGGAGGCGAAGGTGCCGACGCTCTTCCGCTTGCTGGCGGTCCTGGCCGTATTGTGCGGCCTCGCCTATGCGGCCCTCTGGGCGCTCGCCAACAAGGTGGAGCCGCAGCAGCGCGAGATCACCTTCACTGTTCCCGCCGAGAAGATCGGCAAATGAGCGGCGAAGGGCTGCCCCAAAATGGGCCGCCCGAAGAGGGGGCGCCCGAAAAGGCATCTTCCAGGAAGGACCTTGCCGCATCCGGGCCGCTGGCGCTGTTCCTGGACATGCAGGCGATCGAGCGCGGCGGCGGGCCCAACACCCTCGACGCCTATCGCCGCGACCTGACCGACCTTGCCGAATTCCTCGCCCCCGTGTCCCTCGCCGAGGCTGACACCAGCGAGATCCGCGCCTATCTCGCGGACCTGTCTGCGCGGGGCTTCGCCGCCACCACGGTGGCGCGGCGGCTGTCGGCCCTGCGCCAGTTCTACCGCTTCCTGTTCGCCGAGGGCCACCGCGCCGACGATCCCGCCGCCGTGCTGGAAGGCCCGAAGCGCGGGCGGCCCCTGCCCAAGGTGCTGAGCGTGGCCGAGGTCACCCGCCTCATCGATGCCGCCCATGCGCGCGCCGCCCAGGCCGAGGAGAGCCTGAATGCGGGGCAGGGGGGCGAAGGGCAGGGCGAAGAGACGCCGGGGGCGGGCGCGGCGAAGGCCGGTCGCGCCGAGCTGCTGCGGCTGCGGCGGGTCGCCTGCATGGTGGAGCTGCTTTATGCCAGCGGGCTGCGCGTGTCCGAGCTGGTGGCGCTGCCCGCCGCTGCCGCGCGGGCACAGGGGGAGGCCATCCTCGTCACCGGCAAGGGGCGCAAGGAACGCCTCGTCCCGCTCTCCGGACCGGCGAAGGTGGCCATGCAGGCCTTCCTCGCCACGCGGCGAGCGGCGGGGCTGGAGGCCTCGCGCTGGCTGTTTCCGTCCGGCAGCGAGAGCGGTCACGTCGCCCGCCAGCAGGCGGCACGGGACCTGAAGGAGCTGGCACTGGCGGCGGGGCTCGATCCGGCGAAGCTGTCGCCCCACGTGCTGCGGCATGCCTTCGCCAGCCATCTTCTGGCCCATGGCGCGGACCTGCGGGTGGTGCAGACCCTGCTCGGCCATGCCGATGTCTCCACCACCCAGATCTACACCCACGTCCTGGACGAGCGCCTGAAGAGCATGGTGCGCGACCTGCACCCGCTGTCGGACGAATGAGCCGTCAGAACCGCGTCACCACGGCGGCGAGGTCGGGGCGG
This sequence comes from Xanthobacter versatilis, assembly GCF_043193975.1. Taxonomy (NCBI): domain Bacteria; kingdom Pseudomonadati; phylum Pseudomonadota; class Alphaproteobacteria; order Hyphomicrobiales; family Xanthobacteraceae; genus Xanthobacter; species Xanthobacter versatilis. Next base: position 41,785 of record NZ_JBAFVB010000010.1, on the reverse strand, counting down.
GGGCGGTCTTCCAGCTTCTGGGTGGCGGTGCCGATATAGATGAAGCCGGTGATGCGCTCGAAGCTGTCCAGGCCCAGCGCGGTGCGGGCTTCCGCGTCATAGGTCGGCCATTCGGAGAGCCAGGTCGCGCCATAGCCGAGGGCGGCGGCGGCGATCAGCAGGTTCTGGCAGGCGGCGGCCGAGGACAGGAGCTGCTCGAACTCCGGGATCTTCACATGGGGCGCGGCGCGCGAGACCACCGCCACCACCACCGGCGCGCGCAGGAAGCGACCGCGCTCGTCCTCCAGCCGCTTTTCCGACACGCCGGGATCGGCTGCCGCCAGCACCTCGGCGAGCTTTGCTCCGGCGCGGGCGCGGCCTTCGCCCTCGAACACGATGAAGCGCCACGGCGCGAGCTTGCCATGGTCCGGCACGCGGGAGGCGATGGTGAGGAGGGTGTCAAGCTCCTGCGCCGACGGGCCGGGCTCGATCAGGTCGATGACGCGGGAGGAGCGACGGGTGGCGAGGAGTTCGAGGGCGTCGGGCATGGGGCAATGGCTCTGCTGAAGAATGGAAAGGCGCAAGGCGGGTAGAGCGGCACCATAAGGGCAAGTGCCGCCGGTTTGAACAGGGCGCGGGCCAGCGAGGGTGTGGCCGTGAAATTCCGACCGGCTGCCGTTTCCCCTGCGGGCGAGCGCGCGGTTCCTGCACGGCGGGACGAAGCTGACGCAACGGCGCCGACTTGAATCCGCCCCGAATATTGTGCACGTCAGCACACATGATCCGCTTCGCTCGCGCTTTTGGCCGCTCTCCTGCCGTTCGCTGCCCCGTGCCGCGCCGCCGGGGGCTGCGGCTTGCGGCGCTCCTGTGCGCCGCGCTGGCCGTGGCCGCGCCGGCGCTCACCGCCCCGCGCGATGCCGCTGCGCAAACCATGCAGTTCCTCGGCCCCCCTGCCGCGCCGCCGCCGGCCGGGCCGTTCCAGACTCCGCCCAACACGCCGCGCCCGGCGTTCCAGGCTCCCGGCGGAGGCGCGCCCGGCCTCGCCCCGTCGAGCCGCGAGCCCCATGCGGTGCTGCCCCAGGCCCCGCCCGGCAAGGCGGCGCTCGGCGTATTCGCAAGATTCGGGGCCGATGGCGCACCGATCCCCCGCGGCTTGGTCTGGCGCGTCTTCGCCGACCAGCCGGAAAGCACCGGCGCGTTCCCGCTGGTGGCGGAAAGCTCCGAGGCGACGCCGGTCTTCTTCCTCAATCCGGGCGGCTACATCGTCCATGTGTCCTACGGCTTTGCCACCGTGGCGCAGCGCGTGCAGATGGGGCCGCTGTCGCGCCGGCAGGCGTTTGAAGTGGCGGCTGGCGCCCTGCGCCTGTCCGCCGACGTGGACGACAAGCCCATCCCCGCCCAGAAGCTGACCTTCGACATCTTCGAGGGCTCGTTCCTGCAGGGCCGCACCTCCAGCCAGCCCTATTATCGCGGCGCCAGCGCCGGCGAGGTGGTGCTGCTGCCCGAGGGCACCTATCACGTGGTGTCCACCTATGGCGACGCCAACGCCGTGGTGCGCGCCGACGTGACCGTCGCTCCCGGCAAGCTCACCGACGCCACGGTCCACCACCGCGCCGCCCAGATCATGCTGAAGCTGGTGAAGGTGGCGGGCGGCGAGGCGCAGGCCGACACCCAGTGGACGGTGATCACCCCCGGCGGCGACACCATCAAGGAATCCATCGGCGCCTTCCCCACCTTCGTCCTGTCCGAGGGCGACTACACCGCCATCGCGCGCAAGGACGGCAAGAATTTCAGCCGCGAGATCAAGGTGGAAGCCGGCAAGAACCAGGAAATCGAGGTGCTGGCGAAATAGCGCGCCAGCGGGTCCCGACCGGGCCCCTCGATCAAGATGCGCCACGACAAGACCGAGGAACGAACGACCATGGTGCCAAAGTCCGCCGCCCGGCTTCTGCCGGCAGCCGCCTTCGCTGTCCTGCTGGTGTCGGGGCCCGTGGCTGCCGCCGGTGCCGGAGATCCCGAGGCCGGACGGGTGCTGGCGACCAGCCTGTGCGCGACCTGCCATGTGGTGGGCGCCCAGCCCCAGAGCGCCGCCAGCGATGCCCCGAGCTTCTTTGCCATCGCCGCGCGGGACGGCGGCGTGAGCGCAGACTGGCTGGTGCTGCGGCTGGCGAACCCGCATCCGCAGATGCCGCAGGTCTCCCTGACGCGGGCGGACACGGCGGACCTTGCGGCCTATATCGCGAACCTCAGGAAATAGGCCGACCCTCGGCCCGATAGCGTCATGAAAAAAGGCGGGAGGCCCGAGCCCCCCGCCTTTTCCATTCGCGTTCAGCGTGCTCAGGCCGCCCGTTCGGCCTTGGCCAGAGCCTTGCGCTTGAGGTCCGGCGGCACGGCCTCATCCACCAGCGCCGCCACCACCTCGTCCAGCGTTCCGCCGGTCTGGGCATTGGAGCCGAGGCGGCGGATAGAGAGGGTGCGCTCGGCCGCCTCCTTCTTGCCCGCCACCAGCAGCACCGGAACCTTGGCGAGGGAGTGCTCGCGCACCTTCAGGTTGATCTTCTCGTTGCGCACGTCGAGTTCCACGCGCAGCCCTTCCGCCTTCAGCAGCTCCGCCACCTCGGCGGCATAGTCGTCCGCATCCGAGGTGATGGTGGCCACCACCACCTGCGTGGGGGCGAGCCAGAGCGGGAAGTGGCCGGCGAAATGCTCGATGAGGATGCCGGTGAAGCGCTCCATGGAGCCGCAGATGGCGCGGTGGATCATCACCGGAGTCTTCTTCTGGCCGTCCGCATCCACGTAGAAGGCGCCGAACCGCTCGGGCAGGTTGAAGTCCACCTGGGTGGTGCCACATTGCCATTCACGGCCGATGGCGTCCTTCAGGGTGTATTCGAACTTGGGGCCGTAGAAGGCGCCTTCGCCGGGCAGGATGCCGGTCTTGATGCGCCCGCCCGAGGCCGCCTCGATCTCGGCGAGCACGCGGGTCATCACCTCCTCGGCGTGATCCCATACCGCATCCGAGCCCACGCGCTTCTCCGGCCGCGTGGATAGCTTCACGACGATCTCGTCGAAGCCGAAATCGGCATAGGTGGAGAGGATCAGGTCGTTGATCTTCAGGCACTCGGCCGCCATCTGCTCCTCGGTGCAGAAGACGTGGGCGTCGTCCTGGGTGAAGCCGCGCACGCGCATGAGGCCATGCAGCGCACCGGACGGTTCGTAGCGATGCACCGCGCCGAATTCTGCAAGGCGCAGAGGTAGATCGCGGTAACTCTTCAGACCGTGCTTGAAGATCTGCACATGGCCGGGGCAGTTCATGGGCTTCAAGGCGAACACCCGCTCGTCCTTGGTCTCGTCGCCCGCGGACTGCACCTTGAACATGTTTTCCTTGTACCAGCCCCAGTGGCCGGAGGTCTCCCACAGGCCGGCGTCGAGTACCTGCGGGGCGTTGACCTCGTTGTAGTCGGCCTTCAGGCGCCGGCGCATGTAGGCCACCAGCTCCTGGAACAGGGTCCAGCCCTTGGGGTGCCAAAATACCGTACCGGGGCCTTCCTCCTGGAAGTGGAAGAGGTCCATCTCGCGGCCGAGGCGGCGATGGTCGCGCTTCTCCGCCTCCTCCAGTCGATGGATGTAGGCGTTGAGCTCCTTCTCGTCCTGCCAGGCTGTGCCGTAGATGCGGGTGAGCATAGGGTTGTTCGAATCGCCGCGCCAATAGGCGCCCGCCACCTTCATCAGCTTGAAGGCGGTGCCGATCTTGCCCGTGGAGGGCATGTGCGGGCCGCGGCAGAGGTCGAACCACTCGCCCTGCTTGTAGATCTTCACGTCCTGGTCGGCGGGGATGGCATCCACCAGCTCGACCTTGTAGCCCTCGCCCTTGGCGGCGAACACGCGCTTGGCTTCGTCGCGGGTCCACACCTCCTTGGTGAAGGGGCGGTCGCGGGCGATGATCTCGCGCATCTTCTTCTCGATGACCGGCAGGTCCTCGGTGGTGAAGGGGGCGTTGCGGGCGAAGTCGTAATAAAAGCCGTTCTCGATCACCGGGCCGATGGTCACCTGCGTGCCCGGCCACAGCTCCTGCACCGCCTCGGCCATGACGTGCGAGCAGTCATGGCGGATCAGCTCCAGCGCGCGCGGGTCGTCGCGGGTGACGATCTCCAGCTTGGCGTCGCGGGTGATGGGCTCGGACAGGTCGGTGAGCGCACCGTCGAGGGTGACGGCGACGGCCTTCTTGGCGAGTGACTTGGAAATGGCGGCGGCGATGTCCGCGCCGGACGTCCCCTCGGCATAGTCGCGCTTGGCGCCGTCGGGGAAGGTCAGGGAAATCATGAGGCAACTCCTTGCCGCCCACTCCTGCGGACCACGCAGGTAGGCGTCTTTTCATGGTCACGCGGGTCTTTTAAGCGAGAGCGGGCGCCCGCGTCCAGAACGGGGGATCGAGGGGGCTGGCGGGCCTTGTTCACGCGGATGTGCCCAGGTGGATACCGTTCGGCAACGCTTTGGGTGGAAAATGCTGCACTGCCCGGGCCGCAATCCCTCTTTTCCTCGCGCGCGGCCTCGGCTAATCCCGTGTGCGGGGTCGTGAGTGTTCGCCATGCTGGCGTCGTCCGGCCGGGCCTGATGGATCGGGTCCGGACCGGGGGCAGGGCGGTTCACGCCGGGGAGGGGAATGGGTTGGCCACGGAGCGGAATATGCTGCCCCGGTTCCGACCTATTCACGTGTCACCGCTGTCAAAAGGGCGGATTCGCCCTCGGACGCGTAAAGAGAGGCCGGCATGATGCCATCCACGTTCAAGACCTTGACCTTTGCCGCCCTGCTCCAGGTCGGCGTGTTCGCCTTCGCTTCCGCCGCCAGCGCCCAGGTCGGCCCGCGCGGCGCGCCGGGCGCCGTGATGGACATCGACGACCAGCCGGGCCTCGAGGCGCCGCAGGACGACTACGCCCAGATGGACCCCGCCTTCCGCCGCCAGCCGGTGTATTTCCGCACCACCGAGAAGCCGGGCACCATCGTCATCCACACCAACGAGCGCTTCCTGTACCTGGTGCAGGGTGACAACCGCGCCATGCGCTACGGCATCGGCGTCGGCCGCGACGGCTTCCAGTGGTCGGGCCTCAAGAGCGTCGAGCGCAAGGCCGAATGGCCCGACTGGACGCCCCCGGCGGAGATGATCCAGCGCCAGCCCTACCTGCCGCGCTTCATGGCCGGCGGCCCCGGCAATCCCATGGGCGCCCGCGCGCTCTACATCAGCGGCACCGTCTACCGCATCCACGGCACCAACCAGCCGCAGACCATCGGCTATGCCGTGTCCTCGGGCTGCTTCCGCCTGGTGAACAGCGACATCATCGATCTCTACGGCCGCGTGCCCGTGGGCACCAAGGTCGTCGTGCGCCAGCAGGCCGCCCTCTGAGGGCGGTCCTTTTTCTCCTTATTTCTCACTGGGGGCATTCATGAAGACGATCCTGGCGCTTCTGGCCGGCGCCACCTTTGCGCTTGCCGCAACGGCGGCTTCGGCCCAGACCCTGAAGACGGTGAAGGACCGCGGCGAACTGGTCTGCGGCGTGTCCAAGGGCCTGCCCGGCTTCTCGGCGCCCGACGCCTCCGGCAAGTGGACCGGCTTCGACGTGGATGTGTGCCGGGGCCTCGCCGCCGCCATCTTCAACGACCCGAACAAGGTGAAGTTCGTGCCGCTGTCGGCGGACGAGCGCTTCCCCGCCCTCACCAAGGGCGACGTGGACATGCTCTCGCGCAACTCCACCTGGACGCTGGAGCGTGAGGCCAAGCTCGGCCTGCTGTTCACCGCCATCAATTATTATGACGGCCAGGGCTTCCTGGTGCGCGACGCCCGCAAGGTCACGTCCGCCCTGGAGCTGGACAAGTCCAAGGTCTGCGTCCAGGCCGGCACCACCGCTGAGGACAACACCAAGGACTATTTCGCTGCCAACGGGATGACGCTGGAACTCGTCACCCTGCCCACCAGCACCGATCTGGTGAAGGCCTATGAAGAGGGCAAGTGCGACACCCTCACCACGGATGTGTCGCAGCTCTATGCCCTGCGCCTGACCATGGCGAAGCCCGGCGACCATATCGTGCTGCCCGACGTGATCTCCAAGGAGCCCCTCGGCCCCGTGGTGCGCCAGGGCGACGACCAGTGGTTCAACCTCGTCAAGTGGACCATCTTCGGCATGATCAATGCCGAGGAACTCGGCGTGTCCACCACCACCATCGACGCGGCGCTCGCCTCCAAGAAGCCGGAAGTGATCCGCCTCGTGGGCAATGACGGCAAGTTCGGCGAGCAGCTGGGCGTCTCCAACGATTTCGTCGTGCGCATCGTGAAGGCGGTGGGCAATTACGGCGAAAGCTTCGAGCGCAACGTGGGCGCCGCCTCCAAGCTCGGCATTCCGCGCGGCATCAACCAGCTGTGGAGCATGGGCGGCATCCAGTACGCCCCGCCGGTGCGCTGAGCGTCAGCCTTTTTCCGCTATAAGTCCTTGAGGGGCCGGTCCGTTTGCGCGGGCCGGCCCTTTTCGCTCGCGGCGATGTGAGAGTGAATTGCCGTTGCGGCATCGACCTCGTGTTACCTCCCGCCTATTCTCCCCTCGTCTTCATGCAGCGAGGAGAGATTGATGACCGGGTGTCTCGGCGGACCCTTCTGGCCGGAACGGCCGGTGCCACGGGTGCCCTGCTCGCGGGCGCGGGCACACTGGCCGGCGGCCTTGTGGCAGGAAGCGGGATGGCACATGGACAGGCTCCCGTGGCGCCGCCGGCCGGCCAGGTGCCGAGCGCCTATCGCTACAAGGTGGGCGACGTGGTGGTCACCGCCGTGTCCGACGGCATGCGCACCATTCCGCTCGCCGACACCTTCGTGCGCAACCAGCCCCGGGATGCGGTGAACGCGGCCTTGAAGGCGGCCTTCCTGCCGGAGAACGAGGTTCCCATCTCCTTCACCGTGCTGCTGCTCGATATCGGCGGCAAGCGCGTGCTGGTGGATACGGGCAACGGCGGCAAGCCGGGGCCGGTGGGTCAGGTGCGCTCGACCCTCGCCGGGATCGGGGTCGACCCCGCCACGGTGGATCAGGTGGTGATTTCCCATTTCCATCCGGACCATATCAACGGCCTCCTCACCCCGGAGGGCGCGCCGGCCTACCCCAATGCGCAGGTGCGCGTGCCGGCGCGCGAATGGGCGTTCTGGATGGATGAGGGCCAGATGAGCCGCGCGCCCGATGGCCTCAAGCCCAATTTCCAGAACGTGCGGAGGGTGTTCCAGCCGTTCGGCGACAAGGTGGAGCGCTACGCCTGGGACAAGGAGCTGGCCCCCGGCCTCACCGCCGTGGGCACGCCCGGCCACACGCCGGGGCACACCTCCTTCACCCTCGCTTCGGGATCGGACGCCCTCTTCATCCAGTCCGACCTCACCAACCTGCCGGCGCTGTTCGTGCGCAATCCCGGCTGGCACGCGGTGTTCGACATGGACCCGGTGATGGCGCAGGAGGTGCGGCGCAAGACCTATGAGCGGCTCGCCGGCGAGCGCACGCAGGTGGCAGGCTATCACTTCCCCTTCCCCGGCGCCGCGCATCTGGAGAAGGACGGCGAGGGCTTCCGCTACATCCCGGTGTACTGGCGCCCGGTGCTGTGAGCCGGACGGGCTTCTGGCGTGAGGCTTCCACCTCAGGCCGGCGTGTCCGCCACCTCGGCGCCGATCCAGCCCAGATAGGCGGCAAGCCCGCCCTCCACCGGCAGCACCAGGATGGCCGGAACCTCATAGGGATGGCGGGTGCGCACCGCCTCCACCACATCGCTCGCGCGGGCGTCAGTGGTCTTCAGGATCATCACCACCTCGTCCGCGTGCTCCACCTGCCCCTCCCAGCGGTAGACGGAGACCATGCCCGGCAGGATGTTGGCGCAGGCCACCAGCCGCTCGGCAACGAGGGCGCGGGCCACGTTTTCGGCGGCTTCGCGTGAGGGGAAGGTGGTGTAGACGAGGCGCGGCTGCATGGGTCCTGGCTCCCGATCGGGCGGCTCTTCATAACCGATGGCCGGCCCTGCGGCGAAGGTGGCCGCCGAAGCCCCTGCGCATGGCACCCCGCCCGCGCCCATGCCTCGACAGATGGCGGCCGGGCCGTTAGACCTCAAGCCCCATTCCCCGCGAGGCCGGCGCTCAGCGCCGGATGCCGACCAGGCCGCCGCACCGATGAGCGCAGCTCCCCGCCGCTTCAACAAGATCGCCTTCGTCGCCAGCCAGACGCCCGAGGCGGAGTCTGCCCGGGAGCGGCTGATGGCGCGCTACGGCGCGGTGGAGCAGGAGGATGCGGATGTCATCGTCGCCCTTGGCGGCGACGGCCTGATGCTGCAGACCCTGCACCGCTTCCGTGATCGCGGCCTGCCCATCTACGGCATGCATCGCGGCTCGGTGGGCTTCCTCATGAATACCTTCCGGGAGGAGGGGCTGGTGGAGCGCCTCACCGCCGCCCTGCAGGTGACCATCCATCCCCTCATCATGGAGGCAGTTGACGCCAGCGGCACACGCCACCGGGCGCCGGCCTTCAACGAGGTGTCGCTGCTGCGCCAGACCTACCAGGCGGCGAAGCTGCGCATCTCCATCGACGGCCGGGTGCGGCTGGAGGAATTGATCTGCGACGGCGTCATCGTGGCGACGCCGGCCGGCTCCACCGCCTACAACCTCTCCGCCCATGGGCCGATCCTGCCGCTCGGCACGGCGCTGCTTGCGCTCACCCCCATCTCGCCGTTCCGCCCCCGCCGCTGGCGCGGGGCGCTGGTGCCGGACAAGGCGCGCATCGACATCGCGGTGATGGAGGCCGACAAGCGCCCGGTGAGCGCGGCGGCGGACCATTTCGAGGTGCGCGACATCATCGCCGTGTCGGCCCGGCTCGACGCCACGTCCTCCATCGACATGCTGTTCGATCCGGACCACGGTCTGGAGGAACGTATCCTGCGCGAGCAATTCGTGTATTAGAGGCGGCGCGGCGGACCTGCTTGGGTCCAGACTGATGGCGCGCTCCCGCGTGCCCGCGTCGAAAAGGGCACAACGGCTTCCGGCGGTCCATGGTCTTCTCCTCGGTCACCTTCCTCTTCTATTTCCTGCCGGCGTTTCTGCTGTGCTACTTCGCGACGCCGGGCGTCCGGGCGAAGAACCTCGTCCTGCTGGCCTTCTCGCTGGTCTTCTACGCCTGGGGCGGCCTTGCCAATGTGGCGGTGCTCGCCGTCTCCATCGTCGGCAACTACCTGTTCGCCCTTTTCATCGACAAGCGCAGCGAGCGCTGGCGGCTGAGGACGCTGGGGCTGGCTGTCGCGGCAAACCTTTGCGGCCTCATCGCCTTCAAATATGCCGGCTTCCTGGCGCAGAATTTCAACGTGCTGCTGGAACCCCTCGGGGTCGCGCTGCCGGTGGTGCATCCGGCGCTGCCGCTGGGCATCTCCTTCTTCACCTTCCACGCCATCTCCTACCTCGTGGACGTGTACCGCCGGAAGGCCGCGGCCAACGGGCGGTTCGAGGAGATCGCGGTCTACATCACCATGTTCCCGCAACTGGTGGCCGGCCCCATCGTGCGCTACTCCACCATCGAGCGGCGGATCCATACTCGCCGCACCACGCTCGGGCGGGTGTCGGCGGGCCTGCGCATCTTCATCATCGGCCTGTCCTGGAAGGTGCTGATCGCCGACGAGGTGGCGCCCGTGGTGGCCGCCGTGTTCGACAACACGCCCCATCCCAATCTCGGCGAGGCGTGGCTCGGCCTCACCGCCTACGCGCTGCAGATCTATTTCGACTTCGGCGGCTATTCCAACATGGCCATCGGCCTTGCCGTCGCCATGGGGCTGAAGTTCCCGCGCAACTTCAACCTGCCCTATGGCGCGCGCTCCATCAGCGATTTCTGGCGGCGCTGGCACATGAGCCTGTCCAACTGGTTCCGCGACTATGTGTACATTCCGCTGGGCGGCAACCGGGCGGGCCATGTGCACACGGCGGTGAATTTGTGGACCGTGTTCCTGCTCTGCGGCCTGTGGCACGGGGCAAGCTGGACCTTCGTGATCTGGGGCATCCATCACGGCACCTTCCTGGTGCTGGAGCGCACCCGCTTCGGCGCGGCGCTGAAGCGGGCGCCGCGCGTCGTGTCCCACGCCTATGTGCTGCTGGTGGTGCTATCCGGCTGGGTCTGGTTCCGCACCGATACGCTGCCCGCCGCCCTGGAGCTGTTCGAGGGGCTGGTGGGGCTCAACGGCGTCGGCCCGCTCGCCGCCCAGCTGCAGGTGACGCTGAAGCCCGTGACCATGGCCATCATGGTGCTGGCCTGGCCGCTCGCCATGTTCGGCCTGCCGCGTCCCGGCGCGCGAGCGCTCAGCCCCAGGGTGCGCCTTGCCCTGTTCGGCACGGTGGATACGGTGGTGGTGTGGGCGCTGTTCGCCCTGTGCGTGCTCTCGGTGGGCGCGGCGACCTATTCGCCCTTCCTCTATTTCCGCTTTTAGAGTTTTTCGTTTGGCGCATTTTCTTCACGCGAACCGGGTCCCACTTCGCTCGAAAATGCTTTTGCAGGAGGACAGACCATGCCGCTGCTGATGTCCTTCCGCCGCTGGTGGGCCGCGATCTTCGTGGGCATCCTGCTTTTGCCCACCCTCGGCCATGTGCTGCCCGATGTGGCCGGCCCGCCGCCCACGGTGCTGGAACCGGAAGCACGCTGGTGGGAGGACGCGGCGCGCCGCCTCGACCCCTATATCAACAACACGTTCGGCTTCCGCGGCGCGGTGCTCACCGCCCATCTCTCCTATGTGCGCGCCATGGGCGACAGCATGACCAGCCGCGTGCTGAAGGGCGAGCACGGCGCCCTGTTCCTCAACGAGGACAAGGCGCTGGAGCAGTCCATCGGCCAGCTGGTGCGGCCCGAGCCGCTGGGCAAGCTGTTCGACATGGTGAAGCTGCTGAACGACTACATGACCGCCCACGGTGGCCGGTTCGTGATGCTGGTGCCCCCCAACGGTCACACCGCCAATTTCGAGCTTCTGCCCGCCTATGCGCGCCGCCTGAAGAAAGCGCCGACGGAGTACGACCTGGTGGCGCAGCGGATGAAGGAGGCGGGCATCACCTTCGTGGACATGCGCCCCATCATGGCCGAGGCGAAGAAGACCGGCCCCGTGCACTGGCGCTATGACACACACTGGAACCTGCGCGGCGCGCTGCTCGGCTTCAATGCCGCCATGGCGGCGGCTGGCCGCCCCGACCTGGAGGTGAGTGAGGGCGACGCGCTGGAGCCGCCGGTGCCGTCCTATGTGGGTGATCTCGGGCGCCTCAGCGGCATCCGGCCCGCCGAGCCCGACCTCGACTACCCTGGCAAGGCGCCCATGCAGGCGCCACGGAACCCGGTTGCTGTTCCTGGCGTGATGCCGGAGGTCAGCAAGACCGATCCGTTCGTGCCCTATGCCTATGTCTCCGGCCATCCGGGGCCGCGCATCCTGGTGATCGGCGATTCCTTCACGCAAGGTCTGTGGGAGGGCCTGCTGGCGTATCGCGCCTCGGTCTACGGCTGGATGCACCACCGCCTGTGCCGCTTCGACATGGCGGCGGTGGAGCGCTTCAAGCCCGACATCCTGATCTATGCACCTACCGAGCGCGCCATGCCCTGCAAGGGCGAGCCCGCCCACTGGCCGCCGACGCCGGGACCCGGCTGACCCGGCGCGCTGACGCGCCGGGGGCTGGCGTCGCTCAGTCGCCGCGCGGGCTTCAGGCCACCGGAGTGCGGGCCTTCATGTCCATGCCGCCGCCGGGCGGGCGCTCGCGCTCGATCAGGCGATCCACCGGCGCGTAGTCGAGATAGCCGCAGCGGGAGATGACCTTCAGCGCCGCGATGTCCACCCGCCCGTCGATGATGGCGTCGTCGTCGATATGGACCCCGACGATCTCGCCGATGATCATGTAGGCGTTGGCTTCCACCCCGTCCCGGCCGCGCGGGCGGAAGGTCTCCACATACACGCATTCCAGCGCGCAGGGCGCGGCGGCGACGCGGGGCGGCTTGACCAGGCGCGACGGCGCGCGGGCGATGTCTGCCGCGTCGAACTCGCTGACGTTGCGGGCGACGGGGGCGGAGGTGAGGTTCACCTTGTCCACTAGGTCGAGGGTGGCAAGGTTGCACACGAACTCGCCGGTGGCCTCGATGTTGGCGAGGCTGTCCTTGGCGCCCTGCGAGGAGAACATGACGAGGGCGGGCGTCTCGCTGATCATGTTGAAGAAGGAATAGGGCGCGAGATTCGCCACGCCCTCCGGGGTGAGCGAGGAGATCCAGCCGATGGGCCGGGGTGCGACGATGGCCTTCAGCGGCGCGTGGGGCAGGCCGTGGTTGCGCTTGGCGGGCTCGTAGAACATCGCTGTGCTTTCGTGGATCGACGGTACGCCACCTTAGCCGCTGGCGTTTCGTCTTGCACCGCGCCCGGCGCATGGCTCGCCGATCCGCCCCCTCAGGCGCCCAGCGCCACCATGGCATCCTGGATGTCGGGGAGCGCGCGCTCCGCCGCCTCGGCCCCGGCGGCGATGGCTTCCCGTGCGCGCGGAAACTCGAACAGGCCGATTTTCCCGAGCTTGGGCGAGAGCATGATGTCGGGGGGATCGCCGGCCAGCCGCGAGCGGGCGATGCGATCCTGGGTGATGTTGAAGGCGTCGATCATCACGGTGGAGAGGCCGCGCGGACCGTCGCTGGCATGGCTGCCGTGGCCGGCGAAGAACTGCCGCTTCAGCCGCTCCGGGCTCAGCATGGCGGCGATGCCTTCCTTCTTCTCTCCCAGCGCCGCCTCGGCCACCCGCTCCACCACGCCGCCATGGTCCTGGATGACCGTGCCGTGGCCGAACACGTCGGCATTGAGGTTCACCGCGATGACCATGCGCGCGCCCATGGCGCGGGCGGCCGAGACCGGGACAGGATTGACCAGCGCCCCGTCCATCAGCCACCGCCCGCCGATCTTCACCGGGGTGAAGATGCCGGGCAGGGCGTAGGAGGCACGGATCGCCTCCACGAAATCGCCGCGGGTGAGCCAGATTTCATGGCCCGTGCCAAGCTCGGTGGCGATGGCGGCGAACACCACCGGCAGGTTCTCGATGGAGACCTCGCCCACGTTCCGGCGCATCAGCTCCACCAGCCGCCGGCCCCCGATGAGGCCCGCCCCGCCCAGGGCGAAATCCAGCAGCCCCAGCACATTGCGCTTGGTGAGGCTGATCGCCCAATCTTCCAGCTCGTCGAGCTTGCCGGCGGCGGCGATGCCCCCCACCACCGCGCCGATGGAGGTGCCGGCCACCACAGAGGGGTGGATGCCCGCCTGCCGCAGCACCTTCAGCACGCCGATATGGGCAAAGCCGCGCGCCGCTCCGCCGCCCAGCGCGATGCCGATGGCGGGGCGGCCCCGGTCGCGCACCGGCCGGTGGGCGGGGGTGTCGAAATCGGGAGGCGCGCCATCGTCGGCGCCGCCCGGCGTCCTGGGAAGGGAAGGGGGGGAGCCGGGAGCAGCGCGCGTCGGTGCTACGGCTTCCGGGCTGGCCGCTTCGGGAGCGACCGCCGGGGTCGAGCGCCAGTGGAGGGACTGGAACATGCGCGCCTCCTGGAGCCGGGTCCGATCAGCCTGAACCAGGCTGACCGGTAAATCCGTCCCTGAACCTCGAGACGGAGAACGCGGTGCCCGCCCCGCTTTCGATGGCAGGATCGGCGCGTGCTCCGGAGCTTGGCAGCAGGTTACTAATTTCCGGTGTCGGAAGCGTGGCGCTATTTTACCGTTTCAGTGATCGTGACCGTGGCCGTCCTTGCCGTAGACGGCAGCGGGATCGAAACGCGGCGCGTCACCGGTGAAGGCGAGCTTCAATTCGGCCGAGGGCGCCGCGCCGAGCGGTATGGTGCGGTAGAAGCAGGACCGCCGGCCGGTGTGGCAGGCCGCGCCCGTGCCGCCCATCTCCACCTTGATCACCACCGCGTCCTGGTCGCAGTCGATGCGCATCTCCCGCACCTTCTGGGTGTGGCCGGAGGTTTCGCCCTTCTTCCAGAGCTTGCCGCGGGAGCGGCTGAAATAATGCGCCTCTCCGGTCTCGATGGTGAGGGCGAGGGCCTGCGCGTTCATGTGGGCGAGCATCAGCACCTCGCCGGTCACGGCATCCACCGCGACGCAGGTGATGAGGCCGTTGGCGTCGAAGCGGGGGGAGAGGAGGGTGTCCTCCTCCAGCGCCGCGCCCTTGCCGGGGGCGGGGAAGGCGAAGGGGGATGATATTTCGGAACTCATGGTCTCTCGCCGAAAGTAAAGGGGCGTCCCTGCATGGCAGGAACGCCCCGATGAAGTTTGAACGTCAAGTACGCCCGGTCAGGACCGGTTGTCAGGACCGGCCTTCAGAACCTGCAGTCAGGACTTGGAGCGCACCAGGGTGATGAAGCGCACCTGCTCGGCCGGGTCGTCCCGGAACACGCCGGTGAACTGGGTGGTGAGGGTGGAGACGCCCTGCTTGGTGATGCCGCGCATGGACATGCACATGTGCTCGGCCTCGATCATCACCGCCACGCCGCGCGGGCGCAGGCCCTCGTCGAGAGTGGTGGTGATCTGCGAGGTCAGGTGCTCCTGCGTCTGCAGCCGGCGGGCGAAGATGTCCACCACCCGCGCGATCTTGGACAGGCCCACCACCCGCTCCACCGGGAAATAGGCGATGTGCGCCTTGCCCACGAACGGCACCATGTGGTGCTCGCAATGGGAGTGGAAGGGAATGTCGCGCACCAGCACGAAATCGTCGAAGGTGCCGATCTCGCCGAAGGTACGCTCCAGCAACTCCTCGCTGTCCTCGCCATAGCCGGAGAACAGCTCGTCATAAGCCTTCACCACGCGCTTCGGCGTGTCGAGCAGGCCCTCGCGGGCGGGATCCTCGCCGATGTAGGCAAGCAGGGTCCGCACGGCGGCTTCCGCCTCCTGCCGCGAGGGGCGGGGCGTGCCATCCGGCAGGGGAGGATGAATTTTTGGCGCCGGGGGCGCGCCGTCCGGCCGCGCCGCGGCCTTGGAGGCAGCCTTGGCTTCCGCCTTGAGCTTGCGCTCACGCTCTTCGTTCTCGGCCTGCGCCTTGAACAACTTCACAACCGCGTCCATGCCCAACTCCGTTCGACCCGCCCCCGGCAGAGCCCATCAGGGCCAGCCCGTGGAAGCGGGAGTGTCACCGGTCGTCGGCTACGCATGCGCGGTGTCGCTCAAACCGCGCCCCGCCGGCTTACCCGGCGGCGGCTTTGCCGTCCGTATCCTGTTCCGAGATCCGAAAAGCCGGACCTTGAATTATGATGGGGCCGAATGCCCGTTTTCGCAAGGGCGGCGCGGCGGGTGGAGGTGTCGCGATGCCATATGCGCTCCGTGCTCCGGCCGCTCTTCCACCCGTTGCTCCCGAGGCTATATAAGAAGCCTGAGCCGGCAGGTCGCAGGCCCGCGCCGCCCGTCCTTCGCAACCGACCCGCCCTCCGAGGCGGGGGAAGCTGCCCATGATCAACGATGTCTATAACGCCCGCATCCTCTCCCTCGCCGCCGATATCCCGCGCATCGGCCGGCTTGCCGCGCCGCAGGCGAGTGCCAAGGCCCATTCGCGCCTGTGCGGCTCCACGGTGACGGTGGACCTGGTGCTGGACGGCGACCGGGTGGCCGATTTCGCCCATGAGGTGCGCGCCTGCGCCCTTGGGCAGGCCTCCTCCTCGCTGATGGCGCGCCATGTGATCGGCGCCAGCACGGCCGAGCTGCGCGCGGTGCGCGAGGCCATGTGGAAGATGCTGCGCGACAACGGCCCGCACCCGGACGGCCGCTGGGATGAACTGAAGGTGCTGGAGCCGGTGCGCGACTACAAGGCGCGCCATGCGTCCACCATGCTCACCTTCGACGCGGTGGTGGACGCCATCGACCAGATCGAGGCCGCGCGGGCCGCCAGGGATCAGCGCGCCGACGAAGCCGCTTCCGCCACCGGCTGAGACCTCAGTCGGCCGGGTGCGCGGCGCGGGTGTCGATGGCGGCGATGGCTTCCTCCGCCGCCTGATCGAAGGTGGACTCCAGCGCCGGGCAGGCGCCGGCAAGGCCCTCCACCACGGCGCGGGCCCATTCCACATAGGCCCGCGCGCGGGCGGGACTCCAGTCCTGGGGCGGATCCTCGGCGATGGAGCGCAGGTTCGCGGTCTTGTCGGCGAGCTTGAGCACCTTGGCGCGGGCCGACAGATGCGGGGCGTGGGCCACCTGAAGTCGCTTGCGCTCCGTGGCCTCAAGGGCCTTGTCGTCGGTGACCTCCATGACGAGGCCCGCGACCTCGGACCCGAAGGTGGTCTCGATCTCGGCGGCGGTCACGTCCTGGTCCTCCACCACGTCATGGAGCAGGGCGGCGGCGACGAGGGCGGCGTCCCGCCCGCCGGTGGCTTCGCTCACCAGAAGGGCGACCTCCGCCAGATGGTTGACATAGGGCTGGGCGCGCCGGCCCTTGCGGCGCTGATCGGTGTGGCGCAGCGTCGCGAAGGCGAGGGCGCGCACCACCAAGGCCAGCGGCGGGGCGGATGCGGCCGGTTCGGCTGCGGGGTTTGCGGGGTCGCTTGTCACGGGTTCGCCTCCGCAGAGCGGAACCGTGGCGGTCACCGGGACCAACACGGCCCGGCCACGTTTGTGGGATTGGATGACACCATCAGCGCCGTCCACGATGGCGAATCTGAGGCGACGGGAAGCACAACGGGAACCACATGGACGGCGAACGGGCAGGGGGCGGACCGGCGGACGCCAATGCGCCGCGGTCGGGGCTGAGAGCCATCATCGGCCGGCTGCCGCGCCATGCCCTGCGCCTGCCGATCCTGTTCTATCGCTACACCCTGTCGTCCTTCATGGGCCGGCAGTGCCGCTACCTGCCCACCTGCTCGGAATATGCGGAGGAGGCGGTGATGCGCCATGGCGCGCTCGCCGGCTCGGTGATGGCCACCGCCCGCATCTGCCGCTGCAATCCCTGGGGCGGGCATGGCTACGATCCGGTGCCCAGCTGCCTGCCGGCGGAGGCGCGGTGGTATCGCTTCTGGCGCTACGGCGTCTGGCGCATGCCCAAGGGCCCGGACGAAGCCTGAGGGCTTTGGCCGATATCAGCCGTCCGTGCCCCAGCCGACTGCAACGCAGCGCAGTGGAAGGAGAGTCGGGGCCGAGCGCAGGGACTATGCCATAGGCGCTTCCAGATCCGAACACCAGGACATCCCGATTGCCTGCTGCGCAGGAGTTTCTGCCATGCCGGCTCGGCGCTCCGGCTGCGCCGTCGCTGGTCCGGGACGCGATGCGCCGTTCTGCCGGTGCTCAGTTGCGCTGCACCGGTGCGGGCATCGGGGCCGCACCGAGGGGCGCACTCGGAACTGCAGGGCCGGCGGAACGGGCGGCGGGCTGGGGTGGGGCGGCCGGGGTGGCATCGGTGAGGCGGACCTCGGCCTCCTTCAGCATGCGCTCCAGCGCGGCGAGCCGTTCGGCCGCGCGCGGGGAGAGGGTGACCGGCCGCTCGGTGTCGAGGCCCGGCACGTTCATGGGCGCGGGTGTCTCGTCCAGCTTCGGGATCGGCGAGGTGACGCCGGGGATCGGCTTGATCTCGATGCCCTGGTGGGCATAGGCCATCACCTTCTGCCAGGTCATGGCGGGCAGGGTGCCACCGGTCATCTTGTTCATCACGGCATAGTCGTCGTTGCCGAACCACACCCCGGCCACGTAATTGCCGGTGAAGCCCATGAACCAGGCATCGCGATAGGCATTGGTGGTGCCGGTCTTGCCCGCCACCTTGGAATTGACGAGGCGGGCACGGCGGCCGGTGCCGTTCTCCACCACGTTGTTCAGCATGTCGTTGATGTCATAGAGCTGCTGGGTGGGGATGATCTGCACGCTCTTGGGCGCGTCGCGGTCGAAGCGCCACACCACCTCGCCATTGCCGACGCGCATCTCCACCACCGCGTGGGGATAGACGCTCTTGCCGCCGTTGGCGAACACCGAATAGGCGGTGGTCATGTCGAACAGGGTCACCTCGGCGGCGCCCAGCGGCAGCGGCGCGCTGATGGGCAGCTGGGTGCGGATGCCCATCTGGTGGGCGAGATCCACGATCTTCTTGCGGCCGAACTTCTCCGCGAGGCGCACCGCCACCGTGTTCAGCGAATGCTGGAGCGCCGTCTTCAGGGTGATGGAGCCCATGTAGGAGCGGCCGTAATTCTGCGGGCACCAGTTGCCGAGGCAGATGGGCGCGTCCTGCACGATGGTGGACGGCTTGAAGCCGTTCATCAGCGCCACCGTGTAGACGAAGGGCTTGAAGGAGGAGCCGGGCTGGCGCAGGGCATCGGTGGCGCGGTTGAACTGGCTTTCGCCATAGTCGCGCCCGCCCACCATGGTGCGCAGGGTGCCGTTGGGCTCCATCACCACGATGCCGCCCTGCTTCACCTTGTAATCGCGGCCGAATTCGGCGAGCGAGGTCTCCAGCGCCACGTCCGCCACCTTCTGGATGTTGGGGTCGAGGCCGGTGCGCACGATGAAGTTGCGCTCCACCACCGTGGGCGGCAGTTGGTCCACCAGCTTCTTCACCTCGCCGAAGGCGTAATCGAGATAGAAATCCGGCACGTCGTCGTCGCGACGGTCCACCGGGGTGGCCGGGTTGCGGCGGGCGCCGAACACCTGGCCCTCGGTCATGAAGCCGGCATCCACCAGATTGTCGAGCACGGTGGAGGCGCGGGCACGGGCGGCGGGCAGGTTCACGTGGGGGGCGTATTTGGACGGCGCCTTGAACAGGCCGGCCATCATGGCGGCCTCGGCGAGGTTCACCTCGCGCACCGACTTGCCGAAATAATAGCGCGCCGCCGCATCCACCCCGTAAGCGCCGCCGCCGAGATAGGCGCGGTCGAGGTAGAGCTTCAGGATCTGGCTCTTGGTGAGGCGCGCCTCCAGCCAGATGGCAAGGAAGGCTTCCTTGATCTTGCGCTCGATGGTGCGCTCGTTGGACAGGAACAGGTTCTTGGCCAGCTGCTGGGAGAGCGAGGAGCCGCCCTGCCGCACGCCGCCGGCCCGCGCATTGGTGACCACGGCGCGGAACGTGCCGGCCACATCGATGCCCCAGTGCTCGTAGAAGCGCCGGTCCTCGGTGGCGAGCGTCGCCTTGATGAGGTTGTCGGGAATGTCCTCCAGCGGCACCGTGTCGTTCTGCTTCACGCCCCGCTCACCGATGGTATTTCCGTAGCGGTCGAGGAAGGTGACGGCAAGTTCGGTGCGCTTGAGCCAGTCGTCGGAGGTCTCGCGGAAAGCGGGAATCGCCAGCGCCAGCATTACCAACGCGCCGGCCAGCGACAGGGTCAGGCCCTCGGAGGCCATGCCGGCGGCGAATCGCGACACGCCGGTGAGGTTGAAGCGCTCGGTGAAGGCCGCATAGGCGGAGATCGCCCTGCGGGTGCGCGCGCCGAGGCTGAACAGCCCGCTGTCGAGCAGGGCGTCGAAATCGAGCATCAGCCCGCGCAGGCGCGTGCCGAACGAGGAGCGCTCCGGGGCGGGACGCCTCGAATCGGGGCGCAGGTCGTCGGGGCGCTTGTCGTCGCGGGCGTTCTCGTCGCGGGCCTTGGGGTCGGTCGGTTCGCGCTCGGTCACGGTTCGGGCTCGGTTCAGCGGCTCCGGCGGCGCCCCCGCGCCCGCGCATCGCCGCTCATGTCTGTGTTGCTTGGGCCCACTCTATAACGCGTCGCAGAAAATCGCACGAGCTTGGCGCGCGGGATCGGCGCTACGACTCAGCGGCCCGGCACGTTCAGCACGCCCTCGGGGCTCAGGCGATCGATGATGGTGGGCAGGTGCTGCGCCAGGAGGTCCGGCAGCTGGTCCGCCGGGAGGCCGAGGGTGGTTGCCACCTCGTCCAGCCGGTCCGCGCCCAGGGCCGCCGTGATCTGCTCGGCGCTGACCGGCGCGTTGGGGCCGTTGGAGATCCAGCTCGCCACTACATCCGAGAGGCCGGCCTGCTGGAGCTGCTCCAGCACGCCGTCGAGGCTGCCGAAGGGCGTCTTGGCGAAGGCCGAGTTGAGCAGGCCGGGCAGCATCTGCCCCATGGGGCCATTCAGCACCGTCTCCAGCAGGCTGCCGGCGCCGTCGGTGCCGGCCTTGCTCAGCATGTTGCTCAGGATGCCAGACACCATATTGTCGAAGAGGCCCATGCCCGACGCTCCGTTGGTCCCGCGGCGCGCGCCGGCGCGCCCTATGCTGCTCCGCTGCACTGCATGATGCGGCGCGGTGGAGGTTGGTGTACCGGATCGGCTGTGCGAAGTCGATTGTGCCTGCCGTGCCCCGGGGCCGATCACGAGTCCGAGTGTCCCCTGCGGCTCCGCGCCGCTGGGACGGCATGTGGCCTATGCAGCCATGCTTTCACCCGCTAACGGCTCTGAGGTGATGATCTCACTGTCCCTGTTCGTAGCCTTTGCGCTCATGACCGCCCTCGCGGCGCTCGCCGTGCTGTGGCCCCTGTCGCGCGTCCGCGCCGCGCGGGCCGCGCATGATGCCGACCTTGCGGTCTATCGCGACCAGCTCGCCGAGATCGCCCGCGACGCCAAGTCCGGCCGCCTGCCCAAGGCCGAGGCGGAAGCCGCGCGCATCGAGGTGGCGCGGCGCATGCTCGCGGCCGATTCCGCCCAGCAGGCGGCCGCGACCGGGGATCCGGCGCGGGTGACGCGCCAGACCACATGGCGCCGTCGCGCCGCCGCCGTGTTCGCCCTGCTGTTCATTCCGGTGTTCGCGGCCAGCCTCTACGGCTTGCTCGGCTCGCCCCGCCTTCCCGGCGCGCCTTTGGCCGAGCGCCTGACGGCGGCGCCCGATCGCAGCGATGTCGCCATCCTGGTGCGGCGGGTGGAGGAGCATCTCCAGAAGAATCCCAATGACGGGGCGGGCTACGAGATCCTGGCGCCGGTCTATCTGCGCATGGGACGGCCGGAGGATGCCGCCCGCGCCTATGCCGAGGCCATCCGCATTCTCGGACCCTCCGCTGCGCGCCATTCGTCGCGGGGCGAAGCGTTGGTGGTCGCCTCTGACGGCCTGGTGACGGCCGATGCCGCCCGCGCCTTCGCCGATGCGCTGGCCCTCGACCCCAATGAGCCGCGCTCGGCCTATTTCCTCGGCCTCGCCGCCGAGCAGGATGGCCGCGCCGAGGATGCGGCACGAATCTGGGGCCAGCTGCTTGCCCGCACGCCTGCCAATGCGCCCTATCGGCCGGTGGTGGCGGCGGCCCTCGCCCGGGTGGGCGGCACGGCTCCGGCGGCCGCGGCTGCGCCGGCCCAGCCCGGTCCGGCAGCGGCGGATGTGGCGGCGGCGGCCTCCATGTCGTCCGACGAGCGCAACGCCATGGTTCGTGGCATGGTGGCCCGCCTCGCCGAGCGGCTGGACGCCGAGCCCAACGATATCGAGGGCTGGCTGCGCCTGGTGCGGGCCTATGGCGTGCTCGGCGACAAGGACAAGGCGGCGGAGGCCCTGAAAAAGGCACGTGCCGCCTTCAAGGACAATGCAGAAGCTCTCGGGCGGCTCGATGCCGCCGAGAAGGAGCTCGCGGCAAGGACGGGAGCGGGAGAAAAAGGATGACGCGCAAAGGCCGGCGGCTGGTGCTCATCGGAGCAGGACTTGGCGTGCTCGCGCTGGCGGCGGGGCTCATCCTGTCCGCGCTCAACGACACCATCGTGTTCTTCCGCTCGCCCACGGAAGTGGCCCAGCAGCAGGTTGCCCCCGGTGCACGCCTGCGCCTTGGCGGGCTGGTGGAGACCGGCAGCGTGGTCAAGTCCGGCACCCTCACCACCTTCAAGGTCACCGATGGCAATGCCACGGTGAAGGTGGCCTATTCCGGCATCCTGCCGGACCTGTTCCGCGAAGGGCAGGGGGTGGTGGCCGAGGGCGCGCTCCAGCCCGACGGCAGCTTCAAGGCCGACAGCGTGCTGGCCAAGCATGACGAGAAATACATGCCACGCGAGGTGGCCGACGCCCTGAAGAAGCAGGGCCGCTGGCAAGAAGGCGGCCCCGCGCCCGGCACCGCCGCGCCGGTCCAGCGCGCGCCGGGGAGTTGAGCCATGATCGCAGAAATCGGCCAGTACGCCCTCGCCCTCGCCTTCGCCCTCTCGCTGGCGCAGGTGCTGCTGCCGTCCTGGGGCGCGCGGCGCAATGACCCGGTGCTGATGGGCTCGGCCGGCCCCATCGCGCTGGCCCTGTTCGGCTTCATCGCCTTCGCCTTCGGCGCTCTGGTGCAGCTCTATGTCACCTCGGACTTCACCGTGGTGAACGTGGCCGAGAATTCCCACTCCCAGATGCCGCTGATCTACAAGATCACCTCGACCTGGGGGAACCACGAGGGCTCCATGCTCCTGTGGGTGTTCGTGCTGTCTTTTTTCGGCGCGCTCGTGGTGCTGTTCGGCACCAACCTGCCGGACCGGCTGAAGGCGCTGGTGCTGGCGGTGCAGGGGGCGGTGGCGGCGGCCTTCCTCTCGTTCATCCTGTTCACCTCCAACCCCTTCGCGCGCCTGGTGCCGGCGCCGGCGGAGGGGCGCGACCTCAACCCCATCCTCCAGGACCCTGGCCTCGCCATCCACCCGCCGTTGCTCTATCTCGGCTATGTGGGGCTCTCCGTCTCCTTCGCCTTCGCCATCGCGGCGCTGATCGAGGGGCGGATCGACGCCGCCTGGGCGCGCTGGGTTCGCCCGTGGACGCTCGCCGCCTGGATCTTCCTGACGCTCGGCATCGCCATGGGCTCCTACTGGGCCTATTACGAGCTGGGCTGGGGCGGCTGGTGGTTCTGGGACCCGGTGGAGAACGCCTCCCTCATGCCGTGGCTCGCGGCCACCGCGCTGCTGCATTCCGCCGTGGTGATGGAGAAGCGCGACGCCCTAAAGGTGTGGACCATCCTCCTCGCCATCCTCGCCTTTTCGCTGTCGCTGGTGGGCACCTTCCTGGTGCGCTCGGGGGTGCTGACCTCGGTGCACGCCTTTGCCACCGATCCGGCGCGGGGCGTGTTCATCCTCGCCATCCTCACCTTCTTCATCGCCGGCGGGCTGACGCTGTTCGCGTTGCGCGCCTCGGAGCTGAAGCAGGGCGGGCTGTTCGCGCCCATCTCGCGGGAGGGGGCGCTCGTCCTCAACAATCTGTTCCTCACCGCCGCCACCGCCGCGGTGCTGGTGGGCACGCTCTATCCGCTGGCGCTTGAGGCGCTGACGGGGGCTAAGATCACGGTGGGGCCGCCCTATTTCAACCTCGCCTTCGGCGGGCTGATGGTGCCGCTGGTATTCGCCATGCCGTTCGGCCCGCTGCTGGCCTGGAAGCGCGGCGACCTCATGGGCGTCGCCCAGCGCCTGATGCTGGCCGCCGCCCTCGCGGTGGTGGCCGCGGTGGTGATCGCCGCCGCTACCACGGGCGGGCCGGTGCTGGCGCCGCTGGTGGTGGGGCTCGCGGTCTTCATCATGCTGGGGGCGCTCACCGACATCGCCGAGCGCGCGGGCCTCGGGCGGGTGACGGCCCGGGTGGCGGTGGCGCGCCTCGCCGGAACGCCGCGCTCGGCCTATGGCACCGCCATCGCCCATTTCGGCGTCGGGGTGTGCCTGCTCGGCATCGTGTGCGAGACCGGCTGGAGCCTGGAGAAGATCGCCTCCGTGAAGCTTGGCGACACCGTCACCATCGGTGCCCGCAGGCTCACCCTCGACCGGCTGGAAAACCGCACCGGCGCCAACTTCCGCGCCCGCACGGCGGTGTTCTCCATCCGCGAGGATGGCGAGTCGCAGGGCACCATCGAGGCCTCGCGCCGCATGTTCGCGGCCCGGCAGATGGCCACCACCGAGGCCGGCATCCGCACCTTTGGCCTCAGCCAGCTCTATGTGAGCATGGGCGAGGAGAGCCCGGACGGGCACATCTCCATGCGCGCCACCTACAAGCCGTTCGTGACGCTGATCTGGCTCGGGGCGGTGGTGATGGCGCTGGGCGGCGCGCTCTCGCTGGCCGACCGGCGCCTGCGCGTCGGCGCCCCCCGCCCCGCCACCAAGCGCCCCCGCGCCCCGGTGCCGGCGGAGTGATGGGCATGCGACGCCTCCTCGCCGCCCTGCTCCTCCTCGCCAGCTTCGCGGCGCCTGCCCTCGCTGTGCAGCCGGACGAGGTGCTGGCTGATCCGGTGCTGGAAAGCCGGGCCCGCGCCATCTCCGCGGAATTGCGCTGCATGGTCTGCCAGAACCAGTCCATCGACGATTCCGACGCCCCGCTCGCCAAGGACCTGCGCCTCATCGTGCGCGAGCGACTGAAGGCCGGGGACAGCGACGGGCAGGTGATGGACTTCATGGTGGCGCGCTACGGCGAGTTCGTGCTGCTGCGGCCGGTGATGTCCTGGCGCAATGCCCTGCTGTGGGCGGCGCCGGTGCTGGTGCTGGCCCTCGGCGCGCTCGCCGCGGTCTTCGGCCTGAAGCGCCGCCGCGCGGTCGCCCCCCAGCGCCTCTCCGCCGACGAGGAAGCCCGCTTCAAAAAGCTTCTGGCGGACGGGGAGGGGCCGTCCCCCGAAGGCCGCTGAGCCCTTTTGCCGCCGCCTCAGGGCGTGTGGGGCCTGATCATGCCGAGCAGTGCATCCAAGGCCGCCTCCGGTGTGGTGCGGGGCCAGTCCGCCATTTGGTGGCGGAAGAAGGTCTCCTGCCGCTTGGCGTAACGGCGGGTGTCGCTCTGGCCCTCCGCGATGGCGTCGTCCAGCGTCATCTCGCCGGAGAGATGGCGGGTGAGGGCCGGGGCGCCATGGGCCTTCAGCACCGTGCGCGAGGGATCGAGCCGGCGCGCGGCCAGGGCGCGAACCTCCTCCAGCGCGCCGTCCGCCATCATGGCCTCGAAACGGGCATCGATGCGCTGTCGCAGCACCGCGCGGTCCACCTCCAGCACGAGACGCACGCAGCGGGAGGCATCCAGCACCGGGCGCGGCGCATCCTTCTGCCAGTCTGAAAGCGAGCGGCCGGTGGCGGTGATGACCTCCAGTGCCCGCAACACCCGCTGACGGTCGTTGGGCTGGAGCCGGGCGGCGCTCTGCGGGTCCATGTCTGCAAGGCGGGCATGCAGGGCAAGGCTGTCGAGGCCTTCCGCCGTGCCGCGAACCTCGCGCTGCACTGCCTCCGGCACCGGCGGGATCTCGGCGAGGCCCTGCGTCAGCGCGCGGAAATAGAGGCCGGTGCCGCCGACGAAGATGGGCAAAAGCCCCTGTTCGCGCGCGGCAGCGAGGGCGGCCGTGGCATCCGCGAGCCAGCGGCCCACGGAATAGTCGGTGTCCGCATCCACGTGGCCATAGAGGCCGTGGGGCACCCGCGCCGCCTCCGCGACGGTCGGCCGCGCCGTGAGGACCCGAAGATCGCCATAGACTTGCATGGAATCTGCATTGAGCACGGTGCCCGTGAGTCGCTCGGCGAGCGCCATCGCGAGGGCCGACTTGCCGCTGGCGGTGGGACCTGCGATGAGCACCGCCTGCGGCCCATTCCCCTGTTCGAGTACCGATACTGCCATGGCCTATGTCGCGACGCTGATCTCAAACCCATCTGCCCCGGCTTTGACCCGGGAGGCAATCCACGATGCGCGCGCGGTGCTGCCCGAAGCGCAGGAGGCCGTGGTGCTCGCCCCCGACGTGGCCGTGGACATCCATTTCGCCCCGCCGCTGGGCACCGATGCCCGGGAACTGGCCGATGCGGTCCGCGCCGCCCTCGGGGATGCGCCCATCGACGTGGTGGTGCAGCTAGAGGCGGCCCGGCGCAAGCAGCTTTTTCTCGCCGACATGGATTCCACCATGATCGGGCAGGAATGCATCGACGAACTGGCGGATCTCGTTGGCGTGAAGGCCCATGTGGCCGCCATCACCGAGCGGGCCATGCGCGGGGAGATCGCCTTCGAGCCGGCGCTGCGCGAGCGGGTGGCGCTGCTGCGCGGCCTGCCGGCCGGCGTGGTGGCCGACGTGCTGCGCGAGCGCATCAGCCTCACCCCCGGCGGGCTCGAGCTGGTGGGTACCATGAAGGCCAACGGCGCCTATACGGCGCTGGTCTCCGGCGGCTTCACCGTGTTTACGAGCGCCATCGCCGAGCGCATCGGCTTCGACGAGCATCGGGCCAACATCCTGCTCATCGACGAGGACCGCTTCGTCGGCGCGGTGGCGGAGCCCATCCTCGGCCGCGATGCCAAGCTCGCCGCCCTCGAGGAACTGCGCGACCGGATGCACCTTGCCCCGTCCGAGACCATGGCGGTGGGCGACGGCGCCAACGACCTCGCTATGCTGCAGGAGGCCGGGGTCGGCGTCGCCTATCACGCCAAGCCAGCGGTGGCGGCTGCCGCCCATGTGCGCATCGATTACGGCGACCTCACCGCTTTGCTCTACATGCAGGGCTATGCGCTGAGCGAGTTCCACACCGCCTGAGGCGGGATAAGCTCTCCCTATACCCTTACGCCGCCGTCATGCCCCGGACCGGCCGGGGATGACGGCGGCGCGTCAGCTCAGTTCAGCGGGATCGTCACGAACTCCTGCTTGCCCTCGCCATCGGAGACGAGGAGCAGGGCGGAGCGCTTGCCCTGCTTGCGCAGGGCATCCACCTGCTTCTCCACGTCGGAGGGGCTCGCCACCGCTTCCTGCCCCACCTGGACGATGACCTGCCCGGCCTTCAGCCCCTTGTCCGAGGCAGGGGTGGAGGCATCGACGCCGGTGATGACCACGCCGTTGATCTCGCTCTTGATGGAATAGCGCTTGCGCAGCTCGTCGCTCATGGCGGAGAGCTCGATGCCGAGGGCTTTTTTGGGCGCTACTTTCTGCGACTCGGCGGCGGGCTTGGGGGTCTCCGGCTTATCGTCCTCGGGCATGCGGGCGACCTTGAGGTGCAGGGTCTCCTCCTTGCCCTTGCGGACCACCACCACCTCCACCTCGGTGTCCGCCATGGCGTCGGCCACGGTGCGGGTGAGGTCGCGCACCTCCTTGATGTCGCGGCCATTGAACTTCACGATCACGTCGCCGGCCTTGATGCCGCCCCGCGCCGCCGGGCTGTTCTCCGAGACCACGCCGATGAGCGCGCCGCGCGGCTTGCCGAGGCCGAGGCTCTCGGCGATGTCGTCGGTGACCGGCTGGATGCGCACCCCGATCCAGCCGCGCCGCACTTCCTTGAACTCGCCGAGCTGGGCGATCACCGGCTTGGCGGTGGCGGACGGCACCGCGAAGCCGATGCCGATGGAGCCGCCCGAGGGCGAGATGATGGCGGTGTTGATGCCGATCACCTCGCCGTCCATGTTGAACAGCGGGCCGCCGGAATTGCCGCGATTGATGGCGGCGTCGGTCTGGATGAAATTGTCGTAGGGGCCGGAATTGATGTCGCGGTTGCGGGCGGAGACCACGCCAACCGTCAGCGTGCCGCCGAGGCCGAACGGGTTGCCGATGGCCATCACCCAGTCGCCCACCCGCAGCTTCTCGCTGTCGCCGAACTTCACCGCCACCAGCGGCTTGTCGGGCTTCACACGCAGCAGGGCGAGGTCGGTCTTGGTGTCGCGGCCGATCAGCTCGGCCTTCAGCTTCGAGCCGTCGTTGAAATTGGCGAAGATCTCGTCGGCGTCGGCGATCACGTGATTGTTGGTCACGATGAGGCCGGACGGGTCGATGACGAAGCCCGAGCCGAGGGAGGACACGCGGCGCGAGCGCTGCTCGCCGCCGTCATCCTGCCTCTTCTTGAAGAATTCATCAAAGAAGTCCTCGAACGGCGAGCCCGGCGGCAGCTGCGGCTGGGGCACCGAGCGCGAGGCAGCCACGTTCTGCGAGGTGGAGATGTTCACCACCGCGTCCATGACCCGCTCGGCCACGTCCGCCACCGTGTCCGGCCCCTTGCCGGGCGCCGCCAGCAGCGGAGCCGGGGCGAGGGTGGAAAAGGTCGCGGTGAGGAGTGCGAGGGCGGCTGCCAGGACGAAGGCGGGCAGGCGGGCGGCAGGAGCTGAGGAACGAAGCGGGTGGGGCATGTCTCTCCTCGACGCGGCGGTCGTTCCTTGAGGCTGAACCGGCCGCCGCGTGGGCGCAAGCCCCGTACGGTCACGATCCGGCGTCGGCTACACCGGAGGCGGCTCTACCCCGGTTCAGCTGACCCGGCGCAGGCGTCGTCTCCGCATTCAGGACCGGAGCAGGGACCCCGGCGCGCAGGGCAGCCGATTGGAGCCTGCTCTGTGGGAATCGGTGCGGTCGCAATGCGGCCAAAACGCGACCGCCCCGTCCACCGTATCACGGGCGGGCGGGGCGGTCGGATGATCAGGCACGATTGAAGCTGTCTCGACCCCGGTCAGGCACCGAGTTCAGGGGCCAAGATCCCGGGTCTCAAAAGGTCCGGATGAGGAAGACCACCAGCACGCCGAGGGCGCCGACCCCCAGCCCGGCGAGGCGCATGGGCGTCTCGGGGGCGTGGAGGATGGCCTCCATGGCCCTGCGCCATGCCCCCGGAAAGGCGGCCAGGCACAAGCCTTCGATGGCCAGCATGAGGCCGAGCGCGGCGATCAGGTCCTTCATGCCGCACCCGGCCCCTTGTTCAGTTGCCGGCCGCGGGGGCGGGGGGAGCCACCGCGCTCACGGGGTCCTGGAAGTAGCGGAAGAAGCGCGCATCCGGGCTCAGCACCATCCGGGTGTCGCTGGGCTTGATGCTCGCTTCATAGGCCTGCATGGACCGGTAGAAGGAGAAGAAGTCCGGATCGCGCCCGAACGCGTCGGCGAAGATGCGGTTGCGTTCCGCGTCGCCCTCGCCGCGCAGCTGCTCGCCCTTCGAGTTGGCCTCGGCCACCACGATGGTCACCTCGCGGTCGGCTCGGGCGCGCAGCCGCTGGGCGGCCTCATTGCCCTGGGCGCGGATCTCGGCGGCCTCGCGCTGGCGTTCCGTCTGCATGCGCTGGAACACCGCCTGGCTGTTAGCCTCCGGCAGGTCGGCGCGGCGGATGCGCACATCCACCACGGTGATGCCGAAGTTCGCCGCCTCCCGGTTCACCTGCTCGGCGATCTGGTGCATCAGGCCTTCGCGGCCGTCACGCACCAGGCTGATGAAGCTGTTCTCGCCCAGAACCCGGCGCAGCGCGGAGTTCAGCACCGTGGAGAGGCGCGAGTTGGCGCCCTGCACCGTTCCCACTGACTGGAAGAAGCGCAGCGGGGCGGTGATGCGGTAGCGCGCGAATGCGTCCACCACCAGCCGCTTCTGGTCCGAGGCGATCACCTCCTGGGAGGGGTTTTCCAGGTCCAGGATGCGGTTGTCGATATAGACCACGCTGTCGATGAACGGCACCTTCCAGTGCAGTCCCGGCGTGGTCACGGGGGCCAGCGGCTCGCCGAGCCGCAGCACCAGCGCCTGCTGGGTCTGCTGGACGATGAAGGCCGCGGAATAGATGAGGACGAGGGCAACGACGCCGAGAATGGCGACGACCCCGCCGAGGATCGGGTTTCTCATCGCGTGGCTCCCTGGGGCTGGGCGGCAGGCGCCGACTGGCGGCGGAGGAGATCGTTGAGCGGCAGCACGGGCACGACGCCTCCCGGCCCGCCGGCGGATACACCCCCTGGTCCCTGTCGGGTCCCGGCGGAATCCACGATCACCTTGTCCACGCCGCCGAGCACGCGCTCCATGGTCTCGAGATACATGCGCTCGCGCGTCACCACCTTGGCCTTCTGGTACTCGTCATAGATCTTGAGGAAGCGCGCCGCCTGGCCGCGGGCTTCCACCACCGTGCGCTCGCGATAGCCCTGGGCGGCGTTCTCGATGCGGGAGGCCTCGCCGCGGGCCTCGGGGAGGACACGGTTGGCGTAGGTCTGCGCCTCGTTCTGGGAGCGCTCGGCGTCGGCGCGGGCGGCCTGCACGTCGCGGAAGGCGTCGATGACCTGGCTCGGCGGGTCGACCTTCTGCATCTGCACCTGCGTGATTTCCACGCCGGCCTTGTAGCTGTTGAGCACCGACTGCATCAGCTCCTGCACGCCGGTCTCGATGTTCTGCCGGGCGCCAGTGAGGATGGGCTGGATGTTGGTGCGGCCGATGACCTCGCGCATGGCGCTCTCGGCCACGGCCTTGATGGTGCCCTCGGGGTTCTGGACGTTGAACAGGTACTGCTCGGCGTTCGAGATGCGCCAGAACACGGCGAAATCCACGTCGACGATGTTCTCGTCACCGGTCAGCATGAGGCTCTCTTCCGGAACGTCACGCATCACCGATGTGCCGCGCCGGGTGTCCTCGCCGGTGCGCATGCCGATGTCGATGCGGTTGACGAAGGTGACCCGGGGGGTCAGCACCGTCTCGATCGGGTAGGGCCAGTGATAGTTGAGGCCGGGCTGGGTGACGCCCACGAACTTGCCGAAGCGCAGCACCGCGCCCTGCTCGTCGGGCTGCACGCGATAGAAGCCGGAGAGGAACCAGCCGGCGACCACGAGCGCGACCAAAAGGATGATGCCCTTGGCCCCGAAGGAGCCCGGTATCATGGTGCGCAGGCGGTCCTGGCTACGGCGGATCAAGTCTTCGAGATCTGGCGGCGTCGGTCCTGATGAAGAGGGTCCCGAACCCCAGGGACCCCGCGGCCCATTACCCCATGGGCCGCCACTCTGATTCTTCCACGACATCCGTCGTCTCCCGTGAGCGGTGCCGCCATCGGCACACGCGTCGCTGCGAGCCTCCGCCGGGTCCGTGCGGCATGCCGCAACGCCCCCGATCCGACAGGCGGACCCATTCGAGGCGGCCAGCCCAGCGCCGGCGGAAGCCAGCACGTTAAGCCACCCCGCCGGGTCTGGCGGTTATAGGAAACCGCGCGTCGCCTTTCAACGCGACGCGCGGCAGCCTCGTTCGCAGATAAGGTCGAGCCGCGCTTTACGCAACGGGAGGGCTTGCCGCGGGAATGCGTTCTCCCACGGCCTGGGTCCGGGCCGCCGTTGCCACGCCTCGATAGTAGTCGAGGACGAACAGGCGGATGGCGGACGACAGGTTGCCCTGTGTGCGGGCGGAGTCGATGGTCGCCACGAGGTCGGACAGGGTGAGCCGGCGGCCGCCGGCGATTTCCTTCAAGGCCTCCCAGAAGGCGTCCTCGAGGCTGACGCTGGTTTTGTGGCCGGCGATGACGATGGATCTCTTAACCACGGGGCTTTTCATGTTCTTCCCTCTCGGTCAGGGCGTGGCCCTCAAGGTAGCGTCGCTGCCGCTCAAGCTCGTCTGCCAGCCTTTCGCGTTCGGCCTTGGTCCGTCCGAATCGGATCCGGTTCTCATCGGCCGCCGCCTGCGCCGCCTGACGGACCCGCGCCTTGCGCGCCCGATGAAGATTGACCACGTCGCCCAACTCTTCCCTCACCTTGTCGCCGGTTTCCTCCGCACCCGGCGGCCGGTGATCTTCTACGGCCGGCGCACCGCGTCAGGCCAACGAGCCCAATGAGATACTAATACCCCAGGACAGGCTAAAGATATGGCGATTTCTTGGAGAGGTAACATCCCCCGGCTACCGCCTTGGAATTATTTTAGCCTACATGTCTAACTCCCCCGAACGCCTCCAGCCGTGCTATGAGCCCGCCGCCCGCGAGACCATGGAAAGGCTAAGGCGATGAGCACCCGCATCGAGACCGACACGTTCGGTCCCATCGAAGTTCAATCCGACCGTTATTGGGGTGCGCAGGCGCAGCGCTCGCTGGGGAACTTCAAGATCGGCTGGGAAAAGCAGCCGCTCCCGGTGGTGCGCGCCCTCGGCATCGTCAAGCGTGCTGCCGCGGAAGTAAACCGCGACCTCGGCCGCCTCGATCCCAAGATCGCCGACGCCATTGTCGCCGCCGCCCAGGAAGTCATCGACGGCAAGCTCGATGAACACTTCCCGCTGGTGGTCTGGCAGACCGGCTCGGGCACCCAGTCCAACATGAACGCCAACGAGGTGATCTCGAACCGGGCCATCGAGCTGCTCGGCGGGGAGAAGGGCTCCAAGAAGCCCGTGCATCCCAACGATCACGTCAACATGAGCCAGTCGTCCAACGACACCTACCCCACCGCCATGCACATCGCCTGCGCGGAGGAGATCGTCCACCGACTGCTGCCGGCGCTGCGCCACCTGCATACGGCGCTGAAGGCCAAGTCCGAGGCCTGGGCCGGCATCATCAAGATCGGCCGCACCCACACCCAGGACGCCACGCCGCTGACGCTGGGCCAGGAATTCTCCGGCTACGCCCAGCAGGTGGAGAACGGCATCGCCCGCCTGGAACTGACCCTGCCGGGCCTCCAGCAACTGGCCCAGGGCGGCACCGCGGTGGGCACCGGCCTCAACGCCCCCGTCGGCTTCGCCGAGCAGGTCGCGGCGAAGATCGCCGCCATCACCGGCATCGCCTTCACCTCGGCGCCCAACAAGTTCGAGGCGCTCGCCGCCCATGACGCCATGGTGTTCTCCCACGGCGCCATCAACACGCTGGCGGCCTCCCTGTTCAAGATCGCCAACGACATCCGCCTGCTCGGCTCGGGTCCGCGCTCGGGCCTTGGCGAGCTGTCGCTGCCGGAGAACGAGCCCGGCTCGTCCATCATGCCGGGCAAGGTGAACCCCACCCAGTGCGAGGCGCTGACCCAGGTCTGCGTGCAGATCTTCGGCAACAACGCCGCGCTCACCTTCGCCGGCAGCCAGGGCCACTTCGAGTTGAACGTGTACAACCCGGTGATGGCCTACAATTTCCTCCAGTCGGTGCGGCTGATGGCGGACGCGGCGGTGAGCTTCACCGACAATTGCGTCGTCGGCATCGAGGCCCGCGAGGACAATATCAAGTCGGCGCTGGAGCGCTCGCTCATGTTGGTCACCGCGCTGGCCCCGAAGATCGGCTACGACAACGCCGCCAAGATCGCCAAGACCGCGCACAAGAATGGCACCACCCTGCGCGAGGAGGCCGTCGGCGGCGGCTATGTGACCAACGAGGAGTTCGACGCCGTCGTGCGTCCCGAGAACATGATCTCGCCCGGCTGATCGTCACCGGCATCGCTCATCGGCGCGGCGGCATCCCCGGCGGGGTGCCGCCGCGCGCGTTTTCAGCCATGCTGCAGATTGCCGGACACGCGCCGTCGCTGGTCCTGCGCAGGCCGATTCTCCACGCCAGTTCGCTTTCCAGACCAGATCGCTTTGAACGCGAGGGTGAAGCCATGACGGGCCCAAATCCGGACGACCTCAGGGAAGTGGCCATCGACGCCCTGCACCCCACCCAGCTCAACCTGGGGATGGACGAGGTGAAGCGCCGGGCGCAGCAGATGGCGGGGCTCTCGAAGAGCGCGCTCCGGGCGCTGCTTGTGAAAAAGGCGGTGCCCTACGTCATTGGGCCGAAGAAGCGCCTCTACATGACCGACCATCACCATTTGTGCCGCGCGCTGCTGCTTGCGGGCCACGACACTGTGCTGGTGGGCAAGCCCCGGGACGGCGCGGATTGGTCCGACCTTGATCTGCCGACCTTCTGGCATCGCATGGAATCGCAGGGCCTGTGCTGGCCCATCGACGTGGACGGCAACCGGCGTCCCTGCATCAAGATTCCGGGGCACATCAGCGAACTCACAGACAATCCGTGGCGGACCCTCGCCCGTGGGGTCCGCGGCGATGCCTATTCGAATCTGGATACGCCATTCCAGGAATTCATGTGGGGCAACTACTACCGCTCCTTCATGACCACGCGGCTGCTGCAGAGCGATATCGAACTGGCCGAAAAGCTGGCGGTGAAGCTCTCGCGCCTCGACGAGGCGCAGGACCTGCCGGGATATCTCGGACCAAAGTGAGGGATCCTCCCAGGGACCTTTCCCGAGCCTTGCCGTGTTATAAGCGCGGCGGGCTGCCGAGGGGTTGCAGTCGAGCCCGGAGCGTGATCCGAGCACATTCGCTCAATGTGCTCGGATCACGCTCTGAACTTAAGGAACGAGACCGCGCTATCCGATCAGATTGCGTTCAATCTGACCGGGCGCGTGCTCTGGTGCCGATGCGCCGAGACAGGGAAGAGGCCGCCATGATCATCGCGCTCAAGTCCACCGCACTCCAGCATTTCGCCCGGCTGCGGGCGCCGCTCTTCGCCGTGCTCGCCGGGCTGATGCTGGCCGGCTGCGGGATCAACGTGATTCCCACCGAGGAGGAGCGCGCCAAGGCCGCCTGGAGCGAGGTGATGAACCAGTACCAGCGCCGCTCCGACCTCATTCCCAATTTGGTGGAAACTGTGAAGGGCTATGCGGCCCAGGAGAAGGACGTGCTGACATCGGTCATCGAGGCGCGGGCCAAGGCCACCTCGATTCGGGTGGATGCCTCTACCGTCACCGACCCGGCCCAGTTCAAGCAGTTCCAGGACGCGCAGGCGGGCCTGTCCAGCGCGCTCGGCCGGCTGATCGCAGTGTCGGAAGCCTATCCGGACCTGAAGTCCAACCAGAACTTCCTGGCCCTGCAATCGCAGATCGAGGGCACCGAGAACCGCATCGCCGTCGCGCGGCGCGACTATATCGAGGCGGTGCGGGTCTATAACACCGAGCTGAAGACCTTCCCGGGCCTGCTGTGGGCGTCAACCTTCTATCGCAGCTACCGGCCCATGGAGACCTTCACCATCTCCGAGCAGCAGATGCAGGTGCCCAAGGTAAAGTTCAATTGAGCTGAGGGAGGCGGCCATGCTCCGCCTGTCCAAACTCCTCCCATCGCCGGCGCCGGTGCTTTTTGCGCTGGTGCTCCTTCTCGGGGTGCCGGCGCGGGCGGAGCTGACTTTTCCCACGCTCACCGGCCGGGTGGTGGACGACGCCCACGTGCTCGACGCCGCAACCCTCGCGGCCCTCGACGCCAGGCTCGCGGCGCAGGAAGCGAAGGCCACCGACCAGGTGGTGGTGGCCACAATTCCATCGCTGCAGGGCACCTCTGTTGAGGACTACGCCAACCGCCTGTTCCGCTTCTGGCAGATCGGGCAGGCGAAGAAGAACAACGGCGTGCTCCTCCTCGTCGCCCCCAGTGAGCGCAAGGTGCGCATCGAGGTGGGCTATGGCCTTGAAGGCATCCTGACCGACGCGGTGGCTTCCACCATCATCCGCAACGCCATCGTTCCCGCCTTCAAGGCCGGCGACATGGCCGGCGGCATCGTCAAGGGCACCGACGCCATCCTCGAGATCCTCAACCTCGATCCCGATGAGGCCCGTGCCCGCGCCAAGCGGCTGGAGCCGTCCGGCTGGACCGAGGAGGAGGTGGACAACCTCATCTTCCTCATCGCCATGATCGCCTTTTGGGGCTTCATCATCTGGCGGGTGACGCGGGGCGGCGGCGGGCCAGGTGGCGGTGCGGCTGCCCGCAGGCGGGGCGGCAGCGGCTGGGCCGCGGGTCCCGCCTCCACTTGGGACTGGGGCACCGGCTCCAGTGGCGGTTCGGGCGGCGGCGGAGGCTGGTCGGGGGGCGGCGGTTCCTCCGGTGGCGGCGGTGCATCCGGAGATTGGTGAGGCGGATCGTCGGGTGTGGTAAAAAGGTGGGGCGGCCCGGCCAAGGGCGGGCTGTCCATTCAGCACGAGCGGCAGAGCCGCCGAGGGAAGGGAACACGCCATGAGCGCCGCCGAACGGGATCTGCCGTCCTCCGACGCCAGCGTCGCCGGCCTTTCGGACGCGGCGCTGGCGCGCATCGCCGATGCGATCGCTGCCGCCGAAACCAGGACCTCGGCTGAAATCCGCGTTGTGGTGGCCCGCGCGCCGCTGGTGCAGCACCCCTTCTTCTCGGTGCTGTGGGCCTCGCTTGCGGCGCTGGTGGTGCCCTGGTTCGTTGCCCTGATGTGGCCCCTGCCGGCGCTGGAACTGCTTGCCGTGCAGGCGGTGCTGTTCGTGGCGCTGGCCTCGCTCCTCATGCTGCCGGGCGTGGTCCACCGGGTGATCCCCCGCCTTGCCCTGAAGGCCGCTGCCCGCAGCGCCGCCATCGAGACCTTCCTCGCCTATGGCATACCCCAGACGGAGGGGCGCACCGGCATCCTCATCTATGCCGCCGCCCGCGAGCGGCTGGTGGAGGTGGTGGCCGACGAAGGCGTCCACACTCCGCTGGGCCACGGCGCCTGGCAGGACATCTGCGATGCGGTGGCCATCCGCGCCCGCGTGGGCAACCTGGCGGACGGGCTGGTCTGCGGCGTGGAGAAGGCGGGCGAGCTCCTCTCCGGTCCCTTGCCGCCTCGACCTGGCGACCGCAACGAGCTGGCCAACCATGTGATTGTGCTGTGAGGGTAGGGGCGTTGGCTTCCGCAATGGCCTGAGGGGGCCGCACGGCAGCTATGGCGATCTGCGCTGCCGCGCGGATCAGGCCGGCGCCGCACGTCTTATCAGTTGTATCGCCTGTAACGACAATCTATGATTGTTTTCAGCTTCCCTACACGCTTGGGGACACTGTCACGCCTGTTCCGGGCGGGGCGCGGCAGTGCTGTGGGTGCGTTCATCTCATATGCAGGGCAGGGGGCTTTTCGATCCCGCTTTTCCGCTCGGATGGGGGGAAAGATGCCGACAGCAACCGTCTGGTCCAGTGCCAAGAGCGGCGAGAAAATCCGGATCTATCTCGAGCAAAGGACCGCGACCACCGCCATTATTCAATTGGCGACATGGGGTGCGAGCCAAAACCCGAACATCGACCATCCCAGAAGTCTCATCGCCTATGATCTCTACAATGTCCGGGCGGTGTCGCCTTCCGAGATTACCTGCAAGGCCGACGGACCCGGCCCCTTCGACCCATCCGTCGATTGCCGGCTCGCGGCAGCGGCGGACGGTGGTGTCGTTGCCATCACCGTGCCCCTCCTCATCGACGCACAATATGCCGTCGGCGAGGAGGACTTCGAGGAACTCGTGCTTTTCCTGAAGGTGGCACGGTTTCCGCGGGCCTGAGACAGGCCGTTTGTCGGGGTGGGCGCATGAGCCGCCGCGCCGGGGGGTGATGCACGCCGCACGACGCCGCTGAGCCGCGCCCGAAGGTTCGGGCGCGGGTCGATCTTTCCCGATCATCTCTCAAATGACGCGGACGGCGCCCGACCGCCTAAGACCAAGGTCCCACGGCCAGCCCCGAATCGGCTCCGCCTCGCGCCTTTCCTTCCGCCGCGCTGCGGCATAGATTGCGCGCCCGAGCCTTCGGGGCTCGACCTAAGGCAAAGGGCTTCTTCTCATGACCAAACCCGCCGTTCGCGTCGCTGTCACGGGCGCCGCCGGTCAGATTTGCTATTCGCTGCTTTTCCGCATCGCCAACGGCGACATGTACGGCAAGGACCAGCCGGTCATCCTCCAGCTTCTGGACCTGCCGCAGGCGCAGGCCGCCGTCGGCGGCGTCGTGATGGAGCTCGAGGACTGCGCGTTCCCGAACCTTGCCGGCGTGGTCATCACCGACGATCCCAAGGTGGCGTTCAAGGACATCGACGCTGCGGTGCTCGTCGGCGCCCGTCCGCGCTCTAAGGGCATGGAACGCGCCGACCTTCTGTCCGCCAACGCCGAGATCTTCAAGGTCCAGGGCAAGGCGCTGAACGAGGTGGCCAAGCGCGACGTGAAGGTGCTGGTGGTGGGCAATCCGGCCAACACCAACGCCTACATCACCGCCAAGAGCGCTCCGGACCTGCCGGCGAAGAACATCACCGCCATGCTTCGCCTGGACCACAACCGCGCCCTGTCGCAGTTCGCGGCCAAGGCCGGTATCGCCACCGCCGACATCGAGAAGGTGGCGGTGTGGGGCAACCACTCCCCGACCATGTATGCCGACTACCGCTTCGCCACCGCGAACGGCAAGCCGCTGCCGGAGCTCATCAACGACGAGACCTGGTATCGCGAGACCCTGCTTCCCAAGGTGGGCAAGCGCGGCGCCGCCATCATCGAGGCCCGTGGCCTGTCGTCGGCCGCCTCTGCCGCCAACGCCGCCGTGGACCACATGCATGACTGGATCCACGGCACCGACGGCAAGTGGGTGTCCATGGGCGTGGCCTCCGACGGCTCCTATGGTGTGCCCGAGGGCATCGTGTTCGGCGTCCCGGCGGTGTGCAGCGGCGGCGAGTATGAAGTGGTCAAGGGCCTGCCCATGGACGACTTCTCCAAGGCCATGTTCGAGAAGACCCTGAACGAGCTGCTCGAAGAGCGCGACGGCGTCGCCGCCCTGCTCGGCTGACCTCGTCTGGTCGACGCGGTGCGAATCTGTTTCCCGGACCCCGTCGCTCTGTGCGACCGGGGACCGGGACGCAGTCGAAGATGGCATCCCTGCCGGTGCCATTTCTTTGGGCGGCAGCGGATTCTGCCTTCTCGGCAGGCGTAATTGGACCGGCTACACCATCCGCGGCCCCTTTGGCCGGTCCGATGGCGGCCCGAGGCCTTCTGAATCGGGCGTTTCTCTCCGTCCATTTCTCAACGAAGGCTTGACGCAGAGCGACTCTGCGGCTAGAAGCACCCCACTTCGCGGCAGGCGGTCGGCGTCTGAGTGATCGGTTTCTCATCTTCCAAGGCTTCCCAGCCCGGAACGAGACGATCCCAAGAGCCGAAACGCTGCCAGGAACAGCACTGCGATAACTTCAGGTGCATGATCGCGGCGTCGTCCCTCACGGGAATTGCGCGCTGTGATCCTCTGTCGCGAGAAAGGCGTGTCCGCACCCATTTGGGCCGTGGACGGCGCCTTTCGTGTTCGTTGGTGCGAGCGGAATTTGAGGCCCCTAGGGGTCAATCGTGGCGGCCCCTGAAAAGGTCGTCGAATGAAGAATGCGGCCCCAGGCCGCAGATCAGGACGAGGCGAAGGCGTACATGCCGACGATCAACCAGCTGATCCGTAAGCCGCGCGAAGCGCAGAAGGCGCGCGACAAGGCGCCGGCGCTGCAGGCGAGCCCCCAGAAGCGCGGCGTTTGCACCCGCGTCTACACGACGACCCCGAAGAAGCCGAACTCGGCTCTGCGTAAGGTCGCCAAGGTGCGGCTCACCAACAGCTACGAAGTGATCGGCTACATCCCCGGTGAAGGCCATAACCTTCAGGAGCACTCCGTGGTGATGATCCGCGGCGGCCGCGTGAAGGATCTTCCGGGTGTGCGTTACCACATCCTGCGCGGCGTGCTGGACACCCAGGGCGTCAAGAACCGCAAGCAGCGCCGTTCGAAGTACGGCGCGAAGCGGCCCAAGTGATCCGGCTAGGTTGAGGAACTGAACGATGTCCCGTCGTCACAAGGCCGAGCGCCGCGAAGTCATTCCGGATCCCAAGTACGGGTCCACCACTCTGTCCCGCTTCATGAATTCCGTGATGCGTGATGGCAAGAAGTCGGTCGCCGAAGGCATCGTCTATGGCGCTCTCGACGTGGTCGAGACCAAGGCCAAGCACGATCCGGTGGATGTGTTCATCCAGGCGCTCGAGAACGTGGCTCCGGCGGTGGAAGTTCGCTCCCGCCGCGTGGGTGGTGCCACCTACCAGGTGCCCGTCGAAGTGCGGAACGAGCGTCGCCAGACCCTGGCGATCCGCTGGCTCATCGCCTCGGCCCGCGCCCGCAACGAGAAGACCATGGTGGAGCGTCTCTCCGCCGAGCTGCTCGATGCTGCCAACAATCGCGGCGCTGCCGTGAAGAAGCGCGAAGATACGCACCGGATGGCGGAAGCCAACCGCGCCTTCTCGCATTATCGCTGGTGATCGGAGAGGACGACTTCCATGCCCCGTACTCACGCGATCGAGGACTACCGCAACTTCGGCATCATGGCGCACATCGATGCCGGCAAGACCACGACCACGGAGCGGATCCTCTATTACACCGGCAAGAGCCACAAGATCGGTGAAGTCCATGATGGCGCCGCCACCATGGATTGGATGACCCAGGAACAGGAGCGCGGCATCACCATCACGTCGGCCGCGACGACTGCGATCTGGGCAGGCAAGCGCCTGAACATCATCGACACCCCCGGGCACGTGGACTTCACCATCGAGGTGGAGCGCTCGCTCCGCGTGCTCGACGGCGCCGTGTGCGTGCTGGACGGCAACCAGGGCGTCGAGCCGCAGACCGAGACCGTGTGGCGCCAGGCGGACAAGTACAACGTGCCGCGCATCGTGTTCGTCAACAAGATGGACAAGATCGGCGCCGACTTTTACCGCTGCGTCGAGATGATCGTCGACCGCGTGGCCGGCAACCCCGTGTGCTGCCAGCTGCCGATCGGTTCCGAGAACAATTTCAAGGGCGTCATCGACCTCGTCCGCATGAAGGCGGTGGTGTGGGAAGATGAAGCCCTCGGCGCCAAGTATCATGACGAGGAGATCCCCGCGGATCTCGCCGACAAGGCTGCCGAATACCGCAACAAGCTGGTGGAAGCCGCCGTCGAGCTCGACGACGACGCCATGACCGCTTACCTCGACGGCGTCGAGCCGGATGTGGCGACCCTCAAGTCGCTGATCCGCAAGGCGGTGATCGGGCGTAAGTTCAACCCGGTGTTCTGCGGCTCGGCCTTCAAGAACAAGGGCGTTCAGCCCCTGCTCGACGCGGTGGTGGACTTCCTGCCGTCCCCCATCGATCGCGGCGCCATCAAGGGCATCGACTTCAAGACCGAGGAAGACACGGTCCGCATGCCTTCGGACGACGAGCCCACCTCGGTGCTCGCGTTCAAGATCATGGACGATCCCTTCGTCGGCACCATCACCTTCTGCCGGGTCTACGCCGGCAAGATGGAAACCGGCATGGGCCTGCTCAACTCCACCCGCGACAAGCGCGAGCGCGTTGGGCGGATGCTGCTGATGCACGCCAACAACCGGGAAGACATCAAGGAAGCCTATGCGGGCGACATCGTCGCCCTCGCCGGCCTCAAGGATGTGCGCACGGGTGACACGCTGTGCGATCCCGCCAAGGCCGTGATCCTGGAAAAGATGGAATTCCCGGAGCCGGTCATCGAGATCGCCATCGAGCCGAAGTCCAAGGCCGACCAGGAGAAGCTGGGCATCGCCCTCTCCAAGCTGGCTGCCGAGGACCCGTCCTTCCGTGTGTCCACGGATTTCGAGAGCGGCCAGACCATCCTCAAGGGGATGGGCGAACTGCATCTCGACATCAAGGTCGACATCCTGAAGCGCACCTACAAGGTGGACGCCAACATCGGCGCCCCCCAGGTGGCTTATCGCGAGACCATCACGAAGAAGTACGAGGTGGACTACACCCACAAGAAGCAGACCGGTGGTACCGGCCAGTTTGCGCGGGTGAAGTTCATCGTGGAGCCGAACGAAGTCGGCAAGGGCTTCGTCTTCGAGAGCGCCATCGTCGGCGGCGCGGTGCCGAAGGAGTACATCCCGGGCGTCCAGAAGGGCCTCGAGAGCGTGCTTGGCGCCGGCGTGCTGGCGGGCTTCCCGGTGGTGGACGTGAAGGTGCAGCTCATCGACGGCGCCTTCCACGAAGTGGACTCGTCCGCCCTGGCGTTCGAGATCGCGTCTCGTGCGGCGTTCCGTGAGGCCCTCCAGAAGGGCAGCCCGGTCCTGCTCGAGCCCATCATGAAGGTCGAGGTGGTGACGCCGGAGGATTACACCGGCTCCGTCATCGGCGATCTCAACTCCCGCCGTGGCCAGATCCAGGGCCAGGACATGCGCGGCAACGCCAACGTGGTCAACGCGATGGTGCCTCTCGCCAACATGTTCGGCTACGTGAACACCCTGCGCTCGTTCAGTCAGGGTCGTGCCACCTTCACCATGCAGTTCGACCACTACGAGCAGGTGCCGTCGAACGTCGCGCAGGAGGTCCAGGCCAAGTACGCCTGATGGCGTCGGTCTGAGCCTTCACGAGTTTCACCCTTCAGGTTCGCCAGAGAGACCCAACGGAGAGTCCAATGGCCAAAGAGAAGTTCAACCGCTCGAAGCCGCACTGCAACATCGGCACGATCGGTCACGTGGATCATGGCAAGACGTCGCTGACT
>NZ_JBAFVB010000009.1:0-214661 GCF_043193975.1 Xanthobacter versatilis | reverse complement strand
GCTCACGATGCGGGCATGCACGGCACCGCCGGGGGGGGGGGGGCTGGTGGCCGGCCTGCTGTTCGTCCTACCTGACGCTGTCGTGATGCTCGCCCTCAGCATCCTCTATGCCCTCTATCGCCACATCCCGCTCATCGATGCCGCTTTCCTCAGCGTGAAGGCGGCCGTGCTGGCGGTGGTGGTGGAGGCCCTGCTGAGGATCAGCCGGCGCGCGTTCAAGAACCGCCTCATGGTGGCCATTGCCGGCCTCGCCTTCCTGGCCATCTACATTCTGCACATCCCTTTCCCGCTGATCATCCTCGCCGCGGGCCTCGCCGGGTGGGCGGGCAGCCGGGCCGCGCCCGAGCTGTTCCAGAGCGCAGGCCACGGAAACGCGAAGGCGGATTCGCATGGGGTCGTGGACCAGATGTTCGAACGTGGGGAGTTGGCCCATGCCGAGCCGTCTCTCCGGCGGGCAGCCGGCATCGTCGCGGTCTGGCTGCCCGTGTGGCTCGATTCGGTCGCAGTGCTGTGGGCGGCCCTCGGAAGTGACAGCGTCTGGACGCAGATCGGCTCCTTCTTCAGCCTGATGGCGGTCGTCACCTTCGGCGGGGCCTATGCGGTGCTCGCCTATGTGGCACAGGCGGCGGTGGACGGCTTCGGCTGGCTCGCACCGGGCGAGAGATGCTGGACAGCCTCGGGCTTGCCGAGACGACGCCTGGGCCCTTGGTCATGGTGCTCCAGTTCG
Organism: Xanthobacter versatilis; assembly: GCF_043193975.1. Classification (NCBI taxonomy): domain Bacteria; kingdom Pseudomonadati; phylum Pseudomonadota; class Alphaproteobacteria; order Hyphomicrobiales; family Xanthobacteraceae; genus Xanthobacter; species Xanthobacter versatilis. The sequence goes on along the minus strand of NZ_JBAFVB010000009.1, from coordinate 213,934 downwards.
TCGGCTTCCTGGCCGCCTACCGCGCGCCAGGCGCGCTCAACCCGATGCTGGCGGGATGCCTCGGAGCCCTATTCACGCTTTGGGTGACGTTTGCTCCCTGCTTCTTCTGGATCTTCCTCGGGGCGCCCTATGTGGAGGCCCTGCGAGGCAACCGCGAGCTGAGCGCGGCGCTGTCTGCCATCACCGCGGCGGTGGTGGGCGTGATCCTGAACCTCGCCCTCTGGTTCGCGATCCACGTCGTCTTCCGGCAGACGGTGAACGTGGATTGGCACGGCGTTGAGCCGGACCTTCCCTTGCTCTCGTCCATCGACTGGCGTGCATCGACTGGCGTGCGGCCGCGCTCTCCGCGATGGCCATGCTCGCCATGTTCCGGCTCAGGCTCGGGATGCTCCCCACGCTCGCGGCTGGCGGGTTGGCGGGGATGTTGCTCTCGATGTCGGGCTGGCGCGGCCGCTTGTTAGTACGACGGCGCGATCCGCAGAACACGTCACGGTCGTCCTGCCCGGATTCCAATCGAGTGCGGGAGGAGACGGCATGAGCGGGCTGCGTCTCGCCACCCAGCGTCATCCAGGATAGGCCAACTGCGCCCGCGCACATGCTGCTTCTGGTGATGACCCGACAGCGCGAACGCGCTTTCACGCGTCCAAGCATGCGGGATATTATCGTTTGTTTTCGTGAATTTAGGTGGCGCGCCGGGGAAGATTCGAACTCCCGACCCCCAGATTCGTAGTCTGGTGCTCTATCCAGCTGAGCTACCGGCGCCTGTGCCCGAAACCGGTGGGAACCGGCCTGGAAGGGAAGCCCTTCCGGGGCGTCGCGGCGTTGGAGCGCCGCGAGGACCCGTGAGCTACACCGTTCCTGCGGACCACGCAAGACCGGAGGCTTGAGAAAAATGGCGCGCTCCGTCTCCCATGTGGAAAACTATGCGGTACGCCAAAACCTCAGGCGCGGATGCGCTCGCGTCGGTGGTGGCGGCTTTCCGGTTGGTCGGGAATGGTGATGCGGAAGGTGGTGCCCACCTGGGTGTCCAGAAGGCGGATCTCCCCGCCGTGGGCCCGCACCAGTTCATCGGCGATGGGCAGGCCGAGCCCGGTGCCGCCGCGCCGCGCCGAGGACACGAACGCCTCGAACAGATGCTCGCGCCGCGCCGCCGGAATGCCCGGCCCGGTGTCGCCCATCTCGATTTCCACCACCGCGCCCTTACGCCGGGCCTTGATGCGGATCTGGTCGCGCTCGGGATCCACCGGCGCGCGCACCTCCAGCGCCTGCACGGCGTTGCGGGCGATGTTCAGGATCACGCGGAACAGCTGGTCCGGGTCCGCATCGGCCACGAGGCCCCGCTCGATATCCACCACCCAGCCGATCCCCGAGCCGCTTTGCAGGCCGAGCGTCTCGCGCACCTCGTCGAAGAGGTGGGCAAGCGCCACGTCGCGCCGCTCGGGCAGCGGCTCCTTGGCGCGGCCGTAGGAAAGGGTCTGCTCGCAATAGGTGATGGCGCGGTCGAGAGCCGCCAGCAGCTTCGGCGCGAAGCGCTGCACGGTGGGGTCCGGCACGGTGGCGAGACGGTCTGAGAGCAGCTGCGCGGACGACAAAAGGTTGCGCAGATCGTGGTTGATCTTTGAGACCGCGAGGCCGAGGGCCGCCAGGTGGCTCTTCTGGTGCAGTGTCTGGGACAACTCGCGCTGCATCTCCTCCAGCGCCTCCTCGGCGGTGCCGATCTCGTCGGAGCGGCCGGAGGGCACGATGATGCGGGAGGCATCCTCCGGGTTCTCCCGGAACGCCGAAATGCGCTCGGTGAGCCGCCGCATGGGCCGCACGAACAGCCAGTTGAGGCTCAAATAGACCAGCACGCCCGCCGCCACCGCCACCGCCAGCGACACCAGCAGCACGGTGGCGGCGAAGCGCAGCAGCGCCGCGCGCAGGGGCGTGCCGCTGAGCACGATCTCGATGAAATCCGCGCCGCGCGGCGGATCGCCCACCACGCGCAGGATGCGTCCGTCGGGGGCGGTGAGCGTGTCGAAGGCGTCGCGCACCGCGGTCCACAGGGTGGTCTCGCGCATGTCGATGTGGACATTGGCCATGGGCGGCATGTCGGAGGCGGCGAGGAGGCGGCGGGTGTCCTCGCGCTTCACCACGATCACCTTGGCGCCGACGCTTTCCAGCAACTGGCGGGTGAGGTCGGGGGAGATGCCCTCCTGCGGGGCGGCATCGAGCACGAGGGCGGCGGTGCGAGCCGCCGCCAGCCGGTCGGAGAGCCAGGCGATGCGATAATTGGCGATGGTGGGCACCAGCACCGCAATCTCGGCCATGGCCACCACGGTGACGGTCAAGGCGAGGAGCTTGGTGGACAGCCCGAGGCTCCACCGTGCGCCCCTGGGCGCCGGCCGGGTATCCGGCTGATGGCTCGTCGGCTCCAACATGGCCATGATACGGGGGGAAGGCCCGTCCCGGATCCCCGCGCCCAGCGCGCGAGCGATCGATATTAAGAAATAGGCAACCAATCGGTCACCGGCCAGAGGGACTTGAGATTGAGGTAAACGGAGGGCCAGGCGGAGCGCCGGAATGCAAAGCCGCGGCGCCTATGGCAGCCAGCGAGGCGATGCCGGCCGGGTGCGGCGTTACTCTTCCTCGCCGAAGCGGTCAGCCACCAGGGTATCGAGAGCCTCGAGCACCGCTGCCGCCTCATTGCCGGTGGCGGTCACGGTCACGCTGGTGCCGGGGCCGGCGGCCAGCATCATCAGGCCCATGATGGAATTGCCGCCGACCGCCTCGCCGTTGCGACATACGGTCACGTAAGCGTCGAACCGCTCCACGGTCTGCACGAACTTGGCGGAGGCCCGGGCGTGCAGGCCGCGCTTGTTCACGATCGGCAGGGCGCGCACCAGGGCCTCTGGGGCGATGGGGCGACCGCACGCCACCTCGGGCGACTCAACGTCCTGCAGGTCCGCCTCGTCCGCGTCCGCCCGCGGGACGAAGGCGTCATTTACCGGAGAGGACACGGCTTGCGACATTGATGTATTTCCTACCGGCTTCCTGCGCCACGTCGACGGCCTGTTCCAGCGGCATCTCTCCCCGCACCTTGGCGAGCTTCACCAGCATGGGCAGGTTGATGCCCGCCACCACTTCCACGTCCGGCGTGTTCATCACCGAGATGGCGAGATTGGAGGGGGTGCCGCCGAACATGTCGGTGAGGATCACCACCCCGTCGCCGGTGCGCACCCGGTCCACGGCTTCGATGATGTCCTGCCGCCGCCGCTCCATATCGTCCTCGGGACCAATGGTAACAGTGGCCATCTGGGTCTGCGGACCCATGACGTGCTCCAGGGCGGAGCAGAATTCGTCGGCAAGGCGGCCATGTGTGACGAGGACGAGACCGATCATGCTTCCTCCGCCTTCACCACCCTTGGATGAAGGCCTCCCGCGCTGCGGGACGGCCATATTCAGATCGGCTCAAAAATTACGCAAGGGGTGCAACGCACAAAAGCACATTTAATCATCGTGGTCACGCGTTCCGATAATGCAAGCGAGAACCAGTAGCGCCTGATCCCACTCACCCAAGGGAATACGTTGTATTTCAACACCTTGGATGACAATCCGCCGGGCCTCGATGGCCGGCATCCGGGCTGCGTCGGGTGCCGCAAGATCGACCACATGCCGCACTGCGACCAACGGACGATAGGGTAGCCGGCGGATGCCGAGGCCCCGCATCTCGATCAAACCGGCAAGCTCGGGCACCGGCCGCGCCACCAGAACGCCCTCCTCCGGCGACAGCAGCACCCGGTCGTCGGCCACCAGTTCGGCGGGCGGCAAGCTGCGCGGCGCGTCGAGGACAAGCTGCAGCGCGAGGCTCGACTTGCCCGAGCCGGACGGGCCACGGATCAGCACCCCGAGGTCGCCGATGGCGATGCAGCTGGCGTGGATGCTGGCCGGTGCGCTCACGGCTCAGGCCGTCGGCAGGCGCACGACGAAGCGGGCGCCGGCCACCTGCGAACTGCCGTCGGGGCCGGTCGCCATGCGGTTCTCGGCCCAGATGGTGCCGCCATGGGCCTCCACGATCTGCCGCGAGATGGAGAGGCCGAGCCCGGAATTCTGCCCGAACCCCTGGTGCGGCCGGTCAGTATAGAAGCGCTCGAAGATGCGCGCGAGGGCATCGGGGCGAATGCCGGGGCCGTCGTCGTCCACCACGATCTCGGCGCCATCCTTCAGGCGGCGGCAGGTGACGCGCACCGATCCGCCGTTGGGCGAGAACGAACGGGCGTTGGAGACCAGGTTATCCACAACCTGTCCCAGCCGCGAGGCATGGCCCGCGACCAGGAAATCGGCGGGCGCGCCGTGCACCCGCTCGAAGCTGAGGGAGACGCGGACGCCGTCGTCCTTGCGCACGTCCTGGGCGAGGCCCACCACCATCTCCAGCAATTGCTTGAGATCGACGTTCACCGCCTCCTGCCGCTGCAGCTCGGCATCGAGCCGGCTGGCGTCGGAGATGTCGGAGATGAGGCGGTCGAGCCGCTTCACATCGTGCTGGATCACCTCCATCAGGCGGTTGCGCGAGGTATCGGTCTTGGCGAGCGGCAATGTCTCCACCGCGCTGCGCAGGGAGGTGAGCGGGTTCTTCAGCTCGTGCGCCACGTCGGCGGCAAAGCTCTCGATGGCCTCGATGCGGTTGTAGAGGGCGCCGGTCATATCGCGCAGGGCGCCGGAGAGATGGCCGATCTCGTCGGAGCGGGCGGTAAAATCAGGGATCTCCACCCGCGACTTGATGCGCCGGCGCACCCGTTCGGCCGCCGCCGCGAGCTTGCGCACCGGATCGGCGATGGTGCCGGCGAGCAGCACCGAGAGCAGCACCATCACCACCGCCGCCACCAGGAACACGCGGACGATGACGAAGCGCTCGGCCTTCACCGCCGCGTCGATCTCGCCGCTCTGGGTGGACAACAGCAGCACGCCGAGGATGGCGCGGAAGCGCTGGACCGGCACGGCGACGGAGACCACCACCTGCCCGCGCTCATCCACCCGTACCTCGCTGGCCTTGGCGCCCAGCGCGGCCGAGGCGACCTCGGGGTAATTCTTGCCGGCCTGGGGGCCGAACTCCTTGTAGAGCGGCAGGTCGCCGCGGCCGAGCCACAGCTGCACCGCCTGCCAGGCCCGTTCCAGCACGCCGGGCTTGGGCTCGTTGGGGGAGGGCAAATCGTAGCGCAGGATCTCGCCGCGCGAATAGAGCGAGCGGGAATCCAGCAAGAGCTGGCCTTCGCGGTCATAGATGCGAGCGCGGGTGCGGGTCGGGCCCACCAGGCGCCGCAGCACCGGGGCGACGCGCTCGGGATTGATGGGGAATTCCAGCGGCGCGAAGCCGTCGTCGGGGCCGTAGCTCTCGCCCGCCTGCAATTCCAGCAGCCGCTCGGGATCGAGCGTGATGGCATTGGTCTCCACCTGCGCCGACGAGGCGATGGCGGCAGCGATGATCTCGCCCTGCACCAGAAGGCTCTGAATGCGCGCGTCGATAAGGCCGGAGCGGAATTCCGACAGGTAGAGGATGCCCGACACCAGGGCGCACAGCCCGGCGAGGTTGAGCAGCACGATGCGCCGGGTGAGAGAGGAGAAGCCCTTGAAAGCCACGAAGCGGCGCACGCGCTTCAGCCACGCGATGACGCCGCCACGCGGCTCGCGCCCCCGTTCGGCCCGGCCGCCGGAGGCCCCGGGTCCGCCCGGAGCCATCTCGTCGGCCCTGGCCTCGTCGGTGTGCGCCGTCATGTCGTCCAGAGCCCCCGGCGCGGTGCCGTGGTGCTCACTCCTTGAACCGGTAGCCGACGCCGTACAGGGTCTCGATCATCTCGAAGCTGTCGTCCACCGACTTGAACTTCTTGCGCAGCCGCTTGATGTGGCTGTCGATAGTGCGGTCGTCCACATAGACCTGGTCATCATAGGCCGCGTCCATCAGGGCGTTGCGGCTCTTGACCACGCCGGGACGCTGGGCCAGCGCCTGCAGAATGAGGAATTCGGTGACGGTGAGGGTCACCGGCTCACCCTTCCAGGTGCAGGTGTGGCGCTCGGGATCCATGCGCAGGTTGCCGCGCTCCAGCACCTTGGCACTGTCGGTCTCGCGCGGAGCGGCACCGTCCTTGGCGCCCACCCGGCGCAGCACGGCCTTCACCCGCTCCACCAGCAGGCGCTGGGAGAACGGCTTCTTGATGAAGTCGTCGGCGCCCATCTTGAGGCCGAACAATTCGTCGATCTCCTCATCCTTGGAGGTGAGGAAGATCACCGGCATGTCGGTCTTCTGGCGCAGGCGGCGCAGCAGCTCCATGCCGTCCATGCGCGGCATCTTGATGTCGAGGATGGCGAGGTCCGGCGGGTTGGTCTTGAATCCGTCCAGGGCCGAGGCGCCATCGGTGTAGGTGTCGATGCGATAGCCTTCCGCCTCCAGCGCGATGGAAACCGAGGTCAGAATGTTGCGGTCGTCGTCGACGAGGGCGATGGTGGGCATGACACCTCTTTTCAGCCGTCTGGGTACAGCGGCCTCAACTGCGGCCTTGCGCGAGGGGTGAACCCCGTTCGCGTGGCCGAAATGTGACACACAAGAGTCGACTGCCGCAAAATAGCGGGATTCTCCACCGACGCCAAACGTCACCTGTCAAACACCGCCCGTCAGGCGTCACTCGTCTCATTACCCTTGCGTCACATTACGGCAGCGGTAGCGCTTGCGCAGGGTGGGGCGCCCGCATCATCCTGCGCCGGTTCGAAGGGAGCATGGTTTCATGGCCGAATCTGCCGCCACCGCCGTCCGCCGGCTTATCCGCGAAGCGCGCTTTGGCACGCTGGCGACGCTGGAGGCCGCGGGCGGACCCTATGCCTCGCTGGTGGCGGTGGCCACGGATCCGGAAGGCCGCCCCACCCTGCTCATCTCCCGCCTTGCCCGGCACACCCGCAACATCGCGGGCGATGCGCGGGTCTCCCTGCTGATCTCGGCGGCGGGCGCCATCGACCCACTGAACGCGCCACGGGCCAGCCTCATCGGCCGCATCGTGCCGGCGCCCGAAGCCGAGGTGCGCACCCGGTATCTGGCCCGCCACCCGGCGGCGGCCGGCTATGTGAACTTCGCCGACTTCGCCTTCCACGCCATCCATGTGGACGAGGCCCACCTGGTGGAGGGGTTCGGCCGCATCGTGGATGTGCCGGGCGCCGCCCTCCTCACCGACTGGAGCGGTGCCGAGGCGCTGGCGGCCGGTGCCGACGGCGTCATCGCCCACATGAATGCGGACCACTCGGATGCGGTCGGCCTTTATGCCACGGTGCTCCTCGGCGCGCCCGAGGGGGCGTGGCGCATGGTGGCGGTGGACCCGGAGGGCTGCGAGATTTCCAGCGGCGAGCTGGTCCGGCGGCTGGAGTTTTCGCAACGCGTCACCGATCTTACTGCGGTGCGGCAAGAACTCGTGGCCCTCGTGCAGAAAGCGCGGCAGGGAACGGCAGCCTGAACGGTGGTGTTTTCAGGAAAACGCCGAACGATATGGCCGCAACGACAGAGCTTATGCCTTCAATCGGTTAGAGAGCGATGTCATCCCGGCAGATCGCGCCGTGAAGGTACACGCTTGGCCTTGTTTCTTTTGGCAACGTCTCCTTATACGCTAAGAGAGCGCGGCATCATCAAGGACGCAGGATGGCGTTCATGCGCCGCGCGGGGCCGGCTTCAGGCCGGCGGGAACATCAGGAGGACGAGTCCTTGCTCGAAACCGGTCACCGGAACAGCGCCTGCGGCGCCGCCAGCTTCGGTCTGAAACACCTCACCGCGGTTCATTGGAACCTGCTGGAGCCCGCGCTCTACGAGCACGCCCTGGCGAACCGGGAAGCCCGCCTGTCCTCCGGCGGCGCGCTGGTGGCGGAAACCGGCGCCCATACCGGCCGCAGCCCCAAGGACAAGTTCGTGGTCCGCGACGCCGACACCGAGGCCGAGGTGTGGTGGGACAACAACGGCGCCATCTCGCCGGAGCAGTTCGAGACCCTCTACCAGGACTTCCTCGCGGCGGCCGAGGACAAGACCCTCTACGCCCAGGACCTCTACGGCGGCGCCGACCCTTCCTGCCGCATCAAGGTACGCGTCTATACCGAGTTCGCCTGGCACTCGCTGTTCATCCGCACCATGCTGCGCCGGCCGGAGCAGGCGGAGCTGGACAGCTTCGTGCCGGAACTCACCATCATCGACCTGCCGTCCTTCAAGGCGGATCCGGAACGCCACGGGGTCCGCTCGGAAACGGTGATCGCGGTGAACTTCACCCGCGGCATCGTGCTGATCGGCAACTCGTCCTACGCGGGCGAGATGAAGAAGTCGGTGTTCACGGCGCTGAACTACATCCTGCCGAAAAAGGGCATCATGCCCATGCATTGCTCGGCGAACGTAGGCACCGAGGGCGACGTCTGCCTGTTCTTCGGCCTGTCCGGCACCGGCAAGACCACGCTCTCCGCCGATCCCAACCGCACCCTTCTGGGCGATGACGAGCACGGCTGGAGCCAGAGCGGTGTCTTCAATTTCGAAGGCGGCTGCTATGCCAAGACCATCCGCCTCTCGGCCGAGGCCGAGCCGGAGATCTTCGCCGCCTCCAACCGCTTCGGCACGGTGCTGGAGAACGTGGTGCTGGACAAGGTCACCCATGTCCCCGACTTCGACGACGGCAGCCTGACCGAGAACACCCGCTCCTGCTATCCCCTGTCGTTCATTCCCAATGCCAGCGCCACCAGCGTCGCGGGCATGCCGAAGAACGTGGTGATGCTCACCTGCGACGCCTTCGGCGTGCTGCCGCCCATCGCCCGGCTGACCCCGGCGCAGGCCATGTATCACTTCCTGTCCGGCTATACCGCCAAGGTGGCCGGCACCGAGAAGGGGGTGAAGGACCCGGAAGCCACCTTCTCCACCTGCTTCGGCGCCCCCTTCATGCCGCGCCATCCCTCGGTGTACGGCAATCTGCTGCGCGACCTCATCGCCGAGCACCAGGTGGATTGCTGGCTGGTGAACACCGGCTGGACCGGTGGCAAGTTCGGCACCGGGCGGCGCATGCCCATCAAGGTCACGCGCACCCTGCTCACGGCGGTGCTGGATGGCTCTCTGAAAGGCGCCTCCTTCCGCACCGACCCCTATTTCGGCTTCGAGGTGCCAACCTCCGTGCCCGGCATCGAGCCGCACGTGCTCTATCCCTCCAAGACCTGGGCGGACAAGGCGGAATTCGACGCCACGGCGCGCCGGCTGGTGGAGATGTTCCGGGAGAATTTCACAAGGTTCGAGAGCCATGTGGACGCCGCCGTCCGCGACGCCCAGCCTCACGTCCGCATCGCCGCCGAGTAGGCCCTGAAGCGGGACGGCAGCGTCCCGCCGCCGCATTCTCAAAATGCAAAGGCCCGGCGCCATGGCGCCGGGCCTTGCTGTTCCAGGGGAAGCTCTGGATGCAGGCGTGTGTCAGGCGGCGCCGCGGCGGCGCTGCTGGCCGAGGCCCATCTGCTTGGCAAGCTCCGAGCGGGCGGCCGCATAGTTCGGCGCCACCATGGGATAGTCGGCCGGCAGGCCCCACTTCTCGCGGTACTGCTCGGGCGTCATGTCGTAGCGGGTGCGCAGGTGGCGCTTCAGGGACTTGAACTTCTTGCCATCCTCCAGGCAGATGATGAAGTCCGGATGGACGGACTTCTTCACCGCCACGGCGGGCTTCGCCGGCTCGGAGACGGGCTCCTCCTCGCCGCTGGAAAGGCGCTGGAGCGTGCCGTACACCTCATGGATGAGGGACGGCAGATCGGTGAGGGCCACCGTATTGTTGCTGACATAGGCCGAAACGATGTCCGTCGCGAGCTCGATATAGGTGGTCGTATCCGTGGTTTCGCTCATGGGACCTTCTTCGCAGTTTGTTTTCCTGGCATCGAATGGATAAAATTCAAACGGGTCCACGCACCCGGCGCCGAGCCATCACTGCACGCACTGCAGGATCTTGCGCGCGAAGTTGATCTTGAACAGCACCATCTTTGAGCGAAGATCGAACCTGCATCGGCAGCTGTCGAAACCTCTACCGACCCGGCCCCGCAGGCGGCGAACCTTGTGCCCCTCCCCATTCAGCCGCCCCGCTGCAATCCGACGAAGAAGGTGCTCTATATTTGTTAGTTTCGCGACTTCACCTTTGCAACCAGTATTTCGCGAAAACGTTTGCTGTTCTTGTATACATGAGGCTGAACTCAGTTCCCGGCCGTCATCGGCCACCGGGCGCCCGCGACCGCCAACGCAGCCCGGCTCCAAAAACACCGCGCCGCGCCTGCCGCCGCCTTGCCGTCGCCACCTCGAATGCCTACCTCTCGTGAAAATCGAACCAGGGGTTTCCAATGCCCAATCCTGCCCCGTCTCCCGCCGCCGAGGGCCACGGCGATGCCAAGGTGGTGAAAAGTGAGAGCGAATGGCGCTCCTGCCTGACACCTGAGCAGTTTCGAATCACCCGCGAGCACGGCACCGAGCGCGCTTTCACCGGGCCCTACTGGGACGAGAAGCGGGCGGGCCTTTATTCCTGCGTCGCCTGCGGAACCCCTCTGTTCCGCTCCGAAGCCAAGTATGATTCGGGTACCGGCTGGCCGAGCTTCTTCGCCCCGATCTCCCCCGATTCGGTGGTGACGCACGAGGATACCTCCCACGGCATGCGCCGCATCGAGGTGCGCTGCGCCAGCTGCGAGAGCCATCTGGGCCACGTCTTCCCGGATGGACCGGCCCCCACCGGCCTGCGCTTCTGCCTGAACGGCACCGCCCTCAAGCTTGCGCCCGACGACGGAGATACCCGTGGCGCCTGAGCCGCCGCGCGCGCCACGCCGACCGAGTGAGCGCACTGTCCACGGCGTGACCCTCTCCGACGACTATGCTTGGCTGCGCGCCGAAAACTGGCGCGCAGTCATGCGCGATCCGTCCGTGCTGGACGCCGACATCCGCGCCTATCTGGAGGCGGAGAACACCTTCGCCGAGGCCTATTTCGCCCCCATGGGCGAGGCCAAGGCCGCCCTCGTCGCCGAGATGCGCGGGCGCATCAAGGAGGATGATTCCTCCGTTCCCGCCCCGGACGGGCCGTTTGCCTATTTCTCCCGGCACCGGGAGGGCGGCCAGCATCCGCTCTATTGCCGCAAGCCGCTGCCCGATGGCCCCGAGGCCATCCTGCTCGATGGCGACAAGGAGGCCGAAGGCAAGGCCTATTTCCATTTCGGCCACTGGCGCCACACCCGTGACCACGCCTTGTTCGCCTTCGCGGCGGACACCTCGGGCTCGGAGCTGTACGCCATCCGCATCCGCGACCTGTCGAGCGGCGCCGACCTGCCCGACGTGATCGAGGAAACCACCGGCGACCTGCTCTGGAGCGCCGACGGGACCGTTCTTTATTACATCCGCCGCGATGCCGAGCACCGGCCGTCGAAGCTGTTCCGCCACGTCCTGGGGACCGATCCGGCCGCCGACACCCTCATTTATGAGGAACCGGACAAGGGCTTCTTCGTCTCGCTGGGCGAGACCCAGTCCCACCGCTACGGCCTCATCGCCTGCGGCGACCACGACACCTCGGAGGTCCACCTTTTGGACCTCACCGAAGCTGCGCCCCTGCCCCGCTGCATCGCCCCGCGCGAGGCCGGCGTGCGTTACGAGGTGGAGCACCACCCAAGCCTCGCCGGCACCGACAGCCTGATCCTCCTCACCAACGCCGACGGGGCGGAGGATTTCAAGATCGTCACCGCTCCCACGGGCACTCCGGACCGCGCCCACTGGCGCGACCTGGTGCCCCACCGGGCCGGGCGGATGATCCTGAGCCACACCGTCTTCGCCGGCCACATGGCCCGGCTGGAGCGGGAGGCGGGGCTGCCGCGCATCATCATCCGGGAGCTGGCCTCGGGCGACGAGCACGCCATCGCCTTCGACGAGGAGGCCTATGCGCTGGGGCTTCACCCCGGCTTCGGCTTCGACACCAGCGCGGTCCGCTTTACCTACGCCTCCATGACCACGCCGTCCGAGGTGTGGGACTATGACATGGCGACCCGCCGCCGGGAGATGCTGAAGCGCCAGGAAGTCCCCTCCGGCCACGACCCGGCCGACTACGTGACCCGGCGCCTTTATGCCGTCGCGCCGGACGGGGAGAGCGTTCCGGTCTCCCTGCTCTATCGCAAGGGAACCCCGCTGGACGGCTCCGCCCCCCTCCTGCTTTATGGATATGGAGCCTACGGCATCACCATTCCGGCCGGCTTCTCCACCAGCCGCCTGTCGCTGGTGGATCGCGGCTTCATCTATGCCATCGCCCATGTGCGCGGCGGCACGGACAAGGGCTGGCGCTGGTATGCCGACGGCAAGCTTGCGGGGAAGACCAACACCTTCACCGACTTCATCGCCTGCGCCGAGCATCTGGTGGCCGAGGGCTTCACCCGGCCCGACCGCATCGTCGCCCAAGGCGGCTCGGCGGGCGGCATGCTGATGGGCGCGGTGGCGAACCTGCGGCCGGACCTGTTCGCCGGCATCGTGGCCGAGGTCCCGTTCGTGGACGTGCTCACCACCATGCTGGACGACACCCTGCCCCTGACCCCGCCCGAATGGCCTGAATGGGGCAATCCCATCACCGACGAGGCGGCGTTCCGACGCATCCTGGCCTATTCGCCCGTGGATAACGTGCGCCCGCAGGCCTACCCGTCCATCTTCGCCCTCGCCGGGCTGACCGATCCTCGCGTGACCTATTGGGAGCCGGCGAAATGGGTGGCGCGGCTGCGCGCCGCGGACACCGGGGGGCGGACAATCCTGCTGCGCACCAACATGGATGCGGGACATGGCGGCGCCGCCGGACGATTCGACAAGCTGGACGAGGTTGCTCTCGTCTATCTGTTCGCCTTGAAGACGGTGGGCCGCACAACCTGAGGACGCCGGGGCACGGCGCCGGCCCGGATCATGCGACGATCCGGGCGGCGAAGCGGTCTCTTTCCTTGATGTTGGCGGAACGTTCAGCGGTCTGGCCGGAGACTGAAGATCGCTCCGGACGACGAAAGCCTGCCCCGGCGGCATTTGCGCCGGGCGCAGCTTCCGGTTATCCAGAGCGCGCTCGACTGGGGGAATGCGAGAGAGGGGCGGCTCCGCGCATTGAGGCACGCTTTGATGGGCCGTCTGGATCGTTACATTTTCTCGACCGCCGCGGTGGCGTTCCTGGGTGTCGTGGTGGTGCTCGCCGGCATGATCTGGGCGACGCAGGCCCTGCGCCAGCTCGACCTCGTCACCAGCCAGGGCCAGACCATCATTGCGTTCGTCGCCATCACCAGCCTCACCATGCCCACGCTGGTGCTGGTGATTGCCCCGGCGGCGCTGTTCATCGCCACCGCCTACACCTTGCTCAAGCTCAACGGCGACAGCGAGATCGTGGTGATGGCCTCCGCCGGCATGGGGCCATGGCGGCTGCTGCGGCCCCTCATCATCCTTGCCTTGCTGGTCTCGGCCTTCTGCGCGCTCCTCGCCATCAAGGTGGTGCCGGCAAGCCTTGCCACCTTCCGCGAGCAGGTCACCAAGGTGCGCGCGGACGTGGTATCCTTCGTCGCCCAGCCGGGACGGTTCGTGAACCTGTCGCAGGGCCTGGTCTTCCACGTGCGCGAGCGTGCGCCCAACGGGGTGATGCGCGGCATCTTCATCAATGACGCGCGCGATGATGGCGTCTCCACCTACCTCGCCGACCGCGGCCAGATCATCGAGAGCGACGCAGGCATCTTCCTGGTACTGGAGAACGGCTCCATCCAGCGCCGCGGCGGCGCGGCCAAGGAGGCCGAGAAGGACGCGAGCGAGGCTAACAAGGACGCCGGCAAGGACAAGGGCAAGTCGTCCAATTCCTCGGTGGTGGAATTCCAGCGCTACGCCTTCGATCTGTCGTCCCTCGCCCCCAATTCCCAGGGCCAGGACGTGAAGCCCATGGAGCGGCCCCTGTCCTATGTGATGAATCCGCCGCAGGATGACCTCTACGTGCGCTTCTTCCCCGGCCGCTACCGGGAGGAGTTGCACAAGCGCCTGTCGGCCGGGCTCTATCCCATGGCCTTCTTCGCCATCGCCGCCGCCGCGCTGGCGAGCCCCCGCACCACCCGGCAGAGCCAGGTCGCGGCGCTCGGCGCCATCATCCCGGCCATGGGCCTGGTGCAGATCGGCAATTTCGCCATCGCCGGCCAGTTGAAGACCCAGGCCGCGGCGGTGCCGCTGATCTATCTTCTGCCCATCGTCACCGTGGCCCTCTGCGCCATGGTGGTCCAGGGCTGGATCCGCCTCTCCGCGCCGGCCGCGCTGGTCGCCTTGGCGGAGTGGCTGAGGCAGCGCTTCACGCGGCGCGCGGCGGCCTGATTCCCATGATCGGACGTATTCTCGGCTTCTATTTCGCGCGGCGGTTCGCGAGCGCGGTGGTGCTCATCTTCCTGTCCTGCGTCACGCTCATCGTGCTCGTGGACTTCCTGGAGATGGCGCGCCGCACCGCCGATCGCGAGCAGGTGACGGTGGGCCTGCTCGCCCTCGTCACGCTCTACCGCGCGCCCTCCTTCACCGAGCAGCTCATGCCGTTCGCGGTGCTGTTCGGCGCCATCTCCACCTTCGTCCTGCTGTCGCGGCGGCTGGAACTGGTGGTGGCGCGGGCGGTGGGGCTGTCGGTCTGGCAGTTCATCACCCCGCCGGTGCTGGTGGCGTTCCTCATCGGGGTCTTCTCCACCACCGTGTTCAACCCCGTCTCCGCCGACTTCAAGGAGCGGGCGAACCAGATCGAGGGCGAGATCTTCGGCTCCTCCTCGTCGGGCCTCCTGCCCCAGGGCAAGAAGGAGTTCTGGGTGCGCCAGCAGAGCGTGGACGGCCAGTCCATCATCCAGGCCCAGGCCACCCGCCAGGGCGGACGGGCGCTGTCCGGCGTGGTGGTGTTCGAGTTCGACAAGGCCGACCGTCTCGTGGAGCGTGTAGAAGCCCGCTCTGCAACCTTGGGAGATGGTGCATGGATTCTTACCGACGCCAGGGTGCTGGTTCCGGGCCTCGATCACCAGCACTATGATACCTATCTCATCGCCACGAATCTCGATCCCAAGCAGATCCAGGAGTCCCTGATCGCCCCGGAAACCGTGTCGTTTTGGCAACTTCCCGCGGCCATCCGCAGTGCAGAACAATCCGGCTTCGGCGCCGAAAGATACCGCCTCCAGCTCCAGAGTCTTCTGGCGCGGCCGTTTCTGCTGGTGGCAATGGTACTCATTGCCGCGGTGGTGGGGCTGCGGGTGTTCCGCTTCGGCGGGGTGGGACAGACGATTCTCGGTGGCGTGCTGGCGGGCTTTCTGCTTTATGTGGGGACCAAGCTCGCTGAGGATCTCGGCGAGGCGGGTTTTGTTCATCCCGTTGCTGCAGCATGGTTTCCTGCAGTAGCCGGGATTCTTCTGGGGGTCCTCATTCTGTTGCATCGGGAGGACGGATGACGGTCGGGCTTCCCCCCGCCGTAGGCAGCATCACCGGGGACCGGCGCCGCGTCGCGCGCCGGACGGGGATGCTTGCGTCCGCGGCCAGCCTCTTCCTGATGGCAGCGAGCCTCTTCGCATCCGCTCCCGCGGTTGCTCAGACGCAGGGCGGCCAGCAGCCCAACGTCACCTCCAGCGCGCTCGGCTCGGGCTTCGCGGGAACCCGCAAGCTCGACCCGAACCAGAAGATGCTGGTGACGGCCGACCAGCTTGAATACGACTACCAGAAGGAAACGGTCTCCGCCGTCGGCACGGTCCAGATCTATTATGACGGCTCGACCCTGGAGGCGAACCGGGTGGTGCTCGACCGCAAGGCGAACACCC
Organism: Xanthobacter versatilis; assembly: GCF_043193975.1. Classification (NCBI taxonomy): domain Bacteria; kingdom Pseudomonadati; phylum Pseudomonadota; class Alphaproteobacteria; order Hyphomicrobiales; family Xanthobacteraceae; genus Xanthobacter; species Xanthobacter versatilis. The sequence goes on along the minus strand of NZ_JBAFVB010000009.1, from coordinate 198,130 downwards.
TGTTTGCCCAGGGCAATGTCCGGCTGAAGGACAAGGACGGCAAGATCGTCACCGCCGACAATTTGGAGCTGACCCAGGACTTCAAGCAGGGCTTCATCGATTCCCTGCGTCTCGACACCCCGGACAAGACCCACTTCGCCGCCACCCGCGCCGATCGCACGGACGGCAACGTGACCGTGTTCCAGAACGGCGTCTACACCGCCTGCGAACCGTGCAAGGACGACCCGAGCAAGCCTCCGCTGTGGCAGATCAAGGCCAAAAAGATCGTCCACAACGAAGACGAGAAGATGATCTACTACCAGGATGCCTGGGTAGAGTTCTTCGGGTTTCCGGTGGCCTATTTCCCGTATCTGTCGTCGCCCGACCCGACGGTGAAGCGCAAGACCGGCTTCCTCATTCCGGAATTCTTCTCGTCGAGCCAGATCGGCTATGGCGTCGGCACGCCGTTCTTCTGGAACATCGCGCCCGACCGCGACCTGACCCTGACGCCCGCCTTCACCACCAAGCAGGGCGTGCTGATGCAGGGCGAGTGGCGCCAGCGCCTGATGAACGGCGCCTACACCATCCGCGCCGCTGGCATCCTGCAGCAGGACAAGGACGCCTTCACCACCACCTCCAACGGGGTGACCGATTATCTGCCAGGCTACCGCGACAACCGCGGCTCGCTTCAGAGCACCGGCGCGTTCGCGCTGAACAAGTTCTGGACCTTCGGCTGGGACGGCACCCTGGTCTCCGACCGCACCTTCCTGCAGGACTACAACCTGATCGGCGACGGGGTCACCACCAAGACCTCCACCGTCTACCTCACCGGCCAGGGCGACCGCTCCTTCTTCGACGTACGCGGGCTCTATTTCCTCGGCCTGTCGGTGACCGACAACCAGGACCTCCAGCCCATCGTCGGCACGCTCAATTACAACAAGGTGTTCGACAAGCCCCTGTGGGGCGGTGAATCCGGCATCAAGGTCAACCTCACCAGCCTGACCCGCCAGGAGGCCGACTTCATCGGCACCTCGGCGCTCACCTCCAACGTCGGCGCCACGGGCATCCCCACCGGCTCCTGCGCGCTGATGAACCCCAATCCCGAGCAGTGCCTGCTGCGTGGCGCGCCGGGCGACTACACGCGCCTGTCGGCGGAGCTCTACTGGAAGAAGGCCATCACCGATCCGATGGGCCAGATCTGGACGCCGTTCGTGACCGCGCGGGTGGACGTCGCCTCCGTGGATACCGGCTACCTGCCCTACAGCTACATGTATGGCGCCACCCTGCCCGGCCAGAACCCGCTCCAGTCCGGCAGCGACGACCTGATCCGCGGCATGCCGGCGGTGGGCCTCGACTATAAGTACCCCTTCATCTCCGCCGAGAGCTGGGGCACCCAGACCATCGAGCCGCGGGCCCAGGTCATCATCCGTCCCAACGAGACGGACATCGGCAAGTTCCCGAACGAGGATGCCCAGAGCCTGGTGTTCGACGACACCAACCTGTTCGAGGTGAACAAATATTCGGGCTACGACCGGGTCGAGGGCGGCAGCCGCCTCAATCTCGGCGTGACCTACACCGCCGCCATCAACGGCGCCGGCCTGGTTACCGCCGTGGTCGGCCAGTCCTACAACCTGTTCGGCCGGAACTCATTCGCCTACGGCGACATGGCCAATACCGGCCTCGAATCGGGCCTCGAGACCACGGCGTCGGACTACATCGCCAAGTTCGGCTACTCGCCCACCAAGTATCTCGAGTTTGTGACCCGATTCCGGTTCGACAACGACAACCTCTCCATGCAGCGCTTCGAACTGCAGGGGCGGGCGGAGCTGGACCGCTTCAACGTGGCCGTCACCTACGGCCGCTACGAGGCGCAGCCGCTGCTCGGCTATTACGACAAGCGCGAGGGCATCTACACCAACGCCTCGTACAAGCTGAACGACAATTGGGCCATCCGTGGCGCGGTGCGCTACGATTTCGCCGCCGGCGAGTTCGACTACACGCTGGTGGGCCTCAGCTATATCGACGACTGCTTCACCCTCGCCCTCAACTACGTCACCGACTACACCCTGAACGGCCCCAATGCGGCGCCGGTCAACAAGGTGATGTTCCGCATCGGGCTGAGAACACTTGGCGAAGGCGGCTTCTCCACCTCGTTAGGCTCCAGCAGCGAAACCAACCAGTGAGGCGGCGCGCCGGCTGACCTGGCCGCGGCCTGTGCTGCGGTCCGCGAGGCAGGCCGCATTGCCGCCACAGGAAGGGGACACAAGTCGCCGTCTGACCTTCGGACAGGACCATGCTGCTTCGTCATTTCCTCCTTACGGCCCTCGCGCTGGCCTTCCTTGCCCTCGGCGCCGGCGCGCCGGCGCAGGCCCAGCAGATCATCGTCATGGTGAACGGCGATCCCATCACCACCTTTGACGTGTCGCAGCGCCAGCTCATGCACCAGATGATCGAGCGCAAAAGCGTCAGCGCGCAGCAGGCCCTGGAAGACCTCATCGACGAGCGCATCAAGATCCAGCAGGCCATCCGCCTCAAGATGGAGGTGGAGCAGAAGGACGTGGACCGCCTGTACGCGTCCGTGGCCGAGCGCTCGGGCCGCACGCCGGAGCAGCTCACCGAGGGCTTCAAGCAGCAGGGCCTCAACGACCGCACCTTCAAGCAGAAGCTGTTCGCGGATTATGTCTGGGGCCAGTATGTGCGCGCCCGCTCCGGCACGGTGAACGTGCGCGACGCGGACGTGGTCGCCGCCCTGCAGAAGCGTGGCGAGACCCAGATGATCGCCACCGAATACACGCTCATGCCCATCGTCTTCGTGGTGCCGCGCAACGCCGGCAACTATGCCGCGCGCCTGGCGGAAGCCAATGCCCTGCGCGGCCGCTTCACCGACTGCGATGCCGGCGCGCAGACGGTGAAGTCGCTGAAGGAGGTGGTGGTCCGCCCCAAGGTGACGCGCCTGTCCTCCGAGATGCCGCCGCAGCTGCGGCAGATCCTCGACAAGACCGAGATCGGCCGCCTCACCCCGCCGGAAGTGGCCCAGTCCGGTGTCGAGACCTTCGCCATTTGCGGCAAGCGCGAAGTGCGCGGCGAGAGCGCGCAGAAGAAGGAAATCAAGGACGAGCTGTCCAACGCCCAGTTCGCCGCCGAATCCAAGAAGTTCATGGCGGAGCTGCGGAAGCAGTCGCTCATCGAGTACCGCCGCCACTGAAGCGCCTGCGGGTTGCAAACCCGGGCCTTTGCTCCGACCTTAGTATCCAACGGCCGGTTCCGGCGATTTTGCCGCGTGCCGCCGTTCAGCGCGTTTTCATGACGCAAAACCGGTTTCAACTTTTGCGGAAAACGCTGTGATGGTCGCGCCCGCTCCCCTCGTCCTCTCCCTCGGTGATCCTGCCGGCATCGGCCCCGACATCACGCTCACGGCATGGGCGCAGCGCCGGGAGCTGGGCCTGCCCACCTTCCTCGTCGCCGGCGATCCCGAAGCGCTCAAGGCCCGGGCCCGCCAGCTCGGCCTCACCGTGCCGCTGGCCGAGACCGGTCTGGAAGACGCCGCCGGCCACTTCGCCGAGGCGCTGCCGGTGATGCCCGCCGGTCCCGCCTCCACCGCCCTGCCCGGCGCGCCCGATGCCTCCAGCGCGCCCTGCGTGGTGGCAAGCCTTGAGGCGGCCCTGGGCCTCGTCCAGGCCGGCCGCGCGGCGGCGCTGGTCACCAATCCGTTGGCGAAGTCGGTCATGTATGCGGGCGGCTTTCCGTTTCCCGGCCACACCGAGTTCCTGGCCGCCCGCGCCGCGCGCCCGGGCCGACCCGCACCCCATCCGGTGATGATGATCTGGTCGGAGCAACTCGCCGTGGTGCCGGCCACCATCCACCTGCCCTATGCGGACGTGCCCGGCCATCTCACCATCGACCTCCTGGTGGAGACCGGCCGCATCGTCGCCGGCGACATGGCCCGGCGCTTCGGCCTCGCCCACCCCCGGCTGGTGTTCTGCGGCCTCAACCCCCATGCGGGCGAGGAGGGCACCCTCGGCACCGAGGATGAGGCCATCGTGCGCCCGGCGGTCGAAGCCCTCAAGCGCGAGGGCATCGACGCCCGCGGGCCGCTTCCCGCCGACACCCTGTTCCACCCGCAGGCGCGGGCCGGCTACGACGTGGCGGTGGGCATGTATCACGACCAGGTGCTGATCCCGGCCAAGACGCTGGCCTTCCACGACGGGGTGAATGTGACGCTGGGCCTGCCCTTCATCCGCACCTCGCCCGATCACGGCACCGCCTTCGACATCGCCGGAACGGGCCGCGCCAACCCCTCAAGCCTGGTCGCGGCGCTCCGGCTCGCCCGCCGCCTCGCGGATGCGGAAGCGCGGCTTGCCGCGCGCGAAGGCCACCGCGCGGCGAGTGTAGCGTGAGCGCCCTCGACGACCTGCCGCCGCTGCGCGATGTCATCCGGCGGCACGGCCTCTCGGCGCAGAAATCCCTGGGCCAGAACTTCCTTCTGGACCTCAACCTCACCGGCCGCATCGCCCGCGCCTCCGGCCCCCTCGAAGGGGCGACCGTGGTGGAGGTGGGTCCCGGACCGGGCGGGCTGACGCGGGCGCTGCTCGCTTTGGGTGCCCGGCGCGTCATCGCCATCGAGCGCGATCAGCGCTGCCTCGATGCGCTGGCCGAAGTCTCCGACCATTATCCCGGCCGGCTGGAGGTGATCTCCGGCGATGCCCTGAAGGTGGACGTGCGCCCCCTTGTGGGGGATGGCGAGGTGCGGGTGGTGGCGAACCTGCCTTACAATATCGCGACGCTTCTACTCATCGGCTGGCTCTCCACCGATCCCTGGCCGCCGTGGTTCTCGTCCCTCACCCTCATGTTCCAGAAGGAAGTGGCGGAGCGCATCGTCGCCGCGCCGGGCTCGAAGGCCTATGGCCGGCTCGCGGTGCTGGCGGGCTGGCGGACCACGGCGCGCATCGCCTTCGATGTCGCCCCCTCCGCCTTCGTGCCACCGCCGAAGGTGACCTCCTCCGTGGTGCATCTGGTGCCGCGGTCGGAGCCTTTGCCCTGCGCCTTGTCGGCCCTGGAGAAGGTGACGGAAGCCGCCTTCGGCCAGCGCCGCAAGATGCTGCGCCAGAGCCTGAAATCCCTGGGGGTCGACACCGCCGCCCTGCTCAAAGCCACTGGCGTGGAGGAAACGGCGCGAGCCGAGGAGATCGATGTGGACGGCTTCGTCCGGCTGGCGAACACGTTCGCGCAGCTGAAGTCGGGAGCCGGCGCGGCGGCGTGAGGCCGCCATCGCCCCTCGGCACCTCGCACGGAGTGGCCGGCCGCCGCGACTGGGACGGCCGGGACTGACGGAGGCGCCCCCTACTCCGCCGCGGCCACCTGCGCGGGATCGTAATTGAGGATGGGGGCGAGCCACTTCTCGGCCTCCTCCACGCTCCAGCCCTTGCGGGCGGCGTAGTCCTCCACCTGGTCGCGCTCGATGCGGCCGACGCCGAAATAGGCGCTCTCGGGGTGGGCGAAATACAGCCCCGACACCGCCGCTCCCGGCCACATGGCGAAGCTCTCCGTCAGCTGGATGCCCGCCTTGTTAGTGGCGTCGAGCAGGCGGAAGATGGTCGCCTTTTCCGTGTGGTCGGGCTGGGCCGGATAGCCGGGCGCGGGGCGGATGCCGCGATAGCGCTCGGCGATGAGGTCGTCGTTGGCCAGCGCCTCGTCGGCCGCATAGCCCCACAGTCGGGTCCGCACCAGATGATGCAGGCGCTCGGCGAAGGCCTCGGCGAGGCGGTCGCACAGGGCCTTCAGCAGGATGGCGGAATAGTCGTCGTTGGCCGCCTTGAAGGCCGCCACCCGCTCCTCCTCGCCGATGCCGGTGGTCACCGCGAAGCCGCCGACATAATCGGCGACCCCGGTCTCCAGCGGCGCGACGAAGTCCGACAGCGCCAGGTTGAAGCGGCCGTCCCGCTTCGCCAGTTGCTGGCGCAGGGTGTGGAGGGTGGCCAGCGGCGTCTTGCGGGTGTCGTCGCGGAACAGGACGATGTCATCGCCCATGGCATTGGCCGGCCAGAAGCCCACCACGGCACGGGCGCTCACCCACTTCTCCGCAACCATCTTCTCCAGCATCGCCTGCGCGTCGGCAAACAGCGCGCGGGCCGGCTCGCCCACCACCTGGTCCTCAAGGATGGCCGGATAGCGCCCGGTCAGCTCCCAGGACTGGAAGAAGGGCGTCCAGTCGATGAAGGGCACGAGGTCGGCAAGGTCGTGGTCCTCGATCATCTGGGTTCCGAGGAAGCCGGGCCGGGGCACCTCATAAGCGGAAAAGTCCAGCTTCAGGGCGTTGTCGCGCGCCTTGGCGAGGGGCACGCGCTGCTTGTTGGCATCGGCCCGCGCATGGGCCTCGGCAAGCTTGCGATATTCGGCGCGGATGTCCGCCACATAAGCGCCGCGCGTGTCCTTGTTGAGCAGGTTGGAGACCACGCCCACCGCCCGGCTGGCGTCGGTGACATAGACCGCCTGCCCGCGCTCGTAGCGGGGCGAGATCTTCACCGCGGTGTGGACGCGCGAGGTGGTGGCGCCGCCGATGAGCAGCGGCAGGGAAAAGCCCTCGCGCTCCATCTCGGCGGCCACATTCACCATCTCGTCCAGCGACGGGGTGATGAGGCCGGAAAGGCCGATCACGTCCACCTTCTCGGCCTTGGCGGTTTCGAGGATCTTCGCCATGGGCACCATGACGCCGAGATCGATGACCTCGTAGTTGTTGCACTGGAGCACGACGCCCACGATGTTCTTGCCGATGTCGTGCACGTCGCCCTTCACGGTCGCCATCAGCACCTTGCCGGCGGCCGAGGCGGAGGTGACGCCCATCTCCTCCTTTTCCTTCTCCATGAAGGGCATGAGATAGGCCACGGCCTGCTTCATCACGCGGGCGGACTTCACCACCTGGGGCAGGAACATCTTGCCGGCGCCGAACAGGTCGCCCACCACATTCATGCCCGCCATCAGCGGCCCCTCGATGACGTGGAGCGGGCGGGCGACGGACTGGCGCGCCTCCTCGGTGTCCGCCTCCACGAAGTCGGTGATGCCGTTGACGAGGGCATGGGCGAGGCGCTTGTCCACTGGCCAGGAGCGCCAGGCGAGATCCGCCTCCTTCTTCTCCTTGCCGGCCGCGCCCTTGAAGCCCTCGGCGATTTCCAGCAGGCGCTCGGTGGCATCGGGACGGCGGTTCAGCACCACGTCCTCGCAGGCCTCGCGCAGTCCGGGCTCGATCTCGTCATAGACGGCGAGCTGCCCGGCATTGACGATGCCCATGTCCATGCCCGCCTGGATGGCGTGATAGAGGAAAACCGCGTGCATGGCCTCGCGCACCGGCTCGTTGCCGCGGAACGAGAACGACAGGTTGGAGACGCCGCCCGACACGTGGGCGTGGGGCAGGTTCTGCCGGATCCAGCGGGTCGCCTCGATGAAGGCGACGCCATAGCCGGCGTGCTCCTCGATGCCGGTAGCCACCGCGAAGACGTTGGGATCGAAGATGATGTCTTCCGGCGGGAAGGCCAGCTCTTCCGTCAGGATGCGGTAGGCGCGGGCGCAGATCTGGGTCTTGCGCTCGAAGGTGTCGGCCTGGCCTTCCTCGTCGAAGGCCATCACCACCACGGCGGCGCCGTAGCTGCGCACGAGCCGGGCCTTCTCGCGGAAGGCGTCTTCCCCCTCCTTCATGGAGATGGAATTGACGATGCCCTTGCCCTGAAGCCGCTTCAGCCCCTGCTCGATGATCTCCCACTTCGAGCTGTCCACCATCACCGGCACCTTAGCGATGTCCGGCTCGGCGGCGACGAGGTTGAGGAAGGTGACCATGGCCGCCTCGCTGTCGAGGAGGCCTTCGTCCATGTTGATGTCGATGACCTGCGCGCCGCTCTCCACCTGGTCGCGCGCCACCGCGAGCGCGGCGGCAAAGTCGCCGGTGGTGATGAGCTTGCGGAAGCGGGCGGAGCCGGTGACGTTGGTGCGCTCGCCCACGTTCACGAAGGGAATTTCCGGCGTCAGCTCGAACGGCTCAAGACCGGAGAGGCGCAGGCGCGGCTCGATCTGCGGCACCACGCGCGGGGCCTTGCCCTTCACCGCTTCCGCGATGGCGCGGATGTGGGCTGGCGTGGTACCGCAGCAGCCGCCCACGATGTTCACGAGGCCGGAGGCGGCGAACTCGCCAACCAGTTCCGCCATGGCCTGCGGGCTCTCGTCATACATGCCGAATTCGTTGGGCAGGCCGGCATTGGGATAGGCGCACACCAGCGTGTCGGCCACCCGGCCGATCTCGGCCACGTGGGCGCGCATCTCCCGCGCCCCCAGCGCGCAGTTGAGGCCGATGGAGAACGGCCGGGCATGCTGGAGCGAATACCAGAAGGCGGCGGGCGTCTGGCCCGAGAGGGTGCGGCCGGAGAGATCGGTGATGGTGCCGGAGATCATCACCGGCAGGCGGATGCCGCGCTCGGCGAACAATTGCTCGATGGCGAAGATGGCCGCCTTGGCGTTCAGCGTATCGAAGATGGTCTCGACCAGCAGGATGTCCGCCCCGCCATCGACGAGACCGCGCGCCTGCTCGTGATAGGCGCCGGCGAGGTCGTCGAAGGTCACCGCGCGGAAGCCGGGGTCGTTCACGTCCGGGGAGATGGAGGCGGTGCGGTTGGTGGGGCCGAAGGCGCCGGCGACGAAACGCGGGCGGCCGTCCTCGGCCTGGGCGATGTCGCCTGCCTCCCGGGCGAGGCGGGCGCTCTCGAAATTCAGCTCGTAGACCAGCTCTTCCATGCCGTAGTCGGCCTGGGCGATCGAGGTGCCGGAGAAGGTGTTGGTTTCCACCATGTCCGCGCCGGCGCGGAAATATTCGAGGTGGATGGCCCGCACCGCATCGGGCTGGGTGAGGCTGAGAAGGTCGTTGTTGCCCTTCACGTCGCGCGGCCAGTCGGCAAAGCGCGCGCCCCGATAGCCGGCCTCGTCCAGCTTCAGCCCCTGGATCATGGTGCCCATGGCGCCGTCGAGCACGAGAATGCGCTCGGACGCGGCCTGGGCGAGGGCTGAGAAGGTGTTGGCGGCGCGGGTTTCGGTCATGGCTGAAGTTCTCAGGGCTCGGGGCTTGGGACAGCCTCGGTGAAACAGATGGACGTCCGTCGCCGGACGAAAACACGACATCGTCGCCAATTTTTCCGGCGCCGATGGGACTGTGGCCCCCTACCAACCCTCCCCCGCGAGCGGGAGAGGGCTTCCGGCGTTCAGATGGCGACAGCCTTTGGCGCATCCGCCAGCGCGCCCGCCACCTTGGGCCGCAACCCCAGCAGGTGGCAGATGGCGTAGACGAGGTCGGCGCGGTTCAGCGTATAGAAATGGATATCGGTGACACCGCGATCAACGAGGTCCGTCACCTGCTCGGCGGCCACGGCGGCGGCGATGAGCTTGCGAGTCTCCACGTCGTCGTCGAGCCCCTCGAACCGCCGCAGCAGCCAGGCCGGCACGCTGGCGCCGGTGCGGGTAGCAAAGCTGGAGGCCTGCTTGAAGTTGGTCACCGGCAGGATGCCCGGCACGATGGGAATGTCGATGCCCCGCGCCCGCACCTTGTCCAGATAGCGGAAATACACGTCGTTCTCGAAGAAGAACTGGGTGATGGCGCGGGTGGCGCCCGCATCCACCTTGGCCTTCAGGACATCAATGTCGGCATCAAGGCTCGCACTCTCCGGGTGCTTTTCCGGATAGGCGGAGACCGACACCTCGAAATCGCCGATGCGCTTGATGCCGGCCACGAGGTCATTGGCATAGGCATAGCCGCCGGGATGGGGCTCATAGCGCGTGCCCACCCCGGTCACCGGATCGCCGCGCAGGGCCACGATATGCTTCACGCCCGCCTGGCCATAGGCGCGCACCACGGCGTCGATCTCGTCCCGGGTCGCGGCCACGCACGTGAGGTGGGCGGCAGGGGCAAGGTCGGTCTCCTTGGCGATGCGCTCCACGGTGGCGTGGGTGCGCTCGCGGGTGGAGCCGCCGGCGCCGTAGGTGACCGAGACGAAATCAGGCGACAGCGGCGCGAGGCGGGCGATGGACGACCACAGGGTCTTTTCCATCTCCGGCGACTTCGGCGGGAAGAACTCGAAGGAGACCTTCACCGGCGGCCGGTCCATCTCCCGGCTCGCCCGGATCGGGGCGGGAGCAAGGGCGGGCGTGGTCATCAGGCAATCTCCCTGTCGGCAAGGTCGGCCTCGGCCATGAGCACGCGCGGGTCGCGCGCCAGCCAGAGCGAAACGGTGAGCCCGTCCCCCGCCTTGCCGTCGGGCGCGAGGGTGCGGAAAGTGACGAGGTCCAGCCCCGCGTCGGCGAGCCAGCCCTCCACCGTCTCGCGCGGGAAGCCGAGATGGCGGTGGGCATGGGCGTCGCGCAGGAACTCCAGGCCATGGGGGGCGAAATCCACCACCAGCAGCCTGCCGCCGGGACGCAGCACCCGCGCCGCCTCCTTCAGGGCGCGGCCGCCGTCGTCGAGATAATGCAGCACCTGATGCACGATCACCGCATCGAACGAATCGCGCGGCGCCGGCACCGCATAGATGTCGCTCTGGCGCAGCAGGCAGTGGCGGATGCCGGCCCGCTCCAGATTGGTGCGGGCGACGCCCAGCATATCCGGAGACAGGTCTATGCCCATGCCGCGCTCGATATCGGGCGCGAACACCTCCAGCATGCGGCCGGTGCCGGTGCCGAGATCCAGCAGCGAGCGGATGGGCGCGGCGCCCAGCGCCTGCCGCACCGCAGCTTCCACCGCCGCCTCGGGCACATGGAGCCGGCGAATCTCGTCCCATTCACGGGCGTGGGCGGCAAAATAGGCCTGCGCCGCCGCCGCGCGCGCCGCACGCACGGACACAAGGCGCGCCCGGTCGCCCACCAGCACCGGATCGTCGCGATCCAGCAGCGCCAGAAGCGCGGTGCCGATTCGGCCGCCCGCCCCATCCGCCGCCCGGCGATAGAAGATCCAGCTCGCCTCCCGGTGCCGCTCCACCAGCCCGGCCTCGGCCAGCAGCTTGAGATGGCGCGAGATGCGCGGCTGCGACTGGCCCAGGATCTCGGTGAGGTCCGAGACCGTCAGCTCCGCCTCGCCCAGCACCGCGATCAGGCGCAGGCGCGTATCCTCGCCCGCCGCCTTCAGGCTTTCGAGCACGGCGGGGAACGACAGCGACGGACCGATCTTCGGATTTGACATAAAGATATCTTTATATCCTAACGTCGCCACATTCAAGCGCCTCCGCTGGCCCGCGACGCAACGGTTGCGCACGCTGCCCCAGCCATGCTGATCACGATCAGCGGCGCTGCGCGAAGCGTTGTTGCGCCTGCACAACGGTGGGCATACACGCTTTTGTCACAGATCGGCGGAGGTGAGGGAGCGCCCGGCTCTTCCGTACGGTATTACCGACGTGGCCTGCGAAATTTTCCGCGCCCCGTTTCCAATTTCGTCACGTTTCACGGTTAACCCTCTCACATGACCCTGCGCCACAAACTTCTCCTCGCCGCCTTCGGGGCATCGGTTCTCACCGCGCCGGCCTTCGGCCAGCCCGCCAACGGCACGAGCTACAGCCTGCCCGCCAACGGGGCGGACGAAGAGGACGCCGGCACGCTGCCGCCCGGCTCCGTGGGGGGCTATGGCGCGCCGCCGCCCGGCTATTCTGATCCCTATGCCCGCCAGGCGCCCGTGCGTCACGACCAGTTGGAGCGCACCGAGCTGCCGCCCCCCGGCCAGCAGTCGGCCCCGGCCTATGGCGCGCCCGCAGCGCAGCCTTATCCGCAGCAGGCCTACCCGCAGCAGGGCTATCCGCAGCCCGTGCAGCCGAACTATTCCGCCGCGCCGAGCGCCGTCGCCCCCCAGGGCGGCCCGCAGCCGGCCGCGGTCGTGCCCCAGGGCCAGGCTTACGGAAACCAGCCCTACGGCAACCAGGGCTACAGCCAGCAGACCTATGCCGCGCCCCAGGCCGGCGCGCCGCCGGCCGGTGTCTATGGCCAGCCGGCCCCCGCTGCCTATGAGCCTCCGGCGCAGGCCACCTATGGCGGCTCCGGCCGTGGCGCGGTGGACCAGGACGCGATTTACGCCAGCATCAATGCCGGCCCGCCGCCCGCCGGCGCCTATGCGCCCAACGCCGCCGTGGTGCCCGGCACCACCGAGGCGCCGTCTGGCCCGCGCATCGAGAACGTGGACCCCACCGAGCCGGTGCCGGAGCGTTTCCGCCGCCAGACCGTGGACTATGTGACCACCCAGCCGGCCGGCACCATCATCATCGATACGCCCAACACCTACCTCTATTACGTGGTGGGCGGCGGCAAGGCGATCCGCTACGGCATCGGCGTGGGCCGCGAGGGCTTTACCTGGTCCGGCACCCAGAAGATCTCCCGCAAGGCGGAATGGCCCGACTGGCGTCCCCCGTCCGAGATGATCCAGCGCCAGCCCTACCTGCCGCGCTTCATGGCCGGCGGCCCGGGCAACCCCATGGGCGCCCGCGCGCTCTATCTGGGCAGCACCGAATACCGCATCCACGGCACCAACGAGCCCCAGACCATCGGCAAGTTCGTGTCGTCCGGCTGCTTCCGCCTGCTGAACGCCGACATCGAGGACCTGTTCGACCGCGCCGGCGTGGGCACCAAGGTGGTGATCCTGCCGAAGACCGGCACGCCGCAGGCCAATGCCGGCGCCCCTGCCCCGGTCTCCACCGCGTCCGCCGGCAAGCCCGTGGTTCCGGCCCAGCGCTGATCCTTCAAACCCGGTCGGCGCCCTGCGCCGGCCGGGTTTTCCCGTCTTCCAGCCTGCCTTCGCTCGCTCGCCACACGCCCGGGCATGCCCCGTTTGGGATGCCTCTCCGGTCTCAATCCGGACCGACGCGATGACGGCGATCCCTGAGCCCGCCCCATCGGCTCTGTTCCAGCCCACCTCCCGCTCCAGACCGCCCCGGCGCGCGAATCGCGCGAGTGCCCGTCACGCGGGTGCCCACCTTGGCCGCGCCCGGTCAGTTCCAGCTCACCGCAGCCCGCGATGAACCGGGTGGCGACGGATAAGAGCCTGTGCGCCTTTCCCGTCCCAAACTCTTCCTCCAAGCCCTTGCACGATGAGCGGCCCGCTCTTGCGCGCCGCCATCGCGGCAATGGATTGCACCCCAACTCCGGCACACCCCGCGCTGTGAGCGGTCGGTTCCTGCTGTATGATTGCAGCGGGTGGAACGACTCATCCCAACCGGCGAGGGCGCCATGCCCATCGCATCCGGAGACGGCAAAATGACAATGCCTGCGCAAACTCCCGCATCCACGGTCACCGACCAGCTCCACGCCGTGCGCGCCAGCTGGGGCTGGTTCGCGGTGCTGGGCATCGCCTTCATCGTGCTCGGGTTCGTGGCCCTCGCCCATGTGCTCGCCTCCACCGTCGTGACGGTGCTGTGGGTCGGCGCGCTGGTTCTCGTGGGCGGCGTGGTCCAGGTCATCCACGCCTTCCGGGTCCAGGGCTGGGGCCGGTTCTTCTACTGGCTGCTGGCCGGCGTGCTCTATGTGGTGGCCGGCGGCCTCATGATCAACAACCCTCTGCTCGGCGCCGGCGTCCTGACCCTGATGATCGGCGTGGCGCTGGCGGTGGAAGGCATCTTCCGCATCTTCGCCGGCGTCGGCTCCCGTCCCGCCAAGGGCTGGGGCTTCATCGTGGTGTCGGGCATCGTCACCCTGCTGCTGGGCGCCATCATCATCGCCCGCTGGCCGGTGAACTCGCTCTACATCCTTGGCCTGTTCCTTGGCGTCGACCTCATCGTCAACGGCGTCGGCACGCTCATGTTCGGCCTCGCCCTGCGCGAGAAGAACTGAGGCGGCGAGCTTCCTCCGCCCGGACACCGGGCGGAGCCGCGCTGAGGACGTCCTCCCGCCCGGCTGCGGCGGGGGGCGGTAGCCGCGACCGGGCAGGGAGGACTGTCCCGGGGGGCGCCGGGACACCGTGATCCACCGGGCGCGGCGGATCCGACCGGATCCGGCGCCAGGTGGAAAGTTCATTCGGCTGGCTGCGGCATGGCCGCCGGGGCGGGTTCGTCGTCCGTGACCTTCACGCGGAACCAGGTGGCGTAGAGCGCCGGCACCACCAGCAGGGTGAGCACGGTTGCCACCAGAAGGCCGCCCATGATGGTCACCGCCATGGGGCCCCAGAACACGCTCTCCGCCAGCGGGATCATGCCCAGCACCGCCGCCAGCGCGGTGAGCACCACCGGCCGCGCTCGGCGGACCGTCGCATCCACGATCGCGCGGTGGGGGGTGTGGCCGTCGCGGATGTCGTGGTCGATCTGGTCCACCAGGATCACCGTGTTGCGCATGATCATGCCAGCCAGCGCGATCAGCCCAAGCAGCGCCACGAAGCCGAACGGCTTGTGGGCGATGAGCAGCCCGCCCGCCGCGCCGATCAGGCCGAGCGGCGCCGTGGCCAGTACCAGCGCGAGGCGCGAGAAGCTCTGCAGCTGGATCATCAGCAGCGTCAGCATCACGATGATCATCACCGGGAACACCGCCGCCAGCGACGCATTGGCCTTGGCGCTCTCCTCGATGGAGCCGCCGGTCTCGATGCGATAGCCGGGCGCAAGCTCCGCCTTGATGGCGGCGAGCTTGGGCAGGATGCGGGTGGTCACGTCCGGCGGCTGCACCCCGTCCCGCACGTCGCCGCGCACGGTGAGCACCAGGTCACGGTCGCGCCGCCAGAGGATGGGCTCCTCATGGGCATAGGCGATGCGCGCCACCTGTCCCAGTGGCACGGCAAGCCCGTTGCGGGTGGTCACCGTGAGGGCGGCGAGGTGTTCGAGGTCCAGGCGCTCTTCGGGCACCGCACGGGCCACCACGTCGATGAGCAGATTGCCCTCGCGGTGCTGGGTCACGGTGTAGCCGGAGAGCAGGGTCTGGAGGGTCTCGGCAAGATCGCGTGGGGTGGTGCCGAGGGCGCGGGCGCGGTCCTGGTCCACGGCGAGGGTGATGGACTTGACCTGCTCGCCCCAATTCAGGTGCGGGTCGATCATGTCCTTGTCCGCGGCCATCACCACGCGCACCTTCTCGGCGATATCGCGCACCGCGATGGGGTCCGGTCCCACCACGCGAAACTGCACCGGGAAGCCGACCGGCGGGCCGAACACGAAGCGGTCGACGCGCACCCGCGCTTCAGAGAGCGCGCCGTCGGCGATGGCGGTGTCGAGCCGCGCCTTGAGCCGCTCGCGAGCCTCGATGTCCTTCGCCACGATGACGATCTGCGCAAAATTCGGGTTGGGCAGCACCGGGTTGAGGCCGAGCCAGAAGCGCGGCGCGCCGCGGCCCACGTAAGTGGTCGCCGTCGCCACGTCGGCATCGTCGCCGATCAGGGCTTCGGCCTTCTTCGCCGTGGCCTCGGTGACGGTGATGGACGTGCCCTCGGGCAGGCGCATCTCCAGGAACAGCTCGGGCCGGGTCGAGGTGGGGAAGAACTGCTGCTGCACATGGCCAAAGGCGACGATGGCGCCGGCGAACATCGCCACGGTGGCGCCGATCACCAGGAACCGGTGCCGCAGGCACGCCTCCAGCACCCGGCGGAAGGCACGGTAGAGGCGGCCGTCGTGCATCTCGTGGTGGGCGCCCTTCTTCATGTCGGGCAAAAGCACCGTGCCGAGATAGGGCGTGAAGATCACCGCCACGAACCACGAGGCGATGAGAGCGAATCCCACCACCCAGAAGATGCCGCCGGCATATTCGCCGGAGGAGGATTTGGCGAAGCCCACGGGCAGGAAGCCGGCGGCGGTCACCAGCGTGCCGGTCAGCATGGGGAAGGCGGTGGAGGTCCAGGCGAAGGTGGCCGCGCGCATGCGGTCCCAGCCCTCCTCCATTTTCACCACCATCATCTCGATGGCGATGATGGCATCGTCCACCAGAAGGCCCAGCGCGATGATGAGCGCGCCCAGGGTGATGCGGTGCAGATCCATGCCGGCGGCGAACATCACCAGGAACACGATGGCCAGCACCAGCGGCACCGACAGCGCCACCACGATGCCGGTGCGGAAACCAAGCGACAGGAAGCTCACCACCAGCACGATGACGAGGGCTTCCACGAAGGTCTTCAGGAACTCGCCCACCGATTCGCCGACGATGTGGGGCTGGTCGGCCACCTGGGTCACGTCGATGCCCACGGGCAGCTCGGCGGTGGCTTCCGCCATGGCCGCCTTCAGCTCGGTGCCGAGGGTGAGGATGTTGGTGCCCGCCGCCATGGACACGCCGATGCCGATGGCCGGGCGGCCATGCTGGCGCACCAGGAACGAGGGCGGATCTTCGTAGCCGCGCTTGACGGTTGCGATGTCGCCGAGGCGCACCAGCGACCCGTTCACCGCCACCGGGACCTCGGCGATCGCCTCCACGCCGCTGAAGGCGCCGGTGAGGCGCAGGTTGATGCGGTCGGAGCGGGTATCCACCGCGCCACCCGCCACCACAGCATTCTGCCGGGCGACGCTGTCGAACACCTGCGCCGGAGTGACGCCCAGGTTGGCGAGGCGGGCGTGGGAGAATTCGATATAGATGCGCTCGGGCCGCTCGCCGATGAGGTCGACCTTCTCCACATCCTTCACCCGCAGCAGGCGCTGGCGGATGATCTCGGCCTGCCGCTTCAGTTCGGCCGGGGCGGCGCCCTCCCCGCTCAGCATGTAGAGAGCGGAATAGACATCGCCATATTCGTCGTCGAAGCCGGGACCGATAACGCCCGCCGGCAGGTCGCCGCGCATGTCGGCGACTTTCTTGCGCACCTGGTACCAGAGGTCCTTCACCTCCCGAGCCGGGGTGGAATCCGCCAGGAAGATCTGCACGAAGGAGACGCCGGGGCGGGAATAGCTCTCCACCCGGTCGAGGTGCGGCAGGGATTGCAGTTTCTTCTCGATGGGGTCGGCCACCTGGGCTTGCATTTCAGAGGCGGTGGCTCCCGGCCACGCCGCCTGCACCACCATGACCTTGATGGTGAAGGAGGGATCCTCGGCCCGGCCGAGGTTGAGGTAGGAATAGGCACCCGCCGCCGCCAGCAGCAGGATGGCGAACAGGGTCAAAGCGCGGTGGGTGATGGCCCAGCGCGACAGGTTGAAGCCGGAGCCGGCGTCATCCGGCGCGCTCCCGGGAGGCTGGTGGGCGGAAGGCTGAGTGGCGGGGGGCTTGTCAGCAGCGCTCACGGCCGGATCTCCTTGAGGCCGGCGGCGGCCATGTCGGTGGAGCCGGGGAGCTTGGCGGTGCGCACCTTCTGGCCCGGCAGCAGCGTCTGCACGCCCAGCGTCACCACCTCATCTCCGGGCGCGACGCCGGCGGCCACCAGCACCTGGTCCTCCGTATAGGCGGCGATGGTGACCGGCCGGGCGGCCAGGGTATGGCTCGCCCCGTCCACCACGAACACCTGCGGGCCATGGCCCCGATCAATGACGGCGGACAACGGCAGCCGCGCCACCGCCTGCTGGTCCTTGGGGCGCAGGGTGACGGTGGCGGTCATGCCAAGGGCGACGCTGGCGTCCGCCCCATCGAGGGTGAAGCGGGCGGGATAGGTGCGCGAGGTGGCATCGGCCTGGGGCGAAAGCTCGCGCAGGTGGGCGGGAATGCGCCGGCCGGGTTCCGCCCACAGGGTCACGAAGGCGTCGGCAGCGCGGGCATCGGCCAGCGCCGTCTCGGGCAGGGAGACCACGGCCTCCTTCTCATCGAGCCGCGCCACGCGGACGATGGTCTGGCCGGAGGACACCACCTGCCCCGGCTCGGCGGCAGTGGCCACCACCACGCCGGCGGCATCGGCCACCAGTTCGGCGTAGGAGAGCCGGTTCTCGGCCAGCTCCAGCGATCGCTTGGCCCGCTCTATGCGCCCTACCGCCTCTTCCTTGGCGAGGGCCTTGCGGTCGAGGTCGGCGGCCGAGGAATAGCCCTTTGCCGTGAGCGAGCGGTAGCGGCCGTCCTCGGCGGAGGTCTGGTTGAGGTTGGCGGTGGCAGCGGCAAGCTCGGCGCGCGCGCTTTCCAGTTCGAGCCGCAGGTCTTCGGGATCCATGCGGGCCACCACGTCGCCCGGCGCCACGAGGTCGCCCACCTCCACCTTCCGCTGCACCATCTTGCCGCCCACGCGGAAGGCGAGGTCGATCTCCCGCCGCGCCCGGACCACGCCGACGAAGGTCTTCTCGGTCTCGCGCGGCTTGAAGGCCACGGTGGTAACCTGCACCGGCCGGGCCACCACCTGAGGCGCATCCGCCTCGGTTTGGGCCGGGGCGGACTCTCCGCAGGCAGCCAGAAGGACGGCGACGGCTCCGAGGGAAGAGGCGAGAAGGCCTGCACGCAAAAGGCGCGGCGAACCGGAAGGCAGACGGGAGTCGGGGGCAGCGACGGGCATGGCACAGTCCTGTCAAATGTCGAGTAACAGCTCAACGCTGACGAAATTCATCTTTCATCACTTTTAAGGCGCACGAAGGCGCGCGGATCACCCCCATTCAGGGGAGTGGGGTCCGCTCCACCTCGATGCTCCGCAGAATAAAGCGGAGGCTGGCCCGCAAGCCGGCCTCCAGATCCTCGTCGATATGCTGAACCACCAGCACCGGGTGGCAATAGCGCACGCAGGCGCCGAGAATGATCTGGCTCACCATCGCCGGATTGTGGGGCACGAAAACACCGCTCTCGATGCCCTCGGCCAGCACCTTGGCGACCATGCCGCCAATGCGCGCCTTGTGGGCCTCGATGGCATCCCAATTGTTCTCCATGGCCACCAGCACCATGTCGTGCACACGGCGCTCCTCAAGGAAATTCTCCTTGTGGTAGCGCAGGATGGTCACATAGCCCTCGATGATGCGCTCCTGCGGGGTCCCCTCCCCCGCGAGCACGGCGGCGATCTGGGCCTCGTTCTCAAGCAGGGTGCGGGTGCAGATGGTGGCGACGATAGCGGTCTTGGACGGGAAGAAGCGATAGACGTTGGCGGCCGACATGCCGAGCTCGGCGGCGATGTCCGCCACCGCGGTCTTGGCGAAACCCATGCGGCGGAACAGCTCCTCCGCCGTCCGCGCGATGCGCTCGCGGGTCTCGTCCGCCGTCTCCTTCACCCGGATGTTCAAGGCCATCTCCATCAGAACTGATAAATATCGTAAATCATCAGCCATCGAATTCCAAGAGCTGATGAAAACGCCCGATGGAAAATTCCGGCGTGCCTGTCGGAGGGCACGCAGCGCTTGCGTCCTCAGGAGGAGAGCGGTCGGGGCCGCGGGCGCGAGGGAGGAACAAATGGCGCAAACTGTGCTGGTGCTGGTGGGAACCAGGAAGGGGGCCTTCATCCTCGAAAGCGACGGGGGCCGCAGCGCATGGACCCTGCGCGGCCCCTATTGCGACACCTGGCCCATGAACCATGTGATCGGCGATCCGGCCACGGGACAGATCTATGCGGGCGGCGGCAACGAATGGTTCGGCCCCGCCGTTTGGCAATCGGACGATCTCGGCGCCTCCTGGCGCCATTCCAGCCGGGGCCTTGCCTATGCCGAGGGCGAGACACCGGTGAAGACCGTGTGGAGCCTCGCCCCTGGATCCGGCGGCACGCTCTATGCCGGGGTGGAGCCGGCCGGCCTGTTCCGCTCCGACGATGGCGGGGAAAGCTTCACCCACCTGGACGGGCTCCAGCAGCACCCCTCCCGCACCGAATGGAATCCGGGCGGGGCCGGGCTGATTCTGCATTCGCTCGTTCTGGACCCTGAAGATCCGGAGGGGGTGTGGGTGGGCATCTCCGCCGCCGGCGTGTTCCACAGCGCCGATGGCGGCAAGACCTGGAGCGCGCGCAATCGCGGCACCCGCGCCGACTTCCTGCCCGAAGGCCAGAATTATCCCGAGCACGGCCAGTGCGTGCATTGCGTGGTGAAGGCGCCGGGCATGCGGCATCGGCTCTACCAGCAGAATCATTGCGGCATGTACCGCTCCGATGATGGCGGGACGAGCTGGACCAGCATCGAGCAGGGCCTGCCCTCCAGCTTCGGCTTTCCCGCCGCCGCCCATCCCCGCGACCCGGACACGCTCTTTCTGGTGCCGCTGAACGGCGACACCGCGGGCCGCTTCATGCCCGACGCCAAGGCCGCCGTCTGGCGCACCCGCGACGGCGGCACGAGCTGGACTGCCCTGCGCGCGGGCCTGCCGCAGCAGAACGCTTTTTTCAACGTGCTGCGCCAGGCCATGGCCACCGATACGCTGGAGCCGGCGGGCGTCTATTTCGGCACCGGCTCGGGCGAGCTGTATGTAAGCGCGGACGAGGGCGATAGCTGGAGCCGCATCGCCGAGCACCTGCCGGCGATCTCCTCGGTGGAGACCCTCGTCGTGGAGGCCTGAGCATGCCTGCCGATCCGCAAGCGCCGGCCCGCGCCCCCGTACGGGTGCGGCTGCCGGCCCATCTGGTGCGGCTGTTCCCGGATGGCGAGACGCTGGTGGAGGTAGCGGCCGGCGATGTCCGGCAGCTGATGGATGCGCTGGACGCACGCTGGCCCGGCATGCGCGGCCGGCTCTGCGACGAGCGCCCGGCCATCCGCCGGCACATCAACGTGTTCGTGGACGGCCGCCGGGCGCGGCTCGACACCCCGCTCGCGCCCGGGGCGGATGTCTTCATCCTCACCGCCATCAGCGGCGGCTGAGGCCCGCGCCCCGCGGCGGCGGATAAATGATTAAGATTCAGTTAATTATTGTCGATTGTTGAGGCGGAGACTCAAGCTCGTCCCAGCCTCCGGCTCCAGGACCCTCCCTGCTCGGGCGCAGACGCCTGAGCGGGGAGGATCGTTTTATTTTCAATAGGGTAAACGAACTACTTCACGCGCCCGTCGGCGATCAGGCAGCCGGGCGGGAAAGGCGCACCGGCAAGCGCCGCCGCCACGCATTGCGCGGAAATGAGGTTGCCGCGGGCCAGCGCCTCCTCGCTCGATCCCGCCGCATGGGCAGTGGCCACCACGTCCTCTCGCGCGGCCAGGGCCTCTGCGAGGGGGTGCAGGGCTTCATCCGCCTCCGCCTCGAACACGTCGAGGCCGGCGCCCGCGATCTCGCCGGCCTCCAGCGCGGCAAGAAGAGCCGCGTCGTCGATTAGGCCGCCGCGCGAGGTATTCACCACCACCGCGCCACGCTTCATGGCCTTCAGCGTCGCCGCATTGATGACGTGGCGGGTTTCCGGAACCAGCGGGGCGTGGAGGCTCACCACGTCGCTGCGCGCGATTAGCTCGTCCAGCGCCACGAAGGTGACGCCCGCCGCCTCGGGATCCGGCGTGCGCGAGGTGACCAACACGGTTACATCGAAGCCGGACAGGCGGCGCGCCACCTGGCGGCCGATACGGCCGAAGCCGATGAGGCCCACCGTCTTGCCGGTGAGGTCGGCGCCGACCAGCACCCGCCAGTCGCCCCGCGCGATGGCGGCCTGGCTTGCCTTCAGGCGGCGCAGCACTGCGAGCGTGAGGGCGATGGTGTGGTCCGCCACCGCCGGATCGTTGGCCCCGGCAGCGATGGTCACCACGCGTCCGAGATCGCGCGCCGCATCCACGTCCACCCGGTCATAGCCGACACCCCTCCGGGCGATCACCTTCAGCTGCGGGTGGGCGGCCAGCACGTCCCGGGTCACCGCCCGCTGGCCGACGATCCAGCCGGCCGCACCCTCCAGCAGGGCGTTGAGATCGGCATCCGGAATGTTGGAATCAAGCGCGTCGCCGGGCAGGCCGGAGGGCACCACCTCGAAGCCCTGGGCCTCCAGGAAGCGGGTGGCGGCATCGTCGAACAGGCGGGTGGTGATCAGAATCTTGGGGCGGGAAGCTGGCAACGGAGCGGACCTTTCAGGCGGAGGGCCCCCTCTCCTCTCCTTCCGCGCCGCCAAGATCAACCCCGCTAAGATCAACCCACACATGCAAAAGGCGGCACCATCGGCACCGCCTTGAAGGGATGGGGGCGAAACCGGTTCGCCCCCGAAGCCCGCCGGCCCGGCGGGCTTTATTCAGGCAACCTTCTTCAGGCGGCCTGAGCCGATCCCACGGCCCCCTCGATGCTTTTCGGCGCCTCGGCGCCTGCAGCGGTGGCGATGGGGATGACACGGGGCTTCTTGGCCTCGGGAATGCTGCGCACAAGATCCACGTGCAGCAGGCCATTCTCAAGGGCGGCACCCTTCACCTCCACATGGTCGGCGAGCTGGAAGCGGCGCTCGAAGGCACGCGCCGCGATGCCGCGATACAGCATCTGGCCGGCCTCGGTGGATTCAACCGCTTTCTTCTCGCCCTTGAGGGTGAGGGTATTTTCCTTCACCTCGATGCCCAGCTCGGCCTCGGTGAAGCCCGCCACGGCAACGGTGATGCGATAGGCATTCTCGCCGGTTCGCTCGATGTTGTAGGGCGGGTATGTGGGTGCCGCATCCACGCCACCGACGGAATCGAGCAGCGAGAACAGCCGGTCGAAGCCAACGGTGTTGCGATACAGCGGAGACAGATCAAACGTGCGCATGGCATATCCTCCTTTGAAGCGACATGCAGGACCCTCCGAAGCCGGGTCCGGTTCCGGCGCCGCCACGAGTGCCCGGCGCCTGTGGGGGATGTGGGGAGGCCATTTTCGGGCGTCAAGAGGCGCCCGGCACAGGTCGTTTTCCTGAACGCCGGATGAACGGTGGCGTCGGATTTCGTTCAAACGCCGCCGGTAAACTTGTGACCCTACGTGACGCTCCATCCGCCAGGCGGCGGAAAGGGAGGAGCAGGCGATGCGCGCCGGCCCGGCTGCCATTTCAGCCTTCCTGTTCGCCCTGTTGGCGCTGACGGCGCCGCCGGTGGCCGCCCAGTGCACGCTCGACGAGCGACAGAAGCACGATCTCGCCCACGACCCCGCCTCCCTTCTCGACGCGGCGCGGGCGAAAGCCGGCGAGACCGAGCGCGGCACCGCTGGCGCGACCGCCAACGCGGTCGCCGACCTGAGCACTGACTTGCGCGACGATTTGGGCAGTCCAGGGTTGGCCGGCATGAGCCTGGCCGGCGCCGCGCCGGGGCAAGGGGAGGCAAACGGCGCCGGCGCGCCCGGCCTCCGTCTCAACCCCGTTGCGGAGGCGTTCGCCGCCCATGCCGCCTCCCCGCTTGCCCGCAGCCGCCCCGATCCCTACCGGCCCTACCAGAGCCGCCCGCCCGGTGCGCCGCTGCTGAAATCCGACGAGGTGGCAGCCAACCTGAAGGCCCGTGGTTTCGTCGACGTGAGCGGCGTGCGCCAGCGCGGGCGCAGCTTCCTCGCCGAAGCCACCGGGCCACGCGGCGAACGGGTCCGCCTGGTGCTGGATGCGGACAGCGGCGAGATCAACGGCATGCAGGTGATCGGCTTCCGTCCCGCCACGCCATAGGGGCGGCCGGCGAAGGCCGCGATTGTGAAGGCTCGCCCGAGCGTGTAACCCTCGCGCACCGATCCGGGCCGGGCCTTCCGGCCTGCGACGAAGCAGAGCCCGCCGAAGCCGCGCATGACATTGTTCGCCCTTCCGAACCATCCGGTGCCAGACGGCTGCGTCACCGGCGAACTCGTCGCCGAAGACGGCGTGAAGCTGCGGTTTGCCCGCTGGGCGCCCGAGAGCGGCAGCGTGAAGGGCACCGTCGCCCTGTTTGGCGGGCGCTGTGAATTCATCGAGAAATATTTCGAGGTGGTGCGCGAGCTGCGTTCCCGCGGCTTTGCCGTGGCGATGGTGGACTGGCGCGGCCAGGGCGGCTCCCAGCGCCTGCTGCGCAACCGGTTGAAGGGGCACGTGCCCCGCTTCTCGGACTATCTGCTGGACCTCGAGGTGTTTGCCCGCGAGGTGATGCTACCCGATTGCCCGCCGCCCCACTTCGCGCTGGGCCATTCCATGGGCGGCACCATCCTTTTGTCCTCGGTGCTGGACGGCCAGCGCTGGTTCGACCGCATGGTGCTCACCGCCCCCATGCTGGGACTGGATGCGGTGCCGTTCGAGGACTTCGTTCGCCCGCTGTCGTCGCTGCTCGCCCATATGGGCTTCGCCCGCGCCTATGTGCCCGGCGGTCACGGCAGGACGATCTCGCGCATGCGGTTCGAAGGCAATCTCCTGACCTCGGACCGCGCGCGGTTCGAGCGCACCCAGGCCCTCGTCAAAGCCTTCCCGGAGCTGGACCTCGGCGCGCCGACCGTGGGCTGGCTCGCAGGCGCGGAGGCCCTCATGGCAGAGCTGACGCATCCGGACACCATTAGCCGCATCCGTCAGCCCCTGCTCATCATCGCCGCCGGGGGCGAGCGGCTGGTGTCGAACAAGGCCATCGAGCATTTCTCGGCCCGGCTCATCGCCGGCGCCCATGTGGTGGTGCCGGCCAGCCGCCACGAGCTGATGATGGAGAAGGACATCTTCCGCGCCCAGTTCTGGGCCGCGTTCGATGCCTTCATCCCCGGCACGCCGATCCTGTGAGCGGCCACGCCCTCAGGCCGTGAGGAGACGCAACGCCTCCAGATTTCACGCAGTGAGCAGGCGCAACGCCTCCTCGTGAACCTTGCGGCTGCCCGCCGCCACCACGCGCCCGCCGTGCACCGGCGAGCCGCCTTCCCAGCTGGTGACGATGCCCCCCGCCCCCTCGATGATGGGGACCAGGGCGATGATGTCATGGTCCTTCAGCTCGGTCTCGATGACGAGATCCACCAGCCCCGCCGCCACCATGCAATAGGCATAGCAATCGCCGCCGTAGCGGGAGAGGCGCGCGCGCTCCTCCACGGTCTCGAAGGCGGCCCGGTCGGCGGTGTTCATCAGGCGCGGGCTGGTGGTGAAGAGGATGGCATCCTCAAGCCGCCCGCAATCGCGCGCCGACAGGATGCGCTCGCCCGCCGGGCCCCGGTAGCGCGCCACGCCGCCATCGCCGAAGAAGCGCTCGCCGATGAAGGGCTGGTGCATCATGCCGTAGACCGGATCGCCGTCCTTCAGCAGGCCGATGAGCGTTCCCCACGCCGGCAGGCCGGCGATGAAGGACTTGGTGCCGTCGATGGGATCCAGCGCCCAGACATAAGGCGCATCGCCGGCCACGTTGTCGAATTCCTCGCCGATGATGCCATGGGCCGGGAAGGTGTCGCGGATGAGCCTACGCATGGCCTGCTCGGCGGCGCGGTCCGCCTCGGTGACCGGATCAAAGCCCCGGCCGGCGCCTTTGTCCTCGACGCCGAGGGCGGTGCGGAAGAAGGGCAGGATGGCCTCGCCGGAAACGGTCGCGAGCTTGTGGACGAATGCGTCGAAATCGACGGCGGTCATGACGGCTCCGCAGAATGAAAGCGATGGGCGAGCCCCGCACCAGGCACCGGCGAGCGGCGCCGGGATTGCGGCGGTCGGCGCCAAAAAGCGCGGGGCCACAAAAACGCACAGCCCAAAAAGCGCAACGAAAAAAGCGCGTGCCCGCCCCTGCCAGGGGAAAAGACCACCTTCGCAGTGCGCCGTCGCGGATTCGCCCTGCCGTTGGGCGAACAGCAGGCATCATATTCGTGCAGTCGCGCACCAAATAGGCAGCCGACCAACAAAGCGCTGCAAACGAATGGTTTTAATTAGTCTCAGGCTGCCCAAACAATCCGCCGGCCATGGCCTTGATACAAGGGGGGCGCGGGAGCATATTGGTGCAGCGCGGCAATGCTTGTTGCAGTGCCGCTGCCCTCCTTGGGCGTTTCCTCCCTAGACTTGGACCGCTCCGGCAACGTGAGCGGTCCCTTTCTTTTTGGGCCCGCCCTGCACAGGAAGGCCTTTTTCCGGGATCCCCGACCCGGGGCTTTGGGACTGGCGCTTCTGGCGAGCGCCTTTAGGCGGAAACATCCGGGCTGCGGAGCGGCCCTCGGGGTCGCGCCAACTGCCAAAGCCAACCGCCGCGCTTCCTACTCCCACCCATCGCATCGCGCCGGCCTGTTTGCTCGCAGGAGCAACCATGGAGGGTTTGGCGCCCCTCCACCGTCCCTGCCGTAGCGCCGGACTGATCGATTGCGACTCGAGGCGAAGGGGCTCGAAGGAAAGCTCCCGGCAAAAATTTCGCCCGTGCCTATCCAAACACCTGCGCAAGCGCGCGCAGCGGCGCTCCACAACTCCCCAAAAATCAAAGGCTTATCGCGACTTCTGAGGCTGCGACAAAAGGGGACTTGATTTATGGCACCGCACTAGGCTATTTGTGCACTGCGACATGGCGATTGGCGTCGCTCTGTCGCTGCCCTCCTTGGGCGTTTCCTCCCTAGACTTGGGCCGTTCGCTCACGCGGACGGCCCCTTTCTTTTTGGGCCTGCCGGATCCGCAAATCATGCGCCGGAAGCCTCAACGACCGTCTAGCAGGCTTGCGGGAGGCGATCTGTTGCCGCCTTCTCCCCCATCAAATACCATTCCGACACCAACGCATCCGCGTTGATGTCCGCAACCGGTATAATGATGCTCAAACCATCAGCCGTGGGGAATTGGTAGCCGTGCCATACGAAAAACGCAAGGCACCAGTTTAAAAAATGCAATGCTCGCTCACTCGGCCGCCGCGCGCGATGGCGCCAGCCGATCGGTGACGGCGGCAAACAGCTCCGGCAGCAGCGCGGCGATGTCGGAACGGACCTGCTCGAATCCCGCATGCCGCTCATAGGCAGCCTCGTCCATATAGAGGCTGCGGTTGAGTTCGATCTGCACCGCGTGCAGGCCGGCGGTGGGATTGCCGTAATGCTCGGTGATGTAGCCCCCGGCGTAGGGCTTGTTGCGCACCACCCTGTAGCCGCGCGCGGTCAGGCCCGCCTCGATGGCCTCGGTCACGATCTCGCTGCAGCTGGTGCCGTAGCGGTCCCCGATGACGAAATCGGCACGCGCCGCATCGTCGCGATTGGAGGCGGACGGCATGGAATGGCAATCCACCAGCACCGCTAGGCCCCACTGGCGCTGCACCCGGCCGATGAGCCGGCGCAGGGCCTGATGGTACGGCTTGTAATAGGTCTCGATCCGCTCCAGCGCCTCGCTCACGGCAAGGCGGCGCGGATAGATCTCCTGCGCATCCCCCACCACCCGCGCGATGGTGCCGAGCCCGCCGGACACGCGGATGGACCGCGTATTGGCAAAGGGCGGCAACCGTCCGTCGAACATGCGCGGGTCCAGCTCATAGGGCTCGCGATTGAGGTCGAGGAAGGAGCGCGGGAACAGCGCCCGCATCAGCGGCGCCCCCTCCGACACCGCGTGGACGAACAATTCGTCCACGAAGGTATCCTCCGAGCGCCGAAGCGTGGCAAAGTCGAGCCGGGTCTGCGCGACGAAGCTGCGCGGGTAGATCCGCCCGGAGTGCGGGGAATTGAAAACGAACGGCGCGGCTGTGCCGACCGGCGCGAGCACCTCGAAGGCGGGGTCTATGGCGTCGGCGAGGCAGGCGGTCATCAGGAACCCAATGGATTGGAATCGTTCCAGAAAGATCCCCCGGACCGAGCCTCATGATGGCCCGGCCGGCGGCCACTTGTGAAGAGGGGTCGCGACCTTCACTTCGAATTTACCCGATTGGGTCAGACAAGACATATGGCCCCCGGCCCCGCACCGGGGAAGGACCGATCACGACATCAGGGGAAGTGGCGTGCCCAAGATCCTGCTCGCCGAAGATGACAACGACATGCGGCGCTTTCTTGTGAAGGCGCTTCAGAACGCGGGCTATTCCGTCGCCTCGTGCGACAATGGAAGGTCCGCCTATGAGCGCATGCGCGAGGAACCCTTCGAGCTTCTGCTCACCGACATCGTCATGCCCGAGATGGACGGCATCGAACTCGCCCGCCGGGCGACCGAGCTCGATCCCGACCTCAAGGTCATGTTCATCACCGGCTTCGCCGCCGTGGCGCTGAATGCCGACAACGAGGCGCCCAGCGAGGCGAAGGTGCTGTCCAAGCCCTTCCACCTGCGCGATCTCGTCTCCGAGGTGGGAAAGATGTTGGCAGCCGCCTGATCCGCACTCAGGGGCCTTGCCTCCGGCGAAACCGGCCGATATAGAGGCGGCTCCTGCGAGGGGGCGCGTAGCTCAGCGGGAGAGCACTACGTTGACATCGTAGGGGTCACAGGTTCGATCCCTGTCGCGCCCACCATCCCTCACAATGACCTTGCGAAGAATTCGTCGGGTCTCCGGCATGGCCGGAGACCGACAGGGACGAAGACACGGCGCGATGATGCGGCGTTTGCTTCGGGAACCTGCACTTTCCCGACCCGCGGCGGAAAAATCCGCCCCTCTCCCCGGATGTCCGAATCACCTTCGGCCGCCTTCACGCATCCAGCCGCCGGCACAGCGAAACCGCAAAGGCCAGCGGCCGATGAAGCGCGCTCACCGGCCCAACTGGATCTGCACCTTGCAAATCAAAGGCTTGGCTCGACCCGGTCGAACCAAGCCGGCATCACTTCACCAGCAACAGAAGCAGCTTCTGGCCGGCGGGGGCATCCAGTTCCTGCGCCGTGAGCTTGCCGTCCTTGTTGGCATCGGCCGCCTTGAAGCGGGCGCGGACCACCGCCAGAAATTCGTCCAGCTCCAGCGTCTGGTCGGCATCCTTGTTGATGGCCTTCCAGTCGGCATCTGTGAGCCGGCCCTTGGTCTCGTCCTTCTCGAGGGTGGTGTCGCCATCGGGATTAATGGCCACGAACAGCTTGCTGCCGAGGTCGATCACCTCGACGAGTTCGAGGGTATCGTCGCCGTCCTTGTTGAGCAGCGCGAGGGCGTCCTTGCCGGAAGTCGCCGCCGAGGCGGACGCCATCGCGCCGAGCGAGATGAAGCCGGTCAGCGCCGCAGCGGCTCCCAGGCGAAACAGCGAGCGCAACATGGAACGTCTCCTTTTTGTGGGCCGACCTAGCGGAAGGTCTGGTATCAGGCGGCTGTATCCTTCCGCTGCGGCGGCCGCAACACAAGGCCGCATTATGGGGTCGCCGCCATTCTGCATTGCACGGCGCGCCCCGGTCCGCGCGAGGCCGGCTCTTTCCGATCGCCGCGGCACCCGCACCGCACCTTGCCCCACGCCACACCCGCGAGATCGGCACCTCCGGAGTGTTCGATCAAGCGCCGCCGGCCATCCGGCACCGCCGCCGCTGCGTATGGATCTGGCCGGGCCTGAAGCGCCGCATCGGCACCCAACCGATTGACGCGCGGGCGCGCAGGCGCCATCTCGCCGGGACATCTTCGAGGAACCCATGACCGCCAACGTGCCCGCGTTCTCCCCCGACACGACGCACCTGCCCCCCGACCACCCGAAAGTGGCCTTCGGCCGCATCGGCGTGCTCATCGTCAATCTCGGCACGCCGGAGGCCACCGACTACTGGTCCATGCGGGCGTACCTGAAGGAATTCCTCTCCGACCCGCGGGTGATCGAGGTGAACCGCGCCGTGTGGTGGTTCGTCCTCAACGCCATCATCCTCACCAAGCGGCCCGGCCCCAAGGGTCGCGACTATGCCAGCATCTGGAACAAGGAACGCAACGAGGGTCCGCTGAAGACCATCACCCGCGACCAGGCGGAACAGCTTGCGGCGCAGCTCTCGGGCCTTGATTCGCGCATCGTGGTGGATTTCGCCATGCGCTACGGCAAGCCGCCCATCGCCGAGCGCCTCGCCGCGCTCCAGGCCCAGGGCTGCGAGCGCATCCTGCTGGTGCCGCTCTATCCGCAATATTCCGCCGCCACCTCCGCCACCGTCTGCGACAAGGCCTTCGATGCGCTGAAAGCCATGCGCTGGCAGCCGACCCTGCGCGTCGCCCCGCCCTGGCACGACGATCCCGTCTATATCGATGCGCTGGCCACATCGCTGGAGCGGCATCTGGCGGCCCTCGATTTCGAGCCCGAGGTGATCCTCGCCTCGTTCCACGGGGTGCCGAAATCCTACCTGCTGAAGGGTGATCCCTACCACTGCCAGTGCGCCAAGACCGCCCGCCTGCTGCGCGCGCGCCTCGACCTTGACGACAAGCGCTTCCGCCTCACCTTCCAGTCGCGCTTCGGCCGCGATGAATGGCTGCGCCCCTACACCGACGCGACGGTGAAAGCGCTGGCGGAAAGCGGGGTGAAGCGGCTCGCCGTGGTCAATCCCGGCTTCGTCGCCGACTGCCTGGAGACGCTGGAGGAGATCGGGGTGGAGAACCGCGAGATCTTCGAGCACCACGGCGGCGAGAAATTCGCCGCCATCCCCTGCCTCAATGCCAACGCCGAGGGCATGCGCGTGCTCGCCCACGTGGTGGAGCGGGAGTTGAAGGGCTGGGTGGGGTAGGCAGCCACCACACTGTAAGAAATTTCCACGGGGATGAGCATTTTTTCAGCGGAGCAGGAGCCAAACCGCTTCCACTCCGCTAAAAGGCGCGCAACCCCATGGAAGGACGAAAATGAGCGAGATCACCCTGCGGCGCGCCTGCCTGGCGCAGGTCCGCGAAATGGCGCAGCGCAGCGAAATCGTTTACGTCCCGGCGGGATCGCGTTGCATCGGTGCCCGGCGCACTGGCCCCATGCAGAAGATCGACCCCCGCGCGCTGATTTCCCGCAAGACCAGCCGCAAGGCCTGAGAGCCCTACTCCCCCGCAGGCTCCACCTTGCCGGCTTCCCAGCCGAGTATGGCGCGCTTGCGGGTCAGGCCCCAGTGGTAGCCGGTGAGGTCGCCGCTCTTGCCGATGACGCGGTGGCACGGCACCACGAAGGAAATGGGGTTCTTGCCCACCGCCGCGCCCACCGCGCGCGCCGCCTTCGGCCGGCCCACGTGCTCGGCGATGGTGGAATAGGTGGTGGCAAGGCCCATGGGGATGCGCAGCAGCGTCTCCCAAACCTTGATCTCGAAATCCGTGCCGATGAACACGATCCGCAGTGGCTGGTCGCCCTGCCAGGACGTGGGATCGAAAATGCGCGCTACCAAAGGGGCGGTGGCGGCGGGGTCTTCCACATAGGTGGCGTTGGGCCAGCGGGCGCGCATGTCGGCCAGCGCCGCGGCCTCCTCCCCCACGTCGGCGAAGGCGAGGCCGCACAGGCCGCGCGGCGTGGACATGGCCAGCGCCAGCCCGAACGGCGAGGGATGGAAGCCGAAGCGCACCACCAGCCCCGCCCCGCCGGTCTTCCACTCCCCCGGCGACATGGCCTCGTGCACCACGAACAGGTCGTGCAGCCGGCCGGGGCCGGACAGGCCCAGCTCGAAGGCCGCATCCAGCACGTTGGGGCATTCGGAGACGATGCGGCGGGCGCGGTCGAGGGTCACCGCCTGCAGGAAGGCCTTGGGGGTCAGCCCGCACCAGCGGCGGAACAGGTCCGTGAGCGCGCGGGCGGAGACGCCGGCGGCAGCGGCGATCTCCTCCACCTCCGGCTGCTGGCGCACATGGCGGGAAATATACTCCACTGCCCGCCGCACCACGTCATAGTCGCGGGCGGCGATGGCGAGCGGGGTGGCCGGCGTCGCGGTCATCCGGCCTCCGGAAGCGGACAGGTCGAGGGCGGGGCAATCGAGCGCCAGCACGGGGCATCTCCTTCAGGTCGAGCGTGGCCCATCTGACCAGAGCCGACAAGCCGCGCCCACCCGATTTCACCGCCCCGGGCCGGACCCCGGCCCACCTATCACACCGGGTCGCGCTTGATCGCCAGCGGACCGAAGGACTGCTGGGAGGACATGGACTGGATGCGGTTGATGTTCACATGCCGCGGCAGGGTGCAGGCGAAGAACACCTGCTCGGCGATGTCCTCGCCGGTCATGGGGGTGGCGCCGGCATAGACCTTGTCGGCCCGCTCCTTGTCGCCGCCGAAGCGGACCATGGAGAACTCGGTCTCGGTGAGGCCGGGCTCGATGTTGGTGACGCGCACGCCGGTGCCGGCCACGTCCGCCCACACGTTCAGCGAGAACTGCTTCACGAAGGCCTTGGTGGCGCCGTAGACGTTGGCGCCGGGATAGGAATAGTCGCCGGCGATGGAGCCGGTGAAAACCAGGTGGCCCTGCTTGCGCTCGATCATGGCCGGCAGGCTTGCCCGCACGGTCACCAGAAGGCCGGTGATGTTGGTGTCCACCATGGTCTTCCACTCCTCCAGATCCGCCGCATAGGCGGGCTCGAGGCCGAGGGCGAGGCCGGCATTGGCAAACACCACGTTGTAGGCGTTGAACGGTGCCGGCAGGCTGGCGAAGGCCTCGAAGGTGGCCTTCTCGTCGCGCACGTCCAGCACCAGCGGGTGGATGAGGTCACCGAACTCGGCCTTCAGCGCCTCCAGCCGCTCCGCCCGGCGGCCCACCGCCACCACCCGCGCGCCGGCGCTGGCGAAGCGGCGCACCGTCGCCGCGCCGATGCCGGAGGTGGCGCCGGTGACAAGAAGGGTCAGGGTGCTGGGATCGAGCATAGACATGGGCAGGCTCCGGCAAGCGAAGGGAGAGAAGAATCTGGCAAAAAGGTAGGGGCCTGCTGATTAACCCGCCTTAACCATCGCGTCCATCTGCCACCCGCTAACGGTACTATAGTGAGTCCATGGCCTTGGTGCTGCCATGTTCTGCCGAAAGGGTGCCCGCTGTCTCAGCCGGCAACGGAGTTGATCTCCGGGCTGGCTGTGATCCGAACGTTGATGGCGGCCTTCCGGGCTTTCCGCAGGTAGCGGAGGCTTGGAAGAGGCGCTAGGGTTTGCGGGCACGTCCGGAGTGCGTTGAATGAAGGTGGTTCAGGTATCGGCGGCCCTGTCGCTGACCCTTGGTGCATTGGCACTCGGCGGTTGCAGCACAGAGCTCGACGGCTTCGGGGCGAAGCCGTCCGCCGTGGCGAGCAATCGGGTTCTGACGGCGCCCACCGGATCGGTGGAGAGCGCGCCGGCGCCCGCGAACGTCTCGGCCTCCACGGCGGAGACCGCGACTGGCGCCATCACGCCGCGTTCCACCGCGTCCAACGTGCCGCTGACCCCGCCCGCGGCCAATCCCGGCGGCACCGCCTATGCGGCGAGCCCCGCCCAGGGCCAGCTGTCCGGCGCCTGGACTTTCGCCTGGGATGACGGGCGCAATTCCTGCCCGCTGCGCCTGAGCACCGACCGCGGCCTTTCCGGGCTCTCCGCCCAGGCCGACGTGTCCTGCCCCAGTGAGATCTTCATGACCAAGGGCTGGGACATGATGGGCTCGGATATCGTGCTGCAGAACCATCAGGGCAAGGTCACCGCCCGGCTCCAGCCGTCCGGCCCCAACCGCTATGTTGGCCTCATCTCCGAGAGCAACCAGCCCGTCACACTCAGCCGGTGATTCTCGACCGGTAATTTTCGGCCTTCGGTATCACCCGCCGACGGGGGTCTTCTCCCGTTCGCCGAAGCGCTCCTCGAACACCAGATCCTCCAGCGCCAGACGCTTGCGCCAGCCGGTGCGCTCCAGGTCGGGCTTGTGCGCGAAATGGTCCACATAGCCCATGCACAGCAGCGCGATGGGCACGATGGCATCGGGAATGGCAAGGATGCGGTGCAGGTCCGCCAGGGCGAGGATCGAGACCCAACCCACCCCGAGATTTTCCGCCCGCGCCGCTAGCCAGATGTTCTGGACCGCGCAGACGGTGGAATAGATGTCCATCTCGCTCTGGTGGGTGCGCCCGAGCACCACCGGGCCCGCCCGCTCGCGCTCGCAGGTGACGCACAACAGCAGCGGCGCCTCGCGCAGGCCTTCAAGCTTGAGCGAGCGGTAAAGCTCCGCCCGCTCGCCCTCGAACATGGCGGCGGCCTCCGCATTGGCGCGGGTGAAGGCGGCGTGCAGCGCCTCCTTGGTGGCGATCTCGCGGATGACGATGAAGTTCCACGGCTGCAGGAACCCCACCGAGGGCGCCGCATGACCCGCCGCCAGCACGCGGGCGAGCACATCGGGCGGCACCGGATCGGGAAGGAAATTGCGCCGCACGTCCCGCCGCTCGCGGATGCAGCGGTAGATGGCGGCGCGCTCTTCCGGCGAGAAGCTGTCTTCCTCCATCATCCGGGCGCCCTCCCCTTTTTGTTTCGCGGCGATCGCGACCGGTGTCGCCGAGTGGGCGGCAAGCAGGCACCCACTCGGCGGACAAGGTCAATCCCTGCCGATGAGGCATTCCACGGCGGAGCGCCAGGCCGCGAGCCGCATGGCGCGCACCTCGTCCGCCATGGCCGGCACGAACCGCCGCTCCAGCCGCCAGCCCTGCGCGAAGATATCCGGCGGCGGGAAGAAACCGCACTGCAGGCCGGCGAGATAGGCGGCGCCCAGCACCGTGGTCTCCGTCTCCGCCGGACGGTCCACCGGCGCGCCGAGGAGATCGGCGAGGCGCTGCATGGTGAAGTCGGAGGCCGACATGCCGCCGTCCACCCGCAGCACGGTGGCACCGCCCTGCCCCGGCCAGTCCGCATGCATGGCATCGATGAGGTCGCAGGTCTGGAAGCACACCGCCTCCAGCGCCGCCCGCGCCAGCTCGGCCGGTCCGGTGGCGCGGGTGAGGCCGAACAGGGCGCCGCGCACCTGTGGCCGCCAATAGGGCGCGCCAAGGCCCACGAAGGCCGGCACCAGGATCACGTCCTGCCCCTCGTCCGCCTCGGCGGCGAGGCGGTCGCTCTCGGCGGCATGGGAGATCATCTTCAGCCCGTCGCGCAGCCATTGCACCGCCGCGCCGGCCACGAAGATCGAGCCCTCCAGCGCATAGCTGCGCCGCCCGTCGATCTGGTAGGCGATGGTGGTGATCAGGCGATGGCGTGAGGCCACCGGCGTTTCGCCCGTGTTGAGCAGGGCGAAGCAGCCGGTGCCGTAGGTGGATTTCACCATGCCCGGCTGGAAGCACGCCTGCCCCACCATGGCTGCCTGCTGGTCGCCTGCCATGCCGCGGATGGGAATGGGCGCGCCGAACATCTCCGGATCGGTGGCGCCGAATTCGGCCGCGCAATCGCGCACCTCCGGCAGCAGCGCGCGCGGCACCCCGAACAGGGCCAGCAGGTCGTCGTCCCAGGCCCCCTTATGGATATCGAACAGCATGGTGCGCGACGCATTGGTGGCGTCGGTGGCATGCACCCGGCCGCCGGTGAGGCGGAACAGGAGGAAACTGTCCACCGTGCCGAAGGCCAGTTCGCCCTTCTCCGCCCGCGCGCGGGCGCCCGGCACCTTTTCGAGGATGTGGGCGATCTTGGTGGCGGAGAAATAGGGATCGATGAGCAAGCCGGTGCGAGCGCGGACCAGCGCGCCATGGCCTTCCGCCTCAAGGCGGGCGCAGGTGTCGGCCGTGCGCCGGTCCTGCCAGACTATGGCGCGGTGGATGGCGCGGCCGGTGGCGCGCTCCCACACCAGCGTCGTCTCGCGCTGGTTGGTGATGCCGATGGCGGCGATGTCGGATGGCACAGCCCCTGCCTGCCGCAACACCGCGCGGCAGCAGGAAAGCACCGTGTTCCAGATGTCCTCCGCTTCCTGCTCCACCTCGCCGGAGGCCGGGAAATGCTGGGGTAGCTCCTCCTGCGCCAGCGCCGCGATAGTGCCGTCGCGCCGCACCAGCAGGGCGCGGGAGGAGGTGGTGCCCTGGTCGATGGCGAGGATGTAGGCGGCCAATAGCTCCTCCCGGATTGTTGTTTTCAGCCGCCGCGCCGGGCGGCCATGTAGGCGTCGAGCGTCCGCGCTTCCTCATGGCAGGTGCGCAGGCCGAGCTTCGAGCGACGCCACAGCACGTCCTCGGCGGTCATGGCCCATTCCTGGTCCATCAGCCAGTCCACCTCGCGGCGGCACAGGTGGGCGCCGAACCAGTCGCCGAGGTCGTCCTCGTGCATCACCCCTTCCAGCAGGCGGAAGGTCGATGTGCCATAGGCCCGTGCGAGGCGCTTGAGCAGGGCCGGATCGAGGGCGGGAAAGGTGCGGCGCAGGCTTTTCAGGAGGTGATCGAACCCCTGCCGCGGGAAATCCCCGCCCGGCAGCGGCACCTTGCCCGTGAAGGACGGCCCCAGCACCGGCAGATGGGGCGCAAGCCGCGCCAGCGTGGCCTCGGCAAGGCGGCGATAGGTGGTGATCTTGCCGCCGAAGACCGACAGCAGCGGCGCCGCGCCGTCGGGCGCGTCGAGGGCGAGCACATAGTCGCGGGTTGCTTCCTGCGCCTTGCCCGCGCCGTCGTCGTACAGGGCGCGCACGCCGGAATAGGCCCACACCACCTGCTCCGGCGCGAGCGCGGCGGCGAAATACTCGCTGGCCGCCGCGCAGAGGTAAGCCACCTCCTCGGGGCTCGCCGCCACATCCTCCGGCCGGCCGTCATAGTCGAGGTCGGTGGTGCCGATGAGGGTGAAGTCGCCCTCATAGGGAATGGCAAAAACGATGCGCCCGTCGCCATTTTGGAACAGGTAGCAGCGATCGTGCGCGAACAGGCGGTGCACCACGATGTGGCTGCCCTTGACGAGGCGCAGGCGCGCGCTCGCCTTTACCTGCAACACATCCAGCACCTGCCCGGCCCAGGGGCCGGCGGCATCCACCAACGCGCGGGCGCGCACGCTCTCGCGCCCCGCCATGCCTTCCGCCTCGATCTCCCACAGGCCATCGACGCGATGCGCGCCCACCACTTTGGTGCGCGGACGGATGGAGGCGCCCCGGTCCGCCGCATCGCGGGCATTGAGCACCACGAGGCGGGAATCCTCCACCCAGCAGTCGGAATATTCGAACGCGGTGCCAAGGCCAGGGCGCAGCGGGAGACCGGCGGGGTCGTGCCTCAGGTCCATCGTGCGCGTGGGCGGCAGCAGGCGGCGGCCGCCCATATGGTCGTAGAGGAACAGGCCCAGCCGCAGCATCCACGCCGGGCGCAGGCCGGTATGGTGGGGCAGCACGAAGCGCAGCGGCCAGATGATGTGCGGGGCGATGCCCCACAGCACCTCGCGCTCGGCCAACGCCTCCCGCACCAGGCGGAAGGCGTAATGTTCCAGGTAGCGGAGCCCGCCATGGATGAGCTTGGTGGAGGCGGACGAGGTGCCGGAGGCCAGGTCCGCCTGCTCGAACAGCACGACGGAAAGGCCGCGCCCGGCCGCATCGCGAGCGATGCCGGCGCCGTTGATGCCGCCGCCGATGATGGCGAGGTCGAAGACGCGCGTGGTTTCCTCCATCCCCGCCTCCCCCCGGCGGCGCATCATGGCGCCGGACTTCCCGCCCTTCCCGCCAGACCATGCCGCGCCGGGCGGCGGCGTCAACTGGGCGATGACCCATTTGCCGGACCCGCGACGGCACAGCCGGAGCGCCGATCCGCGACCCAGCGCACGGCTCCTGCGCAGCAGGCATTACCAATGTCCCACCGCGAGGTAACGCCAAGGTTTCGAGGCCTAGAGCCCGATCAGGCCGCCGGCGGTGAAGCCGCCGTCGACGTTCAGGGTCTGCCCGGTGATGAAGGAGGACTTGGTCTCGTCCAGCAGGAAGGCGATTCCGCCGGCCACCTCGGATGGCACCGCATAGCGGCGCATGGGCACGGTCTTCATCCAGCCGGCACGGGCTTCCGCCGTGTGCATGGCCTTCACCATGGGCGTCTCGATGGGGCCGGGGGCGATGCCGTTCACGCGGATGTTGAAGGGCGCGAACTCCACCGCGAGGATCTGCGTCAGCACCAGCACGCCGCCCTTGGAGGCGCCATAGGCCGAGCGTCCGAGATTGCCCCGGATGCCCGAGACCGAGGCGATGTTGACGATGGTGCCGCCGCCATTCTCCTTCATCACCCGCGCCGCCTCCCGCGCCACCAGGAAGGTGCCGACGAGGTTCACGTCGAGGATCTCGCGGAACAGCGCCACCGAGGTGTCCAGCGCCGGCACGTCGCGGGCGATGCCGGCGGAATTCACCACGCCCCACAGCGGGCCGAACTCCCCTTGGGTGCGGGTGACGAGGTCCACCACCTGCGCCTCGTCGGAGATGTCGGCCACCTCAACCCGCACGCGCTCACCATGGCCGGCAAGCTGCGCCCGCGCCTTCTCCACGGCCTGCACGTCCCGATCGGCCGCGACCACGCGCCAGCCTTCCGCCAGAAGCGCCTCCACCGCGGCGAGGCCGATGCCCGAGGCGCCTCCCGTCACGATCACGCTTCGCATCCTGCTCATCATGTCTCTCCCGTGGGGCTTGGTTTGCGGTGCCGCGGCGTTCTTCAGGCCGAGCGGGTGGCGGGCGGCGGCTCCAGCAGGCCGCGTTCGGCGAGGGCCTCGCGCACCATCTTCTTGGTGATCTTGCCGTAGGCGGATTTCGGCAGCGCGTCCCAGAAATGAACGCGGCGGGGCATCTTGTAGCGGGCGACCTTGCCATCGAGGAACGCGATTAGCTCGTCCTCGGCAAGGCTCGCCCCCTCGCGCAGCACGCATACCGCCACGCCCACCTCACCCCACATGGGATCGGGCACGCCGAGGATGGCCACCTCCGCCACCGCCGGATGGGTGAGCACCTTTTCCTCCACCTCGCGCGGATAGACGTTGGAGCCGCCCGAGATGTACATGTCGGAGGCCCGGCCTGTGATGTAGACGAAGCCCTCGCTGTCCATGTGGCCGAGGTCGCCGGTGCGGAACCAGCCGTCGCGGAACGCCTTCGCGTTGGCTTCCGGGTTATCGTAATAGCCCGCGAACACGGCGGGGCCGCAAACGCAGATTTCACCGGTCTCGAAGGGCTGCACCTCCTCGCCCATGTCATTCTGGATCTGGACTTGGATGCCCGTGCGCTCGAAGCCGCAGGTGCCGAGCTTCACGCCTGGTCCGTCCTCGGGATCATGCAGGGCCGGCGGCAGCACGGTGATGTTGCCGGTGACCTCACCGAGCCCGAAATACTGCACCAGAACCTTGCCCAGCGCTTTGAGCGCCCGCTTCTGATCTTCCCGATACATGGGCGCGCCGGCATAGATGACGTAGCGCAGGGAGGAGTGGTCGTAAGTGTTCACCGAGGGATGCTCGGCCAGAAGCTTGGTGATGGTGGGCACGGTGAACATGTTGGTGACGCGCCACTGTTCCACCAGCCGCCACGCCTCGGCGGGGTCGAACTTCTCGGACGGCAAAAGGATGGTCTTCACCGCCCGGGCCACCTGCACCAATTGGTGCACCCCCGCCCCGTGGGAGAGCGGCGCCACCACCAGCGAGGCGTCGGCCTGGGTGGTGCCGGGCATCAGGTCGCACAAATGGTTGGTGATGACGAAGGCCATCTGGCCGTGGGTGAGCACCGCCGCCTTGGGCCGCCCGGTAGTGCCGGAGGTGAAGAAGAACCAGCACGGATCGTCGTGCTCCACGTCCGCCACCTTGGCTTTTTCCCCGAGGCGGGCGGCGACGAGGTCGGCATAGTCGGGCCCGAAATCGGCGGCGCCGATGGCAATCACCGCCGTGACGGATGGCGCCTCCGCCAGAACGGCGGGCACATGCTCGGGAAAATCAGCATGGCAGATCATCAGCGCGGCGCCCGAGGCGGAGGCGAGATAGGCCACCTCCCCCGGCGTCTGACGGAAATTGGTGGGCACCCACACCGCGCCGATGCGGAAGGCGGCGAACATGCTCTCGAACATTTCAAGGCAGTTCTTGGATTGCACCAGGATGCGGTCGCCCTTGCCCACCCCGCGATGGGCAAGCTCCGCCGCCATGGCGTCCACCCGCGCCTCCATCTCGCCCCATGTCACGGTGCGGGCGCCGTCCACGAAGCCGATCTCGTTCGGGAAGCGCCGCGCCGCCTGGCGCAGCACATGGGACAGGTTCATCACCCGCCGGCTGGAGCGGGCGACCCCGCCCCTGGGTGCGGCTTCGGGGCCGACGGCAGTGGCGGCAAGGGTTTCGACAGGTTCAGGCGACATGGGAACGCTCCGGGCGGGAGGCGCGCGCAGGGGGCGCGCGGAAAGACAGGGACTTGTGGGCGGGCACCATCACGGCGCCCCCTTGGCGATGGCACGGCCGGGGGGAGGCGCGGCCGAGGCGGGCTCGCCGCCGGCGCGGTGGCCGAGGGCGGCTTCCAGCGCCTGCGCCTCGCGCTTCAGCAGGGGCACCAGTTCAGCCTGACGCTCAGGCGAGAGCCGGCTTTCGATGGCGGCCAGCGACAGCGCACCCAGTGGACGCCCGTCCGGCCCCAGCACCGGCACGGCGATGCCCCAGGAGCCGGCGACATAAAGGCCGGGATTGAGCGCGTAGCCCCGCGCGCGGGCATCGACCACCTGCGCGCGCAGCACCTCGACCCCATAGCCGGGATAATGGGCCGCCAGCGCCGGCGCATTGGCGGCGAGCATGCGCTCCACCTCCGCATCCGGCAAAGCGGCGAGCAGCGCGAGCCCGCCGGCGCCGATTCCCAGCGGGTGCCGGTCGCCGGCCTGCAGCACATGGGTGCGGATGGGCCAGGTGCCCTCCTCCCGGTGCAGGCACACGC
This sequence comes from Xanthobacter versatilis, assembly GCF_043193975.1. Classification (NCBI taxonomy): domain Bacteria; kingdom Pseudomonadati; phylum Pseudomonadota; class Alphaproteobacteria; order Hyphomicrobiales; family Xanthobacteraceae; genus Xanthobacter; species Xanthobacter versatilis. The sequence continues at coordinate 157,938 of NZ_JBAFVB010000009.1, read as the reverse complement.
TGAATGCGCCACGCGGAACGGAGAGGAAGGCGCAGTCGCCGCTGGTGCGGGCGAGGCGGGCGAGGCCGTCCATCGCCAGGGCATGGATGCCGAAGCGGGTGCCGGCGAGGGTGCCCAGCACATAGGCTTCCGGCCCCACATGATAGCGCCGCGTCACCTCGTCCTGGTCGAGGAGGCCGGTGCGCACCAGCGCCAGCAGCACCCGCCGCACGGTGGGCTTGGGCAGGCCGCACAGCCGCACCAGATCGGACAGCCGCGCGCCCTCGGGGGCCGAGCGGCCCACCGTCAGAAGCAGCGCCACCGCGCGCTCGATGCTCTGGGTGCCCCCGCCGGCGGATTCGCCGGAAGACAAGCCGCCGGCGCGCGCCGGCTCGGGGCCGGGCCGGACGGCGGGGGGCCTGTGTGCCCGTCCCACGCGCTCTCCCATGATCCAGTATGTGGACCTAGATCGTTATATCGTTGAGACCACCGCAGCGCAGCGTCTTCAACGACCATAATGGGCTTGCGAAAATCCCACAAGCGGGCCAGCATGGGCCGCAGGGATATGAGGTCCATATACTGGACCCAGAGGAAACCGGTCCGAATGGACCGCCAGGAGGAGCTGCCAGCATGATGTTGACCCGTCGCACCCTTTTCAAGGCCGGCGCGGCCGGAGCCCTTGCGGGCGGCGTGTTCGCCCCCTTCGTCGCGCGGGCGCAGAGCGCGGAATTCTCCTACAAATACGCCAACAACCTGCCGGTCACGCACCCCATGAACGTGCGCGCGGGGGAGATGGTGGACAAGATCAAGGCCGAGACCCAGGGCCGCGTGGAGATCAAGGTGTTCCCCTCCAGCCAGCTCGGCGGCGACACCGACATGCTGAGCCAGCTGCGCTCGGGCGGCATCGAGTTCTTCACCCTCTCCCCGCTCATCCTCTCCACCCTGATCCCGAACGCCTCGGTGAGCGGCATCGGCTTCGCCTTCCCGGATTACGCCACCGTGTGGAAGGCCATGGATGGCGGGCTCGGCGCCTATGTGCGCGGCCAGATCTCCAAGGCCGGCATCATCGCCATGGACAATATCTGGGACAACGGCTTCCGCCAGATCACCACCTCCACGAAGCCGATCGAGACCGCCGCCGACCTCAAGGGCCTGAAGATCCGGGTGCCGGTGTCGCCGCTGTGGACCTCCATGTTCCGGGCCTTCGACAGCGCCCCCGCGAGCCTCAACTTCGCCGAGGTCTATACCGCGCTCCAGACCCGCACCGTGGATGCGCAGGAGAACCCGCTGGCCATCATCGCCACGGCGAAGCTCTATGAAGTGCAGAAATACTGCTCCATCACCAACCACATGTGGGACGGCTTCTGGTTCCTGGCCAACCGCCGCGCCTTCGAGCGCCTGCCGGACGATCTGCGTGCCATCGTGGCGAAGAACATCAACGCCGCCGGCCTCAAGGAGCGCGAGGACGTGGTGGTGCTCAACGGCAACCTGCGCAAGGAGCTGAGCGAGAAGGGCCTCGCCTTCAACGAGCCCAAGGTGGACAGTTTCCGCGAGCAGCTGCGCAAGGCCGGCTTCTATTCCGAGTGGAAGGGCAAGTACGGCGACGAGGCCTGGTCCATCCTGGAGAGCTACACCGGCAAGCTGTCCTGAGGGACCGTTTGAGAACACGGTCGGACCGGCGCTGTGTCACCATCATGGCCGGGCTTGGAAGAGCTTTCGCAAGCTGTCCCAGGCGGCTCGGCGTGGATGCCCGGCACAAGGCCGGGCATGACGGGGGTGAGGACTGGCATGGCCTTTTGACATGCGGCCTGAATGCCGGGCGGGGGATCGACCGCGCCCGGCACTGTCACGCCGCGGCGTGGCAGCGCTCCAGCGCCCAGCGCACCAGCTTGCGCACGTCCGGGTCGGGATCGTCGAAGGCGGCTTCCAGCGCACCGACGGCGGACGGATCGGCGATCTCGCCGAGCGCGGCGGCGGCTTCCTTGCGCACGTTGCTCAGGCCATGGGACAGCGCCTCCGCCACCACCGGCACCGCCGTGCGGGCCTTCAGCTTGCCGAGCGCATTCACCGCCTTGGCCTGCACCTGCCAGCTGTCGTCATTGGCCGCGACCATCAGCGGGTCCACCGCCTCCGGCAGCTTGGCCTTGCCGATGGAGAAGGCAGCTTCCTCGCGCACCTGCCAATGGGCATCCTTCAGCCCGGCAACGAGGGCGGGCACCCCCGGCGTGCCGCTGCGCACGAACACGAGGGCCGCCATCACCGCCCGGCGCACCGCCGGCTCGGGATCGGTGGCCGCCAGCAGCAGTGCCGGCAGCGCCGCATCCGCCTTCAGGTAGCCAAGCACGCCCAGGGCCTCGCGGCGCACGGCCATGTCGGGATCGGAAAGCGCCGACAGGGCCACCGGCATGGCGGCGGGATCCTGCATGTCGCGCAGGGCCCGGAGCGCGGCGGCGCGCACGAAGGCGCTTTCCGCCTGAACGCGCGCGATGAGGCGAGGCGCGGAGCCGGGCTCCTTCTTGTCGGCGAGGCTCTCGATGGCGGCGAGGCGAACCGCCTCCACCTCATCGTCCAGCGCCTCGATCAGGCCGAGGGCGGCGGGCAGGCCGGAATGCTCGTCGAGGGCCTTGGCGGCGGCCTCGCGCACGCCGGCGTCCTCGTCCTTCAGGCCGGCGAGCAGCAGCTCCACCGCCTGCGGGTCCACGCTCTCGGCGAGGGTGAGCATGGCGACGCGGCGGATGCCGGGATCGGCATCGCGGGCGCGCTCCGCCACGGCGTCCATGTCGTCGTCGAAATCATCGAACAGGGCCATGGCTCACCTCAGCGCAGGAGATAGGGGATTTCGACCTTCACGGCCCCGGTGGGGCAGTCCACCTCGCACGGCATGCAATACCAGCACTCGTCATACTTCATGTGCGCCTTGCCGGAGGCGGGGTTGATGGCGAGCACGTCGAGGGGGCACACGTCGATGCAGACGCGGCAGCCCTTCTCGGCAATGCACTTCTCGTCGTCGACCGTGACCGGCACGGAGGTGGGATGGTTGGCGAACGGCATGGGGCAGGCTCCGGAGTCTCGAATTCTGGGAGGTCACTCGGCGGCGAGCGCCGGGGTGCGCAGCTGGTGGTAGGCGCCCATCTCCTCCTCGGGGATGTCGACCACGTAGGGGTCCACCGCGCGCTTCCTGTGAGCCATGCGGCCGAACTCGTCCTTGTAGAGCAGCGTGTGGCAGAACCAGTTCTCGTTGTCGGTGGCCGGGTGGTCCACCCGCCAGTGGTAGAGGCCCCAGCGGCTTTCGGTGCGATAGAGCGAGGCGGCAGCGGCCATGTCGGCGCAATCGAGGATGGATTGCAGCTCCAGCGCCCGCATCAATTCATGGGGATCCTTCACGCACAGGGCATTGAGGTCCTCGCGGATCTCGGCAAAGCGCGCCTGGGCGATGCGATACTTGGCGGTGACCTTCGGCGGCTGGAGATAATCATTCACCAGGCGGCGGGTCTTGAACTCCATCTCGTGGGGGGTCAGGCCATCGTCGCGGCGGGTGGGGGCAAGCACGCGCTCCTGCTCGGCGACCACATCGGCTTCGTCATAGGCCGGCAGGTCGGTGGAGGCGCAGTAATCGGCCGCGTCCTGACCGGCGATGCCGCCGTTCACGAAGGCGCCGAGCATGTAATTGTGCGGCACGCTGGCCATGTCGCCGGCGGCGTAGAGGCCGGCGACCGTGGTGCGGGCGTTCTCGTCCACCCACACGCCCGAAGCCGAATGGCCGGAGCAGAAGCCGATCTCGGAGATGTGCATCTCCACCATCTTCTCGCGATAGTTGGTGCCGCGATTCTCATGGAAGCGCCCGCGCGAGGGCCGCTCGTTGGAGTGCAGGATGGTCTCGATCTCGGAGATGGTCTCCTCGGCGAGATGGGTCATGTTGAGGAAGACCGGGCCGTTGCCGCTCTGAAGTTCTGAATAGAACTCCTTCATCATCTGGCCGGACCAGTAATCGCACTCGATGAAGCGCTCACCCTTGTTGTTGGCGGTGTATCCGCCGAACGGGCCGGTGACATAGGCGCAGGCCGGGCCGTTGTAATCCTTGATCAAGGGGTTGATCTGGTAGCATTCGAGGTTCGCGAGGCCCGCACCCGCATGATAGGCCATGGCATAGCCGTCGCCGCAATTGGCCGGGTTCTCATAGGTGCCGAACAGATAGCCCGACGCCGGCAGGCCGAGGCGCCCGGCGGCGCCGCAGGCGAGGATGACGGACTTCGCCCGCACCACCAGGAATTCGCCGGTGCGGGTGTTCACCCCCATGGCGCCAGCGATGCGGCCGTCCGGGGCGTTCAGCAGGCGGGTGGCCATGTAGCGGTTGGTGACCAGCACCTGATGCTTGCGCAGCTGGCGATAGAGCGCCTTCTTGACGTGGTGGCCCTCCGGCATGGGCAGCACATAGGTGCCCATGTGATGGACCTTGCGGACATTGTATTCGCCGGAGCCGTCCTTCTCGAACTTCACGCCGATGGAATCCAGATACTGGATCATCGGGTAGGAGCCGGTGGCATAGGCCATCACCGCCTTCTGGTGGACGATGCCGTCATTGGCGACGGTGATCTCCTTCACATATTGCTCGGGCGTGGCGTAGCCGGGGATGACGGCGTTGTTCAGCCCGTCCATGCCCATGGAGACCGCGCCGGAGCGCTTCACGTTGGCCTTCTCCATCAGCACCACCTTCAGGCCGGGATTCTTCTCCTTGGCCTTGATGGCGGCCATGGGCCCGCCGGTGCCGCCGCCGATGACGAGGATGTCGGTTTCGACGATCTCAGTCTTGATCTCGCTCATGGTTTCACCTCTGGAAGGTCGGGGCCGGCCGCATCCGCCGCGAGGGCGGCGAGATAGGCGAAGGGGTAGACCCCGCGCGCATGGCCATCGGAGAAGGACAGGTTGACCCCGTGCGCGCCGAACGGCGCGACATGGGTGAGGGTGACGCCGGCAAAATCGGCGGAAAAGGTTCCCCGTGCCTGGTCAGCGACGCAGGCCGCGCAGCGGCAAGCGGCGCGGAGCGCCGGAGCGCTGAGACTGGCGCGGAGCGCCGGAGCGCTGAGGGCGGCGCGCTGCGCCGGGGCATTGAGGCTGGCGGGCACCGCCGGCCTGCCGGAAAAGGCGAGATGGAGGTGGCGCCGATCACGATCGAGGCGGATCTCCTCGATATCGGGAACCGGCTCCGACGGCGCCGGAAGGGGCTGGGGGGCAGACGTCATCATGGGAGCGATTGGACATCGCGACCGCCCCAGCCGATAGCAACTAGTTGCTGGCTGGAGCACTTCCAGGGAGCGCGGCGCGCGGCACCTCAAGGTCCTGCCCACCGGCCGCGCCTGCGCTATGGTGACCGCCGCAGCAATGGGCGACTCCGTCATGGATCAGGTGGAAGCCATCGTCATCGGCGCCGGCGTGGTGGGTCTTGCCATCGCCCGCGCGCTGGCCTGCGCCGGCCGCGAGGTGGTGCTGATCGAAGCGGCGGGGGCCATCGGAACCGGCATCTCGGCGCGCAGTTCCGAGGTCATCCATGCCGGCATCTATTACGAACCGGGAAGCCTGAAGGCCGAGCTGTGCGTGAGGGGCCGCGACGCCCTCTATGCCTTCTGCGCCAGCCATGGGGTCGGCCACGCCCGCATCGGCAAGCTCATCGTCGCCGCCAGTGCGGACGAGGTGGCCTATCTGAAAAAGCTCGCCGCCCATGGCGCCGCCAACGGGGTGGGCGACCTCGAGATGCTGGGCGGCGCCGAAGCGCGGGCGCTGGAGCCGGCGCTGGATGTGCATGCCGCCCTGTTCTCGCCCTCCACCGGCATCGTGGAGTCCCGCGGCCTGATGCTGGCGCTGCAGGGCGACATGGAGGCCGCCGGCGGCGTGCTGGCCCTCGGCGCGCCCTTCGTCGGTGCCGAGCCGGGGCCAAACGGGCTGATTGTGCACACGGGGGGCGACGCGCCCCAGGTGCTGGGCTGTCGCCTGCTGGTGAATGCCGCCGGCCTCGATGCCCCGGACCTCGCCCGCCGGATCGCCGGCATGCCGGCCCACCTCGTGCCCGAGCAGACGCTGGCCAAGGGCAACTACTTCACCTGCGGGCGCAAGGTGCCTTTCAGCCGCCTCATCTATCCGGTTCCGGAGCCGGGCGGGCTCGGCACCCACCTCACCCTCGACCTCGGCGGCCAGGGCCGGTTCGGGCCGGATGTGGAATGGGTGAGCGAGCGGGACTATCAGGTGGACCCGGCCCGCAAGGCCTCCATGATGGCCTCCATCCGCCGCTACTGGCCGGACGTGCGGGAGGAGGACCTTTCCCCCGGCTATGCCGGCATTCGCCCCAAGATCCCGGGGCCAAACGGCGGACCGCAGGATTTCGTCATCCAGGGGCCGGATGTGCACGGTATCGCCGGGCTGGTGAACCTGTTCGGCATCGAATCGCCCGGCCTCACCAGCTGCCTTGCCATCGCCGACAGGGTGCTGGAGGAGGCCAAAAAGAACACCCATGGCGGGCGCGCTTCACGCAGCGGCCATGGGTGAAGCCCGCGCGGCGCCTGAGCGTGCCCACTTGGCCTCGGTGAAGGCCGAGGCCAATGGCAAAAGGGCCGCCCCGAAGGACGGCCCTCAAAATCAGCAGCGCTGGATCGATCCGGCCTCAGGCCAGCTCGGTTTCCTTCTTGCGCTCCTCGCGCTTGCGCTCGTTGGGATCGAGGTAGCGCTTGCGCAGGCGGATCGACTTGGGGGTCACCTCCACCAGCTCGTCGTCCTGGATCCAGGCCAGCGCGCGCTCCAGCGTCATGCGGATCGGCGGGGTCAGGCGCACCGCCTCGTCCTTGGAGGTGGTGCGGATGTTGGTGAGCTTCTTGCCCTTGAGCACGTTCACTTCCAGGTCGTTGTCCCGGTTGTGGATGCCCACCAGCATGCCCTGGTACACCTTCCAGCCCGGCTCGATGATCATCGGGCCGCGGTCTTCGAGGTTCCACAGGGCATAGGCCACCGCCTCGCCCTGCTCGTTGGAGATCAGCACGCCGTTCACGCGGCCGGCGATCTCGCCCTTGTAGGGGGCGTATTCATGGAACAGCCGGTTCATGATCGCGGTGCCGCGGGTGTCGGTGAGCAGCTCCGACTGGTAGCCGATGAGGCCGCGGGTGGGAGCGTAGAACACCAGGCGCTGGCGGTTGCCGCCGGAGGGGCGCATCTCCACCATCTCGGCGCGGCGCTCGCTCATCTTCTGCACCACGGTGCCGGAATATTCCTCGTCCACGTCGATGAGGACTTCCTCGATGGGCTCCAGCGCCTGGCCGGTGGCCTCATCCTTCTGGAACACCACGCGGGGACGCGACACGGCGAGCTCGAAGCCCTCGCGGCGCATGGTCTCGATCAGCACGGCGAGCTGCAGTTCGCCGCGGCCGGAGACGAAGAAGGAATCCTTCTCGGTGGATTCCTCGATCTTGAGCGCCACGTTGCCTTCCGCCTCGCGCAGCAGGCGGTCGCGGATGACGCGGCTCGTCACCTTGTCGCCCTCGGTGCCGGCCAGCGGCGAATCGTTGACGATGAAGGTCATGGTGACGGTGGGCGGATCGATGGGCTGGGCCGCCAGCGGCTCGGTCACTTCGAGCGCGCAGAAGGTGTCGGCCACCGTGCCCTTGGAGAGACCGGCGATGGCGACGATGTCGCCCTGCACGCCTTCCTCGATGGGCTGGCGCTCGATGCCGCGGAAGGCGAGGATCTTGGAGACCCGGCCCTGCTCCACCAGCGAGCCGTCCTGCGCCAGAACCTTGATGGGCTGGTTTGGCTTGATCGAGCCGGAGGTGATGCGCCCGGTGATCATGCGGCCGAGGAAGGGGTTGGCCTCCAGCAGCGTGCCGATCATGCGGAACGGGCCGTCATCCACGGTGGGCTCGGGCACATGCTTCAGCACCAGGTCGAACAGGGGCGACATGCCCTGGTCGGAGGGGCCTTCCGGGCTCTCGGCCATCCAGCCGTTGCGGCCGGAGCCGTAGAGGATGGGGAAGTCGAGCTGCTCGTCGGTGGCGTCGAGCGCGGCGAACAGGTCGAACACCTCGTTCACCACCTCGGTGATGCGGGCGTCGGAGCGGTCCACCTTGTTGATGGCCACGATGGGCTTGAGCCCCACCTTCAGCGCCTTGCCCACCACGAACTTGGTCTGGGGCATGGGGCCCTCGGCGGCGTCCACCAGCACGATGGCACCGTCCACCATGTTCAGGATGCGCTCCACCTCGCCGCCGAAGTCGGCGTGGCCGGGGGTGTCCACGATGTTGATGCGCGTGTCCTTCCAGACCACCGAGGTGGCCTTGGCGAGGATGGTGATGCCGCGCTCCTTTTCCAGATCGTTGGAATCCATCACGCGCTCGGCCACGCGCTGGTTCTCGCGGTAGGAGCCCGACTGCTTGAGCAACTCGTCCACCAGCGTGGTCTTGCCGTGGTCGACGTGGGCGATGATGGCGATGTTGCGAAGCTTCATGGTCGTCCAGCACGAAAACGCGGGTCCGAATAACTCGGGCCCGCCGGGAAAGGGATTATTGCGGCGCAAAATACACACAAACCGATCAAGATCAATGCGCGCTGCCAAAACCGGCCGGAATTGCCGCGCATCTCTTGCCCCCGCGCCGGCTCTGGGCTTGAGAAACAACGGTGCGATGAACGGGCAGGCCTGAGCGGGAGAATGCGCCCTTGTACTGGTTCCTGGACGGAGAATTTCTGCTCGGCGGGCTCGTCAGCGTCGTCGCCATTGCCATCCAGGCGCTGGTGACGGTGCTCGTCATCAAGGTCGGGCGCGTTTCCGCGCGCCATCTGTCTCCCCGCCGCCGGATGGTGACCCTGCTCGTCGTCATGGGCACGTCGGGGACGCTTCTCATGATCGCGCATGTCCTGGAAGTGGCGGTCTGGGCTGCCGTGTATGAGCTGGTTGGCGTGATCGAGGCCAAGAATGCCTATTATTTCGCCTTCGTGAACTTCACGACCCTCGGCTACGGCGACATCCTGCCCGCGCATCGATGGCGGGTGATGGGCCCCATCACGGCGGCCAACGGCATGCTGCTGTTCGGCTGGTCCACGGCGGTGCTGTTCGCGGTGCTGTCGCGGGCGCTGCGCATCCTGCGTTTGGGTTAAAGTCGCCGGCCGGACCTGGGTTATAGTGGTCGCGCCCAAGGAAAACCCATGCCGCCACTGACGTTACGACAGGATGAGGCGTCCCGCCTCGACCCGGAAGAGGTCTCCTCCGCCACCGCGATGATGGCGCGGCATCCCTATTTTGCCGACTTCCCGCCCGCCGTGCTGGCCGCGCTCATCGCCGGCGGCGAGAAGATGGTGGTACCGCCGGGCACCCGCCTGATCCAGCGGGGCGATACCGACACCTTCGCCCTGCTGGTGGTGGAGGGCACGGCGGTGGTCACCATCGATACCCCCTATGCCCATGTGGAGCTGGCCCATCTGGCGGCCCCGGCGGTGATCGGCGAGATCGCGGCCTTCACCGGCGTCGCCCGCACCGCCCATGTGGATGCCGCCACGCAACTTACCGCCATCCGGCTCCCGGCCCAGGCGCTGGAGGCGGCGGGCCGCGCCCATCCCGCCCTGCTGTCGGCGGTGATGCGCCAGTTCGGCAGCCGGTTCGAGACCTTCAACCGCGTCTTCGGCTTCTATGCCAATGCGCTGAACGCGCTGGAGCGCCGCGAGTTCGACCTGAAGCTGCTGGACGAGCTGCGCAATCCCCTGCCCGAGCTGGTGGATTTCTCCCACTCCTTCCGCCGCCTCGCCGAGGCCATCATGACGCGGGTGGCGGAGCGGCGCGAGATGGCCAATGCCGCCGCCATCCAGCGTTCCATGCTGCCGCTGCCGCTTGCGGCGGATGTGCTCGGCGGGCGCGCCGACATCGCCGCCGCCATGCGTCCGGCCAAGGACGTGGGCGGCGATTTCTACGATTATTTCCTCATCGATGCCCGCCACCTGGTGGTCAGCCTCGGCGACGTGGCCGGCAAGGGCACCCCCGCCGCCCTGTTCATGAGCGCCACCCAGACCGCCCTGCGCATGGTGCTGCGACGGGAGGCGGATCTCTCCACCGCGGTGGCCACGGTGAACGACCTTTTGTGCGCCACCAACGGGGAGGACATGTTCGTCACCCTGTTCTGCGCCGTGATCGACCTTGAGACCGGCGATCTCACCTACTGCAATTGCGGCCACACCGACGCGATGATCCTGCGCGCGGACGGCGCCATCGAGCGGCCGGCGGCCACCGGCATGGCGCTCGCCATCCTGGAAGGGATGAAGCCCCGCGCCGTCTCAAGCCGCCTTGCCCCGGGCGACCGGCTGTTCCTGTTCTCCGACGGGCTGACGGATGCCATCAACCTGGACGAGGTCTCGTTCGGCGACGCGCGGCTGGAAGCGGCGGCGACGCGCGCGCTGCACCTGCCGGCCGAGGCTTTCCTCGCCACATTGCTCGACACGGCCGCCGCCCATTCGGGGGCAGCGCCGCAGTTCGACGACATGACCGCGCTCGCCGTCACCTTCACGCCCGTGGGCTGAAGACCACTCACGCCGGTAAAGCCTTGGCGTGAGGCGCCCCGCCGCAGATTCCATGAGAGCGCTGGAGCGCCGCACCGTCCTGGTGGCTTCCTTGGTGACTTCGCCATTGGCGGAAGGCCCACGCCCGTGTCGCTGGCCAGCCCGACGCCGGCTTGACCTCAGGGGCACGCGCATGGTGCCGGAGACCAAGGGCAATTTCCGCTAAAGTTGAAGCCTGCGCCGGTGTCCCTCATCCGGCGCAGGCCCTCCTTTCCCTGCACGGGCCAGACAATGCAGCATTCCGCGAACATCCGCTCCGGCGGCGAGATCCTGGTGGACGCGCTGAAGATCCACGGCGTCGACACCGTCTATTGCCTGCCCGGCGAGAGCTTCCTGCCCGCCATCGACGCCCTCGCGGGGGCCATCGGCCGCATCCGCACCATCGTGACCCGCCACGAGGCCGCGGCGGCCAACATGGCGGAGGCCTACGGCAAGCTCACCGGACGGCCCGGCATCTGCTTCGTCACGCGCGGGCCGGGCGCGAGCCATGCCGCCATCGGCATCCACACCGCCGCGCAGGATTCCACCCCGCTCATCCTCTTCATCGGGCAGGTGGGCACCGCCATCCGCGGCCGCGAGGCGTGGCAGGAGGTGGATTATCCCGCCATGTTCGGCGGCATGGCCAAGTGGGTGGTGGAGGTGGACCGGCCGGAGCGCCTGCCCGAGCTGGTCTCCCGTGCCTTCCATGTGGCGGTTTCCGGCCGCCCCGGCCCGGTGGTGGTGGCCCTGCCCGAGGACGTGCTGGGCGCCTCGGCGCAGGTGGCGGACGCGCAGGCGTACAAGCGCGTCGCCGCCCATCCCGGCGCGGACGACCTTAACCGCCTCACCGCCATGCTGGAGGCCAGCGAACGGCCCCTCGTCATCGTCGGCGGCGGCGGATGGAGCGCCAGGGCCTGCCGCGACTTCCAGCATTTCGTGGAGGACTTCGACCTGCCGGTGGCGGCGGCCTTCCGCCGCCAGGACATCCTCGACAACCACCACCCCAATTATGTGGGCCATGCGGGGCTCGGGCCGAACCCCAAGCTGGTGGCCCGCATCCGCGCTGCCGACCTGATCGTCGCTATCGGCCCCCGCCTCGGCGAGACCACCACCGCCGGCTACACCCTGTTCGAGCTGCCGCGCCCGGCGCAGCGCTTCGTCCATGTCCATGCCGACCCGCTGGAACTGGGCCGGGTCTATCAGGCGGACCTTCCCATCAACGCCGGCATGCCCGAGTTCGCCGCCGCTGCCGCCGCGCTGAAGCCCAGGGGCGCCGCCGGCTGGCACGCGCCGTGGAGCGCCGCCGTGAAGGCCGCCCGCGCCGACTATCTCGCCGACCAGACCCCCGGCGCCATGCCGGGCCGGCTCGATCTCGGCGCGGTGATGGTGCACCTGCGCGAGAGCCTGCCCAGGGATGCCATCCTCACCAACGGCGCCGGCAACTACGCCATCTGGGTGCACAGGTTCCACCGCTACGGCGGCTTCCGCACCCAGCTTGCCCCCACCTCCGGCGCCATGGGCTACGGCCTGCCGGCCGCCATCGCCGCCAAGCTGCACCAGCCGGCACGGGACGTGATCTGCTTTGCCGGCGACGGCTGCTTCCAGATGAGCGGGCAGGAACTGGCCACCGGCTGCCAGTACGGCGCCGGCGTGGTGGTGCTGCTGGTGAACAACGGCATCTATGGCTCCATCCGCATGCACCAGGAGAGGGAATATCCCGGGCGGGTGTTCGCCACCACGCTGGAGAACCCCGACTTTCCAGCCCTGGCGCGGGCCTATGGCGCCTTTGGCGAACGGGTGGAGGAGACGGCGGCCTTCGCCGACGCATTCAATCGCGCCCGCGCCTTCGCGGCGGACCGGAACAAGCCGGCCCTGCTGGAGCTGGTCATCGATCCCGAAGCCATCACGCCGTCCGCCACCCTCACCGGCCTGCGCGTGGCCGCGCTGAAGGCCGGCCAGGGCACGACATGACGCCGGCCAAGGCGGGGAGGAACGGGCACGAACCCTTCACCGCCATGCGGACGCACAGCGTCATCCAAGGCGCCTGGCAGGGCGCCGCCTCGGGCGAGACTGCCGTGAGCTACGACCCGGCCACCGGGGCCGCGCCCGGTCAGCGGGCCATCGCGTCCCGGTGGAGGCGGCGCCGACACCCCACCCGCAACGCCCTGGAACGGCCCCGGTCACGACCCGCCGTCGCGCTGGCGCAGGGACGAGGGCGTGCGCCCGAAGCTTCTGCGGAACAGCCGGTTGAAGGTGGCGATGTCGTTGAAGCCGGCCTCGAACGCGATGTCGGACACCTTCTTGTTCGCATTGGCGGGATCGGCCAGGGCGCTGCGGGCGAGTTGCAGGCGCGACCAGGTGAGGTGTTCCTTCAGGGTCACACCGTGCTGCTGGAACATCTTCTGCAGGGTGCGCACATTGATCTTGTGGCGCTGCGCCACCTGCGACACGCCGAAATCGTGCCGGCTGCAATTGGCGGCGATGTCGAGCAGGATCTCCTGGTAGAGCGCATCCCGGCCGTCCGGCCCGCGCGCAGGGGCGCTGCCGCCGGGTCCGGCGGCGAAGGCGAGGAGGCCGAGCAGCGCGCTTTCGCAGAACAGGGCCAGAGCGGGCGGCAGCGTGCGGCCAAGAAGCCCCGCGGCGTGCGAGACCAGGATATCCAGCGCCGGGTCGGGCCCGGTCGAAACCCCGAACGGCACCGCCTTGAGCGCGTCGGCGAGCTTCAGCACCTGGCGCGGGAGCAGCACCAGGGTCACCTCGCCGGCCGCGTACTGCAGCTCGGCCTCCCGCGCGACCACCCCGAGGAAGGCCCGGCCGGCCTCGATGGCGACCGGTTGCATGTCATCGATACGCACCGTGGCAGATTCGAAACACCTGCCGATGAAAACCCCCGGCTCCGGCGACGAGGCGACGTGAAAATTGCCGGAAACCTCCGCCTTTCCGCCAATAATCGCAACTGTATGCAGGGCCGTGGCCTGGAACGGGGAAGCCGTTTCCTCCTTGGATTGTTCACCATCCGTGTTGAGACCAGCGCCTCCCAAGGCAACTAAAGGGAATGCGAGCGCGATATTCTGCACCGCATTTTCACCAATACTTACGCTGTTGTACTTTCCCGCTTTGGTTGTGCTGTTCATGACCCGGCGGCCGCTCCCCATGCCGCAGCGGAGAACAATACAAATAGAGTGTAAATGCAAATAGTGGTATTTTATTACCTCCTTTTAACTTGCGTCAGCGAAACTGCCCCAAGGTATCATGCGCTGGAATGGCATCCGAAAACCCGACTTATCATTTTGTAATAGCAATTATATTTGCCGTTTCGTGCAAAACTGCAACACACCCGACGAATATGAACAAGTTCGCATTTTGAGTAGCAATGAGTCGCTGACTGCGGAGCGGCGATTGCGTACGCTGGATAAGTTCGCAGGAGTTGCATGGTGCCCTAAGCGCATCGGCATCCAAGGGTCGCATCGTGGTCAAAGCGCCGCAACGCGACCGAAGCAATGTTTTTCCGGCTGGTTCAGGGCACCGGCCGATTACTGGGGGTTCAGATGGCCAATACGGGCGGCACCATCCTTTCGGGCGCTTCTGGGGAGCTCTCTCCCTGCGCCACCGGCGCACCCGCGCCCTTCTCCTCAGCTCGGCGCTGGTTCCGGCACTCGCCGTGGGCGCACTCCTGGTGCCGACCACGGCTGAAGCGGCTTGCAACAACGCGATCAACCTGTTCGGCAATGCCACGCTGAACTGCAACTCGGCCAACGGCGTCGGCGTCATCGGCACCGCCGGCAACAACCTCACGGTCAACCTGACCAACGGCGCGAACGTCGGCGGCTTTGGCATTGTCGGTACGGCCGACAACAACATCATCGTCAATACCTCGGGGACGACGACCTCCGCCGGCTTGCTGAACGGCATGTCGTACACCGCTACGAACGGTGACGTGACCATCACGAATTTCTCGAGCACGACTTCGGGCGGCGTGAACGGCCTCGTCATCGTCGCCGACGACGAGATCGACCTCACCGGCTTCAAGGGCAACGCAAGCGGCCTGCTGGGCAATGGCATCTCCGCTACGGCAGGCGGCGACATCACCGCGGACAACTTCACTGCCCCGGCCTCGGGTTCCGCCCCCTATATCTCCGGCGGCATCAACGGCATGAAGCTTGAGAGCGATCTCGGCGACATCAGCGTCAAGAATTTCGCCAGCTCGGCCCAGGGCGGCGTCACGGGCATCAATGTCTCCACCAAGGTCGGCAACATCAACCTGTCCGGCTTCACCGGCACTTCGACCGGCCTGCTGTACGACGGCATCCAGGCGCAGACGAAGAGCGGCAACATCACCGCCAACAATTTCGGCGCCAACGCCCAGGTGACCGGCCTCGTGAACGGCCTCGACCTGTCGGCCAGCGTCGTCGGCAATATCAAGGTGAACAATTTCCAGGGCACCGCGACGGGCACGCTGGGCGCGGGCATCCTGGCCCAGACCGCCCAGGGCGACATCGAAGTCAAGAACTTCTCCGGCTCGGCGACCGGCGGCGTCGCCGGCCTCGCCCTCACCACCGACAACGGCGACCTCACCGTCACCAACTTCTCCGGCACGGCGAAGGGCACCCTGCCGCTGGTGAGCTCCGGCCTCTACGGCTCCGCCGACGAGGTCATCACCGTTTCCACCACCGGCAACGCCAACCTTTCCGGCGCCCTTGCCGGCCTCAACCTGGTGCAGGGCGGCGATGACGTGAACGTCACGCTCGGCGGCGCCACGCAGGCCACCGGCGGCCCCCTCGGCTTCGGCGTCCTTATCAACAGTGACTCCGCTGCCACCGGCAACGTCGACGTGAACACCGCCGGCGGCACCACCGTGTCGGGCGGCCTCGCCGGCATCGCGATCAACAAGACCAGCGCCGGCGGCAACGTCACGGTCAACACCAACGGCATCGTCAGCAGCGCCTCCGGCGTCGGCATCGGCGTCAAGTCCGTCATCGACCAGACCACCACCACCAGCATCACCTCCGCGGGCACCACCAGCGGCGGCCTGGGCGGCATCTTCGCGTCCACCGAGAGCGTCTTCGGCAACGCCACCAGCACCATCGACACCTACGGCCCGGTGAGCGGCGGCGCGGGCGTCGCCATCACCGGCCTCGCCACGGCGCAGGGCGGCGGCAAGAATGCCACCAGCACGGTCGAGCAGTACGGCGTCATCAACAACTCGGCGGCCGGTATCCTTGCGTCGGCCGATGCCAGCAATATCGCGACCACCAGCGTGAAGGTGGACAACACCATCGACGTCACCGGCTTCGGCGTGACGGCGCTCGCGTCCGGCAAGACCGGTTCGGTGAAGGTGGAGACCACCACCGCCGGCGTCATCAACGCGGGTACCTTCGGCATCCTTGCCGGCGCGTCCGGCGATGACTTCACCGTCGATGTGACCACCAACGCCGGCATCACCGCCGGCTCCCAGGGCATCATTGCCGGCCTCGCCGGAGACCGCGGCAAGGTCACCGTCGTCACCAACGACTTCATCAACGCCGGCTCCCAGGGCATCGCCGCCGGTATCCTCGGCGACAAGGGCACGCTCGACGTGACCACCAACGCCAAGATCACGGCCGGCTCCCAGGGCATCGTGGCCGGCATCGTCGGCGATGGCGGCACCGTGACGGTGACCAACAAGGCCGAGATCGACGCGGGCGGCTCGGGCATCATCGCCTTCAACACCGGTGGCGACACCACGGTGAACGTCGATCAGAAGATCTCGGCCGACGGCCTGTTCGGCGCGGCTGCCTTCGCCGGCGGCACCGGCAGCGCCGTGCTGAACGTCAATGCCGTGATCGACCCCCCGATCATCGGCGGCGCGGCCGTGACCTTCGGCTCCGGCCTTGCCCAGGCCAATGTGAACGCCAACGTTCAGGCCCTCGGGATCGGCATCCTGGCCGGCAATCTCGGCACCGGCGCGGTGGACGTGAACATCAATGCCGGTGGGACCATCCAGTCCGACGGCATCGGTGTCGCCACCTTCAAGGTCGGAGATTCCGGCGCCACCACCATTGACGTGGACGCGGCCATCGGCGGCCTCTCTGGCACTGCGACCGGCGGCGACGGCATCGCGGCGAGCGCCATCGGGACCTCGGCGTCGTCCGTCACCCCGATCACCATCACCACCACTGCCAACGGCACCATCAATGCCGGCGACGATGGCATCTCGGTCTTCCACCTGAGCGGCGGCAACGTCGATATCACCACCAACGCGGCGATCACTGCCGGTGACGAAGGCATCCAGGTCCTCAGCGGCACCTTCTCCACCAGCAACGTGACGGTGACCAACAACGCCGCCATCGATGCCACCGACAACGGCATCTTCATCCTGAAGGGCGGCAACGGCGACGTGGCGGTGAACGCCAACGCCAACATCACCAGCGCCTTCGGCAACGGCATCGAAGCCAACGCCCTCTTCGGCGACGGCAACGTGACGGTGGCGCAGGCCGCCTCCACCACCATCACCGCTGACGACATTGGCATCATCGCCTCCAAGTCGTTCGGCGACGGCAACGTGAGCGTGACCACTGGCGAGAGCAGCGCCATCAAGGCCGGCCTCGGCGGCATCGTGGCCCTGAAGGTGTTCGGCGACAGCGCCACCGTGGGCGGCGACGCCGTGACGGTGACGACCGGCAAGAACAGCTCGATCCTGACCGCGGGCGTCGGCATCACCGCCGGCCAGGCCTTCGGCGACGGCAACGTGGTCGTCACCACCGGCGAAGGCTCGACCATCGGCTCGAACCCCTTCGTCGACACCACCGCACCGGTGTTCGCCGGCATCGTCGCCGGCAAGGCCTTCGGCGACGGCAACCTCTCCGTCACCACCGGCCTCAACAGCATCATCTTCGCCCAGACCAACGGCATCACCTCGGCCCACCTGTTCGGCACCGGCGACAACAGCGTCACCACCGGCGAGAACTCCGCCATCCTGGCCGGCAATGACGGCATCAACGTCACCTCGCTGTTCACCACGGGGGCGACCAACGTCACCACCGGCACCAACAGCCTGGTCCAGGCCCTTGATGACGGCATCGTCGCGAACAAGTTCGGTGGGTCGGGCGATCTGACTGTCACCATCGGCGCCACCAGCGCCGTGGTGGCTGTCGACGACGGCATCCGGGTGTCCAACCGCTCCTTCGGGGCCGGCGATATCTACGTCAACGTGCTCGGCGGAACCTCGATCCAGCCGACCGTGATCTCCGCTGGCGACGACGCGATCCACGCCCACGGCTGGGACAACGTCAACGTCACCACCGGCTCCTATGTCCAGATCATCGGCGACGCCGACCAGAACGGCGCCGGCAACGCGATCCGCATCTCGGACGCCGACATCGCCACGATCAGCATCGGCGAGAACAACATCGTGTCCGGCTCCGGCAAGAGCTGGTCCAACGCGGTGATCTCGGTGCGCAGCGACGATGCCACCAACATCACCGTGGGGGCGAACAGCACCGTCGCCTCCTGGTCCTTCTTCAACGGCGACCTCATCACCGCCGCCAGCGACATCGTCATCGACACCGACGTCGGCGCCACCACCATCAACAACTACGGCACCATCATCGGTCGCGTCGGCCTCACCGGCAACGACGACATTTTCAACAACTTCAGCTCCAACACCTGGGTCACCGTCGGCAACAACTACTTCGGCGGCGGCAACGACACGGTCAACAATCCGGGCCGGATCGTCACCGCGCTCCAGGGCGCCGTGGCTGAGACCACCTCCTTCTACAGCCTCGAGACCTTCAACAACGGCGATGCCGCCTATGTGGGCGCCGGCCTGCTCGACCTTCGGGACGAAGCCCCCGGCCAGATCGCCTGGAACGGCGCCCGCGACGTGACCTACGTGAGCGGCGTGTTCAACGGCGTCGGCAACAGCGCGGTGGGCCTCGACACCTTCGTCGGTGCCGCCGGCTCCACCTCGGACATCCTGCAGGTGGGCGGCCGCGACGTGAACGGGAACGACATCGTCGGCCTCGTCACCCCCGGCCAGACCCAGCTGGTGATCCACGACGTGAACACCGGTGCCGGCGCGTGGAACCTCGCGGGCATCAAGGTGGTGGACGTGGTCGACCCGACCGGCGTCACCTACGGCAAGAACACCCCCGGCGAGACCGCGAGCTTCGTGATCTCCTCGGCCTCGACCAACTACAGCTCCAAGTTCGGCGGCGTGATCGACAAGGGCCTGTTCTTCTACGACCTCGTGGCCATCGGCAACGACCAGTACCTCGTCGGCCTGCCCGACCAGGAAGTGTTCGAACTGCCGAAGCTGGTCACCGGCGCCCAGGCCATCTGGCAGGAGACCACCGGCGTGTGGCTCGACCGCCAGGCCGACCTGCGCACCTACCTGCAGGGCACGACCACGACCCTCGTCACGAAGGAAGGCATCAAGACCGTCAACGGTGCGCCGGCCTCCGTCACCCCCGGTGTCTGGGGCAAGGTGATCGGCAGCTGGGGCTCGCGTGACGCCTCCGACAACTACGCCGCCTACGGCCGCGCCTACGGCTTCGACACTGGCTACAACCAGAACATCTACGGGTTCATGGCCGGCGCCGACTTCGGCAAGGAAGGCGTGTTCAACTCGAACGACGCGGTGGTGTTCGGTGTCCTCGGCGGCTACGTGGCCTCCGACCTCAACTTCTCGGGCTCGCCCTCCACGGCGAACTACACGGGCGGCACGGTCGGCGTCTACGCCACCTACCTCAACAACAACTGGTTCCTCGACGCCCTGTTCAAGGCCGACTTCCTGTCCATGGACTACCAGGCTCCCACCCTCGTCGGGGCGGGCTACTTCGGGCAGTCCCCGGATGCCAAGAACTACGGCTTCGTGGTCGATACCGGCTACCGCTTCTACAAGTGGGGCACCTCGGGCTTCGTGGATGGCCTGGCCACCCTCAGCTACGTGAACACCAACATTTCGAACCTCAGCATCGTGCCCGGCACGCTGGTGGACTTCGGAAACAACGACAGCCTGCGGGGTGCCATCGGCGCCCGGGTCGGGGCCACCGCCTACGACGCGGCCACCTACCGGATCGAGGCCAGCCTCACCGGTCGCCTGTGGTACGAGTTCCTCGGCGACAACGCGGTCACGATCTACAACCCCGGCGTCCCCTTCACCACGGTGGACAGCTTCAACGGGTTGTTCGGCGAGGTTGGCTTGGGCCTGAACTACTTCGCCAAGGACAGCGGCTGGAACGGCTTCACCAACGCCGACATCAAGTTCGGCGAGAGCTATGTCGCCGGCAGCGCGAAGGGTGGCGTTCGCTACCAGTGGTGAGATCGCCCATCCGGGTCGAAATGAGGCGGCGTGCTCCGGCACGCCGCCTTTCCCACCTCAAGGGCAGGCCGATCGGTCCTCTCGCAGGCTGATCGGAGACGGCCCGTCTTCACGAGAACCGCGATCCACTTCGCCTGAGTGCGAGATGTCGGAGACGTCCGTGACCGCTTCCAGATCCTTTTCCCTTCGCATCGGCGCGGTGCTTGGCGCCGGCGCCGCCGTGATGCTGGCCGCCACCTGGCTGGTGGCCATCTCCGCTGCCGAGGCGCAGCAGCAACAGCAGCAGCGCACGGCCCAGCCGGCGGCGCCCGCCGCCCCGACCGGGCCGGTGAAGACTGAGACCCAGCGCTTCGACAGTTGGATCCTGACCTGCCAGGAGTTGCCCCCGGCGGCCGGCGCCAAGACCGCCAAGAAGACCTGCTGGGCCACCATGCGCGTCACCGACGCCAAGACCAACCGCGCCGTGCTGGTGCTCAAGGTCGGCCGCGACGGCAAGGATGTGCCGACCCTCGCCATCACCACCCCTACCGGCGTGCTCGTGCGCGAGGGCGTGGACTTCACACTCGGGCAGAACGTGCGGCGCCTCGCCTTCCAGACTTGCGCCCAGGCTGAGTGCGAGGCTTCCATTTCCTACGATCAGGCCTTCGCCAACGACCTCTCCGCCGCCAAGGAGGCGACCGTCAGCTTCTACCTGATCGACGGTCGCCAGGTGAGCGTGAAGGTGGCCATCGCCGGCATCGACAAGGTCCTGGCCGCCCTCAAGAAGGCCTGAGCCTGCCGGCGCATCCCGCCGCGGACAGCCTGCAATCCGACGCCGCCGGACGCTCCCCAGCGTCCGGCGGCGTCATGTTTGGCGGGCAGACACGGACAGGCGAAAGCCCGCCGGTTTGCATCGGCGGGTGTTTTGCTGAGATCAGCTTTCAGTGGATCCGGATGGTCTCGAAGGGGAACCCCGCCCGGCGGTCGCCTCGCCGATCCACCCGTCCACGAGCCGCGCCGGGGCCACCTCAGCCTCGGTGTCTTGCAGGGTGTGCCCCTCCCGCAGGACGATGACGGGGCGAAGCGTCTCCTCGACCAGTCCGGCGCGCTTCTCCCGGGCGCTTCTCTTGCAGAGTCGCATCGTCCGCCCCGTCGTCAGCACACCGGTTCGGCCATATGCTCGGCGGTGGCGACGATCTGCTGGGTAGCCTCAGCGCAGATGCAGGCGGGCCCATCGCGCCAGGACCCGCAGCCGCGCCTTGAGCTCGGCGAGGCGCAGCCAGCTCACCACGGAGGCGCGCACGGCGCCCGCGGTCGTGATCAGCCAGGCCATGGGCCGCAAGGTCATGAGCTGCGCCTTCCCGGCGCTGAAGATGCGCTCGATGAGGACGAAGCTCACCAGATTGGCGAGGAGGAAGGCCAACACGCCCACCTTCCCGTGGCCGTTGGCGATGCCGATCAGCGCCAGAAACTTCAGCGGCTCCACCACGATATAGGGCACGCCGATGAGCACCAGCACCAGATAGGGCGAGCGCCGGGCGACCCATCCCTCGAACGCCTGCATGAGACGCAGTTCGGCGATGCGGCGGATGAGCGGGCGGTAAAGCGGCCGCACCAGCTCGTCGAGCAGGATGACCACGCCGCACACCACTCGGAAGGCAAACCGCAGCGCGGTGACGACCGGGTTTTTGGAGCTGCGGCGGGCGGGCGGGGCGATCTGCGTCATGCGCGGCGCACGATCAGGGCCAATTGCGGCCGACTTCGGGCCGTCGGGGCGTCAAGGGCGCGAATGCCCGCGGGGGAAAGGCCTGAAAGGCCGGCGAGGCGGCAGCCAACCGCCGCTCCGGCCGGGGCGGACTTCGGCTGCCGCGATGCGAGGGGCCTGTCATCGGGTCAGCTGACGGGAAGGATGCCCTACGCGCGCCCCATCTGGCGCCGCACCGGTGCTACAGAAGCCCCCGAAGCCGAGCGGGCGGCCAGCACCGCATCGGCGATCTCCTGGCCCCGGGTGGCGAGGACCGAGAGCAGGGTGTCGCTGAGGCCGTGGGTGCTCTCATTGGTGCCCTGGATGAACACCGAAGGTCGGAACCCCGGGGCGGTGGCAAGGCGATAGTCGCGCCCCACCGCGCCGACGGTGACATAAGGCTCCAGCCCGGCGAGCAGCGCCCGGCCGCTGTCGCGGGCATAGCCGGTGGCGAGCACGACGGCATCATAGACGGCCCGCCCCTCGGTCCCCTCCGGACCGATGGAGAGGTCCAGCACGATGCCCCCTTCCGCCTCCGCCACCCGCGTCACCTGGGTGAGGCGGCGGACCTGGTGGCGCTCCTCCCCGCTCACCTTCTGCTGGTAGAGCAGGCTGTAGATCCGGGCGATGAGGTCCGCGTCTACCACCGAGTAATTCGTGCTCTTGAAGCCGGCGATCAGCGCCCGCCGCCGGGGTTCGCTCTGGTGGAAGATGAAGTCGGTGAAATCCGGGTTGAAGATCTCGTTCACGAAGGGGGTGTCGTCGGAGGGGCGCAGGGCGTGGCCGCGCACGATCATGTCCACATGGCCATTGGGAAAGCGGGCGGACAGGTCGAGGAAGATTTCCGCCGCGCTCTGCGCCGCGCCCACCACCGCGATGCGCGGGGCGGGGTGCGTGTCGAACCCGAACGTGTCGATGTTCGAGAGGTATGCGGCCGAATGAAAGATGCGCGGCACGCTGCGGAACGGCGCGAACAGCTCCGGCACACGCGGGGTGCCCCCGGTGGCCAGCGCCACATTGCGCGCCCGCCGCACCTTCGAGCGTCCGTCCACCCCTCGCGAGACCACCCGCACCACGTCCACCGTTCCGCCGGACACCTCCGGCTCCAGCGCCACCACCTCCTCGCCATAGCTCACGCAAGCGTCGAAGCGGCGCGCCGCCCAGCGCAGATAGTCGTTGAATTCCAGGCGACTGGGGAAGAACGTCTTCTGGTTGATGAAGTCCATCAGCCGGCCCTTCTCGTGCAGATAGGCGAGAAAGGTGAAGGGGCTGGAGGGATCGCGCGGCAGGGCCAGATCCTTCAGGAAGGAGATCTGCATGTCGCTGCCCGGCAGCAGCATGCCGCCATGCCAGACAAAGCTCTGCTGCTTCTCGATAAAATGGGTCGAGACCCCGACATCTCCCATTCCGGCCAGCGCAATGGCGATGGCAAGGTTGGACGGGCCGAAGCCCACGCCGATGAGGTCGTGGATCCCGTCCTCGCCTTCGGATTTCGGCTCAGCAGGGCGACGGGTGGCGGGCAATGGGCGGCTCTCGCTATAGGTCATGGTGCGTTTCCTGATGCGAAATGCGAATTCAAGAACGGGTCCCGACGCCGCGACGACGACGAGCTTAAGGACCTGTCAGGCCTCGGCAAAAACGCGCGGCGGCGGCGCCTTCCCGGCCAGCGCCGCAACCGGCAGGCCGCCATCGGGCACGAACAGGCGATCGCCGAAGAAGCGCTCGCGCAGCAGCATCACCAGAGCGGCCCGCTTGTGCGGGAAATCGAACGTGCTCACCCGCGCAAACCCCGAGCGCTCCAGGTTGCGTAACTGCTGGTGATGGTCGGAGCGCGGCTCGCCGACGATGCGCTGGGTGCGCGGATCATCGAGGAAAATGAAGTGCATGAGGGAGGGCAGCCAGGTCGCCACATAGGCCCGCCCCCGGAAGGCGTCCTCGCCCACCAGCACGTGCCAGCCGCGATCATGATCGCCGGCATCGTAGAAGGGGGCGATGCGGTTTTCCTTGGCCCAATAGACCTCAAAATAGGCGAACGGCACGCCATCCACCGTCCCCATGAGCGGCAGCATGTGGGGGTCGGCCGCAAGCCCCTCGAGATAGGCACGGTGCTTGGCAAGGTCGCCGGCCTCGTCCCAGATCTCGGCGACGCGGGGATCGTTCATCCAGCGGCTGAAGCGCGCAAGGTCGGTGGCCACGTCCACCGTCCGCAGCTCGAAGCGCGCGCCGAGCCAGGGAATAAAGCGCGTGTAGACAATGCCTTCCGGCTTCGGCGGCCGCACCGGGTGGCGTCGGCCCTGGGTGAGGGCGAAGCGCTGCGCGAACGGCGGGCGCGCCTGCGGCAGCCACAGCTCGGCCTGCTGCCACAGCGCCTCCGGGAACACATCGAGCACCGCGCCGCCCCCGGCCGCGAGCCCTTCGGCGAGAAGGCGCGACCTGAGCGCCGCCGCAAGCGCGCTCCTGTCCGCTTCCAGCCCGGAAACGGGCAGCGGCACCGGCGCGGGCCACAGGGCGGTCGCCTGCTCCAGCGCGCGCAGCAGCAGGCTGAAGGCCGTTGCGCCATCCGCCGCGCGAACATCCGACAGCACAACGCCGCCCGTCGCCGCGTCGGGTGCCAGGGCAAGGCGCGAGCCGTCCTCGCACCGGGCCACGATGCCCTCGCCCTCGCGATGCTCGACGACGATCTCTCTAGCGGCCATGGCTCCTGTCCCTCCGGTCGGCGAACGGGTTTCAGGAGCTAAGACGAATGCGCCGGGCGCCGATTTAGGAACATCTCGCAACTTGTCCGGCGCGGCGGCGGCGGGCGGCCCGGCACCCCTAAATTTCTGCGCCGCTTGAGCGTCTTCAGCTTCAGGCCCGGCCGCGTCCGGGCTCCAGACCTTACGTTTGGAGGGCGATTCACCGCGCAAATTGATTCAATTTGCCGGGCTCGCGCTCCAAAGCCATCGAGGGAGCCGAACACACATGGGCCCGTCACCCGCGCCCGTCGCCGCGGACGCTGCCAACGCCGCATCGCGGCCCCCGCAGGAGAGCGGCTTCTCGCTTCTGGGCTTCGTGTTCGGGCAGAACCCGGTGGAATTCTCCACCGCCGTGGCCACCAGCCTGCTGAGCGGCGTCGCCGCTGTCGCCCTGATCATCCTCATCAACATGGCGCTGGCCTCCGACGGGTCGGACCTTGCGACACAGGGCCTCGTCTTCGCGGCGGTCGCGGTGGTGACGGTGGCGCTGCAGACGGCGTCCGGCATCCTGTTCGGCCGGCTCGGGCAAGAGGTGCTGGCCCGCCTGCGTAGCCGCATCGCCGAGCGGGTGGAAGCCGCGCCCCTGCGCGCGGTGGAGCAGGTGGGGCCGGCGCGGTTGCAGGCCCTCATCACCGACGATGTGTTCACCCTCGCCACCGTGGTGGTGCGGCTGCCGGTGCTGTTCACCAATGCCGTCGCCATCTCCGGCTGCCTCTTCTATCTCGCCTGGCTGTCCCTGCCGCTGTTTGTTGGCGCGGCGGGGATGATGGCGCTGGGAGTCGCCGGCTACATGCTGGTGGCGAGGCGGGCGCGGCATCATCTGGAACATGCGGGCGGGCGGCAGGATACGCTGTTTGCCCACCTCTCGGCCCTCGTCCTCGGCACCAAGGAGCTGAAGCTCAACCGCGCCAAGGCCGAGGATTTCCGCACCCGCCATCTGGGCGCCGCCATCGAGACCGTGCGGCGCGCTCGCACCCACGGCATCACCCTGCTGGCGCTCGGCTCCGCCTGGGGCAGCCTGATCGTGTTCGGCTTCATCGGCCTCGTGCTGTTCGTGTTCACCGGCGGCGGCACGGTGGCCACCGGCTATGCGGTGGTGCTGCTGTTCCTCATCGGGCCGCTCGCCGCCGTGATGGAGGACCTGCCCCGGCTGGCGGTCGCCCGCGTCGCCGGCCAGCGCCTTGCCGAAACCGAGGCGGCCCTTGCCACCCGCGACACGGAGCCGGCCCCGCCCGCGCCGTTCGAGAGCCTCGCCTTCGAGGCCGTCACCCATGCCTATTGGGACGAGCGGACGGCGGAGATGTTCCGCCTCGGCCCCGTGGACATCGCCTTCGCACCGGGGGAAATCGTGTTCCTGGTGGGCGGCAACGGCTCCGGCAAGACCACCCTCGCCAAGCTCGTCACCGGCCTTTATGCGCCGGAGAGCGGCACGGTGCGGCTCAATGGCGCCATCGTGGACGACACCAGCCGGAGCACGCAGCGCGCCCTGTTCTCAGCCGTGTTCGGCGACTTCCACCTGTTCGAGAGCCTGGTCGGCCTGTCAGGCGCGCCGGACCTCGACGCCCGCGCCAACCGGCTGATCTCGCGGCTCGCCCTGACCCACAAGGTGAGCGTGGATGATGGGCACTTCTCCACCCGCGATCTCTCCACCGGCCAGCGCAAGCGCCTCGCCCTCGTCGCCGCCGTGCTGGAGGACCGCCCCTTCCTGGTGTTCGACGAATGGGCGGCGGACCAGGACCCTGCCTTCAAGGGCGTGTTCTACCGCGAGCTGCTGCCGGAGCTGAAGGCGCTGGGCAAGAGCGTGCTCGTGATCTCCCACGACGACCGCTATTTCGATTGCGGCGACCGCATCGTGCACATGGAGAACGGGCAGATCACCGGCGATGCGCGCACCGGCGCCGACGATGATGCGCGGCGCGAGGACCCTAAATTTCCCGAGCCCTCGTTCGTCTTCCAGTCGACCCCCATTTGAGGCCCCCACTTACGGCCCGGCGCACCTACCCATCGGCAGGGCGCCGGCCATGATCCGCCCGGACGGGTGCGAAGGTTGCCATGGCATTCGATGACGAGAACGCGGTGTTCCGAGTGGTCCGCAACGACGAAGACATGTACTCCATCTGGCCGCTGCACCGGCCCGTGCCCGCCGGCTGGAGTGACGCCGGCTTCACCGGCACCAAGGCCGCCTGCCTCGCGCACGTGGAGCAGATCTGGACCGACATGCGCCCCCTGAGCCTGCGCCGGGCGATGGACGGCGAGAAGGCCGCAGACGCGGACGGCAGCGGAGCCGCCCGGTGAATCGCCTGCCGCAGCCACCCATGCTCCTCGCCTCCGCCGTCCCGTCCGCCGACATGGCGACCCACCTTGCCGATCTGGCGGCCCGCCAGGGCGAGGCGCTGGCGCTGCACCTGCTGGACGATCCGCGCGACGGCGAGCGCACCGTGAGCTACGCCGCCCTCGACGCGCGGGCGCGGGCCTTCGCCGCGCGGCTGGCAGACCACGCGGAGCCCGGTGCGCGGGTGCTGCTGTTGCTCGAAACCGGCCTTGATTATGTGGGCGCCTTCTTCGGTTGTCTTTATGCCGGGCTGATCGCCGTTCCCGCCTTCCCGCCCGAGGCCAACCGGCCCCAGCACCAGGCCCGCCTTGCCGCCATGGCGCGCGATTGCGGCGCCGCCATCGCACTCGTCCATGCCAGCGACCGCGCGGCGGCGGAGAGCCTTCTCGCCGCCCAGACGGGCACGGCGGTGCTGAGCGTGGAGGAGGTGGCGGATAGCGACGGAGACGGCTTCGCCCTGCGCCGGCCCAGCCCGTCCGATATTGCCTTCCTGCAATACACTTCCGGCTCCACCTCCACCCCCAAGGGCGTGATGGTGAGCCACGGCAACCTCATCGCCAACGAAATCGCCATCCGCGCCGGCTTCTCGATCCAGCCAGACAAGACCATCCTGAGCTGGCTGCCGCTCTATCACGACATGGGCCTGATCGGCGGGCTGCTGCAGCCGCTGTTCAATGGCGCCGCCTGCATTCTCATGTCGCCGAGCCATTTCCTCGCCCGGCCGGTGCGTTGGCTGGAGGCCCTGTCGCGCTTCCGCTCGGAGGTCAGCGGCGGGCCGGACTTCGCCTATCGCATGTGCGTCGAGCGCATCGATCCGGCGCAGGTGCAGGGGCTCGATCTCTCGTCCTGGAAGGTCGCCTATTCCGGCTCCGAGCCGGTGCGCGCCTCCACCATGGAAGCCTTCGCCGCTCGCTTCGCTCCGCTGGGCTTCGACGCCCGGGCGGTGCATCCCTGCTACGGCCTTGCCGAGGCGACCTTGTTCGTCACCGCCCAGCGGCGGGGCGAGGGCCTGAAGGCACCCGGGTTCGACGCCGCGCGGCTGGCCGAGGGCGAAGCGCAGCCGGGCCAAGACCCTGAAGCGGTGCGCGTGGTCGCCTGCGGCGCGCCGGCGGACGACCACGGCGTGCGCATCCTCGATCCCGCCACCGGCGCGCCGGTGCCCGAGGGCCGGGTGGGCGAGGTGGTGGCCTTCGGCCCCAGCATCGCCCAAGGCTACTGGAACAACCCCGCCGCCACCGCAGCCACCTTCCCCGAAATCGACGGCGTGCGCATGCTGCGCACCGGCGACCTCGGCTTCCTCACCGGCGGACAGCTTTATCTGGCGGGCCGGGCCAAGGACCTCATCATCATCCGCGGCCAGAACCTTTACCCCCACGACATCGAGGAGGTGATCGAGCGGGAGGTGGATCTGGTGCGGCAGGGCCGCATCGCCGCCTTCCCCGTGGCCTGCGACGATGGCGAGGGCATCGGCGTCGCTGTGGAAATCTCCCGCCGCACCCGCAAGACCGTGTCGGCGCGAAGCATCGCGGCGCTGGTGTCGGAGGTGGTGGGCGACGCCTTCCTCGAACCAGCGCGGGTCGTCGTCCTGCTGGAGCCCGGCGCGCTGCCGCGTACCTCCAGCGGCAAGCTGCAGCGTAGCACCGTGGCGCGGGGCTATCAGGATGGCACCCTCGACGCCTTCGCCATCCTGCGCGACGGCGTGCTGGAGGACCGGACCGGCGAAATCGCTCCCATGACGCCAGTCGCGCCCGCCCTCAGCGCCATGGCGGACAAGCTTGCCGCCATCTGGTCGGAGGTGCTGGGTCGGCAGGACCTCACAACCGACAGCCATTTCTTTGCCCTCGGCGGCAATTCGGTGGAGGCCATGCGGGTGCGCGCGCGCCTCGCCGCGCTCGGGCTGGATGTGCCCGTGGCGGAGCTGTTCCGCCATCCCACCCTCGGCCGCCTAGCCGCCGCTTTGGAGCAGATCGGGGCGGCTAAACCCGATTTCGTTGCACCCGTGACCACCCCGGATGGCCCGGCGCCGCTGCCGCCTGCGCAGCGACGCATGTGGTTCCTCTGCGAGGTCGCCGCTGGTGCGGCCAGCCGGGCCGCCTATCACGTGGCCGGCGGCATCCGCTTTCAGGCTCCGGTCGACCGTGACGCACTCGCCGCCGCGCTTCAGGACCTGGTGGCCCGCCACGGGGCGCTGCGCACACGCTTCCTGCGCATGGAGGACGGCGATGCGGTGCAGGAGGAATTGGCTGCCGCCGATTTGCCCCTCGCCACCGCCGACCTTGGCGACGACACGGACGGCGCCCATTATGCCGCCCTCGCCAAGACCCATGCGGAAGCACCGTTCGACCTCGGCGCCGCGCCCCTTGCCCGCGCCCTGCTGGTGCGTCGTCCGGACGGGCGGGATGAACTGCTCGTCACCCTCCATCACCTGATCTGCGACGGCTGGTCCCTCGCCCTTCTCAGCGAGGAACTCGCCGCCGCCTACACCGCGCGCGCCGCCGGATCCGCACCCGCGCTGCCGCCGGCGGGATCCTACCTCGCCTATGCCCACCAGCAGGCTACGGAGGCCCCGGACCAAGCCGGCCTTGCCTTCTGGTGCGACCGCCTCACCAATGCCCCCGCCCTCACCACCCTGCCCGCCGACCACCCCCGACCGGCCGAGGCGAGTCATCGCGGCGGGCGGCTCGACATCACCTTCGACCCGGCTCTGACGGCCGACCTGCGCGCGCTCGCGGCAGCCGCCGACGCCACACTGCCCATGGCGCTCCTCGCCCTGTTCAACGTGCTGCTGCATCGCCTTTCGGGCGCCGACGACCTCACCGTGGGCCTCGCCTTCGCCAACCGCGCGGCCGCCGACAGCCACGTCACCATGGGCCTGTTCGTGAATACCCTGCCGCTCCGCCTTGAGGTGGACGGCGCTGCGGCATTCGCCGAGGTGTTGCGCCGTGTCCGCGACGGGGTGATGGAGGCGCAAACGCACCAGCACGTGCCGCTGGATCGGGTGCTCGACGCCCTCGGCACCGCGCGCAGCCTCAGCCGCCATCCATTGTTCCAGACCCTCTACACCCACCTGCCGCGCCGGGCCCGGGCAGGAGTGGACACCTTCACCCGAGACAGCGGCGGCCAGCAGTTCGACCTGGCGCTGGAGACTGCCGAGACCGCAGATGGCGGCCTCGTGCTGGCCTTCGGCTATGCGCTGGACCTGTTCGAGCCGGCCACCGTGGCCCGCTTCGCCGACGCCTTCGCCACCCTCGCCCGAGCCACGGTCGCGGCGCCCGATACCCGGCTCGACCTCCTCGCGCTGGTGGACGAGGCGGCACTCGCCGCCCGCGCCGCCCCCTGGCCGGACGACAGCGCCCTGCCCGACCTGCCGGTGCCGGACCTCATCGCCCTGCAGGCGCGGCTTCGGCCCGACGCTCCGGCGGTGATTTTCGGCGAACAGGTCACATCCTTCGCCGCGCTGGAGGGTGAGGCCAACCGCCTCGCTCATGTGCTCGTCGCCCATGGGGTGGGGCCGGAAGCGCGGGTGGGCGTGGGCCTGCCGCGCGGGCCGGGCCTCATCGCCGCCCTGCTCGCGGTGTGGAAGGCCGGCGGCGCCTTCGTGCCGTTCGATCCCGACCATCCGGCCGAGCGCATCGCCCACATCCTCGCCGATGCCGGCACCACGCTGGTGCTGGCGCGGGAGGGCGTCACGCCAGGGGTGCCCGTTCTCGACCCGGACCAGATCGACTTGTCGTCCCAGCCGGCGACCCCGGTGAGCCGGACGGCGCATTCCGAGCAGCTCGCCTACCTGGTCTACACCTCCGGCTCCACCGGCCGCCCCAAGGGGGTGATGGTGGCCCACGGCGCGCTCGCCATGCACTGCCGCGCCACCGGCGCGCTCTACGAGACCTCCGAGCGCACGCGGGAATTCCACTTTCTCTCCATGAGCTTCGATGGCGCCCACGAGCGCTGGATGGTGCCGCTCATCCACGGCGGCGCCATCATCCTCACCGACCGTACCCCCTGGGCCACGGCCGACACGCTGGACACCCTCGCCCGCCACCGCGCCACCCACGGCGGCTTCCCTCCGGCCTATCTCGATGCGCTGGCCGACACCGCGCAGGCGCGCGGCGAAGCCCCTCGCGTGGACATCCTGTCCTTCGGCGGCGAGGCCATGCCGGCGGAGAGCTTCGCGCGCGTCGCCAGCGCGCTGAAGCCCCGGCTGCTCATCAACGGCTACGGCCCCACCGAGGCGGTGATCTCGCCCCTCGCCTGGAAGGTGCCGGCGACAACCCACCTCGACACCCCCCACGCCCCCATTGGCCGCGCCGTGGGCGCGCGGCGGGCCTATGTGCTGGATGGCGCCCTCAATGCCTTGCCCGTGGGCGTGCCCGGCGAGCTTTACGTGGCCGGGGAAGGCCTGGCGCGCGGATACCAGGCCATGCCCGGCGCCACCGCCGAGCGCTTCCTGCCCGATCCCTTCGGGCCGCCGGGCGGGCGCATGTATCGCACCGGCGACCGCGCCCGCTGGCGCGCCGACGGCACGGTGGAGTATCTCGGCCGCACCGACCGGCAGATCAAGCTGCGGGGCTTCCGCATCGAGCCCGGCGAGGTGGAGGCCGCGCTGCGGGCGCTGCCCGGCGTTAGCGCCGCCGCAGTTGCCCTGAAGACCGTGGGCGCTTCGGCCCAGCTCGTGGGTTATGTGGTGGTGGCGGCGGATGCAGCTCCCGATGCCGCAGCGCTGCGCGAGGCCTTGCCCTCCACGTTGCGCGAGGCCTTGGGCCGTCGCCTGCCCGATCACATGGTGCCCGCCCGCCTCGTGGTGCTTCAGGCCTTGCCACTGACCCCCAACGGCAAGGTGGACTACGCCGCCCTGCCCGTTCCCGAGCGCCCCGCCCCGACGACCGAGAGCCGCCCGCCGCAGACGGAAGAAGAACAGATGCTCGCCCGCATCTGGGCGGAAGTGCTGCGCCTGCCGGACGGTCCCAACCTCGACGCTAATTTCTTCGAGCTGGGCGGGGATTCCATCCTGAGCCTGCAGATCGTCGCCCGCGCCCGCCGCGCCGGGCTGGTACTGTCCGCCCGCGACCTGTTCGAGCACCAGACCATCGCCCGCCTCGCCGGTGCCGCCCGGCGGGAGGAGACGCCGGCGGCACCCGAAGCCCCGCATGGCGCCCTGCCCCTCACCCCGCTCCAGCGCGCCTTCCTCGACAGCGGCGCGCCGCGCCTCCAGCACTTCAATCAGTCGCTGGTTCTCTCCCCCACCCGCCCGCTGGATGCCAGCCATCTCGCGGCCGCCGTCGACCATGTGACCCGCCAGCACGGCGCCCTCCACCTGCGCTTCACGCGGGGAGCGGACAACTGGCGGCAGGAGGAGGCTGATGCCGCCACGACACCGCCCCTCGCTGTGGTCGCGGCGGCGGACCGGGAGGCCGCAGGCGCCCTCTTCGCCTCCCTCGAAAGCGCGCTTGACCTCGCCGCAGGCCCGCTCTTCCGTGCGATGTTGGCAAACCTCGACGATGGCACGCAACGGCTGTTCCTCACGGCCCATCACCTGGTGGTGGACGCGGTGTCCTGGCGCATCCTGCTGGACGAGATCGAGAGCGCCTATCTCGACCTGGAACAGGGCCGCCCCGTCGCCGCGCCGGCCCCCGGCACGCCCTTCGCCGCCCGCACCATGCACCTGCCTGCGGCGACAGTCCCGGTACCCGCCATCCCCCTGCCCTGCGACCATCCGGAGGGCGCGAACACGTTCGGCCACCGCCGCGTGACCCGCCTCGCCCTCCATGCCCCGCAGGTGGAAGCGCTGCGTCAGGTGGCGCTCGCCCACCATGCCCGGCTCGATGACCTCTTGCTCGCCGCTGTGGTGCGGGCCACAGGGCGCCTGTGCGGCATGCCCCAGCTTACTGTGGGCATCGAAGGGCACGGGCGGGACCTAGTTCCGGGCGCCGATTTCAGCCGCACGGCGGGCTGGTTCACCACCCTCGCGCCGGCGGCGGTGCCGCTGGAGGACGACCTGCGCCGCGCCCTCCTCGCCACCAAGGAGGCCGCCCGCCGGGCGGTCCCGGACGCACAAGCCCCGGCCCCGGCACTCATTTTCAACCATCTCGGACGGGTGGATGCGGGCCGCGCCGGCGCCCTGTTCACCCTCGACGCCATGGACCTCTCGGCCGATCCGGACCTGCCCCTCGGCGCAGAGCTGATCGTGGACGCCAGCGAGAGCGAGGCTGGCGCCGAACTGCGCCTCACCACCTCTGCCGCGCGCTGGGAGGATGCGACCCTCGCCCGCCTCAGCGAGGCCATCGCCGCCGACCTTGCCCGCCTTGCAGCGCTCGACAGCGACGGCGCCTCGCCCTCCGACTTCCCCCTTGCCGGCCTTTCCCAGCCGGCGCTGGACCGTCTCGCCCTGCCCTGGCGCGAGATCGAGGACCTATACCCGTTGACGCCGACCCAGCAGGGCATCCTCTTCCATGTGCTGGAGGGGTCCGGGGATGGCGCATATGTGAACCAGCTCCGCGTCACCATCACCGGGCTGGACGCCGAGCGCTTCGCCGCCGCCTGGGTGCGGGCGGTGGCGCGCCACGCCATCCTGCGCAGTGCCTTCCTGTGGACCGCCGACCTCGGCGCGCCCTTGCAGGCGGTGCGGCGGCATGTGCCTTTCGCCGTGGACCGGCACGCACCCATCGACCCAGCGGACCCGTCCGCCCTCGACGCCATCGCGCAGGACGACCGCGCGCGCGGCTTCGCGCTGGATGCGGCGCCGCTCATGCGCATCCGCCTCGTGCCGCTCGGGGCCGACGGGCATCATTTCATCTGGACCGCCCATCACCTGCTGCTGGACGGCTGGAGTTCCGCCCGCCTCATGGCGGAAGTGCTGGCCGACTATGCGGGCGCCGCCGTGCCCCCGCCCCCGGCACGGTTCCGCGATCATGTGGCGGCCCTCGCCGCCCCGCGCGCCGATGGCGAGGCCTTCTGGCGTCCGCGGCTGGCCCGGCTCGAAGAGCCATCCCTGCTTGCCAGCGCAACCAGGGCTCCTTCCGTTCACCGGCACCTCACCGTGCCACTGGCGGCGGAGCGCTGGGATCGCCTGAGCGCGGCCGCGAAGTTTGAGCGGGTGACCCTCGCCAGCCTGTTCCAGGCGGCCTGGGCGCTGGCGCTGAAGCACATGACCGGGCGGGCCGCCGTGGCATTCGGCACTACGGTCTCCGGCCGGCCGGACGACGACCCGCGCATGGAGAGCGTGCTCGGCCTGTTCATCGCCACCGTGCCGACGATCCTCACCGTGCCAGGGTCCGGGCGGGTGGCGGATTTCGTGCGCGCGGTTCAGGCGGAAAGCGTGGCGACCACCGCCCAAGCGGACACCCCGCTGGTGGACATCCTGCGCTGGGCCGGACGCAGTGGGCAGGCGCTGTTCGACAGCCTGCTGGTGTTCGAAAACTATCCCATGGAAGCCGGCCTGAAGGCGCGCGTGGTGGAGGGACTCGCCTTCGGCCCGGTGATCTCGCAGGAGGCCACCAACTTCCCCCTCACCCTCAGCGTCATCACCGACGCCGAGCCTCGCCTCGCCTGGAGCTACGACGCCGCGCGCTATTCCCCCGCCGCGGTGGAGCAGATCGCCGAGCGCCTGCTGCTGGCCCTCGACCTCCTGTCGGGAAACCCCGAGGCGGACCTTTCCGTCCTCTCCCTCGCCCTGCCGCAGGAGATCGCCGCCGTTCGTGCACACGGCATTGCCGCCACGCACGTCGCGGACTTCAGGCCGGTGCATGAACGCATCGCCGCCCAGGCCCGCCTGCGGCCGGACGCCATCGCCGTCACCTGCGGCGCGGACGCATTGACCTACGCCGATCTCGACCGCCATGCGGAGCGCATCGCCCGCCGTCTTGCGGAGGCGGGCGTGGGGCCGGGCGACATCGTGGGCATCAGCGCCGAACGCTCGCCGGCGCTGATCGCCGGGCTCCTCGCCATCCTGAAGACCGGGGCCGCCTACCTGCCCCTCGATCCGATCTATCCTGAGGCGCGCCGCGCCTACATGATCGGTGATGCCGGGGTGCGCTGCATCCTCGCCGACACCGCCAATTCTGCCGATCTGCCGCAGACCGGGCTGCGACACATCCCCCTCGACCTTTATGGGGAGGCCGAGGAGGATGCGGCGGCGACACGCCTTTGGCCGTCGCCGCACCCGGACCAACCCGCCTATGTCATCTACACGTCCGGCTCCACCGGCGCGCCGAAGGGCGTGGTGGTGACCCATGGCAACGTGGCGCGCCTTTTCACCGCCACCGCGCCGTGGTTCGGCTTCGGGCCACACGACGTGTGGACCCTGTTCCACGCCTACGGCTTCGACTTCTCGGTGTGGGAGATCTTCGGCGCCCTCAGCTTTGGCGGGAGGCTGGTGGTGGTGCCCCACGAGGTGAGCCGCGCGCCGGAGGAGTTCCTGGACCTCGTGGTGCGCGAGCGCGTCACCGTGCTGAACCAGACCCCCTCCGCCTTCCGCCCCTT
Organism: Xanthobacter versatilis; assembly: GCF_043193975.1. Taxonomy (NCBI): domain Bacteria; kingdom Pseudomonadati; phylum Pseudomonadota; class Alphaproteobacteria; order Hyphomicrobiales; family Xanthobacteraceae; genus Xanthobacter; species Xanthobacter versatilis. Next base: position 122,833 of record NZ_JBAFVB010000009.1, on the reverse strand, counting down.
CCTGCAGGCGGCGCTGGCACGGGCCGAGACGCCGGACCTTGCCCTGCGCCACGTCATCTTCGGCGGCGAGGCGCTGGACGTGGGCGTGCTCGGCCCCTGGTACGCGCGCTTCGGCATCAAGGCCCGCCTGGTCAACATGTACGGCATCACCGAGACCACGGTGCATGTCACCTACCGCCCGCTCGGCCCAGGCGACGTTTTAGGCGCAAGCCGCAGCCCCATCGGCGGTCCCATCCCCGACCTCACGCTGCATCTCCTCGATGACATGCTGGACCCGGTGCCGGTCGACGTTCCGGGCGAGCTGTGCGTCGGCGGCGCGGGCCTTGCCGCGGGCTACCTGAAGCGGCCGGGCCTTACCGCTGCGCGCTTCGTGCCGGACCCCTATGGGCCGCCCGGCAGCCGGCTCTATCTCAGCGGCGACAAGGCGGTGCGACGGCCGGACGGAACCCTCGACTATCTCGGTCGCGGCGACGGGCAGGTGAAGATCCGCGGCTTCCGCATCGAGCTGGGCGAGATCGAGGCGCGCCTGCGCGACGATGCCACTGTTACCGACGCCGCCGTGGTGGTGCGGGAGCTTCCCGGCGGACCGACCCTGGTGGCCTATGTGGTGGCGACCGGCACGGTCGATCCGACCGCCGTCCGCGAGCGGCTTCAGGCGGGATTGCCGGACTATATGGTGCCGGCCCATGTGGTCGCCCTCGACGCGCTGCCCCTCACCGCCAACGGCAAGCTGGACCGCGCCGCCTTGCCCGAGCCGCGTGCCACCGCCACGTCCTCCGCGCCGCCGGAAGGAGCCGACGAGGAAGCCCTCGCCGCCATCTGGCGCGACGTGCTGGGCGCAGGCGCGATCGGCCGCGAGGACAATTTCTTCGCCCTCGGCGGCCATTCCCTGTCGGCAACGCAGGTCCGGCTCGAAATCCGCGAGCGGCTCGGCGTGGAGGTTCCGGTGCGCCGCCTGTTCGAATGCCAGACCCTGCGCAGCCTTGCCCAGGTGCTGGCCGAGATCCGCGCCACGGAGACGCGCGCCACCGGGGCCGCGCCCGGGCCGGCACTGGGCGCAGATGCGCTGGCGCAGATGGATGCGCTGCTCGGCGAACTGGAGGGATGAGCATGGCCCCGTCGCCGCACGACCTCGCCTGCCGCTTCGCCCAGCTGGCGCCAGAGAAGCGCCGCCACTTCCTGGACGCCCTCGCGGCGGCAGGGGTGGACTTCCGCCTGCTGCCCATCCCGACGGCGCCCCGGCCGAACCGGCGCGCGCCCTTGTCCTTCGCCCAGAATCGCATGTGGGTGGCGCAGCAGATGGGCGGCAATGGCGCCCTCAACACCATCGCCGGGGGCCTGCGCCTCCACGGCGCGCTTGATGGCGATGCTCTCGCCGCCGCCTTCGCCGACCTCTCGGCCCGCCACGAGGCCCTGCGCACCACCTTCGCCCTGACCCCGGAGGGGGTGCCCGAGCAGGTGATCCACGAGACGGCGTCAATCGATCTCGATCACGTGGACCTTTCCGGCGCCGCCGATCCGGACGGGCGGCTGAAGGCCCTGTCCGACGCCGATGCCGCGCGGCCGTTCGATCTTCTCGCCGGACCGCTCACCCGTGCCACGCACGTGCGCCTTGCGCCAGACGCCCATGTGCTGCTGCTGACCCAGCATCACATCGTCTCCGATGGAGCCTCCCTCTCCGTGCTGCTCCGGGACCTGATGGCGCTCTATGCCGCCCGGCGCGCCGGCACGTCCTCCCCGCTCACCCCTCCGGCGCTGCACTATGCCGACTACGCCATCTGGCAGCGCAACTGGCTCGAGGCGGGCGAGATGGCGCGGCAGATCGAGGGCTGGCGCACCCGCCTCGGCGACGGCGGCGCGCTCCTCGCCTTGCCCACGGACCGGCCACGCCCGGCCACCCAGAGCCATCGCGGCGGGCGCCACGCCATCACCCTGCCTCCAGAGCTGGCCGCGCGCCTGCGCGCCATGACGCAAGAGGCCGGCGCCAGCACCGCCATGGGGCTGATGGCTGTGCTGCTGGCTTTGCTGTTCCGCCTCACCGGCGAGCGCGACCTGCGCCTCGGCATCCCCGCCTCCAACCGCGACCGGCCGGAGACACAGGACCTCGTCGGCCTGCTGGTGAACACGCTGGTGATCCGCACCGAGTTCACCGGCGCCACCAGCTTCCGCGAACTGCTGGAAGCGGCGCGGGCCGCCCTGCTCGATGCCCAGACGCTTCAGGACGCGCCCTTCGAGGAGGTGGTGGAGGCGCTCCAGCCTGAGCGCAGCCTGGCCCGCAGCCCGCTGTTCCAGGTGATGCACAGCCATCTGGTGGACGAGCGCCCGGCCCGCATGGCCGGCCTCACCCTCTCCCCGGTGGCGCGCGACACCGGGGCCATCGCCTTCGACCTGGTGCTGGAGACCACCGAGCAGCCGGACGGCGCCATCATCGCCGCCTTCGGCTATGCCCGCGACCTGTTCCGGGCGGCGACCGTGGCGCGGATCGCGGAGCTTTTCTTAGCCCTCGCTGAGCGCTGCCTCACCCTGCCCGATGCTGCCATCGCCGACTTCCCGCTGGTGGACGAGGCGACCCTCGACCGGCTCTCCGCGCCATGGCCCGGCGACCTGCCCCTCGCCGATGGTCTGGTGCCCCATCTGATCGCCGAAGCGGCGCAGCGGCGGCCCGATGCCCCCGCCGTGATCTGCCGCGACGAAACCCTGTCATTCGCCGAACTGGAGCGAGCTGCGAACCGCATCGCCCATCATCTCCTGGGCCTCGGCGTCGGGGCGGAGACGCGGGTGGCGGTAGGCCTACGGCGTGGGCCGGGGGCGGTGGCAGCCTTCCTCGGGGTGCTGAAGGCGGGGGCGGCCTTCGTGCCGTTCGATCCCGACCACCCGGCCGAGCGCATCGCCGATGTCGTGACGGATTCCGGCGCCACTTTCGCCCTTGTGAACGCGGACGGGCCGGCGCTGCCGCAGGCCGTCACCGCCCTGGTGCCCGAGTGCCTCGACCTCGCCGCCCTTCCCGAGACCGCGCCGCAGGTGGTGATCCACCCCGAGCAACTGGCCTATGTCATCTACACCTCCGGCTCCACCGGGCGGCCCAAGGGCGTGGGCGTGCCCCACGGCGCCCTCGCCATGCATGTGCGCGCCACCGGGGCGCTCTATGGCACCGGCGAGGAGACGCGGGAGCTGCATTTCCTCTCCTTCGCCTTCGATGGCGCTCACGAGCGCTGGATGGTGCCTTTGGCCTTCGGCGGCGCCATCGTGCTGCGGGACCAGGGCCTGTGGAGCGCTGAGGAAACGCGGGACGCGCTGGCCCGCCACCGCGTCACTCACGCCGGCTTCCCGCCGGCCTATCTCACCCAGCTCGCCGAATGGGTGGAGAGCGCAGGGCATCCGCCGCCGGTGCAGGTATATTCCTTCGGCGGCGAGGCCATGCCCCGCGCCGGCTTCGAGGCGGTGAAGCGGGCGCTGCGGCCGCAGGTGCTCATCAACGGCTACGGCCCCACGGAGGCGGTGATCTCACCCATGGCCTGGCGGGTGCCGGCCTCCGAGAGCTTCGACGGGCCATATGCCCCCATCGGTCGCGCCGTGGGCCAGCGCCGCGCCTATGTGCTCGACGATGGCCTCCAGCCGGTGCCCATCGGTGTGGCGGGCGAGCTCTATCTCTCCGGGGAAGGGCTGGCGCGCGGTTATCTGGGCCGCCCCGGCGCCACCGCCGAGCGCTTCCTGCCGGACCCCTTCGGCCCCTGCGGCGGGCGCATGTACCGCACCGGCGACCGGGTGCAGTGGCTGGCTGACGGAACCGTGGAATATCTCGGCCGCGCCGACCAGCAGATCAAGCTGCGCGGCTTCCGCATCGAGCCCGGCGAGATCGAGGCCCAGTTGAGGCAGGAGGAGACGGTGCGTCAGGCGCTGGTGATGCTGCGCACCGATGGCACGGCCCCCCGGCTCGTCGCCTACGTCACGCCCGCCGAGGGCGCGGTGGCCGAGGAGGCAACCCTGCGGGCCGCCCTTCTGCGCCGCCTGCCGGACTATATGGTGCCCGGCCGCATCGTGGTTCTCGACGCCTTTCCGGTGACCCCCAACGGCAAGCTGGACCGCGCCGCTTTGCCCGCCCCGCCTGAAACGCAGGATCTCGTCACCCCGCCCGAGGGCGAGACGCAGCAGGCCATCGCCGCCATCTGGTGCGATGTGCTGGGGCGGGCCAGCGTGGGCGCCAACCAGAACTTCTTCGACCTCGGCGGCAATTCCCTCGCCGCGCTCCGGGTGCTGAACGCCCTCAGGACGCGCTTCCCGGACAAGACCATCGGCGTGCCCCTGCTGTTCAGCCATCAGGATGTGGCCAGCCTTGCCGCTGCCATCGACGCCGATGCGGTGGGCACGACCCAGGTGGTGCGGCTGAATCCGCGCGGCAGCCGGCCCAGGCTCTACTGCTTCCCCGGCCTGATGGTGAACACCCGCGAATATGCCCCGCTGGTGCGCCGTCTGGGACCGGACCAGCCGGTGACGGGCTTCGTGTGCTATTCCCTAACGGAGGAGCGCAAGAGCGTGGTGTCGGTAGAGGACATCGCCGCGCGCTACGCCGCCCACATCCGCGCCGAATGCGCCGGCGGCAGCGCCACGCTGCTCGGCTGGTCCTGGGGCGGGGTGCTGGCCTTCGAGGCCGCGCGGCTTCTGGCCGGCGAGGTGGACATCGGCTTCGTCGGCATGCTCGACGTATGCAATCTCGACGTGAACTTCGCCGTGGGCCGGCTCGCCGACATCGCCTCCGCCGATCGCGCCCGCCTTGCCGCGCAGGTGGCCGCGTGGCTCGACAGCGCCCCCATGCGGGCGGAGTGGGAGAACCTGTTCGCCCGCATGGACGACACCCTGTTCACCCAGTTCCTGCGCTATGTGGAGACCATCGGCGGCGACCTGCCGGCGGACGGGCCGGGCCTCGGCAGCCGCGAATACGAGCTCTTCACCTTCATCGACAACACCCTGCTCTACCGGCGCTATTCCATGGCGCCGTTCGATGTGCCGGTGCGGGTATGGTTGGCGGAACACTCGGTGGCGCGCGGGCTCGACCTCGTGGACTGGAGCCGCTATTCGCCCCGCGTGGACCAGGTGGAGGTGATCCCCGGCGTCACCCATCGCGAGATCGTGGACAGCGCGCGCTTCCATGACAGCTTCGCCCGCAGCCTCGCCAAGGCGTGGGACGCACCCAGCCGTGCGGCTTTGGCCGGGGCGGCGGAATGAGGGTCGTGCCCGCGATCCGGCAGGCCCTGAGCGGCCGAGCCGCAATCATGCCGTCATGCCCGGCCTTGTGCCGGGCATCCACGCCTGCCCGCCGGAACACACGCTTGATGGCTGGTCGCGCGTCCCGAACGTGGATGTGGGGCCGCGCGTCCCACCGATCCGGCCTTCGCGATTCTCCTCCAGCACGCGCTCAGGGCACGGTCGCCCCACGCGTTGCCTTGCCCTTGGAGGTTTTGTCGCCCGCGAGCACATGGGGGCAGTTGCTGCAATAGCCGCGCTCCGGCAGCAGGTAGCGCACGCAGCACACCCGCCGCCAGCGCCCCTCGCCGCCCGGCCCGGCCTCGTAGCGCACCGGGGCGTAGAAGGGATTGCGCGCGCCATCGCTCCAGCGCGGCGCGGCCACCAGTCGATCCCCAGCCGCCACCGCGGAGGGAACCTGCCCGGTGCCCTCCAGCTCCCGCAGGATGGCCTCGAACAGGTTGGCCGCATTGGTCCACATCACCTTGGTGGAGAGCCCCGAGCGCACCGCCAGCGCCGCGAACACCGGCTCCAGATGGTCGAAGACCAAAGGCTTGAAGCGCACGAACGGGTCGGCCTCGCCATCCGCATGACCGTCGTGGGGCAGCACGAAATGGTCAGGCAGGCCCTCCTCGTCCAGCACGATGGCAAGGTCGGCGAGCGCCACCGGCAGGTGATGGCCGAGCACCAGGTTGGCCACCACCACCACCGGCATCAGGATGTGCACGTAGTGGATGGAGAACAGGGAGGCGAGGGCGCGCCGGTCGTCGCCTCCGAAATGCGCCGCCACAAGATCCAGCGCCGCATCGAGCCGCGCGGGGGCGAGCAGTTCGGGCAGGGGAAAGGCGCCGGGCTTGTCGCCGGGCAGCACCAGCGTGTCCGCATAGGGCTCCAGCGGACCGTGGAAGATGGGGGCGAGGACGGGGATCATGGGATGTCCCTCACAGCCGCCGGATCCGCCACAGCAGATAGGGCGCGCCGATGAGCGTGGCGAGGAGGCCGGTGGGGATCTGCCGGGGATAGATCAGCGTGCGCCCCAGAACATCGGCTCCCACCATCACCAGGGCGCCGATGAAGGCCGCCGCGATCAGATGCGGCAGCGCGCGCGAAAACCCCGCGAGACGCGCCAGGTGCGGCGCCAGCAGGCCCACGAAGGTCAGCGGCCCCACGATCAGCGTGGCGGTGGCGGTCATCACCGCCGTGAGCAGCAGCAGCAGCAGGCGGGCGAGCTTCACGTCCACCCCCACGGCGCCGGCGGTCACCGCGCCCAGCGGCAACAGATCGAGCCAGCGGCTGAACGGCACTGCCGCCGCCCCCAGCGCCGCGAGGGCGACGAGGCCGGTGACCGCTTCGGCTTCCCCAACGCGCGCGGTGGACCCGGCGAGCCACGCCAGAAGCGTCATGGCGCGCGGATCGCCGGAGGCCGTCACTGCCACCACCAGAGCGTCGAACAGGGCCCCCAGCGCGATGCCGGCGAGCAATATGCTGTCCGGCGCGAACGCGGCGCGGCGGGTCAGCGCCAGCAGGCCGAAGGTGGTGAGCGCCGCGCCGGCCGCGCCGGCCGCGATCTCGGTGGCGCGGTCGGCCCCGGGCAGCGCCATCACCACCACGATGAGGGCCAAAGCCGCGCCCGAGGTGAGGCCCAGAACTTCGGGGCTCGCCATGGGATTGCCGGTGACGCGCTGGGTCACGGTTCCCGCCATGGCGAGGAGGCCCCCGGCCGCAAGCGCCGCCGCCACCCGTGGCCAGCGCCAGTCCAGGAAATCGCCGGACAGATCGAGGCTCCAGCCGCCCGCAAGGTGGGACAGCAGCAGCGCCGGCAACAGCAGCACGCAGAGCACGACGGCCACCTGGCCCAGCGCCAGCCCCGGCCTCTCCAAACGCGGCTCCAGTACCGGGGCGACCATGCGCGGCGGACGGACATCACGTTGAAGCCGGGGCAGCAGCCACAGCAGCAGAGGCGTGCCGAACAGAGCGGTGAGCGCGCCGGTGGGCACCAGGTCGCCATAGAGCCCGGCCAGAAGCTGCACTAATTGGTCGGTCAGCCACAGCAGCGCGGCGCCGATGAGCGGCCCCCACACCAGCCGGGCGGCGAAGGTGCGCGCGCCGGCGAGCGTCGCCAGCGCCGGCGCGGCGAGGCCGATGAAGCCCACCACGCCCACCGCGCTCACCACCGCCGCCGCCAGCACCACCGCCAGCGCCAGCGCCGCGAGGCGCAGCCCCACCAGCGGCACGCCGAGGCTGCGCGCGCCCTCTTCATCAAGGTCCAGCAGCGCCAGCGGGCGCACCATCAGCGCCGCGCCGAGGCCCGAAGCCGCCACCAGCGGCGCCAGATGCACCACCACATCCCAATCCTGCTGGGCGAGGGAGCCCGCGCCCCAGATGAACAGGCCGGCGAGATAATTCTGGTTGAACAGCACCAAAGTGGCGCCGAGGGCGCCGAAATAGAGGCTCACCACCATGCCCGCCAGCACCACCGCGAGCGGCGCCAGCCCCTTGTTCCAGGCCAGCGAGAACACCAGCACGGCGGCAACGCCGCTGCCCGCCAGCGCCACCGCCTCGCGCCCGAAGCCGGCAAGGCCAGGTACTGCCAGGGTCGCCACCACGAGGGCAAGGTGGGCGCCGGCGGACACGCCCAACGTGGTGGGCGAGGCCAGCGGATTGCGCAGCACCTGCTGCATCAGCACGCCCGAAAGACCAAGCGCCGCCCCGCACAGCCACGACACCAGCAGGCGCGGCAGCCAGCTGAAATGCACCACCACCTCGCCCATGGCGCCGGGACGCACCAGCGCCCGCACGAGGGAGCCCGTGCCGATGCGGGCATCAAGGCTCTGCGCGCTCAGCGCAGCGGCGCACAGCGCCAGGACCAGCACCAGCGCGGCGGGACGGAACAGGCGGACGGAACGTTCAGCCACGGGCATCCCCCCTCCCCGCGCCGGAGACGGCGGACGCGGCGGCATGGTCGGCCAGCACGCGGGCAAAGCGCATGGCGGAGACGAGGCCGCCGAACGACCAGACCGGTGGCAGCAGGCCGATGCGGCCGGCCTCCACCATGGGCAGGCGCTGCCACAAGGGGCCGTGCGCCAGGGTGGCGCGGGCCTCGGGCGGCACCGGCTCGAACACCAGCAACGCCGCATCCTGCGCCGCGGCCAGATGCTCCAGCCCGAAGGTGGCGAAGCCCCAGAAGCTGGTGGGACCGGTAAAGGCATTGGCGATGCCGAGGCGGGTCAGCACCGCATCGAACAGGGAGCCGCGGCCATAGACGCGCACGTGCCGGGCATCCATGAAGCTGGCGAGATAGAGCGGCCGGGCGGTCAGCGGGGCCACTTTCGGCCGGGCCGCCTCCAGCGCGGCGTCGGCCTGCGCGAGAAGACGGGCGCCGGCGTCCTCGCGCCCGGTTGCAGAGGCAAGCGCCAGCGCCACCTGCCGCGCCCGTGTCCACACGTCGCCGTCCTCGTCGAAGATGGCGAGGCTGAGGGTGGGCGCGATGCGGGCCAGCATGGGCTCGAACGAGGCGAGTTGCGGGGTGATGACGATGAGGTCCGGCTTCAGCCGCGCCACCGCCTCCATATTGGGCTCGACCCGCAGGCCGAGGTCCGGAATGCCCGGCGGCAGCGCCGGCTCGCGCACCCATTCGGCATAGCCATCGCCTTCCGCGCCCCCCGCCGGCACCACGCCGAGGCCGAGCAGGGTCTCAACGATGCCCCAGTCGAACGCCACCACCCGGGGCCCGGGAGCAGCCATCGCCCGGCCGGCGAGGACCGCCGCCGCACCCGCCATCAGCGCGCGGCGGGAGAATAATGCGTCTGTCATGCGACCGCCTTGGACGCCGCGCCGCGGACGTTGGGGTGTCGCTCTGACAGCGGGCAGCGCGGGGCGGGACGCGGCGTCTTCTCCGGCTGCGCCTGGTCCAGTTGAGCCTTTTCAGGGGCAGGTGTTTTGGCCGCGCGCGCCTTGGGGCAGCTTGCCTTGGGACAGCGGGCGGTGGTGCGCCCACAATAGGCGTCGATGCTGTCGCGGCAGACCTTGGTGGCGTCGCGCACCATGAAATTCACCAGCGTGCGCGACACCCCCAGATGTTCGGCGATGTCCTTCTGCGGCATGCCGTCGATGCGATGGCGCAGGAAGGCGAGGCGGGTGCGCGGCGGCAGGGTGTCGAGGGCGCGGATCACCACCTCCAGCATCTCGCGCTGCTCCAGGCGCTCCAGCGGGCAGGCGCAGGGCATGGCCACGTGGGCGGCCTCCTCCGCGCTGCCGGCCAGACTGCGCTCGCGCTTAAGCCGGCGCGCCCGGTCGATGGCAAGGTTGCGCACCAGGCGGTAGAGGAACGGCGCCGGATGGTCCGCCGCAATCACCCCCTCGCCCTCGCAGAGCTTGACCGCCACGTCCTCCACCACATCCTCCGCCAGATGCCGGGACTGGACGATGCGGAACGCCATCCGCACCAGCCGGGCGCGGTGGGCGAGGAGGGTGTCGAACAGCGGCGCGCTCGCCGTCGCGCCAGAAAGCGCCGCGGAAGCGGAAGCGAATGAAGCAGGGGCCACAGAAGCAGAGGCCGAATAAGCAGAGGGATGGCGCAGCGGCGCAGTCATGGGAACCCCTTTCCGCCGGCCGGCGGCATTCTCCGCGCAAACCGGCACGTCCTGCCCCCGCCCTTAAGCCGTGGGGAAGCTCAGCGAACGAAACTCACCGGCCACCCGCCCACCGGGTGGGCCATCACCGCCATGGGAATGCCGTAGATCTCGGCGAGCGCTTCGGCGGTCACCACCTCGTCCGGCGGGCCGCGCATCAGCAGCCGACCGCCGCGCAGCGCCACCAGCTCGTCGCAATAGCGCGCGGCCATGTTGACATCGTGCAGCACCAGCGCCACGCCGAGCCCGTGCTCGTGACCGAGCCTGCGGGCCAGCGCCATCACTTCCACCTGGTGGGCCACGTCGAGGGCCGCGGTGGGCTCGTCCAGCAACAGGTAGCGCGCCTCCTGCGCCACCAGCATCGCGAGCCACGCCCGCTGCCGCTCGCCGCCGGAGAGGGTCTCCACCAGCCGGTCGGCGAAACCACCCACGTCCGCCAGCGCCAGCGCGGTCTCCACCGCCGCGCCGTCGCGCGCACTCTTGCGGCCGAGCGCGCCGTGCCAGGGATAACGCCCGCAAGCCACCAGCTCGCGGACCTTCAGCGCGCCGGCGGACGGCGGCGTCTGCGGCAGATAGGCGACCATGCGGGCGAACGCCCGGCTGCTCCATGACGCGAGGCTTTGCCCGTCGAGGAACAGCGTCCCCGCGCTCGGCGCCTGCTGCCGCGCCAGCAGCTTCAGCAGCGTGCTCTTGCCGGAGCCGTTATGACCGATGATACCCACCACCTTGCCGGGCGTGAGGGTAAAGGACACGTCGCGCAGCAGCGGACGGCCTTCGGCGGCAAAGCCGACTCCCTCCAGCGCAAAGCCCTTCGGCTCCGCCGCTTCCGCGCGCAGTTCCCCTGCTGTTTGCAGGTCACTTACCATTTGTAAGTCACCTGCGCGGTGATGGTGCGGGTCTGCCCATAAGAGCAGCCGATATAGGTATTCGCGATGCTGGAGCAGGTGCCCACATAAGCATTGTCGAACAGGTTCTTGGCGGTGAGCGAGAACAGCCAGCTGTCCTTGGCGTAGCGCACCGCCGCGTCCACCAGCGTGTAGCTGGGCACATAGATGGTGTTCTCGCGGTCGCCCCAGGTGGAGCCCACGTAGCGCACGCCGCCGCCAAGGCCGAAGCCCTTCAAGGCACCGTCCTGGAAGGTGTAGTCGAGCCACGCCGAGGCGAGATGCGCCGGCACGCGTTCCGGCGTATTGCCCACGATGCTCGGCTCACCGACCGGGGGAATGTCCGCCGTCACCTCGGCATGCAGATAGGTGTAGGCGGCGAGGAGCTTGAAGCCGTTCTCGAAATCCACCGCGCCTTCCACCTCGAAGCCTCGTACCTGGACCTCGCCGGTCTGGTAATAGGCCTGCTGCATGGGGTCGGTGGTGTCGAAGCTTACCGCATTCTGCTTGGTGAGTTGGTAGAGCGAAGTCTGGATATAGCTCTTGCCGTTGTTGGGCTGGTATTTCAGGCCCACTTCATACTGCTCGCCGGTTTCCGGCTTCAGCGGCTGCATGCTGTAGCTGATGGGCAGCGGGCCATAGTCCGTATCCACCGTCACGCTGGACTGGGTGAAGCCCGGCACCACGTTGAACGAGCTGGAATAGCTGGCATAGGGCGTCATGCCATTGTCGAACAGGTAGGACAGGCCGACCCGGCCGCTGAAGGCGCCGTTGTTGGCGCTGGTCTGGAACGTGCTCGGAACGTTGACGCCGTAATAATAATTCAGCAGCGGCGCGAGCTGCGCCAGCACCGGGCTCTGCGTCGAGCTTTCGGTCTGAACCCAGTCGTAGCGGCCACCGAAGGTGAACACCCATTTGTCGTGGAGCTTGAACATGTCCTGGGCATAGAGGCCGGTCTGGCTCAGACTTTGGGACGTATTCAGGGTATTGATCAGCGGCGCGACGGTGCTGTCGTAGACGGGGAAATAGGGATTGATCGGCCCCACCGGCGAGGAGCCTGTGATGAGGCTCTGCAGCGTGCCGCCATATTGGGTGCCGTCCTGCTGGGTGTTGGAATAGTCGAGGCCGAACACCACCTGGTTCTTGGCAAACCCCAGATCGCTGTCGTACTGGGCCTGGTTGTCGATGGTGAAGACGCCCAGCGTCTGGTTATTTTCCTGGGCGGTGCGCAGCAGGGTCGTTGTGTCGCCATAGGCGGCGATGGGATAGGCGGTGCGATAGTCCACGTCCACCGACGCGTAGCGCAGGTTCTGTCGCAGCGTCCAGCCGTTGTCGGCACGGTGCTCGAAGAAATAACCGCCCGAATACTGGGTGGCATCATACTTCGACCAGTCCGGCACGCCGAGGAACCGCGAGGACGGGATCTTGCCGTAGACGCTGGGGTAGAGCGTGCCCTCCGCCGGCAGCAGCTGGTAGGTGTCGCCGGTGTGGTCCTGCTGCAGGTTGGCGAACACGGTGAAGGTGGTGTTCGCATTGGGCGTCCAGGTCAGGGTCGGCGCCACGTAGATGCGGTCGTTGGACACATAGTCAACCTGGGTGTCGGCCCCGCGCACCAGCCCGGTGAAGCGATAGGTGATGTTCGAACCGTCCACGCCGGCGCCATTGATGTCGAAGCCGGTCTGGAGGTTGTCGAACGAGCCGTAGGAGGCCCAGATCTCGCCGAACTGCGCGCCCACCACCGGCAGCTTGGAGACCAGATTGACCAGGCCGCCGGGATTGTTGAGGCCATAGAGCGTGGAGGTCGGGCCGCGCAGGACGTCCACGCGGGCCAGGCCATAGGGCTCCTGGCGGAAGCCGGCGAAGCCGGCCGTGGGCATGCGCATGCCGTCGCGATAGACGCCCAGCAGGTTCTCGTCGAAGCCGCGGATCACGAACTGCTCGAAGCGATTGTCCTGCCCGTAGGGCGAGGCCGAGACACCCGCCGAATAGTCGATGGCATCGCTCAGGGTCTGCACCCCGCGATCATCCATCTGCTGGCGTGTCACCACCGAGACCGATTGGGGAACCTCGCGCAGCGGCACATCCATCTTCATGCCGGTGGAGGTGTCGACGGCCACGAAGGGACCGGCGACGCCGTCCGCCTCCACCGTCACGGTATCGAGCTGGATGCCGCCTTCCGGCAGCGCCGCGCCGCCGCTCTCCGCCGGCCGGGCGATGGTGACCGTGTTGGCGCTGGTGAACCGATAGGTGAGGCCGGTGCCCGCCAGCAGGCGGGACAGTGCCTGCGCCGGCGCCAGGGTGCCGGACACGCCGGGCGACTGGACGCCACGTGCCAGATCCGCCGCGTAGAGCACCTGAAGATTGGCGCGATCACCGAATGCCGTGAGGGCCGAAGTGAGGGAGGACGGCGGGATGGCGAAGGCGACGGCCGCCGTCTGCTGCGCCATGGCCGCCGAACCGGTGAAGGCCGACGAAAGGGCCGTGCTGGCCAAAAGGGCGACGCCCAAGCCGAGACGGATGGCCTTGCCGCTCACGCGCGACGGCCGACGACAGCGATAGTCCAGCATGGCACCCCGAAAGCCCGATGAGCTGAGCGGCAGCGCCGACCCGGAAAATCCAGACCGATCGCCGCGATATCTCAGAGACGGACGGGGGTGGCCGGGACCTCACCTTGGTGGCGAGAAAAAATCGAGGGGACGAACCTTGGCCGTCGTCAGGCGGGGTAAAGCAGCACGAGATAGCGGGTGAGCGCCATGGAGCGCACCGGCAGGCTGCGAGTGATGGCCTCCAGAACGCCATCCGGCTGGCGGATGTCGAAAATGCCGGAAACCCGCAGCCGCAGCAGGGTGCTGTCGGTGACCATGATGGTGCCGGGCCGGTAGCGGTTGACGTCCGCGATCACCTGACGAAGCGGGCGATCCTCGAAGATCAGCTTGCCGCGCCGCCAAGCCGAGGCCTGGGCATCGCTCACCTGTTCGGTTTCGCCGATGCCGGAGGCATCATAGCTCACCGCCTCCCCCGCCTTGAGCCGGGACAGCGCGGCAGCGCCGGCGCGGATCGACACTGCGCTCTCGCTGACCGCCACAGTCACTTCGTTCGACCACAGGTGCACGGAGAACTGGGTGCCGGTGGCCGTGGTGACCCCGCCCGCAGCCGTCACTGAGAACGCCCGCGCCGGATCGGGCGCCACATCGAAGAAGGCGCGGCCGCGCTGCAAGGTGAGCCGGCGCGCCTGCGGCGTGAACTGGAGCGACAGGGCGGAATCGGCATCGAGCACCACCCGCGAGCCATCCGCTAGGGTCAGCTGACGTTGCTCGCCGACGCCGGTGCGGATGGCACCGTCGAACCAGTCCGGCACGCCCAGCGCCACGCCCGCCACCACCGCCGCCGCGACGCCCGCCGCCCCAAGGAACAGGCCGCGCCGCGACATCATGGGGCGCGATGCCGGGACGGACGCCGCGACACGGCGTGGATCGCCCACCTGGTCGAGGTCGCCCCAGAGCGCCTCCAACGCATCATATTCCCGGCGGTTATCGGCGGCAGCGGCGATCCATTGCTGGAAATCGGCAACCTCCGCTGGCGTTGCCTCGCCGGAGCGCATCTTGACGAACCAGCCGAGCGCTGCGTCGCGGGCCGTGGGTCGGACTGTCGTGTCTCGAACTTGCGATTTGCGCACACCGGCACCTGTGGAGCGAACCTTGCGGCGACGAGCCGGTTTTTCGACCCGTTCTTCGCCGCTCTGCCTCTCCTGACGAAATAGACCGGCCGGCACCTCACCTCAACATTTAGAAATTTTCTAGAAATCGCTCCCGGGCACGATCACCGCCCAGAACGTCGCCAATATCGGTGGCAGAGGCCTAATCGAGCAGGTCCGCCAGCCGGTCGCGGCAGTGGACCAGCGCCTTCATCACATGCTTCTCCACCATGCTGCGACTGATGCCGAGGCGCTCGGCGATCTCGCCATGGCTCAGGCCATCGAACTTATGCAGCAGGAACACCTCGCGGCACTTCGGCGGAAGCTCGGCGACGGCGGCGTCCAACGCCCGCAGGCGCTGCTTGTAGTCGAGGGCATGCTCGGGAGAGGGGTCGGGCGCAGCGACGCCCTCACATTCGGCGTCCGCCGAAACCACCCGCGAGCGCACGGCTTCATGGCGCAGATGGTCGATGGCGATGTTATCGGCGACGCGAAAGAGATAGGCCGCCGGGCTGGCAATCTCGGCGGTGGGCGCGCAGGCATGAACCCGCAGGAAAGTGTCCTGAACCACGTCGTTCGCCGCAGCCGGATTGCCGATCCGGCGCGCGACATGACGCAGCAATTCGTCGTAATGCCGCGCGAAGGCGTTTAATAGAAATATTCTACTTTTCGGCTCCACAACTCGGAACTTCCTGTCGGAATTGGAAAAAGCGGGCAACGCTTCAATTCCAATCATCAGATGATCCAATCAATGCTGACAAAATAGTGCATGGGCCGGATCAATGCAATGGATTCGCAAATGCAGATCGACCGGTCGCAAGCCCTGCAGAGGCCCCTGGAAGGCGTGCGCCGCCCCTTCCTGAAGTGAGCCCACCGCACGCAGGACCGGCGGCCTCGCCAGCTCCCGCGCTCCCGCCCGCCGCCGAAAAGCGGCGCACCCCCAATCCTTGGCTTGACTCAATTTATATAAAGTCGATAAATTTTATTATATTTCATTTGCAACCGATCCGAGGAGTGCCATGCCGACTCATTCTGACGACGGCACGCGCGACCGCCCGGGCCGCAAGAGGCCCGGACACAAGACCTGCAGGAACCTCCGTCGCCTTGGCCCCGCGCCCGACGCCGAGGAACTGAGAGTGGTCCAGGTTTTCACTCCGACAAGCAACGTCCGGCGCTTTGCGGAAGACGTCGATGCGGACGTCCTGAGCTGAGGAGAATGAGATGACTGACCAGCTCGTCGAGGCCGCCGGCAGCCATGCCGGGTCCGTGGCCCCAAAGAGATCCAGAAACCCAGCCAAATCGAGAACCGCACGTAAATCCAGAAACGCCGCCCGCCCCAAGGTCTGGGCCACCGGCCTCGTCGCCGGTGCAGCGTGGCTCGCGGCCGCCGCCTATGCCGATTTCGTGCCCGATGCGGACGACTTCGCCTACACGCAGTATTTCGCGGTGGGCCTTGCCGCCATCGGCGCCGCGCTCATTGTCCTCAGCCTGTCCGGCCCGGTCACCGGCCTGCCCCTCAAGGGCCTGCGCTATTGGGGACCCTGGCTGGTGGTGATCCCCCTCGGCCTGTTCGCCTGGGAGGCGGTGACCGCCAAGCTCGAACTGTTGCCCCGCCCGTTCTTCGTGCCGCCCCAGTCCCTGATCGAGGTCTATCTGGATGACTGGCCGAAGCTCGGCATCAGCACGGTCGCTTCGCTGAAACTGCTGGCCTGGGGCTACGGCATCGGCACTGCGGTCGGCGTCACCCTCGGGGTCGCCATCGGCTGGTGGCGCACCGCCGGCTACTGGGCGCATCCGGTGCTGCGCTTCATCGGCCCGCTGCCCGCCACCGCGTGGCTGCCGGTGGCGTTCTTCCTGTTCCCCTCCAGCTGGAGCGCCAGCGTGTTCCTGTTGGCGCTGGCGACTGGCTTTCCCGTCACCATCCTCACCTGGTCGGGCATCGCCAGCGTCAACAAGGATTATTACGACATCGCCCGCACGCTGGGCGCCAGCCAGCGCTTCCTGGTGCTCAAGGTGGCCATTCCCGCCGCCTTGCCCCACGTGTTCGTGGGCCTGTTCATGGGCCTCGGCACCTCCTTCGCGGTGCTGGTGGTGGCGGAGATGCTGGGCGTGAAGGCCGGGCTCGGCTGGTACCTGCAATGGGCGCAGGGCTGGGCTGCCTATGCCAACATGTATGCCGCCCTCATCGTCATGGCGCTCATGTGCTCGGGCCTCGTCACCCTGCTGTTCAAGATCCGCGATCATCTTCTCTCCTGGCAGAAGGAGCTGGTGCGGTGGTGATCGAAGCGCTCTCCCCCACCCGCGCGCCCGCCATCAACCGCGGCCCCGGCATCCGCCTCGACGTGGAGAATGTGAGCCACGCCTTCAGCCTGGAGGGCGCGCCCCTGCCGGTGCTGCGGCAGGTGAGCTTCACGGCGGCACCGGGCGAGTTCGTCGCCCTGCTCGGCCCCTCGGGCTGCGGCAAGTCCACCTTGCTGCGACTGGTGGCCGGGCTCGATCACCCCACCGAAGGCCGGGTGGCGGCGGACGGCGCGGCGATCACCGATCCCGATCCCTCGCGCATCCTCGTGTTCCAGGACCCGACCCTCTATCCGTGGCGCACGGTGGGGGCGAACGTGGCGCTGGGGCTGGAGGCCCGCGGTCTCCAGCGCAAGCTGAAGGGGCGGGTGCAGGACGTGCTGGAACTGGTGGGGCTGGCCAACTTCGCCAGCGCCTATCCGCGCCAGCTGTCCGGCGGCATGGCCCAGCGCGTGGCGCTCGCCCGCGCTCTGGTGAACGATCCGCGTCTGCTGCTGCTCGACGAGCCTCTGGGCAAGCTGGATTCGCTCACCCGCATCACCATGCAGGCCGAAATCCTGAAGCTGTGGCAGGACGCCCGCTTCACCGCCCTGCTGGTGACCCACGACGTGGAGGAAGCGCTCTTCCTCGCCGAGCGCGTCATCGTGTTCAGCGATCGGCCGGCCCGCATCAAGGCCGATGTGAAGGTCGACGTGCCCTACCCGCGCCATCGCGGCGATCCGCGCCTCGCAGAGCTGCGTCACCACCTGCTCGGCCTTCTGGGGCTCGACGCCACCTGGTGACGGGGCGGAGCACCCGCCCCCCGAAACATTCGGCCGGATCCGGGGAACCCGGTTCCGGCCGCAGGCGTAGGGCGAACCGCAAGGCCCGATCGGCCGGCCATCGCCCAGCGCCCCATTCCTTTTCAGGTCCCGGTTCTTTCAGGAGCTTCCAACCATGACCACATTCCGGAACGACGACACCCCCGACGCCCGGACCAGCCGTCGCACAGTCCTGCGCTACGGCCTTGCCGGCGCCGCCGCCACCGCCTTCGGCGGCCTGGGCGGACACGTGCTCGCCGCCAATCTCCTCGGCGCGCCGGCGCCCATCGGCACGGCGGTGGACGCGCAGTTTCCCCTCTGCCTCACCGCCGCCGACGGCGCCGCGCCCGCCGGCCCGCTGCGGCAGCTGAAGCTGGCCTGGAACGCCAGCGCCATCTGCACGGCCGCAGCCCCGGTGGCCAAGGAAACCGGCATCTTCGCCAGGCACGGCCTCGACGTGGAGTTCGTCAATTTCGGCAGCTCCACCGAGCAGTTGCTGGAAGCCATCGCCACCGGCAAGGCGGATGCGGGCATCGGCATGGCCCTGCGCTGGCTGAAGCCGTTGGAGCAGGGCTTCGACGTGAAGATCACCGCCGGCGTCCACGGCGGTTGCATGCGCCTGCTGGGCGATGCCGGTGCCGGCATCACCAGCATCTCATCGCTCAAGGGCAAGACCATCGCGGTCTCGGACCAGGCATCGCCGGGCAAGAACTTCTTCTCCATCTACCTCGCACAGAACGGCATCGACCCGTTCAAGGACGTGGAATGGCGCCAATATCCGCTGGAAGCGCTGCCGCTCGCCATCGACAAGGGCGAGGCCCATGCCCTGGCCGACGCCGATCCGCGCACCTGGATCTGGATCAAGGAATCCAAGGGCAAGCTAGTGGAACTGGCCACCAACCTCTCGGATAAATACGCCGACCGCACCTGCTGCATCATCGGCGTGCGCGGCAGCCTCATCCGCGACGAAAAGCCGGTGGCCGCCGCCCTCACCCGCGCCATCCTGGAGGGCGCCCATCAGGTAGGCGTCGATCCCGCCCTCGCCGCGCGCGTTTTCTCCGGCTACGGCGGCAAGGGCTCGGTGGACGACCTCGTCGCCATGCTGACCAGCCAGGACCACCACCACAGCCCCATCGGCGGCGACCTGACCAAGCAGATCGCCCTCTATGCCGACGAGCTGAAGCTGGTGCAGGTCTTCAAGCCCAACACCAACACCCAGCGCTTCGCCGAGAAGGTCTATGCGGACGTGCTGAGCTGACGGACGCGGCCGGTCCCGCTCCACCCACGCGGTCGGAGCGGGATCGGCAGGAAAGGCAAGTGCCACAAAAGCAAAGGGCCGGAACGTGCTGCGCTCCGGCCCTTTTGGTGTTTCCGCGTCGAAGAAGGCGCAGGCCCCTATTCGGCCGCCTCGGCCGCGTGCTCCCGCAACGTTGCCGGATGCGCCGGGAAGGGCAGCCCGAGGTTTTCGCGCAGGGTCGTGCCCTCGTATTCCCTGCGGAACAGGCCGCGCTTGCGCAGCAGCGGCACCACCTGCTCGATGAAGTCCTCAAGACCGCCCGGCAGGTGCGGCGCCATGATGTTGAAGCCGTCCGCGCCCTCCTTCACGAAGCGCTCTTCCAGCTGGTCGGCGATCTGCTCGGCGGTGCCCGCCACCTGCCAGTGGCCGCGGGCCCCGGCGATGGAGAGATAGAGCTGGCGGATGGTGAGGTTGTCGCGGCGTGCCGCGTCGAGAACCAGCTGCTGGCGGCTCTTCGGCCCGTTGGTCTCGGGCAGGTCCGGCAGCGGCCCGTCCACGTCGTAGCCAGACAGGTCGCCCACGCCCATCACCGTGGACAGCAGCTGAAGGCCCACCGCCGGATGGATGAGGGACTGCAACTCCTCGAACTTCTCCTGCGCCTCCGCCTCGGTGCGGCCGATGACCGGGAACACGCCGGGCATCACCTTCACATGGTCCGGGTCGCGCCCGGCCTTGGCGGCGCGGGACTTGATGTCGGCGTAGAAGGCGCGGGCCTCCGCCAGCGTGCGGTGGGCGCAGAAGATGGCCTCCGCGCTCGCCCCGGCGAGATCCCGCCCGTCCTCGGAGGCGCCCGCCTGGACGATCACCGGATGGCCCTGCGGCGAGCGCGCCACGTTGAGCGGCCCCGTCACCTTGAAGTGCCTGCCGCGGTGGTTCAGCACGTGGAGCTTGTCGGGATCGAAGAAGGCGCCGCTCACCTTGTCGCGAATGAAGGCGTCGTCCTCCCAGCTGCTCCACAGGCCCTTCACCACATCCACGAACTCGCGGGCGCGATCGTAGCGCTCGGCGTGGGGCACATGGCGGTCGAGATTGAAGTTGCGCGCCTCCTCCTCGCCCGAGGAGGTGACGAGGTTCCAGCCCGCGCGCCCGCCACTCATGAGGTCGAGGGAGGCGAACTTGCGGGCGATGTGGAACGGCTCGTTGAAGCTGGTGGAGGCGGTGCCGATGAGCCCGATATGGTGGGTCACCACCGACAGCGCGGACAGCAGCGTGAGCGGCTCGAAGCCCACGTTGCGCGAGGTCCGGCTCACGGAATTCAGGTTGGTGTCGCGCACGCCGAGGGCGTCGGACAGGAAGATGGCATCGAACTTGGCGGCCTCGGCGATCCGGGCGAGGCGCAGGAAATGATCGACGCGCACATTCGCGTTGGCGGGCGAGCGCTCGTGGCGCCAGCCGGCGATGTGGTGGCCGTCCGTCATCAGGAAGGCGCCGAGCTTGATTTGTCGGGCTTTTGTCATGGGTCGCCTCCATTCAGGCGATGTCATTCCGGTCGTGGTTGGCGAGGCAGCTCCACCACGGGGCGGTCAGGCTGGAGATCGGGCGCGATGCCCCCGCCGCAGGTGCAGGGCCAGCGGCGCTGCCAAGGTAGTTCGACGGCACCGGTTCCGGCACCCGAAGCGGAACAGGAAGGTGCAACACATAACTGACTATTTCAATAAAAATGATTGAAATATATTCTACCGTTACGTCATCGTCCCGGAACTTCCTCCCACAATTGGCGTGCTGCTCTCGGTCATCCACGGCGGCACCCTGTCCGGCTGGGTGTTCCTCGCCGCGGCCTTTGCGGGGATATTCGTCGGCCTGCGCCGGGCACGGGTGTGACAGGAACGGGTGTGACGGGAAAAGTGGGGCCGACATCGCGGTCGGCCCCATGGTCTTGTTCAATGCTCGGCGTTCCCTGCCCGGCGTCAGGCGGCGGGGAAGGCGCCCTCGAACGCCGTGTCCTTCACCGGGCGGCGGCCGTTGGGCGTCTCGCCGCCATGGAAGCTCTCCGGCAGGATGGACTTGTCGCCGCGCCGGCCGACGGCGATGGCGGCCTGCACCTCATAATCGTCGGGCACCTTCAGCTCCACACGGGTGCGCTCCACGTCGAAGCCGCCGATGCCATGGGCATGCCAGCCGAGCTTGGACGCCTGGAGCGCAAGGTTCGCCCAGGCCGCCCCGGTGTCGAAGCCATGGCTGCGCGAAACCAGCACTTCCGTGGTCCCCGGCCGCACGAAGGTGCGCGCCGACAGGGCGATGATGATCACCGCGGCGTTCTTCGCCCATTGCTGGTTGTAGGGGTTGAGCAGGCCGAGGAAGGTCTCGAAGACCGGCGTGCCGCGCCGGGCATAGAGGAAGCGCCACGGCTGGGAATTGTAGCTGGAAGGCGCCCAGCGCGCCGCCTCGAACAGCGAATCAAGATCGGCCTGCGAAATCTCCTCACCGGTGAAGGCGCGGGGCGACCAGCGCTCGACGAAGATGGGATCGATGGGGTGCTCGGCCTGGCGCGGATTGACGGCAATGGTCATGGCTTGGGTCTCCTGGGAGGGACGGGAAAATTCGGGTCACAGCCGCAGGCCCGCCTGCTTCAGCAGCGGCAGGGTGGTTTGGGCGAAATGGTCGAAGTCGGGAGCGAATCATAGAAGTTGGACTGCACCCCGTCGATGCCCGCCACCTTCAGTGCGGCGCGTTGCTCCACCGCCGGTTGCTGAACAGGGTGACGCCCTGCGGCGCGGGGAGATGCACCGCCGCCAGTCGTCATAGACGACCTGCTGGACGGTGAACCAGAACTGGCGCCGCTGGGCCGGATCGCTCACCACGGGCGCGACTGCCCCCGCACCGACACGCAAAAGCAGCGCTACGCACCGACGCCGACGGTGTCCGCGGCTGGGTGCGCGCGGGCGGGTTCAGATGAAGCGTGCTGAGGCGCATTCCCGGGTCTTGGCCGTGACAAGTTGGAGGCAACGATAGGGGGAGGGCCCATTTCGTCAATTGATTTAATATAAAATCGATGCATTAAGTAGATTTATAAACCGACGGGTCCCGCCCCAGCCCGCTCCGGATGCGCAGGAGAAAGGACAACACATGAGCAGCCCGGCTTCCGCCCTCATCACGGATCCGGCATTAAACGGTCCGCCCCGGCACATCGCCATCCATCCGCTCACCGGCCATATTGGCGCGGAGATCGAAGCAGGCGACCTCTCCCGGCCGCTTGCACCCGAGGTGGTGGACGAGATCCGCGCCGCGCTCCTGAAGTGGAAGGTGGTGTTCTTCCGCGACCAGCCCCTCACCCATGCCCAGCACGTGGCGCTGGCCCGGGCCTTCGGCGCGCCCACCATCGGCCATCCAGTGTTCGGCTTCGTGGACGGCCATCCCGAGGTCTATTCCATCAGCCGCGAGCGCTTCGCGACGCGCCATGTGGGCGAGCCCCTCATCCGGCCCTGGACCGGATGGCACACGGACGTGACCGCCGCGGTCAACCCGCCGGCGGCCTCCATCCTGCGCGGCGATGTCATTCCCCCCTACGGCGGCGACACCTTCTGGACCAATCTCGCCGTGGCCTATGATGGGCTTTCCGCCCCGCTGCGCAGCTTCGTTGATACCCTGCGCGGCGTCCATGCCTTCACCGCGCCCGAGGGCCAGGGCACGACCGAGGACTTCAAAGAGAAGAACAGGCGCCGGCCGCTGGTGAGCGAGCATCCCCTGGTGCGCGTCATCCCCGAGACCGGCGAACGGGTGCTGTTCGTCAGCCCGTCCTTCCTCAAGCGCATCACCGGTCTTGCCCCGCGCGAGAGCCAGCAGATCCTGGAATTGCTGTTCGAGCACATCACCCGGCCGGAATACACGGTGCGGTTCCGCTGGCAGCCCGGCTCCATCGCCTTCTGGGACAATCGCACCACCGCCCACCTCGCCCCGCGCGACATCTACGCCCTCGCCTTCGACCGCCAGCTCTACCGCATCACCCTCAAGGGCGACGTGCCGGTGGGCGTGGACGGGCGTCCCTCCAGCATCATCGAGGGTGAACCCATCGAGGCGTTCTCCGCCGGGACGGCCTGAGCACGGCAGGCCGCCTTTCGCCCGCCTTGACGGATCTGCGCCACCGCGCAGGCCCGCCCTCCTGCTGCCGAGCCCCCATCCATGAGCCGTGACCGCCTGTTTCTCATCGCCCCGGGATTTGAGGACCCCGCCTCACCCGGGCGCAGCTTCTTCTGCCCGGACTGCAACCAGGTGGAAGGCGTGCTCGCCTCCAACCCCGGCCTTGCCGAACGCATCGAGGTGACGCGGGTGCCGTTCGCCCGCCCGCGCGTGCCGGTCATCGCGCTCTTGGGCGAAGAGAACCAGAGCCTGCCGGTGCTCATCCTCGGCGACGCGTCGCCCGCGCCCGACGATGCGCTCACCCACGGGGCGCTACGGTTCGTGACCGACACCCGCCGTATCCTGGAACTCATCGCCGCGCGGCACGGCGTGCCCTTTCCCCATTGAACATCACCCGCCCCGCCCGGCGGGACCGATTGCAAAGGACCCGATCATGAGGACCCAGATCGACGACGCCTGGGGCGCCGGCCCCACCACCCGCTACGAAGAGCTGGCGCAGCGCTTCCGGCCGGTCTTTCGCCGCATCCGCGAGAGCGCGGTGGAGCGCGAGCTGAGCCACCGCCTCCCGCGCGAGGAGATCTCCTGGCTCAAGGATTCCGGCTTCACCACCTTGCGCCTGACGCAGGACGAGGGCGGCTTCGGCGCCAGCCTGCCGGAGCTGTTCAACCTCTTGATCGAGCTCTCGGCCGCCGACCCCAACGTGACCAATGCGCTGCGGGCCCATTTCGGCTTCACCGAGGAGGTGCTGAACTCCCCCTCCAAGGATTATCGCGACCGCTGGGTGAAGCGCATCGCCGCCAGGCAGACCTCGGGCAGCGGATTTTCCGAGGCCGGCGACACCAAGGTCGGCCATTTCTCCACCCGCGTGGTACGCGACGGCGACCAGTGGCGCATCGACGGCGAGAAATACTACACCACCGGCTCCCTCTTCGCCGACTGGATCAATCTCGGCGCCGATGACGAGAACGGCGAGCTCATCCTGGTCCAGGTGCCCACCGACGCGCCGGGCGTGACCATCGTCGACGACTGGGACGGCTTCGGCCAGCAGCTCACCGCCTCCGGCACGACGAAGTTCGAGGGCGTCACCATCTCCGACGACCTCGTCAATCCGCAGCGCAAGCGCTTCCGCTATTCAGTGGCCTTCTACCAGTTGGTGCACCTAGCGACGCTCGCCGGCATCGGCCGGGCGGCGGCGGCGGACGTGGCCCAGCTCGTCGGCGCCCGCAAGCGTGTGTTCAGCCACGGCAATGCCGATCGCGTCGGGGCCGATCCGCAAATCCTCCAGGTGGTGGGCAAGGTGCGGGCCAACGCCTATGGCGCCGGCGCCACCGTGCTGAAGGCCGCCGAGGCGCTCCAGCGGGTCTATGAGACCCGCGATACTAAGGCCGCCGAAACCCAGGACCTCTCCGTCGCGGTGGCGGACCTGGAGGTGAACCAGGGCGTGACCGTGGTCACCTCCCTGATCCTCGACGCCACCACCCTCCTGTTCGACGCGCTGGGCGCCTCGGCGGCGAAGCGCGGCGTCGGCCTCGACCGGCACTGGCGCAACGCGCGCACCCTGTCCTCCCACAATCCGCGCATTTATCGCGAACGCATCGTCGGCGACTTCGCGGTGAACGGCACCTGGCCCCCCGGCCCTTACCGCATCGGCACGCCCTGAGCGGGACTACACCCCGCGCCCGTTCCGAACCGTCTCATCCTCTCTCACCATCAGACAGGGGCGCGCGTCATCCGATCTGCCCGCCGTCAGGCAGGTCGGCGCGCGCTCCGGAGCGCAAAACAGCTCCGGCCATTCAAGGAGCCCACCATGTCCAACCCCCACGACGCCCTGACACGCCTTGCGGAAACGGCCCGGCGCGATCTGGAGTTCATCGGCGAGACCGGTACCGACTGGGTGCCACCCGCGCCGGGCACTGATCACAACGTGGTCGTGGTGGGCGCGGGGCAGAGCGGGCTTTCCATCGCCTTCGGCCTCAAGCGGGCCGGCATCGGCCGGGTGAGCGTGGTGGATGCCGCCCCGCGTGGCGCAGAAGGCATCTGGCGCGGCCCCGCGCGCATGAGCGTGCTGCGCACCCCAAGGGTACCGCCGGGACCTGAGCTCGGCCTACCCGGCCTCTCCTTCCAGGCCTATTACGAGGCCGCCTACGGCACTGCGGCCTATGCGGAGCTGCGCGAGATTCCTCGCACGGTGTGGGCGGACTATGTGGACTGGTTCCGCTCCGCCGCCGCCATCGCGGTGCGCAATGGCGTCGCGCTGGTACGGGCGGAGCCGCAGGACGGCCATCTCCGGCTCCATTTCGCCGAAGGCGGACGGACCTTCACGGAAACCACACGCAAGCTGGTGATCGCCACCGGCATTGCCGGCTCGGGCGGGCCGCTCATCCCGGCGGTCCTTCGCGAGAACCTGTCGCCCCATCTCTACGCCCACACCCACACCTTGGACCCGGCCGCGCTGGCGGGGAAAAGGGTCGCCATCCTCGGCTCCGCGGCATCCGCCTTCGATGCGGCGGGCGCGCTGCTGGAGGCCGGCGCCCGTGCGGTGGACCTGTTCTCCAGGGGCTCGGACCTTGCCCGCGGCTCCGCTATGAAGCCGTTCTCCTTCTTCGGCGCCTGGGAGCACTTCTACACGCTGGCGGACGACGAGCGCTGGCAGGTGATGCAGCATTTCCGCCGCCGCGCCTCGTTCCCGCCCCTGCCGGCGGTGCGGCGGGCGGTGGCGTTCGCCAATTTCCGCATTCATCTGGATGCCGGCTGGCGCAAGGTGGCGCCCCATGGGGACGGAGTGCGGATCACCACCGCATCGGGGCAGATCCATGACGCGGACTTCGTGGTCGCCGGCACCGGCTATCTTACCGATGCCCGCCTGACGCCGGCTTTCGCCGACTTTGCCCCCGCCATCGCCCGCTGGTCCGACCGCGTGGCGGTGGCCGGCGCGGAAGACGAGGCGCTCGCCGCCGCGCCCTATCTCGGCCCCGGCTTCGAATTGGTCGGCCGTGACGCGGACGCCCCGGCATTTCTCGCCGACATCCACTTCCTCGCCTTCTCGGCCATGACCAGCACCGGGCGGCCGGTGGGCGACATCGCCAGCCTGCGCCACAACGTGCCGCGCCTCGTCGCCGCCGTCGGCCGCGACCTGTTCCTGGAGGACCGGGAGCTGCACCTTGCCCGCTTCCTCGCCCCCGTGGGCGAGGACCTGCCCCGCCCGGCCTACGCCGCCGCCCTCGCCACCGAGACCGCGGTGGTGGCCGCAGGCTGATCCCTCGCCCGCTTTTCGCCGCTCTCAGCAAAAGACCCCGGAATGCCGAAGCATTCCGGGGTCTTTTTCATCAGGCGTACAGCCAATTTCGGGGGAAGATCTTGAACGCCACGGTGTCGTCGCGGTCGATCTGACGGATCAGGTCGATCTCCCAGTCCAGATAGCGGCGGAAGGCGGCATGGCGGTCTCCCACCTGCTGGTAGGGTGAGCGCCGCACATCGTCGGCTGTATGGAGCAGGCCGGTGTCCCCAGCCTCCAGCGGCAGCCCGGCGCTCTCCGGCCCCGGCGCGCGCGGCGCGGGCTGCGGGCCATGGGCCAGCGGCTGGCCGGCGAGCCGACGGCTTTCCCCATGCCGGGCTCACGCCGGCGCGGGACCCCCCTCATTGAGATGGCAGGCCACCACATGGCCCGACCCGACATGGCCCGACCCGAGATGGTCCGGCCCAACTGGGCGCAGGACCGGCGCCTCGCAGCGACAGCGTGCCTGAGCGAGGGGGCAGCGGGTGTGAAAGGCGCAGCCCGGCGGCGGCGCATAGGGGCTGGGCAGGTCGCCCGAGAGGGGCACCGTGGCGCTGCGCGGCCCGCCGATCTGCGGCACCGCGTCGAGCAGCGCGCGGGTGTAGGGATGGCCCGGCGCGCGGAACAGGGTTTCGCGGTTCGCCAGTTCGACGATGCGGCCGAGATACATCACTGCCACCCGATCGCTCACATATTCAACCACCGACAGATCGTGGCTGATGAACAGGAAGGCGACGCCGAGCGCCTCCTGAAGATCCGACAGCAGATTCAGGATCTGCGCCTGCACCGACACGTCGAGGGCGGACACCGGCTCATCCAGGACGACCACTTCGGGATCGAGCGCAAGCGCGCGGGCGATGCCGATGCGCTGGCGCTGGCCGCCGGAGAACTGGTGCGGCGTGCGCTCGGCCGCGTCCTGCGGCAGGCCCACCTTGCGCAGCAGGTCTCGGACGCGGGCGCGCCGTTCCTCCCGCGTGCCGATGCCATGGATATGCAGCGGCTCGGCGATCAGCTCGCCCACCGTCCAGCGCGGATCGAGCGAGGCGAAGGGATCCTGGAACACCATCTGCACCTTGCGCCGCGCCGTGCGCAGGCGATGGCGGGGCACATGGGTGATGTCCTGTCCGGCGAGATGGATGCGGCCGCCCGCCGGCTCGATCAGCCGCACGATGGCGCGGCCAAGGGTGGACTTGCCGCAGCCGCTCTCGCCCACGAGGCCGAGGGTCTCGCCCGGCGCGAGGGCGAGGGACACACCGCTCACCGCCTGCACCGTGCCCCGTCCGGTCTGGAAGCGGACGGAGAGGTCCTCCACCTTGAGGACCGGCTGGAGGACGGGCTCAGGCTGAGAGCGGCTCAAGCCGAGGCTCTGCAACATAACGGTCTCCCGAACGAAGGCAGGCGACGGCGCCCCCCTCCACGGTCATGAGAGGGGGGATCTCCGCGCGGCAGGCCGCATCCGCGTGGGCGCAGCGGGGGGCGAAGGCGCAGCCGTCCGGCATGGCGGCAAGGCTCGGCACGGTGCCCGGGATCTCGGCCAGTCGCCCTCGCGCCGCGCTGGCGCCGAGTTGTGGGCGGGCGGCGATGAGGCCGCGCGTGTAGGGGTGGAGGGGGCGGGCGAACAGGTCCGCCGTGGCCCGGGCCTCCACCTTGCGGCCGGCATACATCACCAGCACCCGGTCGGAATGCTGCGCCACCACGCCGAGGTCGTGGGTGATGAGCACCACCGCCGTGCCGTGCTCGCGCTTCAGCTCGTCCATGAGGGCGAGGATCTGCGCCTGGATGGTCACATCCAGCGCGGTAGTGGGCTCGTCCGCCACCAGCACCGCAGGCGAGAGCGCCAGCGCCATGGCGATCATCACCCGCTGGCGCATGCCGCCGGACAGCCGGTGCGGGAAATCCGAGAAGCGGCGGCGGGCGTCGGGGATGTGGACACGCTCCAACAAGGCGAGCGCGCGGTCGCGGGCGGCGGCGCGGCTGACCCTCTCGTGCTCGAGGATCGCCTCCATGATCTGCTCGCCGATGGTGAGCACCGGGTTCAGCGCCGTCATCGGCTCCTGGAAGATCATGGCGATGCGGGCGCCGCGCACCTTGCGCAGCTCGGCCTCCGACAGCGCCACGAGATCGCGCCCCTCCAGCCGCACGCGGCCGCCGTCGATCCGCCCCGGCGGGGGCACGAGACCCAGCAGGGACAAGGCGGTGATGGACTTGCCGCAACCGCTCTCACCCACGATGGCCAGCGTCTCGCCGCGGTCGACGGCGAAGGACAGGTCATGGACCGCGCGGCGCGTGGTGCGCCCGCTGGCGAAGGCGATGGACAGGTTTTCCACCGCGAGCACGGGATCGCTCATCGCCGCGCCCCCTTGGGGTTCAGGGCATCGTTGAGGCCGTCGCCGAGCAGGTTCAGCGCCAGCACGGCGGCGACGATGGCGAGGCCCGGTACTGTCGCCACATACCAGTCGGTGCGCAGCACCTCGCGCCCCGCCCCCACCATGCCGCCCCAGCTCACCACGTTGGGATCGCCGAGGCCGAGGAAGGCGAGGGAGGATTCCGTGAGGATGGCGCTCGCCACCAGGATGGAGGCGGAGACGATCACCGGCGCCAGCGTGTTGGGCAGGATGTGGAGCAGGATGATGCGCGCGTCCGATGCGCCGAGCGCGATGGAGGCCGCCACCATCTCCCCATGCCGCAGCTTCAGCACCTCCGCGCGCACCAGCCGCGCCAGGCTCGGCCACGCGGTAATGCCGATGGCGAAGGTGATGGTGGGAATGGACGGCTGCAGGATCGCCACGATGGCGAGGGCGAACAGGAACGGCGGCACCGTCTGGAACAGCTCGGTGATGCGCATCAGCCCGGCATCGACGCGCCCGCCATAATAGCCCGAGACCGCTCCGGTGGTGACGCCGATCACCAGCGACACCATCGTTGCCACCGCGCCGATGAGCAGCGACACCCGCGCGCCGTGGAAGATGCCGGAGGCGATGTCGCGCCCCAGCATGTCGGTGCCCAGCGGATAGGCCGCGTCCTGCCCCGGCCAGAGGAAGGGCTGGGCCACCATGTCCAGCGGGTCATCGGGATAGACCATGTCCGCCGAAGCCGCCATGGCGATGATGAGCGCGAAGAAGATGAGCCCCGTCACCGCCGACGGCCTCCGCAGCAGACGGCGCAGCAGCGTGTCGCGGGGCGCGGCGGCGGTCGTCTGGGACGACACGGGCGGGGAAGCGAAATCGAGGAGGGCCATGGTCAAACCTCCTCAGCTCAGCTCGATGCGCGGATCGAGCACCGTATAGGCGAGATCCACCGCGAGATTGACGATGACCACCACCACCGACGAGCAGAACAGGATGCCCAGCAGCAGGTTGAGGTCGCGCTGGAACAGCGCCTCGAAGGCGAGCCGGCCGAGGCCCGGCCATGCAAACACCGTCTCCACCAGAATCGCCCCGCCGAGGATGGAGCCGAGCTGCACGCCGAGTGTGGTGACTATGGGCAACAGCGCGTTGCGCAGCACGTGGCGCAGGGCGATGCGCCGCGGCCGCACCCCCTTGGCCCGCGCCGTGCGCACGAAATCCTGCCCGTAGACCTCCAGCATGGAGGCGCGCATGAGGCGGGTGTAGATGGCCAGATAGAACAGGCCCAGCGTCAGCGCCGGCAGGATGAGGTGCCGCGCCACATCGGCGGCATAGCCAAGCCCGGTGAGGCCGGATTCGATGCTGGCCATGCCGCCCACCGGCAGCCAGTCCAGCAGCACCGAGAACACCACCACCAGCATCACGCCGATCCAGAACACCGGCGTCGCGTAGAACACCAGCGCGACGGAGGAGATCACCGTGTCCGCCAGCCTGCCGGCATGGCGCGCGGCGAGGAACCCCAGCGTGCCGCCGACGCTGACCGCAAAGGCGATGGAGGTTCCCATGAGCAGCAAGGTCGCCGGCAGGCGCTGGGCGATGAGCGCCGACACCGGCATGCCCTGCCGGAAGGAATAGCCAAGGTTGAGCGTCAGCACATTCTTCAGATAGGCGAGGAATTGCACATAGAGTGGCTGGTCGAGGCCGAACTGTCGGCGCAGGGCGGCCATGTATTCGGGTGTCGCCGATCCCGCCTCCCCCGCCATCACCTGCGCCGCATCGCCAGGCGCGAGGCGCAGCAGGAAGAAGTTGATGATGGCGATGCCGAGGATGACGAAGGCAATCTGCCCGAGCGACCGCTTCAGGTATCGCGCCACGCCTCAGTTCCCCTTCGGCGCGTCGGCGTTCGGCCCATCGAACCAGGCGTTGCGGAGCGAGGAATAGACCTGGTCG
Organism: Xanthobacter versatilis; assembly: GCF_043193975.1. Taxonomy (NCBI): domain Bacteria; kingdom Pseudomonadati; phylum Pseudomonadota; class Alphaproteobacteria; order Hyphomicrobiales; family Xanthobacteraceae; genus Xanthobacter; species Xanthobacter versatilis. The sequence goes on along the minus strand of NZ_JBAFVB010000009.1, from coordinate 92,342 downwards.
CCCTGCTCCACCGCGCCCTTCAGGTTGGCGGCGTGGACGGTGAAGAACTTCAGCTCCAGCAGCGGCAGGGTGGGCACATCGCGCTGAACGATCTGCTGGAAGGCACGGAACGCGGCAGCGCGGGCTTGCGGATCGCCCTCCACGGCCGCCTTCTCGATGAGCGCATCCACCTGCGCATTGCGATAGCCGGAGCCGTTGGTCCACGGCGTCTTGGTACCCAGCCAGCCGGACCAGTATTCGCGCACGACGCCGATCTGCGGATCGGGGAAGGCGGCGTTGTAGGAGGAGGAGATGTCGAAGTCGCGGTCGGCATAGACGCGCTTGATGAAGGCGCCGCTGTCCTGGGCGCGGATCGCCACCTCGATGCCCACGCGCTTCAGCGCCTGCTTCAGGAACTCGCCGGTGCGGCGATAATCGTCGCCATAGGGCAGGAAATCGTGGGTGAGCGCGAAGCGCACCCCGTCCGGCCCACGCCTGAAGCCGGCTTCGTCCAGCAGAGCCTCGGCCTTCTTCGGATCGAACGGATAGGTCGGCACGCTCGGGTCATGGAAGGCGGTGAGCGTGGAGGGGATGGGGCTGACGGCGGGCTTGCCGTAGCCAAACCACACCACCTTGGACAGCGCCGCCTTGTCCACCGCATGGGCGATGGCCTGGCGCACCCGCACGTCCTTCAGATAGGGGTTTTCCACGTTGAGGTCGAAATAGAGCACCGGCGACAGCCATTCATAGCCGCGCGTCTCCACCTTCAGGTTGGGCAAGGCGGCGAGGCGCTCCACGTCGCGGAACGGCACGGGATTGAACGGCGCATACTGCACCTCCCCCTTCTCGATGGCCGCCGCGCGGGCCGCCGCATCGGGGATGACGCGGAACACCAGCTTGTCGAGATAAGGCTTGCCGGCATCCCAATAAGCGGGGTTGCGCTCGAGCACGAGGTATTCGCCCTTGCGCCATTCCTTGAAGACGAACGGCCCGGTTCCCACCGGCTTGTTGTTGTAGGGATTGTTGAGAATATCCGTGCCGTCATAAAGGTGCTTCGGCAGGATCGGTGCGCCGACGCCGTTCAGCACGGAGAAGATCGGCAGCGACGGCTTGGAGAACTTCAACACCACCGTGTGGTCGTCCGGGATCTCCACGGCGGAGACGTTCTCGAACAGCGCCTTGTTGCGCGGGTGGATGGTCTTCCACACATTCTCCAGCGACCATTTCACGTCGCTGGCCGTGAATGGCTTGCCGTCGTGCCAGGTGACGCCCTTGTGCAGGCGGAAGGTGATGGTGAGGCCGTCGGGCGCCACCTCCCAGCTTTCCGCCAGCTGGGGCGCCGGCTTCAGGTCGAAGCCGTAGGTGACGAGGCCATCGAAGACATTGCCCGCCACCACCTGGGTCGGCTGGGCGACATTCGCCACCGGCGTCAGGGTCACCGGCTCCGGCTGGAGGATGATGGACAGGGTCCCGCCCCGCACCGGGCCATCGGCAGCGGCAGCGGCCTGGAGGTTCGTCGGGCTGACCGCTGCGGCGAGCGCGAGGGCCGCGGCGGCGGCAAGGAATTGGCGGCGGGAAAAGGAAGCCATGGCGGTGTCTCGGACATGAAAGAAGGGGCCGTCCGGGCGAACCGGGACGGCCAAGTTCCGGGAGAAACTCAGTTGGATTTCGGCGCGTCGGCTACCTTTGCGTCATCGATCCAGAAGTCGCGGAACGAGCCGTACACCTGGTCGCCGCGGACCTTGGGATGCCTGAGATTGGCGGCCTCCACGCTGAAGAACTTCAGCTCCACCAGCGGCAGGGTGGGAAGATCGGTCAGAACGGTCTTCTGCAGGTCCTTGAACAGCTGGATGCGCTTTTCCGGATCGGCCTCGCCCTGGGTGGCGGAGATCAGGGCATCCACCTTGTCGTTGCGATAGCCCGAGCCGTTGGTCCAGGGAATGTTCTTGCCGACGGAGCCGGACCAGTAGGCGCGGTTCACGCCCACCTGCGGATCGGAGAAGGCCGCGAACCAGGTGATGGAGATGTCGAAGTCGCGATCGCCATAGACGCGGCGGGTAAAGGCGGCGGTGTCCTGCGAGCGGACATTGGCCTCGACGCCCACCCGCTTCAGCGCCTGCTTCAGGTATTCGGCGGTGCGCTTGAAGTCGTCGCCATAGGGAATGTAGTCGATATCGAGGGTGAAGCGGGTGCCGTCCGGGCCGCGCTTGTAGCCGGCCGCGTCCAGCAGCGCCTCGGCCTTCCTGGGGTCGTAGTCATAGGCGATGCCGCCGGCATCGTGAAACGTGGCAAGGGTGGAGGGGATGGGGCTGGTCGCGGGCTTGGCGAAGCCGAACCACACCACCTTGGAGATGGTGTTGCGGTCGATGGCCTGGGCCAATGCCTGGCGCACCTTCACGTCCTTGAGGGGCCCGCGCTCCACGTTGAAGTCGGCGAACAGCCAGGGCGACAGCCACTCATAACCTTCGGTGGATACGCGCAGGTTGGGCAGCCTGGCGAGGCGCTCGGCATCCTTCAGCGGCACCGGGCTCAGCACGCCCCACTGCACTTCGCCCTTCTCCAGCGCCGCGGAGCGCGCGGCGGCGTCGGGGATCACACGGAACACCACGCGGTCGAGGTAGGGCTTGCCCTTGTCCCAGTATTCGGGATTGCGCTCGAGCACGATGTAATTCCCGCGGCTCCATTCCTTGAAGACGAACGGCCCGGTGCCCACCGGCTTGTTGTTATAGGGATTGTTGAGGATGTCGGTGCCCTCGTAGAGATGCTTGGGCAGCACCTGGGCGCCGTTGGAATTCAGCGAGGACAGGATGGCCACCGAGGGCTGGCTCAGGTGCAGCACCACGGTGCGGTCGTCCGGCGTGTCCACCGAGGTGACCTTGGCGAAGATGGCCTGGTTGCGGGGGTGGATCTTCTTCCACACCTCCTCCAGCGTCCACTTCACGTCGGAGGAGGTGAAGGGCTTGCCGTCGTGCCACTTCACCCCGCCCCGCAGATGCAGGGTGAAGGTGAGGCCGTCCTTCGCAGTTTCCCAGCTCTCGGCCAGGGCCGGCACCGGCCTGAGGTTGGAATCATAGTCCACGAGGCCGTCGAAGATGGAGCCGGTGACGATGCCGGTGGGCGCCGCCGTATTGAGCGCGGCGGTGAGAATGACGGGCTCGGGCTGGATGATGGCAGACAGCGTGCCGCCGCGCTTCGGCGTGTCCCCGGCCTGCTGAGCGCCGGCGGCCCCCGCCACGAGAACTGCCGCCACCGCGAGCACGGCACCCGCTTTCCATCGCGCCAGATGACCCATTTTCGGACTCCACATAATACATCTCAAACTCGCTATTTGAGACGATATGCGCCGATGCCCTATTAGTCAATATTTTCTACTGATTTAATATACTATGCTCCTGCATCATGCGATGGCCTGCCCATCCCGGCAGCGCCCGCGACCTCCTCTTGCAACCGGAAAACCGTGCTCCGGCGTGGCCCATGCGCCATCGCGCTATGCCTGATCTCCGCACGCGCCAGGAGCACCCCGACCGGCGCTTCGTTCCAACAGACCAAGGCGCGGGCGCCCACGCACAAGGGCATTTCGTTTCCACGCGCACCGGGATAAGACGAACCAAAATCCGGGAATCGAAACGCTCATGTCCAAAGATCAGAAAGTCGCCCTCGTCACCGGCGCCGCGCGCGGCATCGGGCTCGCCGTGGCGCAGAAATTCCTCGCCGAGGGCTGGCGGGTGGCGCTGCTCGACATCCAGGGCCCGCTGCTGGAGGCCGCCGTCGCGAGCCTGAACCAGCCCGAGCGCACCCTGGCACTGACCTGCGATGTTTCAGACGCCAAGGGCATCGCCGCCGCCGTGGGCACGCTGGTCGCGCGGTTCGGCCGGCTCGATGCTCTGGTCAACAATGCCGGCATCGCGGTGTTCAAGCCGCTGCTGGAGATCGAGGACGCCGAATGGAGCCGGGTGTTCGATGTGAACCTCAGCGGTCCGTTCATCTGCACCCGGGCCGCCGCGCCGCTGATGCGCGAGCAGGGCGGCGGGTCGATCGTCAACATCACCTCCATCTCGGGCCTGCGCGCCTCCACCCTGCGCACCGCCTACGGCACCAGCAAGGCCGCCCTCGCGCATCTCACCAAGCAGCTTGCGGTGGAACTGGCCAGCCTCGGCATCCGGGTCAATGCGGTGGCACCCGGCCCGGTGGAGACCGCCATGGCCAAGGCGGTGCACTCCCCCGAGATCCGCGCTGACTACCACGACAGCATCCCGCTCAACCGCTACGGGCTGGAGCAGGAGCTGGCGGAAGCCATCTTCTTCCTGTGCAGCGACCGCGCCAGCTACATCACCGGCCAGGAGCTGGCGGTGGATGGCGGCTTCGACGCCGCCGGCATCGGCCTGCCCACCCTGCGCGGCGCCCGCCGCAACGGCTGAGGCGACCGCGGCGGCGCTTCAGGAGGGCCCGGCTGCCATCTGCGCGTGGCCTTCCATCGCGTGGGCCGTGAATTCGGGCCCAGTGCTCCAACGGGCCCGGTCTTCCTCAGAGCCCGGTTGGAAACTCAAAAAGGCATAATCGCGATTACTCCCGTCATGCCCGGGCTTGACCCGGGCATCCACGCCGAACCGCTTGAGACGACTTGTGAAAATCGCCCCCAGCCTTGCCGCGTGGATGGCCGGGTCAAGCCCGGCCATGACGGCGATTAGGGGGCGTGAGCGCTGCAGGCGCCCGCTTGGGCGAATAACCAAGCAGTCTCTCAGCGACGGCGCCCTGCTGGCACAGGTGCGCACGCAGAAGGGGCGGATCGAGCGCTAGAGTGTTTTCCGCTCGCCCTGGCTCAGAGAAAGCGTTCTAGACTCTTGCGCCGATGCGTTGTCTTCACGCGAACCGGTGTCCGCTTCGTGCCAAAAGGCTCTAGAACCCCACCAGCACTGCCTTGCCGATGCTGCGGCCGCTTTCCACCAGCGCGTGGGCCTTGCGCAGGTTGGCGGCGGTGATGGCGCCCAGTTCCTCGCGCAGGGTGGTGCGCAGCAGCCCGGCATCCACCAAGGCCGACACCTCGTTCAGCAGCTGGTGCTGGCGGATGAGGTCGGGCGTGTCGAACAGCGGGCGGGTGAACATGAGCTCCCAATGCACCGACAGGCTCTTGCGCTTGAACGGCACGATGTCGAGGGTCTTGGGATCGTCGATCAGCGCCAGCGCGCCCTGCGGCGCCAGGGCATTGGCGATGGCCGGCAGATGCTGGTCGGTGGCGGTGAGGCTCGCCACATACTGAACCTGAGGGATGCCGATGGCCTTCAGGCCCTCGTCCAGAGGCTGGCGATGGTCGATCACATGGTGCGCGCCCATGTCCTTGCACCATTGAATGGTTTCGGGCCGGGAAGCGGTGGCGATCACGGTGAGGCCGGTGAGCCGTCGCGCCAACTGGATGAGGATGGAGCCGACCCCGCCCGCCCCGTTCACGATGAGGATGGCGCCACCCTGCGTCTTCACCCCGTAAGGCACGCCAAGGCGATCGAACAGCAATTCCCAGGCGGTGATGGCGGTGAGCGGCAGCGCCGCCGCCTCGGCGTCAGTGAGGGTCGTGGGCTTGCGGCCGACGATGCGCTCGTCCACGGCATGAAGCTCTGAATTGGTGCCGGGCCTGTCGATGCTGCCGGCATAGAATACCTCGTCGCCGGGCCGGAACAGGGTCACCTGCGGCCCGACGGCCTCGACGGTCCCCACCGCGTCGTAGCCGAGGACGTGAACCGTGCCCTCCGCGGGCGTCGTCCGGGCGCGGACCTTCACATCCACCGGATTGACCGAGACCGCGCGCACCCGCACCAGCAGGTCGTGCGGCCGCAGCTCCGGCGCGGGGATGTCCAGATCGACCAGAGACGCTGCGTCCTCGATGGGCAGGGACGCATAAAATCCAACGGCTTTCATGGCGGAACCTCTGTGCGGCGGGGGGCGGCCGCGGGCGACTAGGCACGCAGCCTCGTGGGGAAACAGGAGTGCAAGATCGCTTATTGGCTTCAAGAAGAAAAACGCATAATTCTGATCATAGAAAATCGAGATACGAATAGATCCCCATGCGCTTTCCCGATCTTGAACTCGACCTGCTGCGTGCCTTCGTGGCGGTGGCGGAGACCGGCGGCTTCACCGCCGCCGCCGAGGTGGTCGGCCGCTCGCAATCGGCGGTGAGTCAGAAGATCCTCAAGCTCGAGGAGCTTCTGGGGCGCCGCGTGTTCGAACGCACCAGCCGCTCCCTCACCCTCACCCGCGAGGGCGAGACGCTGCTGGGGATGGCGCGGCGTATCCTGGAACTGAACGAGCTTGCGGTGCGCTCCCTGCTGGAGCCCACTGTCGGCAGCCTGCGCCTCGGCGTGTCCGAGGATTTCATGCCGAACCTGCTGCCAGGCATGCTGGCGCGCTTCCAGCGACTTTATCCGGGCCTGCACATGGAATTGCGCACCGGCCTCAGCTGCGAGCTGCTGGCCACCTACGATTCCGGACAGCTCGACGCGGTCATCGCCAAGAAGGACGGCACCGCCCAGCGCGGTCGCGTGATCTGGCGCGAGCAACTGGTGTGGATGGCCTCCGCCGACTACCAGCCGGACTTCGAGCGGCCGGCACCGCTGGTGCTGCTGCCGGCGCCCTGCACCTATCGGGAGGTGATGATAAAAGCGCTGGACGCGGTGCGCCGGCCCTGGTTCGCGGCCTGCACGGCGTCAAGCCTCACCGGCATCCGCGCGGCGGTGGCCGGCGGGCTTGGCGTGACCGTATTGGGGCGCTCCTTCATCGGCCCCGACATGCAGGCCCTGCGCGCGCCGGACCACTGGCCCGCCTTGCCCATGACCGAAGTGGTTCTGGTGGGCGAGGAACGGGCGGAAGCGGACCTGGTGCGCCCGCTGGTCACCTTCCTCACCGAAACGCTGGCGACCCAGGCCTTTCCCTCAGCCGTCGCATGAACGTCGAAACTTACGCCATCCGCACCGGCTCCAGCGGCAAGGGCGGGGGATCATCCAGCGGTGCCGGCTCGGGGAACGGTTCGCGGCGCGGCTCCCGGGAGGGGTCGTCATCGGGAAGCGGCGGCAGGTCGGGGCCGGGAACCGGCACGGCGGGTGGATCCTCCACCGGAAGGGGCGGCTGGATCGGAGGCTCCGGCGACCGGCCGGGATCGGGTATCGGACTGATCGGCGATGCGGCCTCGGCAGCCGCGCGAACCCGGGCGAACATCATGCAGCGTTCCTCTCTCAAGTCGGAACGCGGCGTCGCGCCGGCCTGTTCCGGCCGGCGCGCAGCTGTCCTGTCCTACGGTGTCCTGTCCTGTCGGCTCAGGAGAAAAACTCGGTGATGGACTGCCAGATGCTCTTCTTCGGCGCCCCGGCGACGGAGGCTTCCGCCGGCTTGGCACCGGGGGAGACGGTGCCGGCCTGCGACTTCGCCACCGCATCGGGCGTGACCATGGAGGCGAAGACATCGATCTTGGAGAGGGTTACCGGGCCGGCCATGCCGTCGGCCTCCAACCCGTTCTTGGCCTGGAAGGCCTCCACCGCCTTGGCCGTGCCCGGGCCATAGGCACCGTCGGCGGTGATGCCGAGGGCGGTCTGGAGCTTCTTCACCGTCTCGCCCTTGCTGCCCTGAGTGAGCAGGATCAGCTCAGGCAGGCCGAGGGCGGCGAAGGTGTCGGGTCCGGCGATGCCGTCCGCGGCGAGACCGTGCTGCGTCTGATAGGCCTTCAAGGCCTCTTCCGTTCCCGGGCCGAACTTGCCGTCGGCGGCGACGCCGAGCTTGGCCTGAAGGATTTTCACCGGCTCGCCGGAGAGTCCGCGCTTCAGAAGTGCCATGTTTGAATTTCCCGTCGTCAGAAAGAGAGGGCCGACAGCCTGAATATAGGCGTCAAGCGTAACAACGGGACAGGCGGGAAAAGGTGCCCGGAAAAGAAAAATGCCGGGTCCGATGAGGGACCCGGCAAGTATCGCCGCAGTGCGGCGAACCTTCCAGAGGGGAACAGCTGAGGCACCGCACAAGGTGCAATCAGCGCAGAGCCAAGATGCCCGCCTCTTAGGCAGTTTGCAACGGAGAATGGCTGCATATCAGGCATGTGCCCAGCGCTTGGCTGGCATACGCTATCGCTAGCATAATACCATTACCCGTCATAAATCAGTAATTCCACCGCTGTGCCTTGGAGATCAGGAAGTCTCGGAAGACCTGAATCCGGGCCACGGAGCGCATTTCTTGCGCATAGGTAAAGTATGCCTCAAGTTTGGGCGTCTCGCGGTCGGTGAAGAGCTGCACCAGCGACGAGGCATCATCCGAGAGATAGTCGGGCAGCGTGCCGATGCCCACGCCGCGCTCCACCGCCCGCTTCAGGCCCAGCACGCTGTTGACCTCGAAGGCCGGCACACGGGGCGTCGAGCCGTCGCGCCCGGCATGCTCGAGCCAGTTCAGCCCCTGGAAATAGGGCGGGATCGGCCCGCCGAGCAACAGGATGCGGTGCTTGTCCAGCTCATCGATGGAGCGGGGATGGCCATGCCGCTTGAGATAATCGGCCGACGCGTAGGCGTGGAAATGCACCGTGAACAGCCGGCGCTGCACCAGATCCGGCTGCACCGGCTGGCGCATGCGGATGGCCACGTCCGCCTCGCGCATGGCGAGATCCAGCTCCTCGTCGGTGAGGATGAGCTGGATGCGGATGTCCGGGAACAGCTCCACAAACTCACCCACCCGCGCCGTCAGCCAATGGGTGCCGAGCCCCACCGTGGTGGTGACGCGCAATTCACCGTTGGGCTTCTCGCGGCTGTCGGTAAGCTGGGCGCGCGCCGATTCCAGCTTCAGGAACACCTCGTGGGCGGTGCGATACAGCAGCTCGCCCTGCTCGGTGAGGATGAGGCCACGCGCATGGCGATGGAACAGCGGAACCTTCAGCTCCGTCTCCAGGGCTGAGACTTGCCGGCTCACGGCCGACTGGGAGAGGCCGAGCGTCTCGCCCGCATGGGTAAACGAACCCGCTTCGGCGGCGACGTGGAAGACCTTAAGCTTGTCCCAATCCATCAGGCCCGAGCCCCTTTGGAGCGCGCCGGCGTCCTTCTGAACGCAGAATCGCCCACTCACCCTTCAAGGGGACGGATCGCGCCCGTTGGGTGGCTCGCTTAGCGGCCCGCCCGGCTCTGGTCCGGCCCCCGCGTCGCCGGCTCATCGAGGGGCCGGACGACGTACTCTATTCAATCGGTTCAATGCGGAAGAACGGACAATCCGAGGACCCACCCCGGCCAGCCGACCCTTCCCGCCAAACAGGATCGCCGCCGGACGCCGGTGCGGGCGAGCGACGGGTTATTCCGCCGCCTTAGCCACGCCCTGGTGGGCCAGGAAGCGCTCCGCCTCGAGAGCGGCCATGCAGCCCCGGCCCGCGGCGGTGACGGCCTGACGATAGACGTCGTCCGCCACGTCGCCGGCCGCGAACACGCCCGGCACCGACGTTGCCGTCGAATCGGGCGCGGTCCAGACATAGCCGCTCTCCTTGAGCTTCAGCTGGTCTTTTACCAGCTCTGTGGCAGGCGCATGGCCGATTGCGATAAATATGCCGTCAGCGGGTAGCTCGGTGAGGGCTCCGGTTCGCACGTCACGCAGTTTCGCGCCTGTGACCTTGGTGAAGGGGTCGTCCTGGCCCACCACCTCGGCCAGCTCCGCGTTCCACACCACCTTCACCTTGGGATGGGCGAACAGCCGTTCCTGCAGGATCTTCTCCGAGCGGAAGCTGTCGCGGCGATGCACGACGGTGACGTTGGAGGCGAAATTGGTGAGGAACAGCGCCTCTTCCACTGCCGTGTTACCGCCGCCCACCACCACCACGTCCTTGCCGCGATAGAAGAAACCGTCGCAGGTGGCGCAGGCGGACACGCCGGAGCCGCGGTAGGCCGCCTCCGATTCGAGTCCCAGCCAGCGCGCCTGGGCTCCGGTGGCCAGGATCACCACATCCGCCACATAGGTGTCGCCCGATTCGGTCACCATGCGGAACGGCCGGTGCGACAGGTCGAGGCTCGCCACATGGTCGGTGACGATCTTGGTGCCCACGTGCTCGGCCTGCGCACGCATCTGCTCCATCAGCCACGGCCCTTGGATGGGGTCGGCGAAGCCGGGATAATTCTCCACATCCGTGGTGATGGTGAGCTGGCCGCCGGGCTGGATGCCCTCGAACAGCACCGGCTCAAGCATTGCACGCGCTGCATAGATGGCCGCGGTGTAGCCAGCCGGCCCCGAGCCGATGATGACGACCTTGACGGTGTGGGCAGTCATGAGTGTCCCCGAAATCCGTGCGGTGCCGCGGCAGGATGTGGAGCGGCGACGGCCGCGGGGGCCGGCGCTCCCGGCCGCAGCGTGAGCTATGCTCGAATGTAGGGGCTGCCCCCCAAGCTCACAAGGCTGGGCGAAGCATCCACAGGGCGCCCCGCACCGCGCCGCAGGACGGAAGGCGCGCCAACACTGCATTCGCCGACACGGGGCGGCGCCCGCTGCGACGCTTTGGACCGCGACAGTGGCGCAAGATTATTTCGTTGCGTTGCCACAAGCGCGCACTAAGGTGCCGTGACGTTGCCGTAGGGAGTTGTGCCTTGACCGTTCGCCTTGATGCAGTCGACTGGAAAATCCTCGACGAACTGCAACGGGATGGGCGCATGACCAATGTGGAGCTGTCCCGCCGCGTCGGCATTTCCGCACCGCCCTGCCTGCGCCGGGTGCGCGCGCTGGAAGAGGCCGGCATCATCGAGGGCTACCGTGCGCTGCTCGACGAAAAGAGCCTTGGCTATGACCTCATGGCCTTCGCCATGGTGCATCTCATCAGCCAGGCCGAGGTGGACCTCGACGCCTTCCAGGACATGATCGCCCAATGGCCGCAGGTGCGCAGCGCCTGGATGCTCTCCGGCGATGTGGATTTCCTGATGCTGTGCGTGACCCCGGACCTACGCAGCTTCCAGAACCTAGTGCTGGACATCACCGCCGCACCCAACGTGCGCAACGTGAAGACCGCCCTCACCCTGAAGCAGTCCAAGAACGCCCCGGTGGTGCCGCTGGAAGCCGGCCTGCCCAAAGGCGCGTGATAAAGGGGGGCGAGATCCGGGGGGCGTGAGACGACGTGTCCTGAAGCCGCCCGGAGCCCCTCCCCCGCGTGCGGGAGAGGGTGTGAGGAGAATACGGCTCAGGCCCAGCGCACCGCCACGATCTCGAAGGAGCGCGCGCCCTTGGGCGTGACCACCTCCACCGAGGCGCCCTTCTTCTTGCCGATGAGCGCGCGAGCCACGGGCGAGGAGATGGAGATGCGGCCCGCCTTGGCGTCGGCTTCGCTGTCGCCGACGATCTGCCAGACCTTCTCCTCCTCCGTGTCCTCGTCCACGAGGGTCACGGTGGCGCCGAACTTCACGATGTCGCCCGACAGCTTGGACACGTCGATCACCTCGGCCCGGGACAGCTTGTCCTCGAGATCGGCAACCCGCCCTTCATTCAGCGACTGCTGCTCCTTGGCAGCGTGATATTCCGCATTCTCGGAGAGGTCGCCATGGGCGCGGGCCTCGGAGATGGCGCTGATGATGCGCGGACGCTCCACCTGCTGGCGCTGCTTCAACTCTTGCGCGAGGGCGGCGTAGCCCGCCGCCGTCATGGGAATCTTCTCCATGGGTCCTTCTTCAGACCTCCTGAAACAGGTCACTGCGCCGGACACCCCTGGAGGGGGCGCCTCCGGCGCTAGAAAAGAAAGCCGCACCGCGCGGCGTTGGCCCACGGTTGCGGCGGCTGCCCCCGCCCGGCGGAAAACTCCCTAGGGAGCCGCACGGCGGCGAAGGCTCCACCTGCCCGACGCGAATGCGCTGGGCAGGCACGTCGAAAACGCCCGTGGAGGCAAAAAGCCCAGGGACAAACCCGGGCCCACGTGCGCCGCACCCAGCGGACGCAGAATCAGGCGACGGAGGCCTTGCCCCGCGCCTCTTGCCCGCCGGCTTCGAAATAGTCCTGCAACGGGCGCACCTTGAGATCTCCGCCTGCATAGGCCTTGATCCCCTGCGCCGCTGCAATGGCTCCCGACAGCGTGGTGTAATACGGCACTTTCTGCAAGAGGGCCGCTCGCCTCAGGGACCGGCTGTCGGCGAGGGCCTGCGCGCCCTCGGTGGTGTTGAAGACGAGCTGGACCTCGCCGTTCTTGATGGCGTCCACGATATGGGGACGGCCTTCAAGCACCTTGTTGATCTTGGCCGACGGCACCCCATGCTCCTCCAGGAAGCGCTGGGTGCCCGAGGTGGCGATCACCTTGAAGCCGATATCCAGCAGCATCTTGATGGAGGGCAGGATGCGTTCCTTGTCGCCTTCCTTCAGCGACACGAAGACAGTGCCGGACTTCGGCACCTTGGTGCCGCCGCCCAGCTGGCTCTTGGCGAAGGCGACGCCGAAATCGGTGTCGAGGCCCATCACCTCGCCGGTGGAGCGCATCTCCGGGCCCAGCACCGTGTCGACGCCGGGGAAGCGGGCGAATGGGAACACCGCCTCCTTGATGGCGATGTGCGCCACCTGCGGCCGCTCAAGGTTGAACGAGGCCAGCTTCTCCCCGGCCATCACCCGCGCCGCGATCTTGGCGATGGGCAGGCCGATGACCTTGGCCACGAAGGGCACCGTGCGCGAGGCGCGCGGATTGACCTCCAGCACATAGATGACATCGCCCTTGATGGCGTACTGCACGTTCATCAGCCCGACCACGCCCAGAGCCAGCGCCATGGCGGCGGTCTGCTTCTCCAGCGCGGCGAGGATCTCCGGGGAGAGCGAATAGGGCGGCAGCGAGCAGGCGCTGTCGCCGGAATGGATGCCCGCCTCCTCGATGTGCTCCATGATGCCGGCGATGAACACGTCGGTGCCGTCGCACAGGGCGTCCACGTCCACCTCGATGGCGTCGGACAGGTAGCGGTCGAACAGCAGCGGGTTCTTGCCCAGCACCGTGTTGATCTGGCCGGTCTTGTCGTTGGGGTAGCGGGCCTTGACCTCCTGCGGCACGAGGCCGGGCAGGGTCTCCAGCAGATAGTCGCCGAGCTGGCTCTCCTCGCGGATGATCTGCATGGCCCGGCCGCCCAGCACGTAGGAGGGGCGCACCACCATGGGATAGCCCAGCTCCGCCGCCACCAGACGCGCCTGCTCCACGCTGTAGGCGATGCCGTTGGCGGGCTGGCGGATCTTCAGGCGGTCCAGCAGGGTCTTGAAGCGGTCGCGGTCCTCGGCGAGGTCGATGGCGTCCGGCGAGGTGCCGAGGATCGGCACTTCCGCATCTTCCAGCGCCTTGGCGAGCTTCAGCGGGGTTTGGCCGCCGAACTGCACGATGACACCCTTCAGCGTGCCGCTGGTCTTCTCGCGGGCGATCAGCTCCAGCACATCCTCGGCGGTCAGCGGCTCGAAATAGAGCCGGTCCGAGGTGTCGTAGTCGGTGGAGACCGTCTCCGGGTTGCAGTTGACCATGATGGCTTCATAGCCCGCGTCCTTCAGGGCGAAGGCCGCGTGGCAGCAGCAATAGTCGAACTCGATGCCCTGCCCGATCCGGTTCGGGCCGCCGCCGAGGATGATCACCTTCTGCCGGTTCGAAGGTCGCGCCTCGTCGGCGACGGCGCCGGCAAACGGCGTCTCGTAGGTGGAATACATATAGGCGGTGGGCGAAGCGAACTCGGCCGCGCAGGTGTCGATGCGCTTGTAGGCCGGGCGCACGTCAAGGCGCTGCCGACGTTCCCGCACCTCGGCTTCCGACAGACCGGCCAGGGTCGCGAGGCGGGCGTCGGCAAAGCCCATGGCCTTCAGGCTGCGGAAGGCACCGGCGGTGACCGGCAGGCCGAGCCGGCGCACCTTCGCCTCGGTCTCCACGATGCCGCGGATCTCGGCGAGGAACCAGGGGTCGATCTTGCAGGCGGAATGGATCTGCTCGTCGGTCAGGCCGAGGCGCATGGCCTGCGCCACATAGAGCAGGCGATCCGGGGTGGGGGTGCCGAGAGCGGCGCGGATGGCGTTCTTGTCGTCGCCCTGCCCCAGCCCCTCGATCTCGATGTCGTCGAGGCCGGTGAGGCCGGTCTCCAGCGAGCGCAGGGCCTTCTGGAGGGATTCCTGGAAGGTGCGGCCGATGGCCATGGCCTCGCCCACCGACTTCATGGCGGTGGTGAGCACCGGATCGGCGCCGGGGAACTTCTCGAAGGCGAAGCGCGGCACCTTCGTCACCACATAGTCGATGGTGGGCTCGAAGGAGGCCGGGGTCGCGCCACCGGTGATATCGTTCTCGATCTCGTCCAGCGTGTAGCCCACGGCGAGACGCGCCGCGACCTTGGCGATGGGAAAGCCCGTGGCCTTGGAGGCCAGCGCCGAGGAGCGCGACACCCGCGGGTTCATCTCGATGACGATGAGGCGGCCATCCGCGGGGTTCACCGCGAACTGCACATTGGAGCCACCGGTCTCCACCCCGATCTCGCGCAGCACCGCAAGCGATGCGTCGCGCATGATCTGGTATTCCTTGTCGGTCAGCGTCAGCGCCGGGGCGACCGTGATGGAATCACCGGTGTGCACCCCCATGGGGTCGATGTTCTCGATGGAGCAGATGATGATGCAATTGTCCGCCTTGTCTCGGACAACCTCCATCTCATACTCCTTCCAGCCGAGCACGCTCTCCTCGATGAGCACCTCGTTGGTGGGCGAGGCGTCGATGCCGCGCTCCACGATCTCGATGAACTCGGCCTTGTTGTAGGCGATACCGCCGCCGGTGCCGCCCATGGTGAAGGACGGGCGGATGATGGCGGGCAGGCCGACCACCTCCAGCGCATCCAGCGCCTGGGACAGGGTCTTGATCTGGCGCGAGGTGGGCGTGGAGAGGCCGATCTTGGTCATCGCCTCGCGGAACAGCTCGCGATCCTCGGCCTTGTCGATGGCCTCGGCGGTGGCGCCGATCATCTCCACGTCGTATTTTTCGAGCGTGCCCATCTTCTTGAGCGACAGGGCGCAGTTGAGCGCCGTCTGACCGCCCATGGTGGGCAGCAGGGCAAAGCCCTTGGAGCGGTCGCCGCGCTCCTTCTCGATGATCTTGGTGACGATCTCGGCGGTGATGGGCTCGATATAGGTCGCGTCCGCCATGTCCGGGTCGGTCATGATGGTGGCGGGGTTCGAGTTGACGAGGACGACCCGGTATCCCTCCTCCTTGAGCGCCTTCACCGCCTGCGTGCCGGAATAG
The DNA here is from genome assembly GCF_043193975.1 of Xanthobacter versatilis. NCBI lineage: Bacteria > Pseudomonadati > Pseudomonadota > Alphaproteobacteria > Hyphomicrobiales > Xanthobacteraceae > Xanthobacter > Xanthobacter versatilis. Next base: position 77,167 of record NZ_JBAFVB010000009.1, on the reverse strand, counting down.
TCGAACTCGCAGGCCTGCCCGATCACGATGGGACCGGCGCCAATGATGAGGATGGTTTCGATATCGGTGCGTTTCGGCATTTCTGTCTGGCGCTCTCCACCGTCGCCGCCCGCTCCCGGGTAGACACGGGGGCGGACCGCGGGATCCGTTTCGTCGATGCTTCCGGGCAGGTTTGCCTCAGGGGCACTCGCGCCTTTCCTATCGCGCTCCGGGCGCAAAAAAAGGGCCGCGGGTCACGCGCCCCCCGAAAGGATCGAGCACCGCCCCGGGCAGTCCCGGAAGCGTGCGCGCATGGGGGCGGAGGAAGTGCGAGGAGGTCACACCTCGGGAATTCTCTTTCACCCTGCGCGCTGATGGGCTTCCTTAGACCATAATTTGCGGCGACGGAAGCCATGACGCCGACGTTGACGGCTCACTCCCTCCGGAGACAGACGCGGTGCCAACCACCTTCGCCGAACTGGTCGTCAGATACCGCGCCCTCATCCGGCAGCTGGCCACCTTCGTGGGCGTGGGCCTCACCGCCACCGCTGCCCATTTCGCGGCGCTGACGCTGCTGGTGGAAAACAGCCTCACCGGCCCGGTGGCGGGGTCCGGGGTCGGCTTCGTGGTGGGCGGGATCGTCTCCTACAGCCTCAACCGCCGCTTCACCTTCGAATCCACCCGCTCCCATGCGGGGGCGGTGCCGCGCTTCATGGTGGTGGCCGGGGTAGCCTTCGTGCTGAACGGCCTCATCATGGGCCTGCTGGTGCACGAACTGGGGATCTACTACCTTTTGGCCCAGTCCATCACCACCGGCATCACCATGCTGTGGACCTTCTCCGGCTATCGCGTGTGGGCCTTCGCCCACCGCACCGGCGCCCGGCAGGCCTGAGCCGAACCGACCAGCTATCGGTAGGTCACCCAGAACACGCCCACGGTTGGGGCGGCAGAGCGCAGGGCCGCATCGCTGGAGGCAATGCTCTTTGGCCCGGACAGCCGCGCCTGGGCCTGGTCCGAAGCGCTGGCCGAAAGCGCCAGCTGCACGCCGAGGGTGCAGCCGCCGCCCAGGTTGCCGAGCCGCCCGCCGCGCCAGTCCGCCACCACGCCGCCGCCATTGCCGCCGAAGCCCTGCACCCGGAACGGCTTGCCGTTGGCCTTCTCGAGATCTGCGAGGGTGGAGCCGATGGCGATGCCGTTCACGCTCCAGGCGCTGGATTCGGTGAAGGCCACCCGGCGCGGGCCCACCATGTCGATGGCGTCCTTCCAGGCGATCTCCAGGCTCAGCGCCGGATCGTTGGGCAGGACCACGAGGCCGGGCGAGGTGCTGCCATCGGGGGAGATGATGTTGCCGGTCACCACATTGGCCTGGCCGAAATCGGCGGCGATGTTGACGGCGCTGGTATTGGGCGCGAACGGGCCGGCGCACTGGAACTGGCGCGGGCCGGCGGTGGGCCGCGGGATCGCCACCACCGTCTCCGAATAATCGCCGAACGCGTCGGACTGCTTCACCACGCCCGTACCCCAGCTGTCCGGATTGCCCTGGCAGGCCGTCAGGGCCAGGGCCGCGGCAAAGGCCGCGCAAAGGGCCGCAGCGGGGAAGGTGCCGGGCGCGGCCGGACGGGCAAGGGGACGACGCTGGGCCATGGCTGCCTTCTGGACATGACGAGGAAGGGCTGGTCGTCCCCGGCCTGTCGCGGTACCGCCGCGCAAAACGCCATGGATCGTCCCTGCCCGACGCCCTTCTTAGAGCGTTTTCGAGCCAAGGGGATACCGGCCGGCGTGAAGAAACGCCTCACCCCGTGCCTGCGTGGCATCTTCCGCGCGCTTCTGCGACGGCAAAACCCGTTAGATGGCAAGCCGTTGTCCGGCGAAGGGGGCGGACGGCGGGCATTGCGGCCCGCGCCTCACTCCACCAGTTCGCGCGCGAAGCAACCCCACCAGTCCTCGACCTCGCTCAGGCTGGCCGGGGCGATCTGCGCGAGATCGCCGACGAAGCTGTCCCACTGGTCGCGCACAGTGGGGGAAACCGAGGTGAGCACGGAGAGCTCCGCCGCCACCGCCGCGTGGAAGGCGCTGGTGAGCCCGCGCCCCTCTGCCTCCTGACGGCCGAACTTGGAGAGGATCACCACCGTGTCGGAGAGGTCGCCGCCCTCATCGAGGCGCGCGGCGATGGCCCGCTCCACGCCTGCGGAAGCGGCCGCGAGCCCGGCGGGATCGAGGCTGCAGCCGGCCGCGCCGGGGCCGAGATTCTGGTGCAGGCGATTGGTCTCGCCGGAGACGAGGTCGAGCAGCAGTACGTCCTCGTGGGCGCAGCCGGGCGGCAGATGTTCCACCACGCCCAGGACGCGCACGCCGGACGCACGCAGCCCCTCGGCCGCCTCGATCAGCAGGGACTGGATCTTCTCCCGGTCTGCCCCCTGCACGGCGAGGATCATCGCCCGCTCACCCGCCATCCCCAGATCCAATCCTGCGTTTTACCCTCGCGGGGCCTTATAGCATTGGAGCCGTCACCCGGCGACGCCATCAAAGCTATATCTAAACCAGCATATCACATGTCGCGACGTGGAAAACGGGTCACATCTTCGCGCGGTGCGTCCCACCCTTGCCACGACATTCTATTATGCGCAGGGCTTCGGGACTGTCAGCCGTGGATGTGAACCCTCGTGAAGCGCCTTTTGCAAACGCTCCTCTTGTCAACGCTGCTATTGCCAGCCTTCGTTGCCCTGTCGCTCGCCGCCCTGCCGACGCCGGCCGAGGCGGCTCACAAGCACACCCATTCCAAAAAAAGCCATTCCCACACCGCCCAGCCCGACAACGGCCAGCCGAAGCGCGACGCGGCGATGCTGCACGTGGACCTGCCCACCCGCATCGAGCAGCGCTGCAACGCCCGCGCCATGGGCACCGTAGGGCGCGAGCATGCCGACATGCAGCCCGAGGAGGCCGTGGCCTATGCCTTCGCCGATCCGCAATTGGGGGAGGCCTCCATCACCGCGCCGGGGGCGGCCATTCGCAGCCACGGGCACTGGTACCACCTCTCCTACACCTGCCACACCAGCGCCGACGGCATGGACGTGGACACCTTCAGCTACACGCTGGGAGAGGAAGTGCCCCGCGACGAGTGGTCGGCGCATTCGCTGGTGCCGTAAGGGCCTTCGGTCTTGGTCTTGAATGACCGCGATCGGTCCTCAGTGGATCGTTTCGGTGTAGACGAACTTGGGCATGCGCCAGCCGAACCGCAGGGCAAGCATGCGCATCCCCAACCCGAGCGCCATGACGCCGATGGTAAGGGGATCGTGCGGCAAATCCAGCGCCTTGCCCGCCACATAAAGGCCGCCGGTGACGATGGACACCGTGCCGTATAGCTCGGCCCGGAACAGCAGCGGGACGTCCGCGCACAGCACGTCGCGCAGGACGCCGCCGACGCAGCCGGTGATCATTCCGGCGGCGATCACCACCACCACCGGCATGTCGAGGCTCATGGCCACGTTGCAGCCTATGACGGTGAACACCACCAGCCCCACCGCATCGAGGAACAGGAAGACGTGCCGCAGGTGGCGCATGTAACGCGCCACCATGATGGTCGCCAGCGCCGCGCCGCAGGTGATGAGCAGGTATTCCGGATGCTGCACCCAGGACAGGGGATGCCGGCCCAGCAGCACGTCGCGCACCGAGCCGCCGCCGAGCGCCGTGACCGAGCCGAGCAGGCACACGCCCACCCAGTCCATCTCCCGCCGCCCCGCCGCCAGCGCGGCCGTCATCGCCTCCGCCACGATGGCGACGATGTAGAGAACCTTGAGAAGATCCGCCGTCTCCATGCCCGCCTCCCCGCCCCACGGTCCGCAGGGCGTAGCACGGGGGCGGCGGGATGGGCGAGCGGCGCGGCCTCTACCATCGGCCTCGGTCGTTGACCGACGCCAAGTGGCTCCGCTCAAGCGCCGCGCGAGCTTTACCAAGGGCCCGTGAGCTTTGTTTACGGGCCCTTGGCTTTACCCCTTCGACCGTCGCCCGCCCTTCCGGTAGCCCTTGGTGCCGGGATCGGGGCGCGGGCCGGGGCGGAAGGTGTCTTCCGTGATGGGCACGGCGCGGTCCGAGCCGGGACCCATGTCGTCAAGGGAGGGCTTGTGGGCGCGGGTGACCGGAGCGACGTAAGACGCCTGCTCCTCGCCCATCCCCTCCTGGTCCTCTCCCGCACGCGGCTTGCGCCCCGCCCCGCGGCCGCGCGGCAAGAGCTTGCCGGCGTCTTCCTTGGGCGGCAGGTTGGCCGCCTTGCCGTATTTGCGCGGACCCCGGAAGCCGCCGGACTTGTCCTCCACCGCCTCCTGCCGGGCGAGGGGATCGTCGGCCACCGCCAGCTCGGTCGCCTCCAGCCGGCGGATCTCGTCGCGCAGGCGGGCGGCGGTCTCGAAGTCGAGGTCCGCGGCGGCGGCGCGCATCCGCTTCTCCAGGTCCGCCATCACCGCCTTGAGGTTGTGCCCGAAGGCCGCCCCCTCCTCCGCCAGGCCCGCATCCACCTGCACGTGGTCGCGCTCGTAGACGGAGTTGAGGATGTCGCCGATGGCCTTCTTCACGCTCTCCGGCGTGATGCCGTGGGCGGTGTTGTAGGCCACCTGCTTCTCGCGGCGGCGGGAGGTCTCCGCCATGGCCCGCTCCATGGAGCCGGTGACCCGGTCGGCATAGAGGATGACGCGGCCGTCCACGTTGCGGGCAGCGCGGCCGATGGTCTGCACCAGCGAGGTCTCCGAGCGCAGGAAGCCTTCCTTGTCCGCGTCCAGGATGGCCACCAGCCCACACTCCGGGATGTCGAGGCCCTCGCGCAGCAGGTTGATGCCGATGAGCACGTCGAACGCCCCAAGCCTGAGGTCGCGGATGATCTCGATGCGCTCGATGGTGTCGATATCGGAATGCATGTAGCGCACGCGGATGCCGTGCTCGTGCAGATATTCGGTGAGGTCCTCGGCCATGCGCTTGGTGAGCACCGTCACCAGCGTGCGGTAACCTTTCGCCGCGAAGGCGCGCACTTCGCCCAGCAGATCGTCCACCTGGGTGCGGGCGGGGCGCACTTCCACCGGCGGGTCGATCAGCCCCGTGGGCCGGATCACCTGCTCCACGAACACGCCGCCGGTCTTCTCCATCTCCCAGGTTCCGGGGGTGGCGGAGACATGGACCGTCTGCGGCCGCATGGCCTCCCATTCCTCGAAGCGCAGTGGGCGATTGTCCATGCAGCTCGGCAGGCGGAAGCCGTATTCCGCCAGCGTCGCCTTGCGGCGGAAGTCGCCGCGATACATGGCGCCGATCTGCGGCACGGTCACATGGCTCTCGTCGATGAAGACGAGGGAATTGTCCGGCACATATTCGAACAGGGTCGGCGGCGGCTCGCCCGGCTTGCGGCCGGTGAGCCAGCGCGAATAATTCTCGATGCCGGCGCAACTGCCGGTGGCCTCCATCATCTCCAGGTCGTAGCGGGTGCGCTGCTCCAGCCGCTGGGCCTCCAGCAGGCGGCCCATCTTGTAGAGCTCGTCGAGGCGCATCTTCAGCTCGGCCTTGATGCCGGTGATGGCCTGGATCAGCGTCGGACGCGGGGTGACGTAATGGGAGGCGGCGTAGACGCGCACGCTCTTCATGTCGCCGCTCTTGTGGCCGGTGAGCGGATCGAACTCGGCGATGCTCTCCACCTCGTCGCCGAACAGGGAGACGCGCCAGGCGCGATCCTCGTAGTGGGCGGGGAAGATCTCCACCACGTCGCCGCGCACCCGGAAGGTGCCGCGGGCGAAATCCGACTGGATGCGCTTGTATTGCAGGGCCACGAGATCGGCCAGCAGGCCGCGCTGGTCGATGCGCTCGCCCACCTTGATGTCGAAGGTCATGGCCGAATAGGTCTCGACCGAGCCGATGCCGTAGATGCACGACACCGAGGCGACGATGATCACATCGTCGCGCTCCAGAAGGGCACGTGTCGCCGCATGGCGCATGCGGTCGATCTGCTCGTTGATGGAGGATTCCTTCTCGATATAGGTATCCGTCCGGGGCACATAGGCTTCCGGCTGGTAGTAATCGTAGTAGGAGACGAAATATTCCACCGCATTGTCGGGGAAGAAGCTCTTGAACTCGCCGTAGAGCTGGGCCGCCAGCGTCTTGTTGGGTGCGAGCACGATGGCCGGGCGCTGGAGCTGCTCGATCACCTTGGCCATGGTGAAGGTCTTGCCCGATCCGGTGACGCCCAGCAGCACCTGATCGCGCTCGCCGGCCTGCGCCTGGGCGCACAGCTCGGCGATGGCCTGCGGCTGGTCGCCGGCGGGCTCGAAATCGCTCTTCATGATGAAGCTGACGCCGCCCTCGGACTTCTCCGGACGCGGCGGACGATGGGGCACCCAGGTCTGGCCGTTGACCTCCGGCCGCCCGTTCTCGATCAGCTGCGACAGCGCCTGCACCGTGGCGGAGGCCCCGGCGGACGCGAAATCGAGGCTCACGTCCCCGGGCGCGAGCCCGAGGGACTGTGCGAGTTCAGGATCCAGCGCCTGCTGGGGCGCCGGCTCGAAATGACGCTGGGAGCGCTCTCCGAGCTTACCGGGACGGGATGCTTTGGCCATGGGGGGAATATGGGGGTCTCAGGCGCAGAACGGAAGGCGGCTGTCACAACGACAAAAGTGACGGTGCGAGAATCCTAGCATCCGCGTGTTGCGCCACAGCAACACACCTTAATATTGTATATGACAAAAACACAATCAAATTGACGTTGACAGATCGTTAACCCTTCAATCGTGCCGGGGAGATTGAAGGGGGGCTACCGTGCAATTTATTGGTCGTGTTGTTGTGATTATGAGCGCTCTTTTGTGCGGTGGGTGCTCCTATTGGAACAAAAGCATGCGGCCGATTCCGCTTGCGGAGTATCCCGCAACCGATGTGTATGGCGTGAACGTAGACACCGGCCAGGTCGGCCGCATGACTTCCGCCTTCTCGTCAACCGAAGTTCCGATCCTTTCAGAAAAAATACTTGAGTACGCACTTACGAGCTCTGCTCATCGTGACTGGGTACAGGATGCCCTACTCCAGAGATCAGATGCCCTATGTGGACAATATATTGATTATCTTTATGCTCAGGTGACAGCACGAAAGTTCGGCCTTAGCGAAATAACGACCATCGCCAATGCCGTCGGCACCCTATCAACAACGCAGGGCGTAACGAAAGCGATGACGTTTATTGCCACGATCAGCAACAGCACGAGCGCTAACTTCGATTCAGAAGTCCTTCAAAGTCAACTGATTACGCTCGTCATTACGCAGATGAAGCGAAACCGCGAACAGATATTGGGTTTGATTATGAGTAAGCGAGAACAATCAACCGTCACCAGCTATCCGGTTTCGCTGGCGATCCGCGATGCTGACCGTTACCATCAGCAATGTTCGTTCCTGGCTGGCATGTCGGGTCTCACCGAGGCGGCGCAGAAACCGAGCCCTTCGAGCCAGCCTCAATCCAACACCCCCGACGCGAACAAGGCGAATGCAGAAGCCGCGACGGCGCAGGCGGGCGCGGCGGCGCCGGGCGCGCAGCAACAAAAACCCGTCGGAAAAGGCCGTTGATGCGGGAACGGCGGGGACGCTTTGCCCCGCCCCCTCAAATCCCCCGCCGCAGCGTCCGCAAGCGCCAGCACGGCCCCCGACCGCCATCTTGAGACGGAAACGGTTCGGGCTCGTCACCATCGGGGTGCCGGCATCAAAACTCGGCGGGGGCGATCAACGCCATAACGAGCGGCCAGACACCGCGGACAAGACACCGACGTAGCCCCTGGCAAGCCGCCAATGCCTCCTCCGTCACGCCCCAGACCAAGGCGCAGGACAAGCAAAAATAGGTGAGGAGTCTTGGGGCGGGCATTTCGTGCTAGAGGCGGCTCAGGTCCCACACAACCGGATGCCCTGCCCCATGACGATCCCGCCCCAGATCACCCCCATCGTGATGCTTGTCGCCTCCAACGTCTTCATGACGTTCGCCTGGTATGGGCATCTCAAGCACAAATCGGCGCCGCTGGTGCTGGCGATTTTTGCCAGCTGGGGCATCGCATTTTTCGAGTATTGCCTCGCAGTTCCGGCCAACCGATTCGGATCTGAGGTCTATTCAACAGCCCAGCTCAAGACCATGCAGGAGGTCATCACCCTCCTCGTCTTCGCCGGCTTCTCGGTGCTCTACCTGAAGGAGCCGCTGGGCTGGAACCACCTTGTGGGGTTCGCCTTCATCTCGGCCGGGGCCTTCTTCATCTTCCACAAGTTCTGAGCAGCGGCATTTCCGCCATCAGGACGGCGCCAGCGCCGCCAGCTCGGCGGCGAAGGAATTGTGCCGCCGCACCGTCGCCGGCAGGTCGATGGTGAGGAGGCGGCCGTCGCGCACCACCACGCGGCCGTTGATGATGCTCAGGCTCACCTGCTGCGGCGCGCAGAACAGGAGCGCCGCGACCGGATCGTGCAGCGCCCCGGCATAGGCCAGCGCCGACATGTCGAAGGCGACGAAATCCGCCGCCATGTCCGGGGCCAGCGCGCCGATGTCGTCCCGTCCCAGCACCCGCGCGCCGCCCAAAGTCGCCAGTTCCAGCGCCGTGCGCGCACTCATGGCGTCGGGGCCGAAGGCCACGCGCTGGAGCAGCATGGCCTGGCGTGCCTCAGCCAGGAGATGGCCGCTGTCGTTGGAGGCCGAGCCGTCCACCCCGAGGCCCACCGGGATGCCTTCCGCGCGGAACCGCTTCACCGGCGCGATGCCCGAGGCGAGGCGCATGTTGGAGCACGGGCAATGGGCTATGCCTGTGCCCGTGCGGGCGAACAGGGCGATACCCGCCTCGTCCAGCTTCACGCAGTGAGCATGCCACACGTCCGGCCCAACCCAGCCCAGCTCGCGGACATATTCGGTGGGGCCCATGCCGAAGGTCTTGTGGGAAAAGGCGATATCCGAATCGTTCTCGGCAAGATGCGTGTGCAGGGTCAGGCCGTTGGCGCGGGCGAGGCGGAGCGTGTCCCGCATCAGGTCGTGGCTCACGGTGAAGGGCGAGCACGGCGCCAGCACCACCCGCAGCATGGAGAAGCGAGCCGGATCATGATAGGCGCCGATGAGGCGCTCGGCGTCCTGCATCACGAAGCCCTCGTCCTCCACCACCCGGTCGGGAGGCAGGCCGCCCTTGCTCTCGCCCACGCTCATGGAGCCGCGAGCGGCGTGGAAGCGCATGCCGACCTGCCGCGCAGCGCGGATGGAATCGTCGAGCCGCACCCCGTTGGGATAGATGTAGAGATGGTCCGACGACGTGGTGCAGCCGGAGAGGATCAGCTCCGCCATGGCGGTCAGGGTCGCCGTCTCCACCATCTCGCCGGTCAGCCCGGCCCAGAGCGGATAGAGCGCGCGCAGCCAGTCGAACAACTCGCCGTCCTGCGCCGCCGGCACCGCGCGGGTCAGGCTCTGCACCATGTGGTGGTGGGTGTTGACGAGGCCGGGGATCACCACATGGCCGGCAAGGTCGATGATCTCGTCCGCCTGCGCCGGCAGGTCAGCGGGGCGCCCCACCGCGACGATGCGCCCGTCCTCCGCATAGAGCCCGCCGCCCGGGATCTCCCGGCGCTCTCCATCCATGGTGACGAGGACGAGGGCGTTGCGGGCGAGCAGCGTCTGGGCCATGGGGTCTCCGCGGAACAGGGCGCCCGGAATCAAGAGCCAAGCGCCATCGGCGACCCGATGTTAGGAGCGATGGGGACCCAAGGGAATCCCGTCAGGGCCACTCATTTGGCGGCGGCGGGCACCACGCGCAGGATCTCGCCGGTGTCGTCGGTGGCGAGCCACAGCGCCCCGTCCGGTCCCTGCCGCACGTCGCGGATGCGCTTGCCTAACGGCAGTTGCTCCTCGCCGGTCACGGCGCCGTTGCGGACCTTCACCTCCACCAGCGCCTGCCCCGCCAGCGCGCCGACGAAGAGCTGGCCCTTGAACGCGGGCAAAAGGTCGGCGGAGTAGAAGGCCGCGCCGGAGGGCGCGATGGAGGGATCCCAATAGAACAGGGGCTGCTCCATGCCCTCCGTGCGCGTCCCGACGCCGATCTTGGCGCCGGAATAATGCCGGCCGTAGCCGATGATAGGCCAGCCGTAGTTCTTGCCCGCCTCCGGCCGGTTCACCTCGTCGCCGCCGCGCGGACCGTGCTCCACGGTCCACAGCCGTCCGGTGGCTGGCTCGATGACACCGGCCTGCACGTTGCGATGGCCGTAGCTGAAGATTTCCGGCCGCGCGCCGGGGCGGTCGCGGAAGGGATTATCCGCCGGGATCGAGCCATCCGGCGCGATGCGCACCACCTTGCCAAGGGTGGTGGAGAGGTCCTGCGCCTTGTCCATCAGGTCGAAGCGCTCACCCAGCGTCACGAACAGCATCCCGTCCGGCGCGAACACGAGCCGCGAACCGAAATGGTTGCCGCCGGAATGGGCGGGCTGCTGACGGAAGATCACCTGCAGGTCGGTGAGCCGGGTCAGGTCCTCCGAGAGGCGCCCGCGCGCGACGGAGGTGCCGGCACCGTCCGGGCGGGGCTCGGCATAGCTCAGATAGATCAGGCGGTTGGTGGCGAAGGCCGGGTCCAGCGCCACATCCAGCAAACCGCCCTGCCCCCGCGCCGCAACCTCGGGCACGCCGGCGATGGGAGCGCCGAGCTTTCCGGAGGAATCGATCACGCGCAGGCGCCCGTGCCGCTCAGTGACGAGCAGGCGGCCATCGGGCAGGAAGGCCATGCTCCAGGGACGCTCGAGCCCTGAAGCGAAGGGCACCACGCGCACCTCTTCGCCGGCGAAGCGCCTCGCGGCACCGGCATCGTCGGCCGCGAAGGCAAAGGCGCCGGCGACAAGCAGGCCGAGCAGCGCCAGCGCAGCGATGGCGGCGCGGCGGCCGGGACGGGGAAAAGAGGAACGCTGCCGGTGATCGCGCCGGGCAAGAACCCCGCCCACCTCGCGCGGCAGGGTACGGAAACGGGGATCGGGTCGCAGCTGCATCGCCGGCTCAGCGCGGCCGGCGAAAGAACTCGGCATCACGGGCCGTCCGTGACCTGGCGCGGACGAGGCGTTGCGCGGCACGGCGGCCGACAAGAAGGACGCTGCCGGCCATGGCCAGGCCGAGCAGGATGCCGGAATAGTCGATCACGCCGTTGACGATGAGCTGGCTGGCCGCGGCCGCATGCTCCGCGCTGAGCACGAAGGCGACGGCGCCGATGGCGAGCATGAGGGCGAAGGTGAGAGCCGCTTGGGCGAGCGCGTCGCCCACCTTGTGGTCACGCACCGCGCGGGCAAGTACTTCCGGATCGGCGGACGAGACGCCCGCGCCTGGGCGATCAAACCGCCCCAGGGTGAAGTGCCCAACTTCCATGTCACACCGTCCGGACATGATGATCTCGCTCAGTAGAACGCAACCAACCAACGTCGACGCTTGCGAATCAGTTCCGCCGACACATGCGAGAGTGGAAAGGAATCGTGGCGCCACGGCGGCTTGGCCTTTGCATATCATGGCAAGATGATGTCACCCCCTCACGGAACCGCGATCAATCCCCGCTATGTTTCCGCGACAGACGGCCGCCATTCCATGTCCACATGGCCGGGCTCCGCCGCCACCCGCTCCAGCCACGCCCGCACGGCGGGGAAGCCGCGCAGCGAGAAGTCCCCCTCCTCAGCCACATGGGTGTGGGCATAAAGCGCCATGTCGGCGATGGTGAGAGCCTCGCCGACGAAGTAGCGCCGGCCGGCGAGATGGCGCTCCATCACCTTGAGGGCGGCGTATCCCTCCTCCATCCAGCGGTCCACGTCGTGGGTGCGCAGGTCCCGGCCGCCCCGCACCTGCTTGAGCCAGAACCGCGCCGCGGCAATGCCGGGCTCGTGGCTATGCTGCTCGAAGAACATCCAACGCAGCGTCTCCGCCCGATCGAAGGGGTCGGCGGGCAGGAAGGGCGTGCCGTCCGCCAGATAGAAGAGGATGGCGTTTGATTCGGCGAGGAAGCGCCCGTCGATGCCCAGCAGCGGGACCCGTCCCTCCGGGTTGCGGGCGAGGAATTCCGGGGTGCGGTGCTCGCCGGCGAAGATGTCCACTTCTTCCAGGCGGAACGGCCGGCCAAGCTTCGCCAAAATAAGGCGCACCTTGTAGGAATTGCCCGAGGCCTGGGTGGAATAGAGCGTCAGCACCCGTCCCCTCCCCGCGATCCAACGTCTTTCAATGCGATCGCCGCCTGATGCGCGCCCGCCGAGCTTGGCCGTCGCGCCTTCATGTGGCCCGTGGGTTGCGTTGCCGCAAGGGCCGCGCCCGAGCCGTGGCGATCCATCACGGGCGCGTGCCGCGATATTCAAGATCGTTGCTTGTTTGCGGGCGGCGGCTGAACTAGTGTCCGCGCCGCGTCGGCAGGAGCCGGCTGCGATCCTGCCAAATGCCCAGCCCGCGCCGCCTTTTGCCTCGTGCGGCCGGGCGCGTCCGGAGCCTAAAGGCCATGAGCCTCATCTCGTCCGCCCTGAAGCGCATCAAGCCCTCCCAGACCATCGCCATCTCCAACAAGGCGCGGGAGCTCAAGGCGGCCGGGCGGGACATCATCGCGCTCTCCGCCGGCGAGCCGGACTTCGACACACCCGAGAACATCAAGGAAGCGGCCATCGCCGCCATCCGCCGGGGCGAGACCAAGTACACGGCCGTGGACGGCATCCCTGAGCTGAAGGCCGCCATCTGCCGCAAGTTCAAGCGCGAAAACGACCTCGACTACAAGCCTTCGCAGGTCACGGTGGGCACCGGCGGCAAGCAGGTGCTGTTCAACGCTTTGGTCGCGACGGTGGATGCCGGCGACGAAGTGCTGATCCCCGCCCCCTACTGGGTGAGCTACCCGGACATCGTGGAATTCTGCGGCGGCAAGCCGGTGCCGGTGATGACCACCATCGAGGACAACTTCAAGCTGCGTCCCGACGTGCTGGAAGCCGCCATCACCCCCAAGACCAAGTGGCTCATCTTCAATTCGCCGTCCAACCCTTCGGGCGCGGCCTATTCCTTCGACGAGCTGAAGGCGCTCACCGACGTGCTGGTGAAGTATCCGCAGGTGTGGATCCTCACCGACGACATGTACGAGCACCTCGTCTACGACGACTTCAAGTTCGTCACCCCGGCGCAGGTGGAGCCGAAGCTCTATAACCGCACGCTGACCATGAACGGCGTGTCGAAGGCCTATTGCATGACCGGCTGGCGCATCGGCTACGCCGCCGGCCCCGAGGCCCTCATCAAGGCCATGGGCACGCTGCAGTCCCAGTCCACCTCCAACCCCTCCTCCATCGCCCAGTGGGCGGCGCTCGAGGCGCTGGACGGACCGCAGGACTTCATCGCCGCCAACAACAAGGTGTTCAAGGAGCGCCGCGACCTGGTGGTGTCCATGCTGAACCAGGCGAAGGGCCTGCACTGCCCCAAGCCCGAGGGCGCGTTCTACGTCTTCCCGTCCTGCGCCGGCACCATCGGCAAGACCACGCCCGGCGGTGTCACCATCGCCAGCGACGAGGACTTCGCCACCCAGCTGCTGGAGGCGGAAGGCGTTGCCGTGGTGCATGGCTCGGCCTTCGGCCTGGGCCCGGCATTCCGGATTTCCTATGCCACCGCCACGTCGGACCTTGAGGAAGCCTGCCGGCGCATCCAGCGCTTCTGCGGCTCCCTGAGCTGATCCGGGCACAGGCCCCGGAAAAAAGGAACACATAGCCCTTTGAAGCGTTGGCGCAGCAGTGAAGTCTGGGCTAAGGCTTCGCTGTCGTCGGGTGCAGGGATCAACCCGCCCGCTTCCCACAGGAGGAACGACATCATGAAGACTGTTTTCAAGGCCGGCCTCGCGGCTGCTGCCCTCCTCGTCGCCGGCGCCATGCCCGCTTCCGCCCAGTCTCGCGTCCAGGTGGGCACGCTGAGCTGCAACCTCGCGCCGAACGTGAGCTTCGTCCTCGGCTCCGTGCGTGAGATGAGCTGCTCCTTCCTGCCGTCCTCGCGCAGCGCCAAGGCTGGCACCTATCAGGGCGTGACCCGCCGCTTCGGTCTCGACCTGGGCTTCAGCACCTCCGGCCGCATGGTGTGGGCCGTGTTCGCCCCCACCGCCGTGGTCGGTCGCGGCGCCCTGCGCGGCACCTATGTGGGCGCCTCCACCAACGCCTCGTTCGGCGTGGGCCTCGGCGCCAACGTGCTGGTGGGCGGTTCGTCCAACACCATCGCGCTGCAGCCGCTCTCCGTCGAAGGCCAGACCGGCGTCAACCTCGCCCTCGGCGTGTCCGACCTGACCCTGCGCTGATTCGGCCTCGCCCGCGGCGGAGCAGCTCCAGGAGCCTGCTCCGCTACGGCATGATGCTGCACCTGTCCCGTTCGATGCGCCCCCGGCCGATGGCCGGGGGCGCATGCGTTTTCAAGGCCCCCCCAACGCATTCGGGGATGGACGGCAGGATGAGTCTCCGCCAGCGGGCTGACCCCGCCCGGCAGCGCGTTACCCCTTTTTGCCCCGCTTCATGAAAAAGCCGGATCTTGGGCGCCACACTCGCCTTTGGTCGCATCGCGCAGGCGGTTCGATGCGACGGCCTTGTTGCGGGGGTCCGGAATGTCTCACCTGTTCGCCCGGCTGTTGATCCCGGGCGCTGTCGCCGTTTCATCGATCGCGGTTTCCGCCGCTGCCCTGGCGGGCGCCAGCATGCCCCAGGTCTCCGCCGGGCTGCTGGAATGCCGGGGGGAATTCGCCACCGCCTATGGCTTTGGCTCCACTCGGAAGGTGCGCTGCGAGTTTCGCCCCTCCGTGGGGATGAACCACTATTATGCCGGCACCCTCGACCGCGTCGGCCTCGATTTCGGCGTCTCCGACCAGGCCAGCATGCTGTGGGCGGTGCTTGCCACCTCGCCGCAGGTGGATCCGGGGGCGCTGGCCGGCACCTATGTGGGCCTGTCCACCGGCTTCTCCCTGGGACCGGGCTTCTCGGCCAACATGCTGGCCTCGCAGGACGCCACAAGGCAGGTGACGTTGCAGCCCATCAGCGTCTCCTCCGACAGCGGCCTCAGCGTCTCCATCACCGGCGCGACCCTGACCCTCGCCCCCTCGGGTCCCATCCCGCAATAGCGCGGGATGGGACTAACCCGCGTCAGAACCAGATCTTTTCCGCCTCGCGGCCGGCATAGAGGCCGGCGACATATTCGCCATAGCCGTTGAACAGCTCGGTGGGGCGGCGGTTACCGGTGGCGATGTCCTCCTCGCTCGCCTGGCTCCAGCGCGGGTGCGGCACCTTGGGATTCACATTGGCCCAGAAGCCGTATTCCGCGCCCTGGACCTCCTCCCAGAAGCTTAGGGGCTGCTTGTCCGTGAAGGAGAAGCGCACGATGCCCTTGATGGATTTAAAGCCATATTTCCAAGGTGTTACCAGCCTGAGCGGGGCACCGAACTGGCCCGGCGCCGGCTTGCCGTAGACTCCGGTGACGAGGAAGGCCAGCTCGTTGGTGGCCTCGGCTAGGGTCAGGCCCTCCACATAGGGCCACGGATAGCGGAAATCCCTCTGATTCGACGCGACTTTCGGGCTCAGGAAGGTCTCCATCCGCACGTATTTCGCGCCCGCCTTGGGACCCGCCAGCGCCACCAGGTCCTTCATGGCAAAGCCGGTCCAGGGCACCGCCATGGACCAGGCTTCCACGCAGCGGTGGCGGTAGAGGCGTTCTTCCAGCTGGACCTTCTTGAGCAGGTCGTCGATGCCCAGCTCCTGGGGGTTGTCCACCAGCCCGTCGATCTTCACCAGCCAGGGCCGGCGCTCGAAGCGACTCATGGAGGGGGCGACGTTCTTGCCGTAGCTGAACTCGTAATAATTATTGACGGTGCTGGACTTGGCCTCGGGCGTCACCGGCCGGTCGAGGGTGTAGCGGGGGTTCCGCGCGGCCGGGTAGAGGCCTGCGGAAGGGTCGGGCAGGTCGCTGACGCGCTGGGCCGCCGCGGGGCCCGCAAGGCTTGCCGCCGCCAGCATCGCGCCGGCGCCCATCAGCTCCCGGCGGGAGAAATAGAGGCCCTCCGGCGTCGCCGCTGATTCGGGAATTTCCCAGCCCCGCCTGCGTCGAATGTACATGCTGTGTGTCCTCCAATGGCGGCGGAGGATCGCGGCGTCGCCCGGATGGGGCAATTCAAACGGGCGTGTGCTCGATCACCGTTTCGGGTTCGAGAGGTTCGCCGACATCGGCGCGTTCAAGTTCGGATTTAAGCCTCCACGACGCCGCGCCGCTCGGGCTCGGCGAAGCCCTCCGGCGCGTCGCCCGCCTCGAAGGGGGTCTCCACCTCCACGAAGGTATCGGGATAAAACCCATTGAAGCGGGTGCGCAGGGAGAGGGAATAGGCCCCGATGTGGCCGATCTCGATCCAGTCGCCGGTGTCCACGCTCTCGGGCAGGAAGAAGGGGCGCGAGAGCACGTCCACGCTGTCGCAGGTGGCGCCATAGATGCGGAACGGCTCGATCCGCCCGCTGCCCGACGCCCCCCGCCCCGCCCGGCGGCGGCGGGCGGGATCCGGGATATGCCGCACCGGCAGGAGGATCTTGCCCGTCCACGAATCCGACAGGGAGGACCAGATCCCGTCATTGATATAGAGCCGCTGCCCCTTCTTCAGCAGCACCCGCACGATGACCGAGAAGGACCGCGCCACGATCACCCGCCCCGGCTCGGCCACCAGCGGGGTGCCGGCAAAGCCGTTGCGCTCCACCGCGCCCATGAGGCCGGAGATGATCTCGTCCAGCGGCGGCATGGGCGGCACCGGGCGACGCGGGTTGCGGGCATAGGTGGCGGGAAAGCCGCCACCCACGTCGAGGGCGACGATGGGCACCCCCGCCGCCGCCCGCACCTCCGCCGCCACCGCCACCGCCCGGGCATAGGTGTCCGGGTCCTCCACCTGGCTACCCACGTGGAAGCACAGGCCGCACTTGATGCCGATGCCGTGGATGCGCTGGAGCAGTTCCGCCGCATGGCCGGGCGCCGCGCCGAATTTCTTGGACAGCTCGTAGGCCGCATCCCCCTTGGAGGCGATGCGCACGAACAGGGTGAGGTCTTCCGGGTCCAGATCCAGCGCGCGCACGATGCGCACGATCTTGGCCACCTCGTCCTCATGGTCGAGGGCGGTCGAGCGGATGCGGTAGTGCTCCAGGGCGAGGCGGATGTCGGACTGGGCCTTCACCGGATGCATGTAGAGCAGCTCCGCCCCCGGAGCTGCGGCGCGGGCGGCAGCGAACTCGGCGGGGCTGGCTACGTCGAAGGCGGAAATGCCGGCCTTGGCCAGCACGTCCAGCACCATGGGCTCGCCATTGGTCTTCACCGCATAGGCGGTCTTACCGGGAAAGGCCTCGACGAAAGCCCTGGCATCGGCGGCCAGCACATGGGGGCGGAAGCAATAGACCGGCTGGTCCGGCCGCAGCTCCAGCGCCGCCTCCCGGCCGGAGGCGAAGCGGGGCGTCGCGACGGCGGCGGTAACTGCGGGTGGAGGCGCGCTGGCGAAGCGGGACTGCGACATGAACCCTCCCGGTCGGCCGACGGATGGTGAGTCGGGGATCAAGCATGCCGCGCTTTTCCGGCGAGAGCACGACCGGACCGCCGCGTTCTGCCATCGGCCTCGCTCGTTGACCGATGCCAAGTGGGTACGCTCAAGCGCCGCGCGGGCTTGACCAATGACCCATGAGCAAAGCTCACAGGCCATAGGTCTTAATTTTCTCGCAAGGTGTTGCCGCCGTGTCCTTGACCGGGCGAAAGCGCCGCCGCATCGTCCCCCGTCAAGTTCGCCCGACACGGGCGGGGGGCCTGAAGTGGAGTGGACCATGGTTATTCGGGCGCGGAGCGCAGCGGCGAAGGCGAAGCGCGCGATGTCCCTCGCGACGGTATCCGGCGCAGTGAAGGCTGCGGCGGTCGTGGCAGGGCTTGCGCTCGTGTCCATGGGCGGGGCCTCGGGTGCCAAGGCGGCGAACCTGCTTGAGCTGAATTTCTGGCTCTCCGGCCCCAATTATTCCGGCGTGGTGCCCGCCTGCGAGGACCAGCAGGCCCTCGACCTCATCGCCAGCCGATTCGCCGAGACCGAGCGGCGGTTCTGGGCCTCCGATCTGACCATCACCGGCTTCGAGAAGGTCCACGAGATCGCGTTCCGTCCGTGGGGACCGCAATACCAGCCGCGCCGCTACTGCAAGGGCACGGTGTTCACCACCGACGCCCGCAAGCGCGCCATCTATTATTCCATTATTGAGGACGGCGGCTTCATCGGCGCCAGCTGGGGCGTGGATTGGTGCGTGGTCGGCCTCGACCGCAATTATGCCTATGCCCCGTCCTGCAAGATGGCGGGTCCGTGAGGCGCGCCCTCTTCGCCCTTACCCTGTTCGCTGGTCTGCTCGTCGCCGCTTTGCCGGCGGCGGCGCAGGGGCATGAGCCCGGCCGGTTTGACTTCTACGTGCTGTCCCTGTCCTGGTCGCCCACCTATTGCGAGGACAAGGGTCCCAAGGCGGCCAACGAGCCCCAGTGCAACCTCACCCGCCCCTACGCCTTCGTGGTCCACGGCCTGTGGCCGCAATACGAGCGCGGCTTTCCGCAGGACTGCCAGCGCCCGCCGCCCTACGTGCCCAACCCGCTGGTGAGAAGCATGCTGGACGTGATGCCGAGCCGGGGGCTCGTCATCTATGAGTGGAAGAAGCACGGCACCTGCTCCGGCCTCTCACCCCAGGCCTATTTCGACCTCGTGCGCGCGGCGCGGGACAAGGTGGCCATCCCCGCCGAGTTCACCCGGCTCGACGACTACCGCATGGTCTCGCCCTCCGACGTGGAAAGCGCCTTCCGGGCCGCCAATCCCGGCCTGTCGCCGGACATGTTCTCGGTGCAGTGCGACCGCCGGCGGCTGACCGAGGTGCGCATCTGCCTCAGCCAGGATCTCGCCTTCCGGGCCTGCCCCGACGTGGACCGCCGCGCCTGCCGCCTGTCGCGCATGGTGATGCCGCCCGTGCGCGGCGGCAAATGAGGCGGCTAGGGCCCGTTTCGGCGATTGACCCACATGGGCCCTTGCAGACCGCGACAACGCATTGCCATCGTCATGGCCGGGCTTGTCCCGGCCATCCACGCGGAGAGGCTGGGATCAACTTTCGAAAGCTATCGCAAGCGGTTCGGCGTGGATGCCCGGGACAAGCCCGGGCATGACGGGAGGGTTGCGGTTAGCCCTTTTGAATTTCCAAAAAGGCGGCTAAGGCCAAGCCCATGAATTACCGTCATTCGTTCCATGCCGGGAATCCCGCCGACGTGATGAAGCACGCTGCCCTTGCGCGCGTGCTCGCCTATCTCAACAAGAAGGAAAACGCCTACCGGGTGCTCGACACCCACGCCGGCGCGGGCCTCTACGATCTCGATGGCGCCAACGCCCAGCGCACGCTGGAGGCCGATGCCGGCATCGAGGCGGTGCTGGCCGCCGATCTCGCCGGCACCCTGCCGAAGCCCGCCGCGGCCTTGCTTGCGCCCTATCTCGATGCGGTACGCGCCACCCGCGCCGGCGGCCGCAGGCTTTACCCTGGGTCGCCTGCGCTGGCGCTCGCCCTGTCGCGGCCGCAGGACCGCTTCCTGTTCTGCGAGTTGCACAAGGAAGAGCGGGCCAAGCTGGAAAAGCGCGTGGGCGAGGATCACCGGGTGAAGATCCTGCCCCAGGACGGCTGGCAGGGCATCGCCGCCCACCTGCCGCCGCGCGAGCGGCGCGGGCTGGTGCTGGTGGACCCGCCGTTCGAGGAGCCGGGCGAGTTCCAACGCCTGGTGGCGGGACTGGAGGCTGCTTACCAGCGCTTTGCCACCGGCATCATCATGCTGTGGTATCCCATCAAGGACCTGAAGGCGGTGGATGCCTTCCGCCGCGACGTGGCCCGCCTCGGCCTGCCCAAGACGCTCAGGGTGGAGCTGGATTTCGCCACCGTCCGCAGCCTCGATGTCCTGTCGGGCTCGGGGCTCATCATCGTCAATCCGCCGTTCACGCTGGCCGACGAGATGCGCACGATCCTCAATGCCCTCGCCCCGCTCTTGGCCCGCGACGGACAGGGCCGCGCCCGCGTCTCCTGGCTCACCCCGGGCGGCTGAGGCGCTCCACGCGGGCAAATGTATTCCTGCTTGTGATGATTTGGCCTTCGCCTTTTGACTTCCGGCGCAGGCGGCCGCGCGCTATCTGGGAGGTCCCTCCTCAGCCCCGGACCTGCCCCATGCTGCTGCGTTTTTCCGCCACCTCGCCCTTCGTGCGCAAGGTGCGTGTCGCCGCCGCCCTCCTCGGCCAGACGCTTGAGATCGAGCCCGCCGACACGCTGGACCCCAACGATACCCTGCGCAGCCAGAATCCCCTCGGCAAGGTGCCGGCGCTGCTCACCGATGACGGACAGGTGCTGTTCGATTCATCCGTGATTCTCGCCTATCTCGACATGCTGGCCGGCGGCGGCCGCATCCTGCCTTCCGACCCCAAGGCGCGCATCGCCGCCCTGCGCAAGGAAGCGCTGGCGGACGGCATGATGGATGCCGGCATCCTGCTGCTGTACGAGGGCCGCTTCCGGCCGGTGGAGAAGCACGAGCCCAAGTGGCTGGAGCATCAGGAGGGCAAGCGGAGCCGCGCCCTCGACGCCTTCGAGGCCGACGCCGTCCCGTTCGACGGCGCCATCACGGTGGGGGACATCGCGCTCGCCTGCGCGCTGGGCTGGTTCGATTTCCGCTTCGAGGGCAAGTGGCGGGCGGATCACCCCAGGCTCGTCGCCTGGTACGAGGCTTTCGCCGCTGCCTGCCCCCACTTCGCGGACTCCACGCCGGCGACGTGACGGCCATTCACGCCATCATGCCCCGGGGTCGCCGGGGCATGATGCGCGTCACCGTCATTCCACGATGTAGACCACCTTGCGGGTGCGCGGTTCCACGATCACCCGGCGGTCGTTGACAACGGTATACTCATAGTCGTTGGTGCTGGGGATTTCGTAGAGCGTCACGTTGGGCGGCAGCGGTTCGCCCACCACCACCTCGCGCTCCAGGCGGACCGACGAGCGGCGCTCCTTTGCCACATAGGTGCGAACCTCCTGGGGCGGCTCGGCGGCCGCGCCAACGGTGGCGCCGACCGCGCCGCCCACCACCGCGCCCACGGGCCCACCCACCACGGCACCGACCGCCGCACCGCCGATGGCACCGGTCGCGGTGGACGCCTGTGCGAACACGGCGGTGGGGGCAAGAAGGCCGAGCACGAACGAGCCGATGATAATCTTGTTACGCATGTTACCTCTCCTGTTGCGTTTCGTTCGCAGCAGAAACAGGTTTCCACGGGCTTTCGTTCCAAGTGCCCGAGATTTTATGTAATGGTGGTAAATCCAGTGCAGCGCGGCGGTGGGATACGACTTGATGTTTGTCGCCCCACCACCGCGAGACTGGCGGCTGTCCTTAAGTCGGGTCAGGCCGAAGCTTGGACCGGACGCGCAGGAACCCGCGGAACCGGAACCATCATCCCGCGTTTATGCAGTTCCGCGTAGGTGAGATCCAGCACCCGCCAGGTGATGGCCACCAGTTCGTCGGCCTCCTCGTGGGACAAGGTGAAGGGCGGGGCGAGGATCATGCCGTCGCGCACCGCGCGCATCACCAGCCCTTCCTTGAACGAGAAATCGCGGCAGATCAGGCCCACCGTGCCCTCTTCCGCCGCGAACGCCGCGCGGGAGGCCTTTTCCGGCGTCAGCTCCAGCGCGCCGATGAGGCCCACCATGCGCGCCTCGCCCACCAGGGGATGCTCGGCGAGCTTCAGCCAGCGCTCCTGCAGGTAGGGCCCGATGTCGGTGCGCACCCGCTCCACCAGCTTTTCCTCGTGCATGATCCTGAGGTTGGCCAGCGCCGCCGCGCAGCCGCCGGGATGGCCCGAATAGGTGAAGCCATGGTTGAAGTCGCCACCATGCTCGATGAAGCCTTCCGCCACCTTGTCGCCCACGATGACGCCGCCGAGGGGGAAGTAGCCGGAGGTGATGCCCTTGGCGAAGGTGATGAGATCCGGCTTCACGCCCATGAAATCAGCGCCGAACCACCGCCCGGTGCGGCCGAAACCGCAAATCACCTCGTCGCACACCAGAAGAACATCGCGCTCGCGGCAGATCTTCTCCACCTCCGGCCAGTAATTGGCCGGCGGAATGATAACGCCGCCCGCCCCCTGGATCGGCTCGCCGATGAAGGCGGCCACATTCTCCGGCCCGGCTTCATCGATGGCGCGGGCCACCTCGCGGGCGGCAAAGAGGCCGAACTCCTCGCGGCCCATCTCCCCGCCCTCGGCCCACCAATAGGGCTGCGCCACATGGATGATGCCGGGAATGGGCAGCCCGCCCTGGGCATGCATGGGCTTCATGCCGCCCAATGAGGCCCCGCCGAGGGTGGAGCCGTGATAGCCGTTGCGCCGCGAGATGAAGATGGACTTTTCCGGCTTGCCCAGCGCCGCCCAATAGTGGCGCACCATGCGCAGCACCGTGTCCACCGCCTCCGACCCGCCGGAGGTGAAGAACACATGGTTCATGTGCGCCGGCGCCACGTCCGAGATGGCGGCGGCCAGCTCCGCCGCGCCGGGATGGGTGGTCTTGAAGAAGGTGTTGTAATAATCGAGCTGGTTCAGCTGGGTGGCGATGGCATCCACGATGGCGCGCCGCCCGTGCCCCACCTGCGAGCACCACAGGCCCGACATGCCGTCGAGGATCCTGTTGCCCTCGCTGTCGAACACATAGACCCCTTCCGCCCGCGTGATGACCCGCACCCCTTCCGCGTTGAGCGCCTTGGTATCGGAGAAGGGGTGGAGGTGGTGCGCCGCATCCAGCGCACGCCAGTGGGCCGTCGAGTTCGAGAGGGGGGCGGATGTCACGATGGGCTGCTCCGATGAGGACCGCGAAACTCCGAGCCGGATCCGATCATGTTGATTCAATCTGATCGGCGCGTGCTCAATGTGGAAAGTCATATCGCGAAAGCCGGGCCGCGCCCATATGTGCTGAACACCGGTGCGGGCGCACCGGTCGGCGATGTGACGGGATGAAGCAAGGGAGGCGCGGATGGAACCGGATTTCTGGCACGCGAGATGGCAGACCAAGCAGATTCAGGGCTTCCATGAAGGCAAGGCCAACGCCTTCTTGGTGAAGCATTTTCCCCGCCTGCCGGTGGCGCCGGGCGCGCGCGTGTTCGTGCCCTTGTGCGGCAAGACGCGGGACATCGCCTGGCTGCTGGGTGAAGGATTTCGGGTGGCCGGCGCGGAGCTGAGCCGCATCGCGGTGGAGGAGCTGTTCGCGGAACTGGGCGTTGTGCCTGAGGTGACGACGCAAGGCGCGCACACGCGCTTCAGCGCCCCAGGCCTCGACATTTTCCAGGGCGACATCTTCGCGCTCACCCCCGACACCCTCGGGCCGGTGGATGCGGTGTGGGACCGCGCCGCCCTCGTCGCCCTGCCGAAGGACATGCGCGCCCGCTACGCCCCGCACCTCGTGGCGCTGACCGACACCGCCCCGCAATTGCTGGTGTGCTTCGAGTATGACCAGTCGCTGCTGGCGGGCCCGCCCTTCAGCGTCCCACCGGAGGAGACCCGCACGCTCTATGGCGCCGACTACGTGGTTGCGGCGATAGACACAGCGCCGGTGCCCGGCGGCCTCAAGGGCCAGTGCGAGGCGGTGGAGCACGTCTGGCTGCTGGAGCGGGCGTGAGGGGGGCGCGGGATTGTCCCAACCACTCGACATTGGCGAGGCGGTTAGGACCCCCAAAGCCGTCATGGCCGGACTTGACCCGGCCATGACGGTTATGCTCAGGCGCCCACGTCTGGAAATGCTCCGTCCTGCTTGCGAATAGCCGGGCGATGGAGCGCGCGTCAGAAGGTATCAGTAACCCCTAAAGCCGCGTCCACACCGTCTTCAGATCGCAATACTTATCCAGCGCGTGCAGGGACTTGTCGCGCCCGAAGCCGGACTGCTTCACGCCGCCGAACGGGGTGGTGATGTCATCGGCATCGAAGCAGTTCACATAGACGATGCCGGCCTTGAAACGCCGGGCGACCTTGTGCGCGGCGGAAAGATCGCCGCTCCACACCGCCGCGCCGAGGCCATAGACTGTGCCGTTGGCGATCGCAACAGCCTCCTCCAGCCCGTCGAAGCCGATCACCGAAAGCACCGGGCCGAAGATCTCCTTCTGCGCCAGCGCGGATGAGGGTGCCACGCCATCGAACACGGTGGGCGCCACGAAGGCGCCGCCGGTCTCCTGCCGCACCGCCGTGCCGCCGGTGACCAGCCGCGCACCGGAGGCGACGCCCTCCTCGATGGCGGAAAGAATCCGTCCCTGATGCTCGAAGCTCACCACCGCGCCGGCGCGGGCCGCGGGGTCCTGCGGATCGCCCGGCATCCAGCGCGGCGCCAGCGCCGCCACGCGGGCGACAAGGTCCTCGCGGATGCGATTGTCCACCAGCAGCCGCGAGGCCGCCGTGCACATCTCGCCCTGATTGAAGAAGATGCCGGCAGCCACCGCCTGCGCCACCTCGTCGAGGTCGGGCACGTCGTGGGCCACCACGAAGGCGGTCTTGCCGCCCAGCTCAAGAAACACCCGCTTCAGGTTGCTGTCGGAGGAATAGCGCAGGAAGTAGCGCCCCACCTCGGTGGAGCCGGTGAAGGCGATGGCGTCCACGTCCATGTGCAGGCCCAACGCCTTGCCGGCTTCCACGCCGAGGCCCGGCACCACGTTGAACACCCCGGCCGGCACCCCCGCCTCCAGCGCCAGCTCGCCGAGGCGCAGCGCGGTGAGGGGGCTTTCCTCCGCCGGCTTCAGCACCACGGAATTGCCCATTGCCAGAGCGGGAGCCACCTTCCAGGCGGCCATGATCATGGGGAAGTTCCACGGCGTCACGCAGCCCACCACGCCCAAGGGCTCGCGCAGCACCAGGGCGAGGTTATCGGCGGTGGTGGGCGCCACCTCGCCATAGACCTTGTCGCAGCACTCCCCGTAATAGGCGAAGCAGTCCGCCGCCGCGCGCACGTCGATGGAGCGCGCATCGGCGATGGGCTTGCCCATGTTGAGGGTTTCGGTGAGCGCCAGCTCGTCGCGATGGGTGCGGATCAGCTCGGCGAAGCGCTGGAGGATGCGCTTCCTCTCCACCGGCCGCAGCCCCGCCCAGCGGCGATCCTCGAACGCGGCGCGGGCGGCCTTCACGGCGCGGTCCACATCGGCGCTGTCGCAGGCCGCCACTTGCGCGAGGACCTTGCCGGTGGCCGGATTGACGGCATCGAAGGTGCGGCCCGAGGCGGCCGGCGCGAACACGCCGTCGATCAGCGCCTGCGTGCGGAAGGAAGGGTAATGGTCTGCCGTCCGTTCCGCCGCCGCCATGATGCGCTCCTCATCCCCAGAGGAAGGCAACCTCGCGCGGCGCTCGGTGCGCCGTCAAGATGGGGGCGGGAAGAGGCCCCTCACCCCTCGTCCTGGGCCTCGCCGTCCTCTTCCTCTTCCGGGCGGCCGGGGATGGCGTAGGAGCCGGAGAGCCAGCGGTGCAGGTCCACGTCGGCGCAGCGCTTGGAGCAGAAGGGGTGGAAGCGCTCCGCCGAGGGTTTGGAGCAGATGGGGCACGGCTTGGACACATATCTGGAGGCGGACGGCGTGCCGGCGGCCGCGTCGGGTGCGCGCGTGTCCGCCGAGGCCACGTCGATTGCGGCCT
Source organism: Xanthobacter versatilis (assembly GCF_043193975.1). NCBI lineage: Bacteria > Pseudomonadati > Pseudomonadota > Alphaproteobacteria > Hyphomicrobiales > Xanthobacteraceae > Xanthobacter > Xanthobacter versatilis. The sequence continues at coordinate 51,518 of NZ_JBAFVB010000009.1, read as the reverse complement.
TGGGCGAGGCGGTTTTGGGCGCGCTCGCCTTCGTGGTCGTCTTCGGGGCAGGTGTCTTTGATGCGGGAGTCTTTGAGGCGGCGGTCTTCGGCGCCGGGGCCTTTTTGGGAGCGGCCGTTTTCGGGGCGGCCGCCTTGGCGTCGCCGCTGGTCCCTACAGCGCTCTTCACCGCCCCACTTTTGGCCTTCCCTGCCCCGGCCTTCGCGGCCTTGGGCTTGTCGCCGCCGTCCTTGTCCGCGCTCATGCGGCGCGCTCCACCCAGCCGGCGCGCACGTCATAGCCCTGGCCGGACAACAGACCGATGGTTTCCGACAGGGGTAGGCCCACCACATTGCTGTAGGAGCCCACCAGCTTCACCACGAACGACCCGGCGATGCCCTGGATGGCGTAGCCGCCGGCCTTGCCCCGCCATTCGCCGCAGGCGAGGTAATCGGTGATCTCGTCCCGCGACAGGCGCTTGAAGCGCACCCGGCTTTCCACCAGCCGGGTGTGGGCGCGGCCCTTCAGGTCCACCAGGCACACCCCGGTATAGACCCGGTGGGTGCGGCCCGAGAGCAGCCGCAGGCAGGCCTCCGCCTCGTCCTCGAGGTCAGGCTTCGGCAGGATGCGCCGGCCCACCGCCACCACCGTGTCGGCGGAGAGAACGAGCGCGTTCATCTCGGCGTCCTTGGCGCGCTGGGCCACCAGCTTGCCCTTGGCTTCCGACAGGCGCTGGGCGAGGCGGCGCGGCAGCTCGCCGCGCTCGGGGGTCTCGTCCACGTCGGCGGGCATGAGCAGGTCCGGCTCGATCCCCGCCTGATTGAGCAGCGCCAGCCGGCGGGGCGAGCCTGAAGCAAGCACGAGCTTCACCTGATCGGTCACGGAACACACCTTTCGAGCCAGCCAGAGCCGGATCCGCCGGGGTCTTGATCGCCCCGACGGCTGATCCGCCTCGAAACCAAGGAGGGAGCGCGGACGGCGCCTCACGCTCATCTACCGGAAAGGGGCTGCCGTGTGAACGGGCGAGGCGTCACGCGACGCACCCGGCTCGGCCGTTCCGGACAAGATCAACTCGGTGTGACCACGCCGCCCGCCTGTAACCCCGAGCCGCCCCCCGGCGAAATCCCGGTGTCGGCCCCCTCAGGGCCGCCCCCGGCGCTCCCCAGCGCCGGGCCTGCCGTGCCGGCGCAGGTGCGCCGCACGAAAATCTTCGGGACGTGGAGCTGAAGACACATGTTCACCCGTCGTGCCACCCTCGCCTTGTCGCTTGCCGCCGCCCTCGTCGCCGGCGCGTCCGCCATGGCCTTCGCCGAGCCCGAGCACACCACCTACACCCCCGCCGCCTTCCAGGCCGCCCAGCATGCGGGCAAGCCCATCCTGGTGGAGATCCACGCTTCGTGGTGCCCGGTCTGCGCCGCGCAGGCCCCCATCCTGTCGGAACTGCTGAGCCAGCCCCAGTTCAAGGAGATGGTGGTGTTCCGCGTGGACTTCGACAGCCAGAAGGACGCGGTGAAGAACTTCAAGGCGCGCGACCAGAGCACCCTGATCACCTTCAAGGGCACCACCGAGACCGGGCGCTCCGTGGGCGACACCCACAAGGGCTCCATCGAGGCCCTGCTCTCCCACGCCATCTGAGGCGATCATGGCCCTCGAAAGCCTCGCCTTCGGCAGCTTCGCCCTCGCCTTCATGGCGGGGGTCCTCTCCGTGCTCTCGCCCTGCGTGGTGCCGCTCCTGCCCATCGTGCTCGGGGCGGCGGCGGCCGAGCATCGCCTGGCGCCGGTGGCGCTGGCGGCGGGGGTGGCCATCTCCTTCGTCACCATCGGGCTGTTCGTGGCCACCATCGGCTATGCCATCGGCCTGGAGGGCGATGTGTTCCGCATCCTCGCCGCGCTGACGATGGTGGGCATCGGCACCGTGCTGGCGGTGCCGCAGCTCCAGACCCGCCTCGCTGCCGCCGGCGGGCCGGTGAGCGACCTTGCCGCCCGCCGGCTCGACGGCTTCTCCCGCACCGGCATCGGTGGTCAGTTCGCCGTGGGCCTGCTGCTCGGGGCGGTGTGGAGCCCCTGCGTCGGTCCCACCCTGGGGGCCGCCTCCGTGCTGGCGGCACAGGGGCAGAGCCTGCCGCAGGTGGCGGGGGTGATGGCCTTGTTCGGCCTCGGCGCCGGCCTGCCCCTGGCGCTGCTGGGCACCTTGTTCCGCCCGGCGCTGGCGCGCTGGCGCGGCCGCCTGCTGGGCGCCGGCAAAGGGGCGAAGGCGGTGCTGGGGCTGGTTCTGGTGCTGGTGGGCATGCTGATCCTCACCGGGACCGACAAGCGACTGGAATCGGCGCTGGTGGCCGCCTCCCCGGCCTGGCTCACCACCCTCACCACGCGGTTTTAGACGCTCAGGCGCCGCGCGGGGCTCGACACGCTCAGGCGCCGCGCGGGCTTGACACGCTCAGACGCCGCGCGGGCTTGGCCCCTGCGCAAAGCACACGGGCGTGGCCATCCTATTGTCTTTCCGAGCTGCGGTGCGTGCGTCGTCCAGTGACGCACCGTGGAACCGGCTCCGGGGCGCCATCGCCCTTCTCGTGCCCTGGAGCCGGCCCTCTTCGCCTCGGGTACGCATCTTGCTTCGCCGGGCGCGAACGGGGCCCGCGGCATGAAAACCTTCCTCGACTGGTCGGCTTACGACACATATGGCATCGGCGACGCCTATTCCGGCATTCCCGCCACCGGCGGGAACTACGCGAAAGCGGTGGCCGTGTGCATGCACAGCCGCGATTGTCGCAATACCGGCAAGGGCGTCATGTGCCCGAGCTACCGCATTACCGGCGACAAGGACCATTCCACGGAAGCCCGCGTCGCCGCCTTCAAGGCGGCGCTGAACGACGGCACCGACGCCAACGCCTTCGCCGATCCCCGGCTCGACGCGGCCATGGACCTGTGCGTGTCCTGCAAGGCCTGCAAGAAGGAATGCCCCAGCGCCGTGGACATGACGCTGATCAAGACCGAGTACCTCGCCCAGCGCCACGAGATCAAAGGCGTGCCCCGGCGCACCCGGCTGTTCGGCGGGGTGCCGGAATGGACCGGCCGCCACCGCCGCCTGCTGCGCCTCGCCATCATGCTGCGCAACCGCTCGCGGCTTCTGACCAAGGCCGCAGAAAAGCTGCTGGGCATCAGCGCCCGCCGCGCCATCCCCGAGCCGGCGCCCCGCCCCTATGCGGAGCCGTCTGCCGTGCCAACGCCGGCACACGCCCCGGCCCCGCGCGGCGAGGTGATCCTGTTCGTGGACACCTTCTGCCACCATTTCGAGCCGGAGGTGGCGGAGGCCGCCCACGCGGTGCTGACCCACGCCGGCTATAGCGTGCGCATTGCCCAGCCCGATCCCGCCGATGCCGAGCCCGACCGGCCCCTGTGCTGCGGCCGCACGTACCTGACCACCGGCATGGTGGAGAAGGCACGTGGCGAGGGACAGCGCGTGCTCGCGGCCTTCCGCAAGGAGATCGCGGCGCAGACCCCCATCATCGGGCTGGAGCCCTCGTGCCTGCTCTCCCTGCGCGACGAGCTTTACAGCCTCGGCCTCGGGCCGGAGGTGGGGGCGCTGGGCAAGCAATTGTTCCTGCTGGAGGAGTTCCTCGCCCGCGAGCACCAGAACAAGGGGCTGCGGATGCGGTTGAAGCCTCTGCCCGGCCCGAAGGCGGTGCTGCACGGCCACTGCCACCAGAAGGCGTTCGGGGTGATGAAGGCGACGCGCAAGGTGCTCGGCTTCATCCCCGGCTTCTCCTACGACATCGTGGAGACCAGCTGCTGCGGCATGGCCGGCAGCTTCGGGCTGGAGGCCGAGCATTACGACGCCTCCATGCAGATGGCGGAACTCGCCCTTTTGCCCGCCATGCGCGCGGCGCCGCAGGACGCCCCGCTCATCGCCAACGGCTTTTCCTGCCGCCACCAGATCGAGCACGGCTCCGGCCGCAAGGCCCGCCACATCGCCCTGCTCTTGCGCGACGCGCTGGATCTAACGCCCGCCTGAGCCGTCCCTGGGTTCCGTCTCCTGCCTGATGGCGTCGGCGAGGAAGTCCACGAAGGCGCGGATGCGGGCGGCAAGGTGGGCGTGGCCCACATAGACCGCGTGGATGGGCTCGATGTCGCCGGCGTTGAACTCCTCCAGCACGCTCACCAGCGTTCCGGCGGCGAGATCGCCCCGCACGTGATAGCGGCCGAGGCGCGCCAGCCCCGCCCCGTCGAGGGCCAGCCGGCGCAGCACCACGCCGCTATTGCCCAGCGCCGTGCCGGAAACCGCCTGGGTGAAGGCCTTGCCGCTCTCTGGATCGCGGAACGGCCAGTCCTCCGGCGAGCGGCGGAAGTTGAAGCACAGGCACAGGTGCCGGGCGAGGTCTTCGGGATGCTGCGGCACGCCGTGGCGCTCCAGATAGGTGGGCGATGCCACGATGACCCGGCCGATCTCGAACAGCTTCCGCGCCTTCAGGGTCGAATCCCTCAGCCGCCCGGTGCGGATGGCGATGTCGGTGCGCTCGTCCACCAGATCGATGACGGCGTCGCTCAGGGAGATGTCCAGCTCCACCTGCGGATAGAGTTCGAGAAACCGCGGCACGCGGGGCAGCACGCACATCTCGCCGAACGCCACCGAGGCGCTGATGCGCAGCCGCCCGCGCGGCACGGCACCGGCGCCGGTGGCGATCAGGCGCTCGGTGTCGTCGATCTCGGCGAGGATGCGTCGCGCCCGCTCCAGATAGAGCGCGCCCTCGGCGGTGAGCTGCAATTGCCGGGTGGAGCGCACGAACAGGGGCGTGCCCAGCCGATCCTCCAGCCGCGTCACCAGCTTGCTCACGGCGGACGGCGACAGGCCGAGCTTGCGGCCGGCGGCCGAAAAGCCCTGCGTTTCCGCCGCCGCCACGAACACCACCATCTCGCCCGCGCGATTGTCCAAGGGGCCCGCCTCGCCTGCAGCTGTGAACCAAATTCAAAGTCGCTTTTACATAATAGGCGGTTCAGTAAAAGCGCAAGGGCGCTCATGTTGCAGTGCAAGCGGTGCCGGCTCCGGCGCCGGTTTCCATTGTGCCGCCGCCGGCTCCTGGAGCGCGATCCGATCGGATCGCGCTCTAACTCTAAGAAAGAGACCGCGTTATCCGATGAGATCGTCATGCGATCTCTTCGGCGCGGGCTCTAAGGACATCGCCATGCCCCTTGCGCTCTATGCCCTCACCATCGCCGCCTATGCCATCGGCACCACGGAATTCGTCATCGTCGGGCTGTTGCCGACAGTGGCCGCCGACCTCGGCATCACCCTGCCCATCGCCGGGCTGATCGTCAGCGTCTATGCGCTGGGCGTCACCTTCGGCGCGCCGGTGCTCACCGCGCTCACCGGCGGCATGGCGCGCAAGCCGCTGCTGCTCGGCCTGATGGCCCTGTTCATTGCCGGCAACACCGCGGCCGCGCTCAGCCCCAGCTATGAATGGCTGCTGGTGGCGCGGGTGCTCTCTGCCTTCGCCCACGGCGTGTTCTTCTCGGTGGGCGCCACCATCGCCGCCGATCTGGTGCCGGAGAACCGCCGCGCCTCGGCCATCGCCCTCATGTTCATGGGGCTGACGGTGGCCATCGTCACCGGCGTGCCGCTCGGCACCTTCATCGGCCAGAGCTTCGGCTGGCGCGCCACCTTCTGGGGCGTGGCGCTGCTGGGCATCATCGCCTTTGCCGCCATCGCCCTGCTGCTGCCGTCCAACATCCGCAAGGCGCCCGCCGCCTCCCTGCTCGATCAGGTGCGGGTGCTGGGCTCCGGCCGGCTGCTGCTGGTGTTCGGCATGACCGCGCTGGGCTATGGCGGCACCTTCGTGGCCTTCACCTATCTGGCCGCTATCCTTGAGACCGTCACCGGCTTTGCCGCCTCCCAGGTCAGCCTCATCCTCATCCTCTACGGCCTTGCCATCGCGGTGGGGAACCTCTCCGGCGGGCGCATCGCCGACCGCGATCCGGTGAAGGCGCTGACCATCCTGTTCACGCTTCAGGCGCTGGTGCTGGTGGCCTTCTTCTTCACCGCGCCATCTCCGGTGCTTACGCTGGTGACGCTCGCGGCGCTCGGCTTCCTGTCGTTCGCCAATGTGCCGGGGCTGCAGATCTATGTGGTGGAGCTGGCGAAGCGCTATCGTCCGGGGGCGGTGGATACCGCGTCCGCCCTCAACATCGCGGCGTTCAACCTGGGCATTGCGCTCGGGGCCTGGATCGGCGGGCTGGTGGTGGCCTCGCCGATGGGCCTCGGCGCCACGCCGGTGGTGGGCGCCCTCATGGTGGCCGGCGCGCTGGGGCTGACGGTTTGGAGCGCCGCATTGGACAACCGCGCCCGCGCTGTCGCCTGCCCGGTCTGAACAAAGGAGACAGCATGCATAATGTGATCGCCAATGGCGCTGAAATCCCCGCCCTCGGCTTCGGCACCTTCCGCGTCTCGGCGGCTGATACCCTGCGCATGGTGCCCGCCGCCCTGAAGCTCGGCTTCCGCCACATCGACACCGCGCAGATCTACGGCAACGAGGCCGAGGTGGGCGAAGGCATTGCGTCGTCCGACGTGAAGCGGGGCGACATCTTCCTCACCACCAAGGTGTGGGTGACCAACTATGCCCACGACGCCTTCCTCGCCTCGGTGGACGAGAGCCTGAAGAAGCTGAAGACGGACTATGTGGACCTGCTGCTGCTGCACTGGCCCAATCCGGCGGTGCCCCTGGCCGAGCAGATCGGCGCGCTCAATGCGGTGCGAGCCGCCGGCAAGGTGCGCCACATGGGCGTGTCCAACTTCAACACCGCGCTGATGGCGGAGGCGATCGCCCTGTCCGACGGGCCGCTGGTGACCAACCAGATCGAGTTCCACCCCTATATCGACCAGTCGAAGGTGATCGCGGCCGCCCGCGCCGCCGGGCTCTCCCTCACCGCCTATTACGCCATGGCGGACGGCAAGGTGTTCGCCGATCCGGTGTTGAAGGACATCGCCGCCGCCCACAAGCGCACGGTGGCGCAGGTGGTGCTGCGCTGGGTGGTGCAGCAGGAGGGCTTCGTCGCCCTCTCCAAGACCGTGAGCGAGGCCCGCGCCGCCGAGAATGCCGCCATCTTCGACTTCGCGCTCACCGAGGCGGAGATGGCCGCCATCTGCGCCCTCGCCCACCCGGACGGGCGCATCGTCAGCCCCGAGGGGCTGGCGCCTGTATGGGACTGAGCGGCGGAAGAACTTTGGAGGCGACTTTGAGGCGTCGTACCAATCGTGTCGGCAAGAGCTACGTCATGCCCGGCCTCGTGCCGGGCATCCACGCCGACCCGCCTGGAACCACTCAGGAAAGCTGATCCCGGCCGCCCGGTGTGGATGGCCGGGACAAGCCCGGCCATGACGGCGGCAAGGCTCCAGTGTGTCTCAAAACAATATTCTGAGCCAAGCCCTGTCGCCGACCCGGCCTCGCATTCACCCTGCTGGCAGGCGGCGGGATGCGCAATGGCGCTTTATCGGCGCTCGTCTGCCGGCTATCAAGGATGCGGACACGGAACGTCCGGCCGGAATCCGCGAGCCGCCCATGAACGCCATCACCTCGCTCAAGTCCTTCCTCCTCGATCGCGTGGAGCTGCTGGGCGCGCCCTTCTATGCCCACGCGGACCGGCTCGCCGTGCCCCACGACGACCCCCACGACGCCCTGGCCGCCGAGGCGCCGGAGGATCACGACCCGGCGGACGGGCAGGCCTTCGCCATCGATTATGTGGACCATGCGGGCAATGCCAGCCATCGCCGCATCTCGGTCTGGGCGGTGCAGCGCAATGTGGAGGGCGTGCCCATCCTCATCGCCAAGTGCCATGAGCGGCAGGCCGCCCGCGCCTTCCGCGTGGATCGCATCACCGCCGTCACTGACCTCGACGGGGCCAAGCGCGAGCCGCTGGTGCGCTTCTTCTACGAGACCTTCGGCTTCCTCTGGCCCAAGGACGCCATCCTGGCGCCGGCCGAGGAAGACGCCGACCTGCGCTGGGACCGCATCCGCGCCATCATCCGCAAGGCCGGGGTGACGCTTCTGGCGGCGCTGGCTCGCGCCGACCGGGACGTGGGGGCCGCAGAGGTGGAGGAGATCGTGTTCTTCTGCGAGCGCGCCTGCGCGGCGGAGGACCTCGACCTCACCGGCGCCGAGCGTGAGCGCCTCGCCGCCTATGTGGCCCGCCTGCGCCCTACCGCCGAGGCGGTGGATTTCGCCCTCGACACCCTGTTTCAGAGCGGCACCGAGGCCATCGCCACCCTGCTGCGCGCCGGCATGCGCGTCATCAGCGCCGACGGGGTGCTGAAGGAGCAGGAAGCCGAGCTGCTCGACGCCTTCTGCTTCGCCCTCACCGGCCGCCACGTGCGCTGAGAGGCTTTGCGCTGAGGGCGGCTGGAGGCAATAGATTGCCATTTCTCCAGTCGTCATGGCCGGGCTTGTCCCGGCCATCCACGCGGTGCGGCCGGGAACAGCCTTGAGCGGGCCGCATCAGCGGCTCTGCGTGGATACCCGCCACAAGGCCGGGCATGACGCGGTTGCAGCCTTGAAGCCAGAAGCCCGCGCGGGGCGCCTGGGAGAAAAGATGGCATCGGTCAAAGACAGAGGCCGTCACCCCCCAACAAGCTGAAGCGTGTGGTGGCACCAAACGGCCGTGCTGGCGTTGTCTCCCAAAGACCTGTTCCGGAGACGGCTGATGCGAAGCGGTTCACGCGCCCCTCTTATCCTCACGGCCGCGCTGGCACTTGCGCTCGGCGCGAGCTTTGCCTTCGACCTTGCCCTGACCACCCCCGCCGCCGCCCAGCAGGCGGCTGACCCTGTGCCGCCGCGCCCGGCCGGTCCCGGCCAGGCGGCCCCGCTGCCTCCGCCCGTGCCGGTTCCCGCCGTGCCGGCGGCCCCGGCCGCGGCGAGCGAACAGGCGGTGAAGGAGGCGGAGGCCGAGGCGCCGGAGGACGCGGAGCGGGCGGTGGCCTGCAAGGCGCACGCGCTGGAGCGGCTGAAGGCGCGCTCGCCCTCTATCTCCGACATCTTCATCGACATGGACGGCCTCACCATCGCCAAGGCCGACGTGTCGGTAGGCAGCACGCGCGTGACCGGGGTGCTGATGGGCGAGGCCTATATCCAGCGCGACCGTTCCGACAAGGCCCACCGCTTCCTCTGCCTCGTGGGCGAGGACGACAAGGTGCTGATGACCTTCCTCACCGAGCGGTAGAGCACGCGCCGCTCGCGCACTGCCAACACGCCCGCGCCCTCTTCACGCCGTCATGCCCCGGCTTGACCGGGGCATCCACGCCGAGCCGCAGGCGCAGTGCCGGGGTCCGCAGGTCCGGCCCGGCCGCACCATGGATCCCCGGTCGGGCCGGGGGATGACGGCGGAAAGGGGTCGGGGCCACCGCCGCCGGGTAAAGGGACGGCAAGCGCCGGCGCGGACGCCGGCGCTGCCCGTTCAGACCCCGGCCTGGGAGACGAACTTCGGGTTGAGATACGCCTCGATGGCCTCCGAGCCGCCTTCCGAGCCGTAGCCGGAATCGCGCACGCCGCCGAACGGCACTTCCGGCAGGGCAAGGCCCAGGTGGTTGATGGTCATCATGCCCGCCTGCACCTGGTGCGCCACCGCCTGCGCGGTCTTGGCCGAGCTGGTGTAGGCGTAAGAGGCAAGGCCATAAGGCAGCCGGTTGGCCTCGGTGATGGCCTCGTCGAAATCGGCGAAGGGCAACAGCATGGCGAGGGGGCCGAACGGCTCCTCGTTCATCATGCGCATCTCGCGGGTGACGCCGGTGACCACGGTGGGCTCGAAGAAATAGCCCTTGTTGCCGATGCGCGAGCCGCCGGTCTTCACCTCCGCGCCCTTCTGCCGGGCGTCGGCGATGAGCGCCTCCATGGCCGGGATGCGGCGGTCGTTGGCGAGCGGGCCCATGGTGGTGCCCTCGTCCAGCCCGTTGCCCACCTTCACCGCCTTGGCGACGGTGACGAAGGTGTCCACGAACTGCTCATAGACGTTCTCCTGCACCAGGAAGCGCGTGGGCGACACGCAGACCTGGCCGGCATTGCGGAACTTGGCCGTGGCGATCTGCTTGGCTGCCGCCTGCACGTCCGCATCGTTGAACACGATGACCGGGGAGTGGCCGCCCAGTTCCATGGTCACGCGCTTCATGTGCGCGCCGGCCAGCGCCGCCAGCTTCTTGCCCACCGGGGTGGAGCCGGTGAAGGTGATCTTGCGGATGACCGGGTGCGGGATGAGATATTCGCTCACTTCCGCCGGCACGCCATAGACCAGGGCGATGACGCCCTTGGGCACACCCGCATCCACAAAGGCGCGGATCAGCTCGGCCGGGGAGGCCGGGGTCTCTTCCGGCGCCTTCACGATGATGGAGCAGCCCGCCGCCAGAGCGCCGCACAGCTTGCGCACCACCTGGTTGATGGGGAAGTTCCACGGCGTGAACGCCGCCACCGGACCTACCGGCTCCTTGATGACCAGCTGGTACACGCCGGGCGCGCGCGCGGGGATGACCCGGCCATAGGCGCGGCGCGCCTCTTCCGCGAACCAGTCGATGACATCGGCGGCAGCCAGCGTCTCCATCCGCGCCTCGGGCAGGGGCTTGCCCTGCTCCAGGGTCATCAGGCGGGCGATGGAATTGGCGCGCTCGCGCAGGATATCGGCCGCCTTGCGCATGAGCTTGGAGCGCTCGAAGGCGGAGGTGCGGCTCCAGGTGGCAAAGCCGCGCTCGGTGGCAGCGAGCGCCTCGTCGAGGTCGGAGATGGAGCAATGGGCAACCGTGCCGATCTCTTCCTCGGTGGCCGGATTGATGACGGGAATGCGCTTGCCGCCATCGGCGTCGCGCCAGACGCCGTCAATGTGCAGCTGAACGTCGGGATAGGTGACGTCGGAACTCATGGGGAGCCTCCTCAAGACCTGTAGGAAGTGCGGCACGGCGCGGCCATGGCAGCCGGCCGCGCGATTTGTAACGATTTAGCTCGAAGCTTCCGGAGCCATTTCCGCTCGCCCAGGCTCACGGCAATGGCCCCAGAGGCTTGTGTTGACGCGTTTTCTTCACGCGAACCGGTATCCACTTCGCTCGAAAACGCTTTAAGGCGACGCCCGGCTTGGCTCCAACGGTCCGCGCACGGATGCGCCGAATACCGGTCGGCAAGGCAAGGAAGGCATCTGGGGGAACATCCGGTTGAACGGTTCAGGTGGGGCGCGGGACGCCGCCGGCGAAACCGACGAGCGTACGCTCGCTAACCATCCTAGAGCGCGATCCCGTCGGACGGAAGCGCTTCCGCCAGCGCCCCATGCCTCAATCGCCCGGTCGTGATGGGCGCCGGTAGCGCCATGCGCGGCGCGGTTGCGCGCCATCGCGATACCCGCCCGGTCCCGCGCCTTCCGCTGGAGCACCTGCGGGCGCAAGGCCCGGCGCGGGTGATCGGTGCCGCTCTTTTTCCGCACTGCGGGAAACCTTGGAGGCTTTCCACACGTTCTTTCCACAGAACCTTAATTTTTCGTTTCAACGGCCGGCCTTGGCGGGGACACCCCCACGGCCGCAGGAGAGAGCCATGCGCATCGCCCAGGTCGCCCCGCTGATCGAAAGCGTACCACCCCGCCGCTATGGCGGCACCGAGCGGATCGTCTCCTATCTCACCGAGGAGCTGGTGCGCGCGGGCCACGAGGTGACCTTGTTCGCCAGCGGCGATTCACTCACCTCCGCTGCGCTGGAAGCCATGTGCGACACCGGCCTGCGCCTCACTACGGGCCCGGTGGACCCGGTGCTCTACCACCTGCTCATGCTGGAGGAGGTGCGCAAGCGCGCGGAGGATTTCGACGTGATCCACGCGCATGTGGACCTGCTGCACTATCCGGTGCTGCGCGCGCATCGGGGCCAGTGCCTCACCACCCTGCACGGCCGGCTCGACCTGCCCGCTGCCCATCGACTCTATTCGAATTTCGCCGACTATCCGCTGATCTCCATCTCTGATCACCAGCGCACCCCCATGCCGCCGGTGAACTGGGCAGCCACCATCCATCACGGCCTGCCCAAGGACCTCCTGCCCTTCAACCCGAAGGGCGGTGACTATCTCGCCTTCCTCGGCCGCATCTCGCCGGAGAAACGGCCGGACCGGGCCATCGCCATCGCCGCGCGCGCCGGCATGCCACTGAAGATCGCCGCCAAGGTGGACCGCGCCGACCAGGCCTATTGGGAGGACATGATCCGTCCCATGGTGGAGGCCAATCCCAACGTGGAGTTCATCGGCGAGATCGACGAGCGCCAGAAGGCGACATTCCTCGGCAACGCCGCGGCCCTGCTGTTCCCCATCGACTGGCCGGAACCGTTCGGGCTGGTGATGATCGAGGCCATGAGCTGCGGCACGCCGGTCATCGCCTTTTCCCGCGGCTCGGTGCCCGAGGTGCTGGAAGACGGCGTCACCGGCTATCTCGTGGACAGCGTGGAGGAGGCGGTGGAGCAGGTGGGCGACCTTTCCCGCCTCGACCGCGCAACCATCCGGCGCACTTTCGAGCGCCGCTTCTCGGCGGAGCGCATGGCGAAGGATTATGAGGCCGTCTACCAGCGTTTGGCCGCCACCCGGGAGACCGCCCCAGCGCTCCTGCGCGCACCCAAGCCCGAGCTGCGCCTTGTCGGGACCGATGCCGTCCATGACGCCATTCGCTGACGTTGCGGCGGCGGTGGCCGCGCCCGAAGATCGCGAGCCGAACTATGTCATCGCCGCCAGCGCCTCGCAGATCGAAACCACGCCGCGCACCCTGAAGCACGACGACACCTTCGCCGTGTTCGACGCCCATGGCGATGCCGTGCCGGGGCTGGCCAGCAACCATGGCCTGTTCCATCGCGACACCCGCCACCTCTCGCACTTCTTCCTCACCATCGAGGGGGTGCGCCCGCTGCTGCTCAGTTCCACGGTGCGCGAGGACAACGCCACCCTCACCTGCGACCTTACCAATCCCGACCTGCCCGGCCGGGACGGCGGCGAGGCGCTGCTGCACGACCTCATCCACATCCGCCGCTCGCGCTTCCTCTTCCGCTCCGGCTGCCACGAATGCGTGTCGTTGCACAATTTCGACGTGGTGCCGCGACGGGTGGACATCGCCTTTTCCTTCGATGCCGATTTCACCGACCTGTTCGAGGTGCGCGGCGCCAGGCGCAGCCGGCGCGGCGTGCGCCACGCCCCGCTGCTGGCCCGCGACGGCGTGCGTCTGTCCTACACCGGCCTCGACGGCACGGTGCGGCGCACCGGCCTCCACTTCGAGCCGGCCCCCCGCGAGCTGGACGGGTCGCAGGTCCGCTACAGCATCGACCTTGCCCCCGGCGCCACCCAGGTGATCTACATCGAGATCCGCTGCGACGGGGCCGAGCCCCATGGCGGCGCCAAACTCACCTTCCGCCGGGCCCTGCGCGCGTCCCGCGCGACGCTCAGGGCGCGGGTGGCGCGAGCGGCGGAGGTCACCTCCTCCAACCAGCATTTCAACGACGCCATGAAGCGCGCCGTCAGCGACCTCGCCATCCTCATCACCGACCCCCCCGAGGGCGCCTATCCCTATGCGGGGGTGCCGTGGTTCAGCACCGTGTTCGGGCGCGACGCGCTGATCACCGCCTTCGAGACCTTGTGGATGGACCCGGCGATTGCCCGTGGCGTGCTGCTCCACCTCGCCGCCAACCAGGCCGACACGGTCGACCCCGCGGCCGACGCCGAGCCCGGCAAGATCCTCCATGAGGTGCGGTTCGGGGAGATGGCGGAACTCGGCGAGGTGCCGTTCCGCCGCTATTACGGCAGCGTGGATTCCACGCCCTTGTTCGTCATGCTCGCCGGCGCCTATGTGGAGCGCACCGGAGATCTCGACACCGCGCGCCTGCTTTGGCCGGCGGTGGTGGCGGCGCTGGGGTGGATCACCGACTATGGCGACCGCGACGGCGACGGCTTCGTGGAATATGGCCGCAGGAGCGGCGACGGGCTGGTGAACCAGGGCTGGAAGGACAGCCACGATTCGGTCTTCCACGCCGACGGCCGGCTGGCGCGCGGCCCCATCGCGCTGGTGGAGGTGCAGGCCTATGTGTTCGGCGCCTGGCAGGCGGCGGCCTCCATCGCCCGCCGCCTCGGGCAGGCGCCCGACGCCATGGTGTTCGAGCGCAAGGCTGAGCTTCTGCGCGATGCCTTCGACGCCGCCTTTTTCGATGTGGGGCTCGGCACTTACGTGCTTGCGCTCGACGGCGAGAAGCGGCCGTGCCGGGTCAGGAGCTCCAATGCCGGGCACGCGCTGTTCACCGGCATCGCCCTGCCCGGGCGGACGGCGGCGGTGGCCGCCCAGCTCATGGGCGGCGCGTCCTTTTCCGGCTGGGGGGTGCGCACCATCGCCGCCGGCGAGGCGCGCTATAATCCCATGAGCTATCACAACGGCTCGGTGTGGCCCCACGACAATGCGGTGATCGCCATGGGCCTTGCCCGTGCCGGCTTCCGCCGGGAGGCCGCGCGCATCTTCGAGGGCCTGCTGCGGGCCTCCATCTCGTTCGACCTGCGCCGGCTGCCGGAACTGTTCTGCGGCTTTGCGCGCCAGCGCAGCCAGGGGCCGGTGTCCTATCCCGTCGCCTGTGCACCGCAGGCCTGGGCGGCGGCCGCCCCGCTGGCGCTGCTTCAGGCGACACTGGGGCTGGGGTTTGACATCGACGCCTGCCGCGTCACCTTCGCCCGGCCGGAACTGCCGGAATTCCTCGACGATCTGGTGCTGCGCCGCCTCTCGCTGGACGGCGAGATGCTGGACGTGCGCATCCAGCGCGCCGGAGGGTCGCCGGCCCTGTCGGTGCTGGACCGGCGCGGCGATATCGCGCTGTGGGTGGAAGCGTGAGGGAACGTGGGAGCAGGTGAGGCGAGCCGCCGGCCGTGTTGGCCCCCCTCCGGCGGAGTGCGGCCGGAGGCTGATGGGGCCTTGGGTGGTCGCAGATGATCCACTTGCCGACGCCGACCGGGACCCGTGAGCCTCGGCCGGCATCCGTTCAGCAACCGGACATCTGTGCACATTTTGCCAACAACCTGCAGGTTGTGGCGGCCTATTACCCGTGACTCTGCAATAAGGCCATGTCCAAAGCCAATAATCGGGCGCGAGATGACGCCATTGAACGCGCAAGTACGGTTCAAAGCTACCGCCATATAGAATGCATTTCTCTATCATCTCAGGCGACATCAGCCTGAGAGACGCGTTTTGCTGAGGCCGGGCCTTCACAATCTGCCGTATTCATGGGAAGCATCGGCGCCGAAAGTCGTTTGCCTTTCGGCGCAAGGCCCTTCCCTTGGAGGCGAGAATGACAGGCGAAATGGTGAGCTTCAGCAGGATGCGAGGCGGCCACCGCCGTCATCTTCTGGCATTTTGCGCGCTCGTCGCGGTGTCCGCCGCGGGGTGCCTGCCCTCCCGGGCCCAGGCGCCGGATCGTGTCGACATCGGCGATTTCGACGCCAGCAAGCTCCCCCGCCTTCCCGGCGCCAAGGACGTTTTCGCCAGCCCGTTCACGACGATCTTCGTCTCGCCCCAGGCGATCGGCCCGACGGCTGACGCGGTGGAAAAGGCGCTGGTCGCTCTCGGCTGGCAAAAATATGCCGCCCCCAACACCGCGTCTGCCGAAAATCCGACAATGAGGACACTGACGCTGAAAAAAGGACGGCAGGCCCTCAACGTCTTCATCACGGTCGCCCCGGCCCAGAACAACGCCATCAGCGTGCAGTATTCCGCCGTGCCGCTGAAGGTGGACCTGCCGTTCACCGCCGATGCCGCCGATATCGAATATTCGCCCGACCGGCCATCCCTGAGCCTGGTCAGTGGCGAGCCGGTGGAAAAGCTTCTCGACTTCTACCGCCAGGAACTCGCCAGCCGCGGCTGGGTCCTGTGGTCGGCAAAGGCCAATGGCAAGCAGGCGCCGGGAGGTCCTTCGGGAACGCTCCATGAGAGGGGCGGCTTCGCTTACTTCGTCAGCGACCAGGAGCCGAAGGCGACCCTGGCGCTGGTGCTGCAAAAGACCGATGCCGGAAAGGTCAGGGTCGAGATCAAGCCCCAGCCGATCAGCGTTCTTGCGAACGAGCGCCAAGTCTATCTGGGTCGCGACAATGTCGCGCCGCTGGTCGCCGTGTCCGATCTGCCGCGCCTCCCCGGCGCGCGCGACACCGGGAAGTCGACTGCCGAGCGTGTGTCCTATTCGGTTCCCGGCAATGTTCCCGCCACCACCGCGGCGATCAAGGCGCTGCTGGCCGCTCAGAGCTGGACCTTCTATCTGGTTCCGCTTGATGACCGGCATTCGACCTGGCTGACCTTCATCAAGGGACAGCAGGGCCTTTCGGTTCGTTTCACCATTTCGCCCGGCCGGAACGAGGAAAACACGGACCAGACCACAGTCGAATACATCGCCGATCGGCTGCAATTCGCTCCGCCGGTTGCGGAGGACGCCGCCGAGGTGATGTTCGACGAGCATCGGCCCTATCTCAGCCTGATCTCGGGCGGCACACCGCAGAGCCTGCGCGAATTCTATGCCCGCACGCTTGCCGCCAGCGACTGGGAGCCGCTCCCGGAAGCGGACATCGCCACCAAATGGCCGAATGCGAAGCTCGATCCCAAGCCCGCCAATGGCGACATCGCCTATTTCATGCGCGGCAATGTCCGGCCGCTCATGCTCGTCCTGCGGACCACCGGCCAGGGCAGGACGCAGGTCGAGCTGAAAGCGCCCGCCTTCGCCGAGCTACAGTCGCTCGAAGCTGATAATGACATTTTCGGCCTGCCGGTGCCCAAGCCGCGCAAGAACGCGGGTGGCACCAATGGCGGGACCGGGCGGGAAATCCACGCCCAGGTCATGGCGAGCCTTGAGGCGGTGTTGTCGTTCTACCGGGGTGCCCTTTCCGCGCGCGGGTGGAAAGAAGATGCGCGCGCCATGGTCGGGCCGGAGGACGCGGAGGTGAATTTCACCTTTCCCGAGGGCACGGCGTCTTTAAAGCTCGCCCGCCAGTACGGGCTGACGACTGTCAGCCTCATTGAGAAGATCACCAAGCCCAAGCCCCAGAGCGTGGCCGGCTCCGCCTCGGTCAACGACATGCTGCAGCAGGCCCAGCAGATGATGCGCGACGCCGAGGCGCAAGCCGGGGTCCCCATCCAGCCGCCGGCCGCCGCGCGCGGGGCCGACGACGCCGTCCAGCCCCTGCAGCCGCTTGCCGGCGGCAATGCCCCCATTCCGCTCCCCGAGACGGCGCAGGATATCGATTTCGACGGAGAGGACGGCACCCTCCAGTTCGCGAGCGCCTCCAGCGTCAAGTCGATCGCCGAGTTTTTCCGGTCGGCCCTGCAGCGGTCCGGATGGCGCGCGAAGCCGAGCGTGATCAACAACGCCAACATGGCGCAGCTTCAATTCGCCAAGGGGAACAAGGATCTCTCCATCACAGTGATGAAGATGGGCCCCAGCACCAATGTGAATGCGCGCGGCTCGGGCCTGCAGGTGGCGGCCGCGAAGCCCGACGCGCCTGCTGCAGGAAACCGAAGCGCGGGCAGCGCGCCGGCGCCGGCACCGTCGGCGGACGATCTCATCGTCGAGGAAAGCGCGGGGCTGCCCGTTCCCAAGCGCCACACCATGTCAGAAGGAACGCAGACACCGTTCCGGCGCGAGCTCAACGCCAATGTACCGCTCGATCTCTCCGTGGTGCTTGAATTCTATCGCCGTGAGCTCGGTACTCGAAACTGGAAAGAGGACGCCAAAAGCGTGGTGGTTGCAGCCGACCGTGCGACGGTTCGCTTCGCCTCCCCGGACGGGCCGGCCGTGTTGAAGCTCAGCCGAAAGGGCAATGAGACGACCGTCAACCTCGCTGTGAAAAATCCCGAGGCGGCCCGCAAAGCGGGCATCCTGCCGCCGGCCGGAAAGGCCCACGTGATGTTCGGCAATATCATGCCCGAGGACGCCTCGCTCACCTTCAATAACCGCACGATCAAGGTCGCGGCCAACGCCGGAACCAAGGGTCCCGATGGGCCGGCCCTGGATCTCGCCCCCGGAAAATACAAATATTCGATCAAAACAGGGGGAAAGATCGATGCTGACGAGGTGGAGATACGCTCCGACGAGACCTGGGGACTGATGATCGGACCGGGTGGTGTGCTGGCGTTGCAGGCCTATTGAACCGGGAGCCCTGGTTTCATCCGGGCAACTTCAATGGTGATGCAGGCGGCGAGGGTGCCGGAGCTGTGTCCGGGGATCGCGTGATGTGAATGCGCCCTCGTAGGATCCTGGAACTTCGAAACTGAAAAGCAGACCACTTACAAATTCAGTTCGAATGTTTTCGAGACCGCCGAAGGATCTTCAAGAGATCCTTCGGCAGCCCGATGGCTGGATCCTAGGGTCGGGACCCATAGATCGGTTGGCTTAGCCAGTGCGGTGTGATTCACGGCTTCCGGGAGGAAGCCGGAATGAATCCGGATCGTTTCTGGCTCACGGATGCGCAATTCACACGGATCGCGCCGCATCTGCCGACGGACACGCGTGGCAAGCCGCGTGTTGACGATCGCCGGGCGACCAGCGGCATCGTCACCATGTTTTCAAGTCCGGCGGGCACTGGATCGACGCGCCGCCCGACTACGGGCCATGCAAGACGCTCTACAACCGTTATTTCCGCTGGGCTGCCAAGGGCGTTTGGGGCGATCTCTTCCATGCTCTGGCGGGCGCCGGCGTCCCTCCAGCCCGGGTGCTTATCGATAGCTCCGCCGTGAAGGCTCAACCGCTCGGCCTCGGGCGGAAAAGGGGGAGCGCAACCAAGCCATCGGCCGCTCGCGCGGCGGGCGCACGACCAAGATCCACGCGCTGACTGATCGCGACTGCCGGCGCATCGCCTTCCTGCTCACTGGAGGCCAAGCCGCGGATTGCACGGCGGGGGCGGTCCTGCTGAGGCAGATGCCGGCCGCCCGCATCCTCCATGGTGACAAGGGCTAAGACAGCAACGCCATCCGCAGGCAGGTCGAGGAGAACGGCACGATGCCCAACATTCCGCCCAAGCCAACCGGCGCTGGAAGAACTGTTTCTCGCCCGCGCTCTACCGCGACCGAAACGCCATCGAGCGCATGTTCTGGCGCCTCAAGGACTTTCGCCGCGTCGCCACCCGATACGACCGCAACGCCGTCAACGTCCTCGCAGCCGTCTGCATCGCGGCCACGCTCAGCTGCTGGTCATGAGTCTCGCCCCTAAGGCGCTCGATTTCGCCGGTCTCAGCGGACACCCCCCCGCTCAGGCTTCGCCCGGTCCCGCAAAGAAGCTCGATCGGTCACTCTCGCGCCGGGCGGCAAGGCCGGGGGAGGCGCTCACTGCCATGGACAGCTCGCGCGCCGCTTCCATCAGCAGCGACCCGAGCTCCAGCATACGCGCCTCGGTGAGACGCACATTAGGCCCTGCGATCACCACCGTTCCGGTCACTTCGCCGGTGGCGATGCTGCGCACTGGGGCGGCGCAGGCATTCATCCACGGCGTATAGGTCTGCACGGTCACGGCAAAGCCCCGCTTGCGGGCGACGCGCAGATATTTCAACAGCGCGGTCCGGGTTTCCGGCGCCCGCGGACCGAAGTCGCGGCGCGCGCCATAGCCCTGTGTCTCCACCAGAGCGATCGCCTCCTCTTCCGGCAGGCACGATAGCCAGGCGTGCCCAGAGGCCGAACAGGACAGGCGACCCACCTGCCCCATGTCCGGGTCATAGCGCAGCCCGAAGGGCGAGCCCTGGGATTTCGCCACCCAGATCAGCTCACGGCCATCGATCATCGCGAGGCGCACCAGCTCCCCGGATTGGTGAGCGAGGCGGTCGAGAATGGGCTGGGCGAAGTCGGTGATGCCGCTGGCGGCAAGGAAAGTGAAGGCCAGGGAGGTCAGCTTGGCCGTGAGCAGATAGGCCCCGAGCTGACGCTCCTGGCGCACGTAGCCGTGCTCCACAAGGCTGTTGAGGATGCGGTGAGTGGCGCTGCGCGGAATGCGGAGATGGTCGGCCACCTCGTAGAGCGGCAGGCCGTGGGCATGGACCGCCAGCAACTCCAGCACCGCAAGGGTCCGTTCCAGAAGGCCACTCGGGCTGGCCTCGGCGTCGCTCTCGACTGGGGTTTGCGGGAGTTTCTTGTCCATGGCTTCGTCACGCTGTCCATTCCGCACGGTGACCTGCCGGCCGCCTTTGATGGGATCCGCACCCACTTCAGAGGGCAGCGACGTCTTGGCAGAAGGGGCCATTGCACCGGGCATTGCTGCCTCCACTGATAGGTCTGGCGCTGATCGACTGCAACCGGCGCACTTGCGCCTTCCGCGCGCAGCGGCCGGGCACCGGCAGACGGCATAGCCTTTCACGGGACCGGGACTGCGGTCAATAAAACTGGAATCCAGTTCCAAAATTAAAATTGGAATCCGATTCCAATCATGCTACCGAATGAGCCGTCCGACGAACGCTCCATCGCGAGCATTCGGGCCACCACCAAAAAATCCGCAAAGCGGGCATTCCGGGAAAACCGTGTCCAGGGAGGACAGGATGGGCGACGAAACGAGTCCGCGCTCCGGCGCATTCGCCATCAATCGACGCAACCTGCTGCTCGGCGCGACCGCCGGCGCCATCGCCATGCCGTGGGTCAGCCGCGCCCATGCAGCCGAGCCGATCCGCATTGGCATGCTCTACGGCAAGACCGGCCCCATCGTCGGCCAGTCCGAGCATCTCGCCCAGGGCAGCTTCCTTGCGCTGGAACAACGCGGCGGCACCCTGCTCGGGCGGCCGACGGAGATTGTCTGGCTGGATGAACCCAATCCACAGGGCGCCCAGCAGAATGCCGAGCGCCTGGTCGGCGAGCACAAGGTGGCCGGCCTTGTCGGCGGGGCGCTCTCGTCCCACGCCTTCGCCATCTCGGCGGTGGCCAAGAAGGCAAAGGTGCCCTTCATCGCGACCAATGCCGCGGCCGACGCCCTGACCGGTGCGTCCTGCAATCGCTACACTTTCCGCACCCAGGCCCCGGTGGAGGTGCAGGCCCGGGTGCTGGCCCCCCAGGCCGCCGCCATCGGCAAGAAATGGTACCTGCTGACGGCCGCCTATGCCTTCGGCCAGGACGTCAAGCGCTTCTTCGGCCAGTACGCCAAGGAAAACGGCGGCACCATCGTGGGCGCTGATGACGTGCCCGTGGGCACGCAGGACTTCTCCTCCTTCATTCTGAAGATTCGCGCCGCCAAGCCCGACGTCGTCATCGGCGGCATCGCCGGCAGCGACCTCATGGGCTTCCTGAAGCAATGGAACGAACTGGGCATGCGTGGTCGCATCCCGTTCGCGGAAATTGCGGTAGGCAACACCGACCTGTGGGGCGTGGGACCCGAGGCCGCCGACGGTCTCTACACGAGCACCTGGTACTACAAGAACCCCGCCAATCCGCCAAATGAACAGGCCATGACGGCGGCATACGAGAAGAAATACAATCGCCCTCCAGCCGACAAGGCCTGGATGGGATGGTTCGGCACCAACATCCTTCTCGATTCCATCGAGGCCGCCGGCTCCACGGACCCGACGGCGGTCGTCAACGCAATCGAGCGCTGGCAGACCAAGCGTGGCGGGACGCGCGAGATCTCCTTCCGGCCCTTCGACCACCAGTTGACGAGCACCGTGGTCGTGCTCGGCGTGAAGCCGAAGATTACCGACAAGTGGGACTTCTTCGACGTCAAGGCGGAGGTGCCGAAGACCGAGGCCGAGGCGAACGCCCTCTACGGCCCCGAGAGCGCCTCGGCCTGCAAGATGGAAAGCATCTGAGCATCCGCTGCTTCGCGGCGCGCGGAGTCCTGGACGCGGTCCCACGCGGGACCGCGACCGGTCGCGCGCGGCTGCCCCCACGAGGACATGGTAATGCTCGACATGATCTTATCGCAGGCGGTAAATGGCCTGGTACTAGGATTTCTCTACGTTCTGATTGCTGTCGGCCTGTCGATCATCTTCGGCATGCTGGGCATCGTTAACTTTGCGCACGGCGCCTTCTTCGCCATCGGCGCCTATCTCGCCCTGGTGCTGACGCAACAGTTCGGATGGGGCGCGGCGCTGCTGGCGCCGCTGCTCACTGGCCTCATCGGCATGGTCGTGGAGATGGTTCTGATCCGGCGGCTCTATGACAAGGAGCCCCTCATCAGCCTGATCCTCACCTTCGCGCTGGCGCTGCTGGTGGAAGCAGTGCTCCGCCTCGTCTTCGGCGGCGCACCCCAGCCCTTCAGCCCGCCGAGGCCGCTGGCCGGCTTCGTGGAATGGGGTGCGATCCTGATCACCACCTACCGCGTGGCGGTTTTGTGCGTGACCATCGCAGCGCTGGTCGCGTTCTGGGCGTTCCTTGCCTTCACGCCGTTCGGCCGCATCATCCGAGCGGGCTCGCGTGATCCCGAGATGGTGGGCCTGCTCGGCATAAACCTGCCCATCGTGCTTTCAGGCGTGTTCGGCATCGGCTGCCTGCTCGCCGGCCTTGCCGGCATGCTGGCCGGCCCGCTCTGGACGGTAAGCCCCGCCATCGGCGCGGCGGCGATCATGCCAGCCTTCGTCATCGTCACCATCGGCGGCCTCGGATCCTACCGCGGCGCCATCGTCGCCGGGCTCATGGTGGGCCTCGTCACCGCCCTGACAGTTCAATTCTATCCCGATTGGTCCGGCGTCGCGATGTACGTGCTCATGGCCGTCGTCCTCATCGCGCGCCCCCGCGGCCTCTTCGGCGAGAAGTGGGAGCGCTTCGAATGACCCTCCGCGCCGTACTCCTCCATCCCGTCCTGTGGACCGCCGTGGTGCTGGGCGCGCTCAGCGCGCTGTGGCTCGCCCTCGGCGCCCCGATCCAGCTCGTCACCCAGATCGCCATCTACGCGCTCTACGGCGCCGGGGTGAACCTGCTGATCGGTTATACTGGCCTGGTGCCCTTCGGCGCATCGGTCTTCTTCGGCTGTACAAGTTATGCCGCCGCCTACTTCATCCTTGGGCTCGGCGGCAACGAGATCGGCGCGCTGGGCCTGTCGGTGGTGTTCGCCGCGGTGTTGGGCCTTGGCATCGGTGCCGTCATCCTGAGGCGCAAGGGGCTCTATTTTTCCCTGTTGACGCTCGCCTGCTCGCAGATCGCGTTCGAGATCGCCTTCAAATGGACCTCCGTCACCGGCGGCGAGAACGGCATCCAGGGCGTCCCGCGACCGCTCATGGAGAGCCCGTTGACCTTCCATGTCTTCGTGGTGGCGACCGTGGTCGGGGTGATGTGGCTGCTGTGGCGCCTCGCCCACGCGCCGTTCGGACGCGTGCTCCAGGCGGTGCGTGACAACGACGTGCGGGCGGCGAGCCTCGGCTATGACGTCTATCGCGTGCGGCTCGTGGGCTTCACCCTGTGCGCAGTCGTGGTCGGCTATGCCGGCGCGCTGCTCACCTTCCTGCTGCAGGGCGTCTATGCCAACAATCTCGGCTGGCAGCATGCCGGCGACAGCCTGCTGATGACGGTGCTCGGCGGCGTGCACCACTTCCTCGGCCCGCTGTGGGGCGCCATCACCTTCATCGTGCTTGAGAACCGCCTGTCCGCCATCACGGAGAACTGGTGGCTGATCTTTGCTCCGCTGCTCATCGCCTTCGCGCTGGTCTCTCCGGAAGGCATCCAGGGCCTCGTCCAGCGGCTGTTCCGCTGCGAGCGCTGGACCCTGACACGCAACACCATCCCACCGCGCCCCGGGCTGATCGTGCCGTATTCCAGCGCATTGCAGACGCTCGATCCGCGCAAGCCGATCCTCGAAACGCGGGGGCTGAACAAGAGCTTCGGCAGTCTCGTCACGGCCAGGAGCATCGATTTTACCGTCTATCCCAACACGCTGCACACCATCATCGGGCCGAACGGCGCCGGCAAGACCACCTTCTTCAACATGCTCACGGGCGTGCTGCCGCCAACAGCCGGACAGGTCCTGTTCGAGGGAGCGGACGTCACCCACCTGCCGCTTCACGCCCGCGCCAGGCTCGGCATGGGCCGCTCGTTCCAGATCCTGTCCATCTTCCCCCACCTGACCGTGTTCGAGAACGTGCGCGTCGCGGTGCAGGCGCAGCGTCGCGGGGCGCGGGGCCTGTTCGTGGACGCCCATAGCCTGGATGCGATCAACGCCCGGGCCTGGTCGCTACTCGACGCCGTGGGCCTCGCCGACAAGGCGGCCGCGCGCAGCGCCGATCTGCCTCACGGCGCCAAGCGCCTGCTGGAGATCGCCGTGACGCTATCCATCGACTCCAAGCTGCTGCTCCTGGACGAGCCGCTGGCCGGTCTCGCCGAGGCGGACCGCGTGGTGGTGGCCGATCTCATCAAGCGATTGTCGCGCAGCCATGCGGTGCTGCTCATCGAGCACGACATCGACCGCGTCCTTGCCATCTCCGATCGCATCTCGGTGCTGCACCAGGGCCGTATCGTCGCCGACGGGCCGCCGCTGGAGGTGGCCGCCCATCCGGAGGTGATCGCCGCCTATCTCGGCGCAGCCAAGGACGGCGAGCGCGCCGCCCCTCCGGCGGTGGAGCGCCAAGCCCATGCCGCCGCCCCGATCCTCCTCGAAGCCAGGGGCATGGTTGCCGGCTACAACGGCTCCAGCGTCCTCGCCGGCATCGATCTCGTGGTGCACGAGGGCGAGGCGGTGGCGCTGCTCGGCCGCAACGGCGTGGGCAAGACCACGACCCTGCGTGCCCTCACCGGCAGCCTGCCCCTCGCCGCCGGCGAGCTTAAGCTGAAGGGCGAGGCGCTGACCGGCCTGCGCCCCTACGAGATCAACCGCCGCGGCATCTCCCTGGTGCCGGAGGGCCGCCGCCTGTTCCCCAACCTGACGGTGGTGGAGAACCTGCAACTGGCGGCCCGGCCCGGCGGCATCAGCCTGGACGAGGTGTTCGAGCTGTTCCCCCGGCTCAAGACCCGCCAGGCGGCGCGGGCGGAGAACCTCTCCGGCGGCGAGCGCCAGATGGTGGCCATTGCCCGCGCCCTGGTGATGCCGTCCAGGCTCATCCTGCTCGACGAGCCGTTCGAGGGCCTCGCGCCCGCGGTGGTCAACGAGGTCATGGAAGCCCTCGTGAAGCTGCGCGGCAAGGTGGCCATGGTGATCGTCGAGCACCACACCGAAACCGTCCTGCCCATCGTCGACCGCGCCTATGTCCTGGTGAACGGGCAGGTGGCCTTCGCCGGCGACGCCGGGCGGCTCGAAGCCGATCACGCCCTGCAGGCCCGCCTCCTCGGCGTGGTGCAGGGCGAAGACCTCATCGCCGCGGCCAGCTGACGCGCGCCATCTCCACGGAGCCCCCCATGAACATCGACCTGTCCGGCGCAACCCGCCTCTACATCATCGTCGGCGATCCGATCGCCCAGGTGAAATCCCCCGCCGGCATGACGGCCGCCTTTCTCTCCCGCAATCATGACGGCATCCTCGTGCCGGTGCAGGTGGGCACCGGGGATCTCGGCGACCTGCTTGCCGTCTCGGGCAAGCTGAAAAATCTCGGCGGCGTCGTCGTCACCGTGCCCCACAAGTTCGGCTGCTTCTCCCACTGCGCCGAAGCCTCCGACCGCGCCGCCTTCATCGGCTCGGTGAACATCATGCGCCAGCGACCCGAAGGCGGTTGGTACGGCGACATCGTGGACGGCCTCGGCTTCGTCAGCGCCGCGGTCAATGCGGGCTTCGATCCTGCCGGCAAGCGGGCGCTGCTGGTTGGGGCGGGCGGCGCGGGTTCCGCCATCGCTCTCGCCCTGATCGATGCGGGCGTTGCCGAGCTCGCCATCCATGACGCCGATGTGGCGCGGCGCGATGCCCTCGTCGCCCGCCTCAACACCCTCGGCAAGGGCCGGGCGGTGGCGGGTTCCACCGATCCCGCCGGCTTCGACCTCGTCGCCAACGCCACGCCCATGGGCATGAAGGAGGGCGATCCGCTGCCCGTGGATGTGACGAGGCTCGCGCCCGCGACCCATGTGGGCTGCGTCATCACCCAGCCGGCGGTGTCGCCGCTGATCGCCGCCGCCCGCGCCGCCGGCTGCCCCACCTCCACCGGCACCGAGATGTACTTCGCCCTGCAGGAGAAGATGGTGGACTTCCTGCTGCACACCGACTCCAACGCTTGAGCCGGCGCCATGATCACCACCCTGGATGCCCTCCCCCCAGACCATGTCTATGACCTCGTCGTCGTCGGCTCCGGTGCCGGCGGCATGGCGACGGCGCTGTTTGGCGCCATCGCCGATCTGAAGGTGCTGCTGGTGGAGCGCACCGAATATGTCGGCGGAACCACCGCCTTGTCCGCGGCCACCACCTGGATCCCCCTGAACCGCCACTCCGCCGAGGTAGCGGCGGACGACAGCTTCGAGAAGGCCGAGCGCTTCCTGGACGGGGTGGTGGGCAACCGCTCCCCGGCTGTGCTGCGGCGCGCCTTCCTGGAGAGCGGGCCCGAGGCCATCGCCACCCTTGAAGACCAGTCCCAGGTGCGCTTTCGCCCCTACGCCACCCATCCGGACTACGAGCAGGACCATGAGGGCGCCACCTTGCGCGGGCGGGCGCTGGAGCCGGTGCCCTTCGACGGCCGCAGCCTCGGTGCGGACCTCGCGCGCATCCGGCCGCCGATCCCGGAATTCACCCTCTTCGGCGGCATGATGATCGACCGCACCGACATCGGGCACCTGCTGGGACTGACGAAGTCGTGGCGCTCCTTCCGGCATGCCGCCTCGATCCTCGCCTGGTACGGCCGCGACCGGCTGGCGCAGCGGCGCGGCAGCCGGCTGGTGATGGGAAACGCCCTGATCGGGCGCATGCTCGCCTCCCTGAAGGCCCGCAACGTCCCGATCCTGCTGGAGGCCACCGTCCGCGCCGTCGACGCGGGGCGCGGCGGCGTGGAAGGCGTCACCGTGGCGCAGAACGGCACGGAGCGGCAGATCCGCGTCCGTCGTGGCCTCGTGATCGCGGCGGGCGGTTTCAACCGCCACCCCACCCGCCGTGCCGAGCTTCTGCCCAAGCCGACACCCGCCTACAGCCCGGCCGCGCCCGGGCATACCGGCGCCATGCAGGACTTCGCCCTGAAGCTCGGGGCCCGCTTCGGCACGGGGGGCGACCAGCCGGCCTTCTGGGCGCCGGTCTCGGTGCGCCGCCGCGCCGACGGTTCCACCGCGGTCTTCCCCCATTTCGTGATGGACCGCTCCAAGCCAGGCACCGTGTGCGTGGACCAGACCGGGCGGCGCTTCGTGAACGAATCCACCTCCTATCACCAGTTCGGCAAGGCCATGTTCGCGGCGAACCGGGATCGGCCGACCATCCCCTGCTTCATCATCACCGATGCGGTGGGCCTGAAGAGATTTGGCCTCGGCATGGTGCGCATGGGCACGCGCAACCTGAAGCCGTTCCTCGACGACGGCTATCTGGTGGAAGCGCCCACCATCGCCGCCCTCGCTGCGAAGCTGAACATGGATGCCGCCGTATTGGAAGAAACAGTCGGCGCCATGAACACTTTTGCCAAGACCGGTGTTGATACGCAGTTCGGTCGCGGCACCACCGCCTATCACCGGATCAACGGCGATGCGGCGCACGGTCCCAATCCCACCCTCGGCCCGATCGATACCGCGCCCTTCTACGCCGTGCGGCTCTATCCCGGCGACATCGGTGCAGCCACCGGCCTCGTCATCGACGAATGGGCGCGGGTGCTGAAGGAGGACGGCAGCCCGGTTCCCGGCCTCTATGCCTGCGGCAACGAGGCCCAGTCCATCATGGGCGGGACCTATCCCGGCCCGGGCATCACCATCGGCCCGGCCATCACCTTCGCCTATCGCGCCGTGCGCCATGCCTGCCAAGCCGGGGAGCAGCGGCCATGAACCCGCATCCGGGCCCCATCGCGCCCTCCGGCGCCGCACGCCAAAACGCCAGGCGAACATGCGACCTCGTGGTGATTGGCTCGGGAGCGGGTGGCCTCGCCACCGCCGTCACCGCCGCTCTCCTCGGCCTTGAGGTGGTCGTGGTGGAGAAGGATGCCAAGATCGGCGGCACCACCGCCTGGTCCGGCGGATGGATGTGGATCCCGCGCAATCCGCTGGCTGTGGAGGCCGGGATCGTCGAGGACATCGAGGCGCCGCGCACCTATCTGAAGGCCGAGCTGGGCAATGCCTATGACGAGGCCCTGGCCACCATGCTGCTGGAGCAGGGTCCGCGCATGGTGGACTTCTTCCGCCGCAACACCAGCCTCGCCTTCGTGGACGGCAACGCCGTTCCCGATTTTCACGACACCTCGCCCGGTGCGGCCAAGGGCGGGCGCTCGCTGTGCGCCGCACCGTTCGACGGACGGCTGCTCGGCGCGCGCATTTGCGACCTGCGCGCGCCCCTTGACCTCATCTCGCCCTTCGGGATGGGCATCGCCTCAGGGCGCGACATGCTCCATTTCCTGGAGGCCACGCGCAATGCCTCCTCCTTCACCCATGCCGCCGGGCGCATCCTGCGCCATTTCATCGATGTGGCGCGCCACGGCCGCGGCATGAAGCTGGTCAACGGCAACGCCCTCATCGCCCGCCTGCTGAAATCGGCCGACGATCTGGGCGTGACCATCCTGACCTCGTGCCCGGCCAGCGAGGTGCTGGTGGAAGAAGGGCACGTGGCGGGCATCATCGCGGGCTCCGGAGAAACGGTGCATGAGATCCACGCCCGGCGCGGCGTGGTGCTGGCGAGCGGCGGCTTTCCCCATGACCTCGCTCGCAAGGCGGCGCTGTTTCCCCACGCACCGACCGGCCGCGAGCACTGGTCGGCGGCGCCGCAGACCAACAGCGGCGACGGCATTCGTCTGGGGGAGGCCGCTGGCGGCTGCTTGCGTACGGACCTCTCGGACGCCGGCGCCTGGGCACCGGTGTCGCTGGTCCCGCAGGCCAGTGGCACCCCGGCGTCCTATCCCCACCTCGTCGAACGCGCGAAGCCCGGCCTCATCATGGTGCGCGCGGACGGGCAACGTTTCACCAACGAAGCCGATTCCTACCACGACGTGATGCGCGCGCTACTGGCGGCAACGCCCCCTGGCGCGCCCGTGGAAGCCTGGATGATCTGCGATCATTCCTTCCAGCGCCACTACGGCCTCGGCCGCACGCGGCCCCGGCCGTTCCCGCTGCGCCCGTGGCTCGCCAGTGGCTATCTGAAGCGCGGCAACAGCTTCGCCGAGCTGGCCCGCGCCTGCGGCATCGATGCCGACGGGCTGGAACAGACCCTCGCGGATTATAACCGCGCCGCCGCACGCGGCGAGGACCCCGCCTTCGGCCGCGGCTCCAGCCTCTACAACCGGGTGCAGGGCGACGCGGCGCACCGGCCCAACCCCTGCGTCGCGCCCATCGCCCGCGGACCGTTTTATGCGGTGAAGGTGGTGGCCGGCAGCCTCGGCACCTTCGCCGGCCTCGCCACCGACGCCCATGCCCGGGTGCTCGACGGTTCGGGCACGCCCATCGCCGGCCTCTATGCGGTGGGCAACGACATGTCGAGCATGATGGGCGGGCGCTATCCGGCAGGCGGCATCACCCTCGGCCCGGCCATGACCTTTGGCTTCGTCGCCGCGCACCACGCCAGCGGCACCCCCCTTCCTTCCGACACCATCGACAGCGGACAGCCGCGTCCGCCCGGAGAGTCCCATGCGCTATGAACTTTTGTCCCTCACCATCCGCTTCGGCACGGTGCCTGCGGTGACCGCCGGCATCGAGGCCCATGCGAAGACGCCGGGCGCCGGCACGCTGCTCGGCTGCTTCGTCAGCGAGATCGGGGACCTCAACCACGTCATCGTGTTCCGCAGCTTTGCCGACGACGCCGAGATGCAGGCCGACCGCGCCCGCATCCACGGCGCCACCGATCCCTTCGGCGCGGGCGATGCCATCGTCGAGATGGAGTTCACGGGCTATGCGCCCTATTCCTTCTCCCAGCCGGTGGTGCCGGGCAAATACGGCCCGGTCTACGAGATCCGCACCTATCGCGTGAAGCACGGCTGCCTGCCGGCAGTGGAGCGCGTCTGGGGCCCGGCGCTCCCGGGGCGTTTGGCCCTCTCTCCCCTCACCATCGCCATGTATGCGCTGGAGGGCACGCCCCGCATCACCCACATCTGGCCCTATGCCAGCCTCGATGACCGCGCCGAGAAGCGCGCCCGCTCGGTTGCCGAAGGCGTATGGCCGCCGCCCGGCGGGCCGGCGCTTCTCACCGGCGACATGCGCTCGGTCATCGCCTTGCCCACCGCCATCTCGCCGCTCACCTGAGGAGGTTGGCCGTGGAGCCCGTCTATTCGCTGGCCTATCTCACGAGCGCGCCCCTCGACGCACCGGATGCGGTCCTGCTCGCCCATCGTCTCGGTTATGGCGCGGTCGGCCTCAGGGCGCTGCCGGCCGCGCCGGGCGGCGAGGTCAACCCGCTGCTCCACGATCCCGCCGCGGAGCGGGAAACGCGGGCGCGCCTGGCCGATACCGGCGTCACCCTCTTCGACATGGAGATCGTGCGGATCGGCCCCGATTTCCGCGTGGAGGACGTGGCGGCGTTCCTCGATCTGTGCGGGCGGCTTTCGGCCCGCGCGGTGCTGGTGGCGGGGGACGATCCCGACGAGGCGCGCCTTGTCCAGTCATATGCCGCCTTCTGCGCGGCGGCTCGGCCCTATGGGCTGACGGCAGACCTTGAATTCATGCCGTGGACCCATGTGCCGGACGCGAAGACCGCCCTGCGCATCGTCACGGCGGCGGGAGCACCCAACGGCGGCATCCTGGTGGATGCGCTGCACGCCGCCCGCTCGGCGACGACGCACGCCGATCTTGCCGCCATTCCGCGCCATCTGCTGCACTACGCCCAGATGTGCGACGCGCCGGCCGAAGTCCCGGCCACCACCGAAGGCCTCATCCACACCGCCCGCGCCGAGCGCCTGCTGCCGGGCGACGGCGGCATCGACCTTGCCAGCATGTTCTCCGTACTGCCGCTCGATCTCCCCATCAGCCTGGAACTGCCCAACGTGACCGAGAAGCCGCGCCTCGGCATCGAGGAATGGGCACGCCTCGCACTGGAGCGCGCACGGCGGGTCGTCCACGCGATCGAGCAACGCCGGCCGGTCGCCGTCTGAGCAGAACAACAACCATCAGGAAGGAACGCCGCGATGGCGCAGGAGAACGGGGACTGGCTGGGCCTCAGGGACCGGCTGTGCGTGGTGACGGGTGGCGGGCGGGGCATCGGCCTTGCCATCGCGCGGGAGTTCCTGGCCGTCGGCGCACGGGTGGTGCTGCTGGGCCGCTCTGCTCCAGCTCTCGCCGCGGCGGCCGCGACCATCGATCCCGACGGTAAGCGCAGCGCGGTTCGTGCCTGCGATGTGGCCGACACCGCCAGCGTCGCCGAGGCCGCAGGCTGGGTGGAAGACGCCGTGGGGCCGGTGGACGTGCTCGTCAACAATGCGGCGGTCATGCACCCCGGCGCCCTCGACACCCTGGACCCCGCCGACTGGCAGGCCCAGCTCGACGTGGACCTCACCGGCTGCCTGCGCACCGCACAGGCTTTCGGCGCGGGCATGCTCGCACGGGGCTCGGGAGCGCTGGTGCACATCTCCTCCATCGCGGGGAGCAATGTGCAGCCATCCAGCGGCGCCTACAGCGCGGCCAAGGCCGCCCTTATCATGCTGTCCCAGCAGTTGGCGGTGGAATGGGGACCGCGCGGCGTGCGCTCCAATGTGGTCAGCCCGGGCCTCGTGGAGGCGCCCATGAGCGCCGCCTTCTACGCCGTTCCCGGCATACGCGAGAAGCGCGAGGCGTTCGTACCCGCGCGGCGCATTGGAACGCCGGAGGATTCCGCCGCCGCCGTGGTCTTCCTCGCCAGCGCGCGGGCGTCCTACATCAACGGGGAGGAGATCGTCGTGGATGGCGGCCTCAGGCGCTCCCTCATGGGCCACATCCCGAGACCCGGATACTAAGGCGCCCCCTCCACCACGATTGGACCAGAGGTTCAACCATGAAGGTCCTCGTCACCGGCGGCACCGGATTCATCGCCGCCTGGATCATCCGCCGCCTGCTCCAGCGCAGCGTCGCCGTGCGCGTCCTCGACATCGCCAGCGATAGCGCCGCCGTGCGCGACATCCTGGGCGACCTCGCACGCGAGGTGGATTGGCGCTTGGCCGATATCCGCGACACAGACGCGGTGCATGCGGCCGCGCGGGGCTGCGGCGGGATCGTGCACATGGCCGGCATCCTCACGCCCGCCTGCCGGGCGGATCCGGTGAAGGGCGCCCAGATCAATCTCATCGGCACGCTCAACGCCTTCGAGGCCGCCCGGCGCGAGGGCATGCCGCACGTCGTCTATGCGAGTTCGGCGGGCGTGTTCGGGCCGCGGGACGGACACATCCCCTGCCCCACCACCCATTACGGCGCCTTCAAGCTCGCCTGCGAAGGCAGCGCCCGGGCGTATTGGGAAGACCATCGCATCGCCAGCATCGGCTTCCGGCCCTTCATCGTCTACGGGCCGGGCCGCGGCGAGGAAGGCGCCAGCGCCGGGCCGACGCTTGCCTGCCGCGCCGCAGCACAGGGCACGCCTTATGTGATCCCCTATGTGGGCTCCACCGGCATGATCTATGTGGACGATGTGGCGGTGGCCTTCGAGCAGGGTCTGTTTGCCCCGCTGGCGGGCGCGCACGCCTTCAATCTGGCCGGACGCCCCGCGACCGTCGACGAGGTGATCGCCGCCATCCGGCGCCAGGTGCCCGATGCGCGCATCACCGCCACCGGCGCTCCCATGCCCATCGCCGGGGAGCTGGCGCCGGATCACCTTTCCTCCGTGTTGCCGGACTTGCCGGAAACGTCCCTCGACACCGGCATCGCCGCCACCATCGCCTATTACCGGGAGCGGGCCGCCGCGCGGGCGTGAGCGCCTGCGTCCTATCGCGGTGCGGCGCGGAACGCTGCCGGTGAGCGCCCGGCATGGCGGGTGAAGAAGCGGGAGAAATAAGCCGGATCCTGAAAGCCAACGGCGTGGCCCACCTCGCCGACGCTCATGCTCGTGTAGAGCAGGTTGCGCTTGGCTTCGATCATCAGGCGGTCGTGCATGAGCTTCAGCGCGCTCTTGCCCGCCACTGCCCGGCAGGCGGCGTTGAGGCGGGCATAGGTGATGTTGAGCCCGTCGGCATAAAAGGTGAGCGGCTGGGCCTGCCGGAAATGCTCCTCGATGAGCCGGCGATAGCGCACCACGATATCGGCATCGCGGCGCATCAGCGGCCCTCCCGCCGGCGCACCGCCATCCTTCAGCCGGGCCAGCGCGACCAGCACCCGCAGAAAGTGTGCGCCGATGGCCGCTCGCCGCCCCGGCGCCGCGCCGATGAATTCCCGTTCCAGCCACTGGAAGGCATCCAGCAGGCCGTAGCCGTCGCCATCGGGCCCCTGGGCCGGATAGAGGCCCGCGGCGGCGGGTACATCGGCAAAGGCCGGATCCGTCTGCGCCATCGCCGTCACGTAGGAGGCGGCGATCGTAAGCGCGAAGCCGTCCGAGCCCGGTTCAAAGCGGATTTCGTGGACCGCCGTCGGGGGGATGACCACCACCGTGGGCGGATCAAGCTGCCACTCGTCATCCTCCACGCGGATTCGCCCACCGCCCTCGGTCACGAACAGGAACTGGACGTGCTCGGGATGGGCATGTGGACGGATCGTCCAATCATGCACGCTTGAGCGGATCCGGATGGCTTCCACATGGAGGAAGTCGAGATCCACATCTGCCAAGGCTTCGTCGTAAAGAAAGAAGCTCGGGATCACATTTTGCCGTGTCATTCGCAAGTGCAGCATTGTCGTGACGCGACCACGAGGATGCTGCTGCCTTACGAAAAGTACAACAGGATTTTGCTTTCATCCATTGTCGGCCCATTTTGGCGGGCCTATCCATGGGACAACAACGAGCCGTCGAAGAGCTGGTCAAGCCAGCCGCGGAGTGAGCGACGCCAGTGCGTCGGCACCGCGGTGCCATGCGATCACACAACGCCTTTTGCGCACAGGAAGCGCGGACTTCACACGCCCGGCGCGTGTCGAGGAGGAGCCTTTTCATGTCTTTGAGCGAACACGCCCCTCTCGTGTGCGACGTGCTGGTCATCGGGTCCGGAGCCGGCGGCCTGTCCACGGCGGTCACCGCGAGGAAGCACGGCCTCGACGTCGTCGTGGTGGAGAAGGAGGAGCATTTCGGCGGCACCACCGCCTTTTCGGGCGGCGTGCTGTGGATCCCTGGAAATCCCCATGCTGCGGCGCAGGGCATCACCGACACGCGAGACGCCGCCCGGCTCTACCTGAAGACCGAGACCGGCAACTTCTACCGCGAGGACGCGATCGAGTGCTTTCTCGACAACGGCCCGCGCATGCTCGACTTCTTCGAGCGCGAGACCGAGGTGAAGTTCGTCGCCTCCGCCTATCCCGACTACCATCCGGATCTGCCGGGCGGCGTGGATATCGGCCGCTCCGTCGTCGCCGCGCCCTATGATGCGCGCGGCCTTGGAGGCGAGATGAACCGGCTCAAGCCGCCGCTCGCGACCATCACCTTCATCGGCATGATGTTCAATTCATCCAACAATGAACTGAAGCATTTCTTCAACGCCACGCGCTCGCTGACCTCCGCGCTCTATGTGGCGAAGCGCCTTGCCAATCACCTGAAGGATCTTCTTTTGTACCGGCGCGGGGTCCAGGTCACGAGCGGCAACGCTCTGGCGGCCCGCCTCGCCAAATCGGCCTTCGACTGCGGCATTGCGATCCGCACCGGCACAGCCGCCGAAAAGCTGATCGTCAAGGATGGCGCGGTGACCGGCGCCGTCGTGAAAGACGCCTCCGGCACCCAGCGCATCACCGCGCGACGGGGGGTGGTGCTGGCCTGCGGCGGCTTCCCCCATGACGAGGCGCGCATTGCGGGCATCTATCCCCACCGCCGGCGTGGCGGTGCCCATGTCTCCCCCACCCCTGAGGGCAATACCGGCGATGGCATCCGCCTCGCGGAAACCGTGGGTGGGCAGTTCGAGGCGCGCTTTCCCGATGCGGCGGCCTGGATGCCGGTGTCGAAAGTGCCCCTCGGCAACGGACGCTTCGGTGTCTTCCCCCACCTCGTGGACCGCTACAAGCCCGGCGTCATCGCGGTGAACCGGCACGGCCGCCGCTTCACCAACGAGGCCAATTCCTACCACGACGTGGGCGCCGCCATGATCGCCGACAGCGAGGGGGAGGGCGAGACCGTCGCCTGGCTGGTCTGCGACCATGCCACCCTCCGCAAGTACGGCCTGGGCTTTGCCAAGCCCGCTCCGGTGCCGACCTCGCTCTATACCCGCACCGGCTATCTGCTGAAGGGTCGCACGCTGGCCGACCTCGCCCGCGCGGCCGGCATTGATGCCGCCGGCCTGGAAGAGACAGTGCGCACCTACAATGTGGGCGCCGTAAAGGGCGAGGACCCGGCATTCCACCGCGGCTCCACCGCCTTCAACCGCTATCTCGGCGACCCCGACCACAAGCCCAACCCCACGGTGGCGCCCATCGATCAAGGGCCGTTCTATGCGGTGAAGATCTTCATGGGTGATCTCGGTACCTTCGACGGGCTGTCCACCGACCCGCTCGGTCGGGTGCTGGACACGAACGCGGCCCCCATCGCCGGGCTCTACGCCGTGGGCAACGATGCGGCGAGCATCATGGGCGGCAACTATCCCGGCGCCGGCATCACGCTCGGGCCCATCATGACGTCGGGCTATGTCACCGGGCGGCACCTGGCCGGCGTCTCCGCCCACTGACGAAAACAAAGATAAGACAATAAACCATAAGGGAAAAACGCCATGGCCATGGATCGCAGGAGCTTTCTCGGCACAAGCCTTGCCGTTACCGCGTTCGGGCTCGGTCCGGCGGGGAGGGCGCGCGCAGCGGACGACACCATCCGCATCGGCCACATCACCGACATGTCCGGCATCTATCGCGATGTGGAAGGACCGACCAGCGTCGCCTGCACCCGGCAGGCCATAGAGGAGTTCACCGCCGCCAATCCGGGCATCCGGGTCGAGTTGGTCGTGGCGGACCACCAGAACAAGCCGGACGTGGGCCTCACCATCATCCGCAAATGGTTCGACGAGGACGGCATCGACCTCATCACCAACGTGGGCAACAGCGCCATCGCGCTGGGCTCGCGCGGCATCCTGCAGGAGCGCGACAAGGTCTCCATCGTCACCTCCGCGGGCAGTTCCGATCTCACCGGCAAGAGCTGCAGCCCCAATCTCCTGCACTGGAGCTGGGACAGCTGGTGCCTCGCCCATTCCACCGCCACGGCGCTGGTGAAGACCGGCGGCACGAAGTGGTTCTTCGTCACCGCAGACTATGCCTTCGGCAATGCCGCCCAGGCGGATGCCACCCGCTTCGTCGAGGCCTCCGGCGGCAAGGTGGCGGGCGCGGTGAAATATCCCTACGGCTCGACCGCGGATTTCTCCTCCTTCCTGCTGCAGGCGCAGGCGTCCGGCGCCAATGTGGTGGCCTTCTGCAATTCCGGCACCGAGCTCATCACCTGCCTGAAGCAGGCGCAGGAATTCGGCCTCGACGCCGGCGGCAAGGTCCGCCTCGCCGCCACTGTGGGATACATCACCGACGTGATCGCCATGGGCCTGCCGGTGGCCCACGGCCTCTCCCTCACCGAAACCTTCTACTGGGACCTCAACGACCGCACCCGCGCCTTCATGAAGCGCATCGCTCCGAAGCTGCCGGCGGGCGTGTTTCCAAACATGAGCCAGGCCGGGGATTATTCCGGCGTCACCCATTATCTCAAGGCGGTGAAGGCGCTGGGCGTCGCCCGCGCCAAGGCCTCCGGGCGGGACACCATCGCCGCCATGAAGCAGATGCCCACGGACGACGACTGTTTCGGCCCCGGCCGCGTGCGTGAGGACGGGCGCAAGATCCACCCAGCCTATCTGTTCTCGGTGAAGGCTCCCGCCGAGAGCAAAGCCCCCGGCGACATCTACAAGCTCGTCTCCACCATCCCGGCCGAAGAGGCCTTCCGGCCTGTCGCCGAAGGCGGCTGCCCCTTCGTGAAGACCTGAATACGCCCGGCCCCCTGGGCTCCGCGACGTGCATCCCCGGAGCCGAAACCGCTCCGGGGTGTAAAACTCATCAAGGATTGTCATGACCGGATACCGTATCGCGGACTTGCGCATCTACACCATCAAGCCCCGCGGCCTCGGCGAGTTCATCGAGATCTTCGACACCCTCGCCATGCCGGTGCAATTGCGACACCTCGGGCCGCCCATCGCTTTTTTCGCCAGCGACATCGGCCCTCAGAACCAGGTTGTGCATCTGTGGGGCTACGATAGCCTCGCCGACTATGACCGCCGCCGCATCGCGCGCGATGCCGATCCCGACTGGCCGGCCTATCTTTCGGCCTCCGGCCACCTGCTGGTGGCGCAGGAGAACCGCTTCATCAAGAAGATCGACCTCGCGTCGGTCGCCCGCTTCCTCGGCAGCGAAGGAGCGGCCCAATGAGCGCGCCCGACACCGGCTGGCTCGGCCTTCGAGGCCTCACATGCGTCGTCACCGGTGCCGGCGGCGGCATCGGACGCGCCGTGGCGCTCGCCTTCGCGCAGGCCGGCGCAAACCTTGCTCTTGCCGACAGGAATCCGGACACCTGCGCCGAAACCAAGACCGAGGTGGAGAAGCTGGGTGGGCGGGCGCTGGCGCTTCAATGCGACATCTCCGAAGAGGCCAGCATCGCCTCGGCTGCGGCGGCAACGCTGGCCGCATTCGGGGGGGCGGACATCCTCGTCAACAATGCCGGCATCCTGCGGCCCGGCGGCATCGACATGGTCTCCACGGCGGACTGGGAGCACATGCTGAAGGTGAACCTCACCGGCTATTTCCTCACCACCCGCGCCTTTGGTGCGGCCATGCTGGAGAAAGGCGCGGGCGCCATCGTGCACATCTCGTCCATCGCCGCCAGCGAGCCCCAGCCGTTCAGCGGCGCCTACAGCCCGGGCAAGGCGGCGGTGTCCATGCTGTCGCGGCAGATCGCCTTCGAATGGGGGCCGCGCGGCGTGCGCTCCAACGTGGTCAGCCCCGGCCTCGTGCGCACGCCCCTGAGCGAGCCCTTCTACACCGCACCGGGTATTGCCGAGAAACGCGAAGCGATGGTGCCGGTGCGCCGCATCGGCCAGCCCTCGGACATCGCCGACGTCGCCGTGTTCCTGGCGAGCGGGCGGGCGTCCTATGTCAACGGTCAGGAGATCGTGGTGGACGGCGGCCTGTCCCAGACCCTGATGAGCCTTGTGCCGCGTCCCGGCTTCGGAGAGACCGCGCCATGAGCCCTTCCGCATTGATCACAGGCGCGGCCGACGGTATCGGCTGGGCTATTGCACGCACCTTGGCGGCCACGGGCTGGCGCCTCGCCCTGGTCGATCTCGACGAGGGCGCCGCCGCCGCGCGGGCGGCGGAACTCGGCGCAGGCCATCTCGCGGTCCGCGCCGACGTGTCGGTGGAGGAGGACGTGGCCGAGGCGATGCGGCGGGCGGTGGCCGCCTTCGGCGGTCTCGACGCGGTGGTGAACAATGCCGGCATCGCCGACACCCACCTGCCCACGGTGGAGCAGGACGCGGCGCGCTTCCGCAAGATCCTCGACGTGGACCTCATCGGGGTGTTCCTGGTCTCGCGGGAGGCCGCGCGGGTGATGCTGCCCCGACGCAGCGGCTCAATCGTCAACCTCAGCTCCATCGCCGGCATCACCGGCCTGCCCCGCCGCAATGCCTATGGAGCGGCCAAGGCGGGCGTGGTCGCCCTGACGCGAAGCATGGCTTGCGAGTTTGGGCCCGCCGGCATCCGGGTCAACGCGGTGGCGCCCGGCTATGTGGAGACCGCCCTCGTGAAGGCCCTGGAGCGCGACGGCAGGATCGACCTCGGTCGCATCCGCCGTCGCATTCCGCTGGGCTTCCTGGCGCAGCCGGACGACATCGCGCAGGCGGTGGCGTTCCTCGTGTCTCCCGCGGCGCGCTACGTGACCGGCACCGTGCTCTCGGTCGATGGCGGATGGCAGGCCTTCGGCGATGCAGGCGATGCTTTTCCACCACCGGCAGGCTGAGACGATGCGCGCCCGGCCGGAGCCTGGAAGAGGGTCACGCGGTGCGCTCGCGGGGCTCAGTGGCCGAGCGAGGGCACCGGGCCGGCCGAGGCATCAGGCTTGGGACCCAGCCACGCCTTGGTGAGGATGGCGAGGGTGGCGATCAGGGCAGGTCCCGCCATCACCAGGAACACCGCCGCGGTGCCGAGCTGCCGCCGCCCGAGCTCGGCCACCAGGAACGAGCCGGCAATGCCGCCGAACCGGCCGATGCCGAGCATCCAGGCCACCCCGGTGGCCCGGCCCCGGGTCGGATAGAACATGGCGGCCAGCGCGGGCAGAGAGGATTGCGCGGTGTTCATGACGGTTCCGGCAATGAAGACCGCCGCCGTGAGCGGGCCGACCTGGCCCACCACCTGGCCGATGGCATAGACCGCCAGCGCCGTGAGCAGGAAGCCGGCGGCCACCACCAGATCGGCATGGAACCGATCCATGAGCCAGCCGGCCAGGATGGCGCCGAGGCCACCAAGCGGGAACAGGGCCGAAATGAGTGTCGCCTGGGTGGGGCTGATGCCGCTGTCGCGCAGGATGATCGGCATCCAGTTGATGAGGCCGTAAAAGATGACCAGGCCCATGAAATAGGCGACCCACAGGCAGAGCGTGCCGAGGATATAGGGCGCGGAAAACACCACGGTGATGCCGCGCCGGCCGGCTTCCGCAGCGCCCTCGCCTTCATTGAGCACGAAACGGGTCGCCCCCTTCGCGGCAGCGGAAATGCGCCGGAGAATGCGGCCGATCTTCTCCGCCGGGGCACCATGCTGGGCAAGGTGACGGACCGATTCCGGGAGCAGGACAATCATCACCGCCACGAGCAGAAGCGGGGCGATGCCGCCGAGGTCCAGCACGCTGCGCCAGCCGAAGTGCGGGATCATCCAGGCTGCGACGAAGCCGCCGGCCGCCGCGCCCAGGGGGAAGCCACAGAACATGGCATTGGTGACGAGTGCACGGCGCTTGGCCGGACAGTATTCGCTCACCAGCGTCACGGCATTCGGCATGGCGGCGCCGAGGCCGAGACCGGTGACGAAACGCCAGATCACCAGCGCATCGAGGCTGCCGGCGGTGGCGGCCACGAGGCTGGCGACGCCCATCACACCCGCCGCCGCGAGCAGCACCAGCTTGCGGCCGAAGCGGTCGGCCAGGGGCCCGGAGCACAAGGCCCCGCCGGCGAGGCCGAACAGGGCGGCGCTGAGCACCGGGGCCAGATCCGCCTTGGCGATGTTCCATTCGCCCAGGAGCGAGGGGGCGATATAGCCGATGGCGGCAGTATCGAAGCCGTCCAGCAGGACGATCGCGAAGCACAGGGCGAAGATCAGCCACTGGAAGCCGGAGATCGGCTGTTCATCAAGAAACCGGCGGACGTCGATCGTCCGCTCCGCTGGCGTGGTCATGGTTTCCTCCCGCGCCGGTCCGCCGCAACACGCGGCGGCCGGCTTGGTGTTTTTGGTTACATGTCGAAGAAGACGGTCTCGTTTTCGCCCTGCAGGCGGATGTCAAAGCGGTAGGTGGCGACACCGTCCGCATCGCCGCGCAGGCCCACGAGGGTGTCGCGCCGCCCCACCTGCTCGATGGACTTCAGCACCGGGTCACCAGCATTCGCCTCCGCCTCATCGGAGAAATACATGCGGGTGTGCAGGTGAATATTGATGCCGCGGGCGAAGATGAGCAGGGAGACGTGGGGCGCCTGGGGACGCCCGTCACGCCAGGGCAGCACGCCCGGCCGGATGGTGTCGAAGCTCCATTCCCCGGTGGCAAAGTCGGCGGCGGCGCGGCCGAAGCCCAGGAAGTCCGGATTGTCGTGACGCCCATCGCCGTCGGCCTGCCACAGCTCCACCAGCGCGTCCTTCACCGGGTGGCCCGAGCCGTCCCACACCGTGCCGAGGATGCGGATCCGCTCGCCCGGAACGCTGCCGGAGGCGAGGATGGACAGGTTCTCCTGCGTGCGGACAGGCAGGCCCGCCACCGCCGGCAGCGTGCCGATATGCACATAGGGGCCGCCGGTCTGCGACGGGGTTTCCTTGAGGTATTCGACCGGCATCAGTGCCCCTCCCTCTTGTTCTCGAAGAACGTCTGCCGGCGTCCACGCAGCACGATGTCGAAGCGGTAGGCCAGCGCGTCGAACGGCATCTGCTGGCCCATGTCGAGGCGGGCGACCAGCCGCTCAACGGCGGCCTTGTCCGGAATGGTATTGATGATGGGGCACAGCGGGATCAGCGGATCGCCCTCGAAATACAGCTGGGAGATCAGCCGCTGCACGAAGGCTTCGCCGAAGACGGAAAAATGGATGTGCGCCGGCCGCCAGTCCGAGCCGTTGTTGCGCCACGGATAGGGGCCGGGGCGGATGGTGCGGAAGGCATAGCGGCCCTCGGAATCGGTGAGGCAGCGACCGACGCCGCCGAAGTTCGGATCGAGCGGGGCGAGATAGCTGTCGTTCTTGTGCCGGTAGCGCCCGCCGGCATTGGCCTGCCACACCTCGATGAGGGTGTCGGGCACCGGACGGCCGCTCTCGTCGAGCACCCGGCCGTGCACCACGATGCGCTCGCCGATGGCCTCGCCGCCCTTGGAAAAATTGCGGATGAGGTCATTGTCGAGCGGATCAAGGCCGGACCGCGGAAAAATCGGGCCGGCCTTCTCGCCGATGCCCTGCTCCAGCGACACCAGCGCGAAGCGCGGCGAGCGCAGCACGCTGGTCTTGTAGCCGGGGGTGAAGGCCGGCGGATGCCAGCCTCGGTCCCGGCGCATGAAATCGCCCGTCTCAACCATGGTTTTCTCCCTGTGCGTCGCCGTCGGTACGCGCTTGCGCGTAGACATCCTTGGCGATCTTGTAGGCGCGGTTCGCCGCCGGCACGCCGGCATAGACCGCCACATGCATGAGCGCCTCGGCGACATCCTCGGCGCTCGCGCCGGTATTGCGGGTGGCGCGCACGTGCATGGCCACTTCCTCGTCATGCCCCAGCGCCGCCAGAAGCGCGATGGTGATCATGGACCGCTCGCGCCTGGTAAGGCCCGGCCGCGACCAGACCGACCCCCAGGCGCCTTCGGTGATGAAGGTCTGGAACCCCTCGTCGAATGGCGTGGTACGGGCGGACGCCGCGTCCACATAGGTGTCGCCGAGCACGGAGCGGCGGGTTGCCATTCCGGTGGTCCAGCGCGAGGAGCGGTCGGTGGGAAGTGTCACGGGACGGCCTCATCTGGGCGCGGCGCCTGCCGGGCAAACTTGGACTAAACGTGCAGGCGCACGCTTGGGACGATCCGGCTGGCACCGTTTGGGATCGCCGCGAGAGTTTCATGTAGCGCATGATATGGAAAATGATATTTTTCTATCTATCCATGCAGTTTTGGTATGCATAAGCCATGATCGACGGACGCATGAAGCTGCGCCACATCGCCTGCTTCCTGGAGGTGGCGGCACGGTCCGGGTTCGGCCGCGCGGCCGATGCGCTCGGCCTCACCCAGCCGGCGGTGTCGCGGGCCATCGCGGAACTGGAGGACATCCTCGGCGCGCCGCTGTTCGAGCGCGGCCGCGGCGGCGCCGTGCTGACACCGCAGGGCA
Source organism: Xanthobacter versatilis (assembly GCF_043193975.1). NCBI lineage: Bacteria > Pseudomonadati > Pseudomonadota > Alphaproteobacteria > Hyphomicrobiales > Xanthobacteraceae > Xanthobacter > Xanthobacter versatilis. The sequence continues at coordinate 8,925 of NZ_JBAFVB010000009.1, read as the reverse complement.
TCGCCTTCCGCACCCATGCCGGGGCGGCCTTCGCGGAACTGGGACGCGGCATCGACACGCTGCGACGGCCGGCCGCCGGCGATGTGGTGCTCAAAGTCGGCGCGCTGCCCACGGTGGCGGCGCGGATCATGCCCGGGGCGATCCGGCGGGCGAAGGAGATTGGCCTCGATGCCACCATCGCCATCGAGGCCGGGTCCAACGGCTGGCTTCTCGACCTGCTGACCGAGGGCCGCCTCGATCTGGTGGTGGGCCGCCTCGCCGAGCCCAAGGCCATGATGGGCCTGACCTTCGAGCACCTGTATTCCGAGCCCATCGTCTTCGTGGCGCGGCGCGGCCACCCAGCCGACACCGGCCACCCGGTGGGGCTCGTGGAGCTTGCGCGCCATCCCTTCATCATGCCGGGACCGGGCTCCATCATTCGTCCCGAGATCGACCGGCTGTTCCTGATGGAAGGCCTGGCCGGCCCCGCCGAGCGCATCGAGACCACCGATGCGAGCTTCTCGCGGGCCTATGTCGGCGCCAGTGACGCGGTGTGGGTCATCTCCCACGGGGTGGTGGCTGGCGATCTCGACGCCGGCACACTGGTGCGCCTCCCCCTGTCCATGTCCATATCCGGCGGCCCGGTGGGCCTCACCACGCGGGCGGGACACGCTCCCCTGCCGCAGGCCGCGATCTTCCTCGAGGCCCTGCGCGAGGTTGCCCGCGCCCTGTGAGCCGGACCACACAACAGGCTTGACGCCAGAGCGCGCCGCAGTGGAGCTTGCGGCCCGTTTCGTTCCCGAGGAAGGCCCCAGATCCATGAGCGTGTCCGTGTTCGAGCACCCCTTCCTGCGGCCACTCCTTGGCGATGATGCCATCGCCGCGGCCTTCACCGCCGAAGCCGACATCGCCGCCATGCTCCGTTTCGAAGCCGCGCTGGCGGAGGCGGAGGCGGAGGCCGGCGTCATTCCGCACGAGGCGGCCGCTGCCATCGCGCAGGCGGCACGTAGCATCGCCATCGCACCCGCGGATCTGGCCGCCGCAGTGGCCCGCGACGGCGTGGTGATCCCGGAGCTGGTGCGCCGGCTGCGCGCGGCGGTGGGCGAGCCCCATGCGGGCTTCGTGCACAAGGGCTCGACCAGCCAGGATGTGATCGACACCAGCCTGTTCCTGCGCCTGAAGGCGGCCTCCGACATCCTGCTGGCACGCCTCGACGCGCTGGTCGGCAGCTTCGATCGTCTCGCCTCCACCACCGGCGCTCTGGCGCTGACGGGCCATACGCGCATGCAGCGGGCGCGGCCCATCACCCTCGCCCACAAGGTTGCCACCTGGCGCGAGCCCCTGGCGCGGCACCGGGCCCGTTTTCCGGCGGTGGCGGACGATCTGTTCCGGGTGCAGCTCGGGGGCGCTGTGGGCAACCGGGCCGAGCTGGGCGAAGCCGCCGGGCGCGTGGCAGACGGCCTCGCAACCCGGCTCGGCCTAGGCGCCGCGCCGCGCGCCACCCATGCCGAGCGGGACGCTATCGCCGCCTATGGGCATTGGTGCGCGCTGCTGGCCGGTTCGCTTGGCAAGTTCGGCGCCGATATCGCCCTCATGGCCCAGAACGAGGTGGGCGAGGTGACCATCGCCGGCGGCGGCGGCTCCTCCGCGATGCCGGAGAAGAACAATCCCGTGGGCGCCGAGATCCTGGTGACCCTGGCGCGCTTCGCCGCCACCCTCCAGGGCGGCCTCGACCAGGCCCTGGTGCACGAGAACGAGCGGTCCGGCGCCGCCTGGACCCTGGAGTGGATGATCCTGCCCCAGTTGGTGACGACCGCCGGCGCGGCCACCCGCACCGCCTTCGCGCTCATCGAGGCCCTGCGTTTTCCTGCAGCATCCTGACGACGCGGCGGCGGCCGACGGGCGGCAACGGGCTTCAGAATGGCAGGCCCACGTAGTTCTCGGCCACCGTGGTCGCCGCCGCCTCCGAGCCGGCGATATAGTCGAGCTCGGCAAGCTGCATGCGGGCCACGAAGTCCCCGGCTTCTGGGAACAGATGCAGCATGGAGGTCATCCACCAGGAGAAGCGCTCCGCCTTCCAGATCCGTCTCAGCGCCCGCTCGGAGTAGGCGTCGATGCCGGCGTCCGATTTGTCCCGGTAATGCTCGATCAGCCCGGACGCGAGGTAATGCACGTCGCTCGCCGCCAGATTGAGGCCCTTGGCCCCCGTCGGCGGCACGATGTGGCCGGCATCTCCGGCGAGGAACAGCCGTCCGAAGCGCAACGGCTCCGCCACGAAGGAGCGCAGCGGGGCGATACTCTTCTCCATCGACGCTCCGGGGACAACGCGCGCGGCCACCTCCTCCGGCAGCCGGCGGCGGAACTCGTCGTAGAACCGTTCGTCAGACCAGTCCTCCACCTGGTCGGAAAGCGGCACCTGGATGTAATAGCGACTGCGCGTGTGGGACCGCATGGACGCCAGCGCAAAGCCCCGTTCGTGGCGGGCATAGATGAGTTCGTTCGAGGCCGGCGGTACGTCGGCGAGCAGCCCCAGCCAGCCGAAGGCATAGACCCGCTCGAATTGGGCGATGGCCGTTTCCGGAACGGAACGACGCGCGATGCCGTGAAAGCCGTCGCAGCCGGCGATGAAATCGCAGGTGATCTCGTGGGTGACGCCGTCCTTGTGATAGGTCACGCGCGGGCGGGGACCGTCGAAATCGTGCAGGGCCACGTCCTGCGCCTCGTAGATGGTCGGGACGCCCAGAGCGGCGCGGGCCTCCATCAGGTCGCGCGTGATTTCCGTCTGACCGTAGACCACCACCGACTTGCCGCCGGACAGGCCTTTAAGATCGATGCGATGGGTGCGGCCGGCAAAGGCGAGGTGGAAGCCGTCGTGCACGAGGCCTTCCCGGTCCAGCCGCTCGGCGCATCCCGCCTGCCGCATGAGATCCACAAGGCCGCTCTCCAGCACGCCGGCGCGGATGCGCGAGAGCACGTAATCGGCGCTCCGCGCCTCCAGGATCACCGCGTCGACGCCGGCCTTTGCCAGGAGCTGGCCGAGGAGAAGGCCCGACGGTCCGGCGCCGATGATGCACACTTGATGTCGCACGTCTGTTTCCTCCCAGGGACGCTACGCGCGGAGCGCCTTCGACGTGCCGACGCAGTCCCATGTTTTTTTCAGGTTGAGCAATGGAGAGAGCAGGACCGCGGCTCTGGCAGGAAGGCGGCCACAGACCCATTCTCGCGCCGCGTCGCGCGCGGCGTCGGCACTGGTGAGAATGGCGCGTGGCCGGCTTGCGCGGAATGGAACCTTCGCGCACTCTCTTGGATAAATCGAACCTATCGGACGTGCCAATGAGACGCGCCGCGCCCCCGGTGCCCGCCTACGCCCTCTACGGCGAGAGCGCGGATGGCTTTCCCGACGAACTGCACGTGGAGACCATCACGGCACGCAGCGCCAAGTATGACTGGCGCATCCGCTCGCACCGCCACGGCGACCTCTACCAGTTCTTCTTCATCGCGGAGGGAGGCGGTACGGCCGTCATTGATGGAACCGTCCACGCCCTCGGCCCCGGCACGGCCATCGCCATGCCGCCGCTGGTGGTCCACGCTTTCGAATTCGCCCCGCACACCGACGGCTACGTGGCCAGCGTGCCCGCCGCGGTGCTCGACCACTGGTCATCTCCCAAGACCCAGTGGCGCAGCCTGTTCAAGGCGCCGCTGGTGCTGGCGGTCACGCCGGCACAGGCGGGGCAGTTGCGGACCACGCTCGAACTCGCGCTTGTCGAATCCGGTGAACACGGCGCCAGCCGGCGCGAGGCACTTACCGCCTTCGCCGGTCTGGTCCTGGTGTGGTTCCACCGAACTTTGGCCGCGGGTCGGCCGGACGACGACGACCTGGCATTCGCCGGCGTCCAGCTCGTGGAGCGCTTCACCGCCCAGGTGGAGGAGGATTTTCGCCGCCATCCCAGCCTCACCGATCGCGCCCGGCGGCTCGGGGTGAGCGTACCCCACTTGAGCCGCGTGTGCCGGCGCGTGACCGGTCGTTCGGCCCTGGGTATCGTGCAAGAGCGCCTCGCTCTCGAAGCACGAAGGCATCTCGCCTACACGTCCATGACCGTGGCGGAGATCGCATTCGGCCTGGGCTTCGAGGATCCCGCCTATTTCACCCGCTTCTTCACCCGGCACCTGGGCGTGAGCCCGCGGGCATACCGGGCGGATCCGTCGCGGACCCGCTCCGAAACTGCGTGAACTGTCGCAAACGTTCTTCGACCGGAGCCCGCTCACCCGCCGCGGGATCTGCCGCTGGGCCAAGCCAGGAGCACCGCGCCAGATTCCCGCTTTACCCGCAACCAGGCAACGTTGACCTGCTCCCCGTTTCCGGGCGGTCTGTATGGGGCGGGTTGAGGCTTTGAAGCCAAATTAACTTCTGCACATCGGCACCAAGGCGCTCGAAGCCTTTCCGAACGTCAAAGCGCTTGACCGCAACGTGCCCCGAGCTGCTGTTCTCGCGCGGCGTGATTTTCGTCGAGGGTGACGCCTGGGAAGCGCTGATGCCGGCGTTCGCGGATGGCTATGACGCCCCAGTCGGTCGTTCGATTGGAAGTGTGAGCCGCGCTAAAGGGCCAGCTCTCCAACGGCTTCGATTCCCCTGGGCACCGCGCTGGCAGCTCGGCCCGGGCTGTTCATCCCTTCGACGCGCATGGTCCGCACATCCGTGATGCCAATGAACCCGAGGATTTGACGGAGGTAAGGTTCGACATAGTCCCAGGGACGCCACGGACCGTCTGTAAAACACCCCCAGAAGCCACAATCCGGATCACTTTCTTGTCTTTTGCCAGGCCGAGAACGCCGCGCTGTCGGTGGTTGAGCTGGTCAGGACGATCGCCCCGCCGTCGCGCATCAGCGGCTGACTTCCACCCGGCGAGATCGTTAGGCATGGTCGCCGAGAGCCGCAATTCCCGAACCTCTTTTGGCATATAAATTGCTCAAAAGAGGCTTTACCTGTTGGGAGACCGATTATGCCGATCGACTTCACGCTCACGGCAAACCAGAAGCGGCTGCGGACCGTAGCGCGGGAGTTCGCCAACGACATCCTCGCCCCCCGTGTCCGGCGAGCTGACGAGGAGCCGGACCCGCAGAAGGCCTTCCAGGACATGAAGGGCGCCTACGTGGAAGCCTACAAGCTGGGCTTCGCCATGGGATTCGTCCCCAAGCGCTATGGCGGCGGCGGCATCAGCAGCCTTGATCTCCAGGTGGTTGCCGAAGAGATCTGCGCCGTGGACCCGGGCTTCGCAACCATCCTTCTGGTCAATGGCCTCGCCCTCATGCCCTTGGTCTGGTTCGGCAACGAGCGGCAGAAGCAGAAGTGGCTGACGGCGGCGACGGGCGATCCGCGCGGCGAATATCTTGCGGCGTGGACGGTCAGCGAGGCGGCGGGGTCGCCCGGGGGCACCGCCAATTTCGACCATCCGGCGCCGTGGCCGGCGGGCGTTTCGCTGACGGCGACCCATGACCGCAAGAATGGCGAATACATCCTGAATGGCCGCAAATATTGGCCCTGCAATGCCGGCGGCTGGGACCTCGCGGGCGCAAACATCAATATCTGCATCGTCCGCACCACCCCGAAGCGCGGCGGCACGGAAGGGCTGTCGGCGATCATCGTGCCGCGGGGCACGGCCGGTGTCTTCTACGAGCCGCCTATCTCCAAGATCGGCCACCGCATCTGCCAGAACAATTCCATCGTCTTCCAGGATTGCCGCGTGCCGGAGGAGAACGCCTTTGCGATCGGCGATGGCGACCTCGCGATTGCCCGCGCCTTCACCTGGTCCGGCCCGGTGGCCGCCATCGCCGCGGTCGGGGTCGCGCGGTCCGCCTATGAGTACGTGCTCGACTGGGCGAAGACCCACACCGCCGGCGGCCCGGAGCCGATCATCAACCATCAGGCGGTCGGCTATGCGCTCGCCGACGTGGCGATGAAGATCGAGGCCTGCCGTGCCTTCGCCTGGAAGGCGGCGCACTATCTCGACCGCAACGAGAGCCAGGGCCATGCCATCTGCGCCATGGCAAAGGTCTTTTGTGGAGAAACGTTGTTCGGCGCCGTGTTTGGGGCGATGCGGGTCATGGGGGTGAATGCCCTCGACCGGCGGCATCCGCTGGAGCGCTACCTGCGCGAGGCCGCCGTCTTCCCTCTCTATGACGCGGGCAATCTGGGCATGCAGATGCGCAAGATCTGGTCCGTCATGCGCCATCCCGATTTCGATCCGCGCGCTTTCATGGACCTATCGCCGACACCGTTCGACAAAACCTTGAGATAGCGCCGCACGCCGCCGTCAGGCGAGGGGCACGAAGCGGAAGCGGCAGACCTGCCCATCATCCCGCTGCATGCACTCCTCCTGGTCCACACCCGCACCCATCAGGCCACTGATGAAACCGATGTCGAACTGGCACACCTCCGGATAATCCTTCGATAGGTCGTGATAGACGCAGTTCCGGCACTCGATACGCGGAAGCTTACCTGGCTCTTCGTCAGGAACAGTCTGCGCGATAAAGCCAGTTTCATTCATGATCCGAACGATCTCGACGATGCGCTCGATCCGCGTCTTGCCGGTGATGCGCGGCAGCGCCATGGCCGACATGTCGACCCCGAGATTGAACATGAACTCGCCCAGGTCGGCATCGCCGATGCGCCCACGCAGCGTCTGGAGCAGGATCCGCGAGAACCAGGAATATTGCTTGGGAAATATGCCGATCCCGCTTTCGGTCAGCACATAAATCTGCTCCGGCCGGCCGCCGGTCTTGCGGGCCGAGCCTCGTGCGACATAGCCGTCGCGCTCCAGACCCGACAAGTGCTGCTTGACGGCGCTGCGACTGATATCGAGCCGCCCGGCCAGCTCATCGACGGAGAGGCCGGATTTAACTTCAAGAAGCTGCGCAAGCAGCCGGCGCTGGGTGTCTCCCCCGCTGAGCACGGTTGAATCCTCACATGATACTTCAACCATCATAGAAGCGAACCCTTTACTCCACAACGTATCTTGCCAAAGGCGTCAGGGTCGCGACGCCGTCGCGGAGCCGCCGAAACGGGCACAGCCTGGCGCCCTTTTAATCACAATATTCTTTTGACAGTTTTTTATGTCGAAACTAGCATTTCATCGTTCGCACGCCGTCCTGACATCGCCTTTCCGCCACGCCCGACACCCGTCGCGGCGAACGGGTCTGCGCGGCCATGGATGGTGCGAGCGGAACAACAACGAAGGGGAACTTCAATGGCAATCGACTTCACCATGTCGCCGGAACAACGGCAGATCCAGGCGATGGCTCGCGAATTTGCGGAGAATGTGCTGGCTCCCGTCGTTCCCGAGGCAGATCGCGAGCCAGATCCTCTGCTGGCCCATGCCAGGACCAAGGGCGCCTATGTCGAGGCGTACAAGGCCGGCATCGCCATGGCCATGCTGCCGAAGGAATATGGCGGCGGCGGCCTCTCGTGCCTCGATTTCACCATCGCGGCCGAAGAGATCTGCGCCGTCGATCCTGGCTTTGCCTGCACCGTGCTCTGCAATGGCCTCGGCCTGATGCCGGTCGCCTGGTATGGCACCGAGGAGCAGAAGAAGCGCTTCATCGGCGCGGCCACCTCCGACCCGACCGGCGAATTCCTCGGCGGCTGGACCGCCGGCGAGCCTCCGGGCGGCACCGGCGGCACCGCGAATTTCGACAACCCTTTCCCCCGGCCTGCGGGCATCGGGCTGACTGCGACCCGCGACGGTGACCATTATATCCTCAATGGCCGGAAGAAATGGTCTTCGGCAGGCGGCTGGGATGCCAAGGGGGTCAATGCGCAGACGGTGATCGTGCGGACCGACGGCGACGTCGGCGGCACCAAGGGCCTGTCCGCCATCGTGGTCGAGCGCGGAACGCCCGGCATCTCGTATGAATTCGTCAACAAGGAGGGGCACCGTACCGCGTCCAACGCCCTCATCACCTTCGACAATGCGCGCGTTCCGGTCGACAACCTTCTGCCCGGCGCCGCCGGCAATGGCGATTTCGTCATCAACCGCAATTTCGCCTGGTCCGGCCCCGTGGCCGGCATCGCGGCGGTGGGCATGGCCCGGTCCGCCTACGAGGCCGCCCTCAAGTTCTGCAAGGCCAACACGGCGGGCTCCCTGACACCGATCATCCGCTTCCAGAATGTCGGCTACATTCTCGGCGACTGTGCCGCCAAGATCGAATCGGCCCGCTATTTCTGCTGGCGCGCCTCGGACTATCTCGACAAGCATGAGCAGCATGCCGAGCTCGTCGGCGCCATGTGCAAGATCAACACCACCGAGGCCATGTTTGACGTCATCTACAAGTGCATGCAGGTGGTGGGTGTAAATAGCCTCAGCACCGAGTATCCGTTCGGCCGTTTCCTGCGGGAGGCCTCCGTCCTGCCCATCTATGACGGCGGCAACATGGGCATGCAGCGCCGCCGCGTTCACGGCGTCATTGCCGACGAGGGGTTCAATCCGCGGGCGGTGATGGAGGACAGCACGATCGTCTTCGAAAAATCGATGGAGAGCATCGGCACCGTTGCCGACTGGGACCGCCAATACTCCAATTCCGGCTCCACTCCGTTCGTATCCGCGGCCGAATAAGCTGAAACAACCGTGCGCGGACGTCGCAACTGGCGTCCGCGCACGTGGCGCAGGTGCCGTCGCCCTCGCTCCGAATTGGCCACTGCCACGGCCTGTGGAGGTTGAAGCCGACCGGCCGCAGAGCTCGCCGGCGCACCGAGCGAGGTCAGCCGCTCGAACAGTCGCTGGGCAGCCCGGCGCGATCGACGTCGGTCTCCAGGGTGCCGGGCACCACGTCGTGGTCCCGCAGCCGACTGACGGCGTCGCCGGTGCTCCTGGCGCGCTGCTTCGGCACCTCGTCTCGAGGCGGGCGGCTTGCACTGTACGGCGTGGGTAAACCAAGAAATGTGCCAGGAAG